>NZ_LLXT01000001.1 GCF_001431625.1 Stenotrophomonas geniculata ATCC 19374 = JCM 13324
CCCAAGAACCCGCCCGCCGTGCGCCCCAGCTCCGGGTTTGTCTTCAGCCTGGACGAAGGCAAAACCTCGATCGCATCGGACACGCTCACCCAGGCCTGGGGACGCGCCCGCGAAAAGGCGGGAGTGACCGACGCCACCCTGCACGACCTGCGCCACACCCGTATTACCGAGCTGGCCAACTTGCTGCCTATGCATCAGGTTATGCAGCTCTCTGGGCACAAGACCACCCAGATGCTGACCCGCTACTACAACCCCGATATGCAAGACCTGGGCGAGCTTTTTGAGGTCACGAAAGCAGCGGCTGCAAAAGCCCAGCGGGACTACCTAAAAAAGACAGGGAAGAAAAACGGCAGTTGACTTCGCCTTTGCGTGTGCTATGGCTTGCAACGGGACGGGGTTTCTTACTCCTTTTCCCTGTTCCATTAAGCCCCCGAGCTGCAGGCCTCCTCCCCCGGTTGTTCGGGGGCTTTTTTAGCTCACTTGCGCTTTCCTGAAAATCCACTACTCCTGAAAGAATCCATTGATCTTTCTGGGAGGAAAGCATGCAGCCCCGTTTTACCATTGCCGCCGTTCTGGCTTGCCTGGCCTTGGCCGGGTGTTCGACCGTTCAACCCAACCCCAAGCCCACCCCGCCTCGGGTTTACCAAGCCCCAAAGCCGCACGGTGCCATTTACCGTTTCTTCCACCCGAAAAGCGAGAGGGTGTGGAAAGGGGTTTCCCCAGCGCTGCGGGAAAAGGTGGAAGCTGTCCAGGCCCAGCTGGCCGCGGAAGGGTTTGATGTGCGGCCCGTGGAAGGGTATCGAAGCCCCGAGCGACAGGCGGCCCTGCTTGCCTCCGGGTCCGGCGTGACCAGCGTTGGGGCGTTCTCCAGCTGCCACAACTTCGGGCTGGCCTTGGATGCCGCTGTGTTCGTCAACGGGGAGCCAAGCTGGAACCTGGGCGATGCCCATGTAATGGCCGGCTATCAACGCTTTGGAGAGCTGGCGGAGATCGTGGGGCTGAACTGGGGCGGCCGGTGGACCAGCCCGAAAGACTATCCCCACGTCGAGCTGAAAGCCGAGTGCGGCCAAGCCAAGTGGGCCTACCGGCAGGGACGCAAGCCGGGCGCGTTTCCTCCGGTGACCGGGGAGCCCTCCTCAGAAGTGCTGGCCCGTGCGCTGGCACCGGCTTGGTGTCCTACTGGCATGGAAACGGCGTGCTTGGCCTGGGGCAATGAAAACCGGATGGCTTGGAACTGGACGCTTCCGGCTCGGGTTTGTGTCGGCACCTTTCCTAACACCTTGAAAAAGATCGCCTGATCGCCTTGCGGAAATGAAATCGCCTGCTATGGATGAAGTATCAATCTATACTCGGGAGGGTTTTCATGTCTTCGCTTCGCGCATCCATCTTAACGGCACTGGTCGGTCTCGCTGTCGTTGCAATCCCCAGCGCCCCAGCGGCTGCTCAAACGGCTCAGAACACTTATATCGCCGGTGACGGAAACGAGTCCATCACCAGCAAGCATTTGTTGAATGGCGTTTTGGTGGGAACGAACAACACCATGCATTCGGCCGCAGATCTTCTTTCGGCTTTCACTGTGATGGGCAGCAACAATGCGATTGATACGGCAGGTATCGTTTTCGGAAACAACAACTCTCAGTCCTCCCCCACCCCAGGCCTTGCCTCGGGATCGCTGCAAGTTGGCCGCGACAATACAGTGGAGGGCGAGAGCAACACCCAGCTTGGCCAGAACAACACGACGGCGGGCTCCACCAACACGACCATCGGGATGGGCAACGAAATCGAGGGCAACCAGAACCTGATCACGGGGATCCTGGTCACCACGAAAGGAAGCGGGAACGCGGTCACGGGGTGGGGAGGACAGGTTGTTGGTGACAACAACGCACACATCGGCACCGGTGGAAGTATCAATGGCAACAACAACGTGACCTTCGGCAACAGCGTCGAAGTTACGGGAAGCAACCAGGTCGTTGGCGGCACATCGGCACGTGGCTTTGCGGACGGGTGCGTTGCACTCGGCGCTGGTTCCCAGTGCTTCGAATCAGACGAGTTCAGCGTTGGAATGACGAACAACGAGCGCCGTGTGACCAATGTTGACGACGGGCGCAACTACACCGATGCAGTGAACGTGAGGCAGGTCGCCGCCGCCGTGAGGACGCTGGGCGCGGGCGCTGACATCGTCAGCGGTCAACTCGTGGAACCCCTCTTCCAGTTCCTCAGCGGCGCAACCTACACCAACGTCGCTGAGGCCATGTATGACCTTGATGGAAGGATTGCCAGTCTCTCGCAGAATCCGGGTGGCACCGCTGGTCCGCAGGGGCCTCAAGGCCCTCAAGGCCCCGCAGGAAAGGATGGCGTGGGCGGCTCTGATGTAACGGCAGGCGCCAACGTGGTAGTCACTACCGACGAAGACGGCACCCAAACCGTGGCGGTCAGCGACAACGTGCAGTTGTCCGACCAAGGCTCTGTTCAGGTCGGCAAGACCACGGTCAACGCCCAGGGCGTGACCGTCCAAGGCGGCCCTTCGGTGACCACTTCGGGCGTCAACGCGGGCAACCAGCGCGTGACCGGCGTGGCTCCGGGGCGCATCGAACGCGGGTCCATGGATGCCGTGAACGGCGGGCAGGTCTATGAAATGCAGCAGGTCTGGGATGACCGCTGGGTCGATACCGACCGCCGTTTGCGGCATCAGGATCGCCGAATCAATGGCCTAGGTGCGCAGATGGGCGCGATGACCCAGATGGCGACGGCTGCTGCGCAGAACGGCGGGGCTGCCGTCGGCCAGGTGAACCTGAATGTGGGCGTTGGCTTCTCGGGTGGCAGTGCTGCGATGGCCGTGGGCTGGGGTGCTCGGGTTTCTAAAAAGGTCAGCGTCTCGGCGGGCCTGTCCTTCGGCTCTGGCAACAAGCCAGTGGCCGGGTTCGGACTGAGCATCAACTTGGGGCGCTAAACGATTGCGTGGCGGGAAAAGGAGGTGATCGTATCTCGGCAAGGGCCCTTTGGGGCCCTCGCCGTTTTTCACAGTCTAAACCGTCAGACAGCCCACACCAGTGACATGGTGAGAACACTCAGCCTGGCAGTTCAGGCTTCGATCAGTAGAGTTTAGTGCCAGTCGCCTTGAACACATGCGCGTTGACAGCACCACCAGTTTTCGCGGCGGCATTCTTTACAAAGCCGAGGTAATCCTGCACTTGAGCCTTGGAGACAGAGGTCTTCGCCTTACCCCGATGAGCGATCTCACCCCGGAGTTCTACAAACTTATCAAGCTTTTCTCTAGCCTTCGCAGCGGTCAACTTTGTTGACCACACCCATTTAGAAGACACTCCATGGAGGCCTATCGCGGATTCAAAAAGATCATCGATATTCTTCCATTTCGGGGTGTTTAGCTTCCTATCCCTCGCCTCTTTCAACGAAGCCATATGGTCGCGGAGATATTGCCGCCACTTGTCGTCAGAGACAGACCAAATTGCCAGATCGTTTACATCTGCCTTCAGCTTTCTCGCAACGATCTTCTTAATTTCCTTTGGAAGTGCCTCCGCACTGGCTGCATTTGCAACAATGCACTCCAACCCCTCCGCCGCGATGTCTTCACAGTATGCTTCCCAGAACGAAGTCAACAGCACGATCGCTGACTTATTGAGCACCTCCAAGTCATAGCGTCGCCCTGGCTTTGCGCCACCAACTGTAGCGTGCAACGTCAGCAAGTTCTCCACGTCCTGCAAATTCTTATCAAAGGCGATTCTAGCTTGACTCGGCATTGCATCTTCCCCCTGATTCCCAATAAAGAATTTTAATCGTGCGCCAGCACTGGCGCTGGTCATCATGACCCTCCGAGCAATGCGGCACACCCATTGTAGGACCACTGAGCTGCAACGGCAGATGTAATGAAGCTACAGTCTTCAGACATTGTCTTGCGGCAACGTTAGCAGGTAGCTATCCGCGAAGAAACCTCCCCCTTGCCACCAACAACCGCAATGAAGTGTGCCACGGTTAGAGCACGTCGTGATCGCTCGCGGGTGGATTTAATAGCCTCTTATGCCGCGTCGCCTATTGCCCTTTCCTTCTTGTCAGGATTGAGGCGTTTGCTAGGCTGCGTTGCCGTAAAAAGAACGCGACCAGTGGCCGCGCCTCAACGCAAACGCGGCGTGGAGAGAAGAGCATCTGGGCGGCATGGCCGCCCAGCCTGCTGCTCACAACGAGAAGCCCTGCGTTTGCTTCGGGGACTGCGCCGGCAGCTTGGGAGAGACCTGGCGCGCCCGCCGCAACGGCTCCAGCACCTCCAGCAGCCAACGGGCCTTGCGTTCGCCCTCGATCATCTGCGGTTGTGGGCGTTCCGCGTGCTCCTTCAGCAGCGCGTCGAGCTTGCCCTGGATGCCCGTTCGCTGGGCGGCTGGGCGTTGGGTGGTGGGACGTGCAGCTGCCTCAGAGAGCTGGACAACCGGCCGTTGCGGATCGTCTTTCAGTCCCGCGTCCAGCACGGTCTCTTTGAGGCGTTCCAGCCCCAGACGTTCGTTCAACCGCTCCACGTCATCGGACGTCGCATACATGCGGTAGGAACCCTTCGTGAGTCGGGTGTAGGCCACCAGGGCGCTGTGGGCGTCGAGCATGCCCAGGTTCGCCAGGTGGTATACCTCCCGCTTCCCTTGGCCTTGGCTCTTGTGAACCGTCCCGGCGTAGGAGTGCGTCAACGCCTTCATCTCATGGCTGTTGAACGTCAAGCGCCGCCCATCTCCCTTCGTCTCCGAGCGAATGGAAGCCGTGATGTCGTAGCCGCCCGCCCTTGAGGGCTTGATGTTGTCCACCACGGCCTGGGTGCCATTGATGACCCCCAGGTCCTTATTCTTCGCGGTGAAGACGATCTGATCGCCTTTAGACAAGGCCAAGTCGAACTTGCGCCCTTTGTCTCGGGCCTCGATCACCACCTCGTTCTGGTCCAGCTCACCACGCTCCTTCAACCCAGCGCGGATGCCGGCATTGAGCGCGGCCACGTCTGCACGGGTGTGGGCGATGACCAGCTTTTCGCTCATGGGCGCCGGGTCTTCGAAGTAGTCGTGCAGTAGCCTCTCGCGGGCTTCCTTCTCCGTCGCCGTTTCGCGGATGGTGTCGAGCAATCGGGCCTTGATCTCGTTGCCCTTGTCGAGGGTCTGGGCCCGGGAACGGCTGGCCTTCTTCAAGTCGATGACCTGGCCGTTTTCGTCGGTGGCGTAGAACGACAACGCGGTTTCTCGGTCTTCCTGTTTGCCCTGGCGTCGGATCTCCGTGAGTTTGGCGTCGCCCACTGCGCTCTTGGTCAACTGAAAGCCGGACCCAGCCCCGATGGGCTGAAGCTGTTCCACGTCCCCCTGCATAATGACCTTCGCCCCGGCCTTGGCTGCGTAGCTGAAGAGCTTGTGGGTGTCCCTCGCATCCACCATGCCCGCCTCGTCCACCACGATGACATCGGTCTTGCGGAACTGCATCTTCCCTGCGTCTAGCTCGTAGAGCATTTGGGCCATGGACACGCTGCTCATTCCGCTTTCCGCCTCCAGCTTCTCGGCTGCGGCGTTGGAAACGCAGACGCCCAGCAGCTCAAATCCTTGGCTTTCGTAAGCTGCCCGAAAACACTCACTGATCGTCGTTTTACCGGTTCCGGCGAGCCCCGAGAGATTGCAAACGCCCCCGCTGCCCTGGGTGATGTGGTCCAGCGCGTGGCGCTGCTCTTTGGAGAGTTGGAAGCCCTTGGCTTTCTCGTAATCCTCCACCACCCGGTCGACGTCGGCTTGGGGCACGTGGTGATGGGTTTCTTTGGCTCGGTCAATCGCGAAACCCACCACTTCTTGTTCGATCTGCAGCATCCACGGGGCGCAGTAGCGCTCCTGCGTGTGGCGCCGGGCCAGTGAATCGCCCTTGTCGTCGTCGTGCAGACGCATGGGGTTCACATGCACCAGGTTGCTCTCCTTCTTGAATGCCTCCACCAGATCGTAGAGTTCCGGCACGCTGACACTGCCGGCGTGTTCCTGGCCCAGCACTTCCAGGAGGTTGTGATCGCAGAAGATGGCGTCCTTGTCGTGGAGCCGCTCCAGCAGTTCCGCGGGGGATTTCTTCTCCATTTCGTGCGCGTTGCCCTTGGCCTGCTTGAGGCTCTCAGTGCTCACGTCGAAGCCTTTCAGCGTCTCCTGCCAAAGCTCGATCAGCTCGTGGTAAGGCGGCTCATCCTTGTCTTTGCGGGTGGCCAACGTGGCTTGCTGGTTGGAGACGTTGTGCTTGGCCGCGTAAGCCAGGATCTCCTTGCGGCGGTTGCCGTAGCGCCCCATGACCTCTTCGTCCAGGCCAGCGATCCGTGCGTAGACACGTCCGGTTTCCTGACCGTCGTCGTCCAGCTCACGAATCCGGTCCACCTCATATCCCAATGCCTTCATGCCGTGGTAGAGCTCGGTCTTGTAAACCTCATCCATGGCCTTCCGGTAGCGAAAGATCTCCGACGCATCCAGCGTGGCCTCTTCGCCGTCGTTGCCCAAGGAAAGGTTGTAAAGCAGGTTGTGGGTGTGGAGGTTCGGGCCCATCTCCCCGGTGGCCTCGTCGGCGCGGGCGGCGTAGTGGTGGTGGCTGCTCCAAATCAACCCGTCCACCCCGATTGCATCCTTGCCGGCTTTGTTGCGTCGGGTTTCAGACATGGCTTCAAAGGCTTCCATCGCCCGCTGGACCGCATTGCGGTGCGCGGCATGGATGGCTTCTTGTTCTGCCGGATCGGACGCCAGGGCGAACGCAACGCTGATATCCAGTGGCGCGCTGATTGTCAGGTCAAAACCGATCCGATGCCCGCCTGCCAGGTAAGTCACGTCCTTGCCGTCCTTCTGCAACGGCTGCCCCGTTTTGTCCTTCCTCACTCGGATCTGGCCGCGGTCGCCTGCGTTGTGGCAAAGCGCCCGCCCCGTCTTGGGGTCAAACCCGTCGGTGAGGGGCAGCATCAACTCCTTGGTGGCGCGCTGTTCGGCCAGGCCCAGGTGCTTCGCCATTCCGCCGTAGAAACGGGACTCGGCGGCGTCACTCGGGGCTGGCAAGTCATAGTAGCCCACCACCCGGCGAGCCTTCTCCCGGGCGAGTTCCTGGGCAAGCAGGTAGTCAATGGACGCGCAGCCGCCCTGGGTTCCGCTGGCATTTCGCTTGAGTGTGGTCGCGTTGATCATAGGCCCCTCGTTTGCGTGTTCACTTCCACATGCATAGCAAAAATGATCGAATGAGCAATACGCTACTGGGGCTTCCCGTGATCTATTTCTTCATAGAAGAGACCAACGAACAGGTAAAGGTTGGGCGTGCTAAAGACATTGAGCGACGTCGTAGAAATCTACAGACAGGCAACCCAAGGGAGCTGAAACTCCTTGGGTGGATTCGCACTGATGACGATGTGCGTGTCGAAAGAGAAATACATCAACGCCTGAAGACCCTCCGTGGTCGAGGCGAGTGGTTTCATCTCGACCCAGCTGATGTCCTTCCAATCCTGTCGCACTTCGGTGTTGACGGCTTCGTAGGGACAACGGAGGACTCATTCGCCATCGTCGGCCATGACCGAGATGGCATAGCTGAATACATGGGTGTCTGGAACTGGGGCGACCTGGAGTTCGAAGAGTGCTGTCCTTTTTGCGGATCCTTCTGCGGCATGCACTTCCAAGATGCTTCTCACATGTATCACTGCATCAACTGTGACCGACTTGAGAGCTTCGAGTTCTTGTCACCGAACTACGGCCCGGAGGAGGAAGACTGAGATTGATCTACTTGCGGAATATGGCCTCCAGTTCATCGTCGCTGACGGCCCTTAGCTTCGACGGCGTTGCCCCCCGCTTCTGAAGCTCTGCGCTGGCTTGATTGGCGGTCATCTTCAGCACGCGCTGGACCTCGGCAGCGCTTTGCGCGTCGCTCGGCGGCAAGGGCTTTTGCTCAACCGGCTTGGCGCCCTGCTTCGTCCATCGAGCCCGTTTTTGCCCTTCCCGCACTTTCTCGTAACTGACGCCCGGCCAGTCCAGCAGGAGCAAGTCCCCGGTTGTCTGGACTATGGCGCGGATGCCCCAGCGCTCGGGGCCGTAGGCCGTGCCCTTCCGGAAGCCCAGATCGTCGGTGAGGCGCCCCGGCGGCACAACCGCCTTCGATTCTTCATGGACGGTCGCCTTGTCATCATGCGTGCGCCAAGCCACGGTGCGCTTGCCCAGGTTCCGAGAGATTTTTTCCCGGGTCTCGCCCACCTGGAGCTGACACACGATGTGTGTGCCGACCAACCCAGAAAACGCCTGAGCCGTCTTGTCACCGTAGACCTTCTCGACTTGGCTCCAGTCCTGCACGGCCATGCAGGCCACCACGCCTTTCGACCGGCCCAGGGCCAGCAACGGCTCGATGTTGAGCTTGCCAGCGGAAGTGAGCTCATCGAAGAAGAACCCTAGGAATCGCCCGGCTTCATCGTCTGAAAGCGACGGGGAGATGATCTCCGGGACGGCCACGTTGATCATCGCGCTGATGTAACTGCGTGCCAGCACCTCGTCCGGACCCGATTGCACAATGACCTGTTTTCTCCCCTCGTAACTGTCCTTGATCCAATCCAACATGCTGAACATGCGGTCCGGCTTGCGCTCCGGCCACGCCAAGGCCAGGCGCTCGATGACCGCTGTTCCGTTGGCGAGCATGGCCATGCAGCTCGATGTGGTGTTGCTGTCGGGATTGGAGATGAGAGCTGCGGCTCGGGGGTAGTAGAGCGACAGTGCTTTAGCCATCGGTTCAGCGGGACGGGCAACTAACGCGGCCAAGTCTGCCCAACCCCAGTCCTTGCCCTTCGTGGCCTGGAGTTCACGCACGCAACCCTCTAATAGAGCTTGCGCCGCAGACGCCCAGAATGCGCCGCTGCCCTCCTCCGGGGGGATGATGGATTGGGAGAACGCGGCAGCCTGGGTTTGCGTCGCTACGTCCTGGCCGACATCCCAAATCCAACTGCGCTTATCAAACGGACAGACAATCGCTGGCCGTTCAAAGATCGAAGTGAAGTCGCCCTTGATGTCGTAGATAAATGCCTTCCGAGTGTCGAAACGCACCACCTGCTCCAGCAGGTGCTTCAAGATGACGCTCTTACCGCTGCCCACGCTTCCGTAGATGAACATGTGACGGGCCAGCAGCTTCTTGCTGGCGACCCAATCGGGATGGAGCGACAAGGCATGCAGCTCGTCTTCCTGTTCCTTCTTGGTGAGCGAGCGGCGGCGGGCTTCAGCGAGGGCTTCCTTGCCTTGCAACAGTTGAGGCCCGGACACATGCCAAGTATTTGAGCGCGGGGTGAGACCCCTTCGGGTCACCCATGCCGACGCCCACCCAGCCAAGCCCGCCGCAACGCCGACCCGTGCCAACGTGCCAAACGTGGCCTGCTCCTTGGCCACCTCCCAGAATGCAGCGGCAGGCTCTCGGAATGAGATGGTGCCGGTGGCAAGATGGACCAGCGCTGCCAGGCTGCCAGTCAGTGCCTGGCCGTAGTTCATGAGGGTGTGGCTGCTGGGCACCTGCCAGCCCAGCCAGAGCGCCGCGGGATAGGTCAGAGCGGCGACACATGCCCCAGACAGCAGGGCCTGGGGCCAACGGCGGATCTCGCGGCTCGGCTCAATGCTGGGCGGGACCGTCCAGCTCCAGCAGTCATAGACCGTGGATTTGCTCACGTCCCTTCTCCCTCCCCCGATGCACGTCCCCCGGCTTGCGGCCGGCGTTGTCGAGCTGGCCAGGGTCCGCGCCTGCGGCCATGAGCTCCATGCAGCACTGCGCGCGTTTGTGTTGGGCCGCCTCATGTAGGGGAGTCTCCCCACGGGGGTTGCCCAGGGTTGGCTCCGCGCCGGCCTGAAGCAACCGACGAACGATGCCGGGGTGGCCGTGGCGCGCGGCGAGGTGTAGCGGCGTCTCGCCGTTGGCGTCGGGCACATTGGGCTCGGCCTGCATGCGCAAACAGGCCTCCACCCCATCCAGGTTCCCGGTCGTTGTGTTCTCGCAAAGCCAGGTCTGCCAAGGCGCTCCGTAGAGCCCGAGGTGGGGGGTATGCGCATGGGCCGCTGCCAGCACCTGGCTACCATGCATCGTGGTCAGCGCATCTCCATAGGTCGCCTTGACGTGGTCCGCCGCCAGCCGGGCGCGGGCATCGGGGACCTCAAGCCGCCGGAGCAGTTGGGCGATGTCCAGAGGCGGCTGAGACGGCACCGGCAGTTCAGGCAGGACTCGGAGGGTCTGGAGCTGCTTCGCTGCGGCACGGTTCGACTGAACCTGGTCGATGGATTCCCGCAGTTCTCTCAACAGCCCATCCCGCTGCTCGGCCGGGAGCAAGGCGTAAGCGGAGGCTAGGGGCTTGTGGCCCAGCACGCCTGCATGGATGGCTGCGTCGAGCGGGTGAGTGGACAGGTCCGGATCGACCTGAAGCAACGCGGCGTGGCCGCCCTGCCCCAGCTCCAGGGAAATGCGGTTGGAGAAACGGCTGGGGGTCATCACCCAGTCAAAACCCGCGTCGGCCTGGGTGTCCAACCCGAAAACCTGGGCCTCTCGGCAAAACCGCGTGGCCAGGTCCAACACTTCCCGCGCATCGGCGGCAGCGGCGGCCTCGTGATGCTTCCCGTAGAACTGGGCCAGCGTCAGGGGGTGGAGAATGGGATGAAGCAACGGCTCGTGGGGACGATTCAAGAAATCGCCCCCACCGGGGTTGCCTACTGGGTTGTCGTGTTGGGGTTCCATCCCCTTTGCATACCGTCTTTTTCGGTTTTGGCAATCAGCAAGCGATCTTGATGATGAAAGCCGCGCCAATCAAAACCCCGGTTTGCAGGAAAAGCGAAACGGTGTGCAGATCCATCTGCTCCAAATCCTCCTTCAACCACGCCATCATGCCAGCAACCCCGCCACGTTGGCGGCCACGTAGCTCACCACCGAAAACGCGCCCAAAGTGATCAACAGGTTCCCCACATTGTCCACGGCATACTCGTAAGCATCGGCAAAAATATACATAGGGACCTCCCCCGGTTGTGTTTAACTGATTACAGTCAACCACATCTCACAAAACTGGCAACCCTGAAAATCTCGATTGATCGACACTTTTGATGTTTAGTCAAAACCTTTCTTCTCTTTTCCAACCCCCACCCCGCCGCTTTTGACGTTTGCTTTTATGGGTAGATCGATCCACTCACAAACAAGGGAACGCGCCCAACAAAAAGGGCCCCGAAGGGCCCTGGATGCGGCGCGGGGAATGGACCGTCATTGACGGTAGATGTTCTTCTGGACTTGGGCCTCGTGCTTGTCCCAGTCGAAGTTCGCCTCATAGCGCTTCATGAAGTCTGCTTCCTTCTTCGCGCTGGCGGCGTAGTGCGCGTAGCCCAACTTACCAGGCCCCATGGTTTGCTGCCGCTGGGCCGCAGTCAGCATGGGGATGTTTTCCCCCAAGGATTGCCCCCCGTCCTTCTGCTGGCGCTTCTGTCGCCATTCGTCCACGGTGCTGAACACCACTTGGGCGTGCTTGTCTTTGGGCGCGTCTTCAGCGCGCTGCTGCACCTGTGCGTGCAAGCGCTCTCGTGCGTCGGTGATCTCGTCGGGCTTGGCTTGCTTGGCCCAGTCCAAAACGGCTTGTTGCTTCTCCTGGATATCGGCCTGGTCCTTCGCCAGCGACTGGTCGAAGACTGCTTTCTTCTGCGGTTGGTGGTCGTTTGGACGCTCTCCGGCCAGCTTGGCTCGCCGTTTATCGCGAGCGCCCAGCAGGTCGTTGAAGACGTCGAAGTGGGCATTGCTCATAAAGTCCTCCTTCAAGGAAATGGATGGTTAGGTCAGCATTGATCGATTTTGGGAAAGGGCAAGGGTTGCCTTGCCCTTTTTGGGCTCAGTCGTTGGGCATCATCTCGGCCAAGTCCGTGCGGCTCACGCCTGCCCGGCAGAGCGAGACAATCGCATTGCCGCGTGCAGCGGTCAGGGCCGGGTATTCCTCTTCCAGGAAGAGCGGCAGGACCTCCCGCTTGCCCCCTGTGGGCATGTCGATGTCCCGTGCCAGCTCCTCTTGGCCCACCGTGTCTTCAGCCCCGACGCGCCATTTGCGCCCCGTCGCCGGATCCACGCGAAGCGCGCTCAAGCGGCCTGCGCCCTGCATCAGCATTTGCTCGTAGGCCGCTGCATAGGGGTGGTTCGGGTCGTTGAGAACGCTGTGGCGGAAGTTGGTCAAGCCACCCGAGAAATCGATGCCACGCGTCGGCTCCTTGAAGGTGGTCAACTGAGCCTTGCCCAGCCGCTTCATCAAGTAGTTGCGTGTGACAAACGAGTGGTTGAGCGCGATGACCGATTGCATGGTGTTGGCCAGCAAATCGGCTTCGTTCTCCGACCCGTAGGTGTTGATAAGGCTGTCGTGGCCCTGCACCGCGATCACCGGCATCAACCCCAGGCTTCGGGAGGTGCTGAAGAGCAGCACGTCGTCCGAAGTCAGCAGCAAATGCGCCTCGTCCATCATCAGCAGCACGTCGGTTTGGCCCGGCAGCATTTCGCGCCACTTGTCGCCGTGCGCCCCGCGTGCCCGAATGCCGTTCATGACACGCTGCTTGAGCAACCGCTGCATCATGTCGCCCGCTTCGCCGAACTGCGTGGGGGGCAGGAACAAGCCCACGAACTTTCCGTAAAGCGCTTGGGAGACGTCCACTTCCCCATGTTCAACGGAATGCCACGGGATGTCATCCGCCGTCCGGAGCTTTTCACCCCGAAGCAGTTTTTCGATGAGCCCCCGCGAGTTCAACGTGAAGGACTGGCGCTGCTCCTTATGCATTGCGGGAACGCCCAGCAATGCCCATTCCAGCGAGCTTTGCAGCTGGGACATGGGACGCAGCAAGTCGGGATGGACGGTCTCGGACCGGGTGGCCAAGCGGTTGTGGTAGTCCCGGGAGTAGGCGGCATAGGCCTCCCGCTCTTCGTCCGTGCTAGACGTATCCGGGCGCTCCAACCCCAACCAGTTCACCAACTCCAGCACGCGAGCGCTGGCAATCTCCCCGCCACGCGGGGTCGGCACCACCTGCTCGACCATCGCCAACAGCTTGGCATGGTGGAATGGGGTGTAGAACCAGTTTCGGGAAGCCTCCGCTACGATCGCGTAGGTGCCCATCTGCTCTTCCACGCGAGCCAGCGCCGCTTCCAGGTCTTCCAAGCCCATGCCGCGCTTCTCCAGCTCTTCCCGCTCCAACAGCATCATCAACCGGGCGTGCTCCAGCCCTTCCAG
Organism: Stenotrophomonas geniculata ATCC 19374 = JCM 13324; assembly: GCF_001431625.1. Classification (GTDB taxonomy): domain Bacteria; phylum Pseudomonadota; class Gammaproteobacteria; order Xanthomonadales; family Xanthomonadaceae; genus Stenotrophomonas; species Stenotrophomonas geniculata. The sequence goes on from NZ_LLXT01000001.1 coordinate 13,220, forward strand.
CTTGGCGATGCAGAAGTTTCGGTAGGCCTGCTCATGCTGGCATGCGGCTTTTAGGATGATGCCGGTGTGGAAGAGGAAGGCGTCGCCACCATCGCTCCAGAGCTTGGACTTCTCATCGACCTTGCCACCGGTCGCGCCGCGAAGAGCCTTGGTGATTTGATCGGGCTCCAGGCCCTCGTAGGGGGCCACCGACATGCCTGCGCGCACGACGATATCAAACGCGTCCTTGCCCAAATCGGAGATGATGGCGCCGTCCTTCGCGTCCAGGATGAGTGCTCCACCCCCGCTGCGCTTCGCATCAAGAACGGTCTCGCCCGCGGCGCTCCCCTTCAGTTCATTCCGCAGTCCTACGGCCAATGCGGACTCGCGATAGCGACGGGCCAACGGCCGCAGCACGCTGAAGGACTTGCCCGAACCGATACGCCCGTAGACGATCAGGCCTTGGGTCAGGTCGCGCCAGGACAGCATCATCACCGTGCCCTTGTCCGGCGCAAAGCCATGGCCGCGGTCGTTCAGGTGACCAGACGCTCGACCCACCTTCAAAAGCGGGGTCTTGTCGCGCAACGCTTCGGCAGCCTGCTGCTCGCGGGCCTTCACGTGGGACTTGGACAGGGCCCCCTGGGTCGCCAGGTTGTTGTCCAAGTTCTGCAGATAGAGGCGAGCGGCCGTTTGAACGAAGTTGCCTTCCGTGAACTGCAGGGCATACATGGCCGCGATCACAAACGCCACGGCCACGCCCATTCCGTCCGGGAGAAGGGAGCCGATCCCCACCAGGGCCAAGATCACCACCATCCACTTCATCATCTGAATGAAGCGCTCGGCGGTTCCGCCCAGCACGCCCCGGTGGGGATGCGAGGCCGCACTCAGGAAGGCCGCGAACAACAGCAGGCCAGGAATGGTCAAGATCAGAAGAACGATGCCCGCCATTTTGGCAAAGCCCGCAGCGACCGCCATCATCCCCGCTCCCGTGTTCATCGGGTCAACCGCTGCTTGCCCCATGCTGGCCGCGTCCACTTGGAGCGCGGACGACAACGCCGCCGAAGCGGTTGCAATCAGCACGGGCAGCACCATCAGGGCCAGGCCCTTGAAGGCTTCCTTCATCCCTTCCGCTTGCTTCAACGCAACAAAGTAAGGAATCGCGGCCAGCAGCACCACGTAACTAAAAGCGCCAATGAGCGAGCCCAAGAAGTATTGAACCGCACCGATCAGCGGGAAGGCCAGATACATCAGCGAGGTTGCAGTGCTGTCGCCGCCCAGCGCCATGTCGTCCCCCAGCACGAAGCCTTCGGCACGACGTCCTTCCTTGGTGATGATCATGCGGGCCTGGGTGTTGCGCAGATCCTCCGGAACCTTCGGCCACCACGGATGGAACTGGTCCAGATCCAGTTCTTCGGGCACAACCAGTGCCATCTCTTTCTCGTCGAAAACAGCGCCCGCTTCGACCGCCATGTCTACGTCCTCCGGGGGAACGTCCAGCACGCGGCTCTTCACGCGGTCGCTCACGTCAAAGCGCCCGACCAAGTTTTCGTAGCGGTCATTGCCGTCCAGAATGATTTGCTCCAGCGTGCTCGACGCTTGATCGTCCTTCTTGAACAGCTTGCGGCCAATACCGACCGTCCAATCCATCAGCGATAGCAACATGCTCAGTGCCTCCCGTTGTTGTTGTTGTTGGTTTGAGATAGCGCCTGACACGCCACGATTTCCTGAGGCGTGATGGTGCCGCTCGTCCATTTCTTTTTGCACTCGTTCAACGACAACGAGGGCGCGAGTTGGATCGCCGCCGGCGAAGGGCGTGTTCCTTTCACTTTGTTGACGACCAATGCCCCAAAGCAAAGGGCCACGCACGCGGCGGAGGTGACAAGAAAGCCGGCTTTGGACACATGTTTTTCGCTGGCGTGCCGAACCTGGCTGGCGCGCAGGGCGTCCATCCTCCAGGCATCAAAGTCCTCATCGTTTGCCACCGGCATCTTCCGGTCCGCCCGCAGGTAGTAATACGAGGTCAGGACGTTCTCTCGGCAATCGGAGAGCCCAAATCTTTCTGGGTTACCAATGAAAAATCGCCCATGCAGGTTGAGCCACTTCGATCCGAAGTGGAGCTTTCCGGGCTTTCGATACTGCGTAAACAACCACCCAAACATTTTTCCTCCCATCTTTCATGGATACACATTCTTTCTAGCAAGGCTTTCGATAAGCGCAAGCACCTCACCTGATCTTTTCTGCCCACGCGTCGATATCGCTGTTGGCTTGGTCCTGCCAATCGTTTTTCGGCTCGGGTTTAGCAACAGGCTTGGGGGCCGGCTTGGGCTTTGCAGCTGGTTTCGAAACCGGCACCGGCTTTGACGCCGGGGCAGTTGCCGGGGTCTGGGCCTTAGGTGGCTCTGCCAGCACCGGGGCTTCCACAACCGGGGCAGCGACCGCGGCCTTCTCTTCCACCGGGGCAGTCACGGGCTTGGGCTCCTCGACCTGGGGCGGCGCGGATACAACCGGAGCAACTGGCACGGCGACGGGGGCCGGGGCAGTCACTGCTGCAGCCGGTTTGTCTTGGAGCGGAGCGGTTTCGCTGGAGCGGTGAGTGGTCCACCACGCCAACGCCCCACCCAGCACAAGGACGGCCACGCCCGACCCAGCCAGAAGTTGCCAGCCCTTCTTGTTGCTGGCCTTCGCCGACGCCTCACCGGCCGGATTGGCCTTGAGGGCTTCCGGTTTCACCGGGGCCCGGGTCGACGTCGCCTTGGGGGCCGGTGCCGGGGCTTGAGCTGACTTGCTCGGTTCGGGGTTCGGAACAGACGGGGCCACCAGCTCGGCCGGCACTGGAGCGGCAGGCGTTGCGTCCACGGCTTCACTGACGGCAGGCGCAGGAGCGCTGACCGGCTCTTTGATGACAGGCGCGGGGCCTGCTTCTGGTTCTGGTGTCGGCTCGGGAACCACCTCCTCAACAACCGGCTCGGGCGCTTCGGGAGCGGAATCAGTTTGAACGGGCTCGGGCTCAATCACCCGCGGCTCGGGCTGGGCAGTCGCTTCTTGCTCGACCAACGCTTGGGCGCGCTCGGCCTCCAAGCGCGCGTTCTCGGCGGCTTCGGCTTCCCTGCGCGCCTTGGCCTCTTCCGCACGCCGGGCCAACGCTTCTTGCGCCTCTCGCCCCTTCTCAGCGGCGACCGAGGCCGCTTGCTTGGTTTTGTCTGCCAAGGCTTTGCCAAAACTTGCAGCCAGCCGGCCTGCGGTTTTCAAGTTTTCTTTTGTCGCATCGCTGACGAGCTTCTCCGCGTCCGTGGGCGCGGTGGTCTTGGCTTGTGCTGCTTTGGCGAGCAGCTCGCGCTGCTTGCGTTGTTTGATGAGTTCTTCGGGTGTCATGGTTCCTCCCAGGCGCTTGAAAAAGATTTGAGCCAAGGGGCTTTCGCCCCCCCAGCTCTCGGTTGGCTTAGCGAACGTCGGGGATCGGCGAAACCGTGATGGCGTAATCGCCCCGGCCGCACTGGTCATCGACCGTGGCGTTCTGAAGCGCGCCGCGCTTTGCCAGCTCAACGACCGGCACCTGGCACACGGCGGTGTCCGCACCGCTGAAGGAGACCGTCAGCTTTTCCTTGCTCGCCTTCAGGAGCGCGGCCAGCTTGTCCAGCGTGGCAGCGGTCTTGGCACTCACCGGCTGCATGTCAGCGGCCGGATAACGGATGACCAGCTTGTCCAAGGCTTCGGCCTGGCCGTCCTTGGCTTCAACGGTCTTGGTATGCACCTGAGCATCCAGCCCCGCAGCCTTGGCAGCGTCGGCCACTGCTTGGGCTTCCTGGACCTGCGCGCGATACGACGCGACCCCGCCAACGACCGCGCCGGCAGCGCACGCCGTCAGGGCCTTGTCTTTCTTGCCGGTCAGCAGAGCGATGCCTGCACCGGCAGCGCAGCCAATCCCGCCCACCTTGAACAGGCGCAGCTTGTCGGTCTTCTTCTGGGGTTCGGGCTGGGGGGTGTCCTGGGCAAACGAAAGCCCCGGAGCCAGCAACGCGGCGATGGTGAGAGTGAGGATGAAACGCTTCATGGGTATGCCTCCTTATGAGGTAGTTGGGAAAGGGGTTAGTAGGGCTTGGGAGGCAGGAACGCCGGATTGGCTACCGGCCCACGGCTTGCTGCTTTGGTGGCCGGTTGCTTGGAGAGGGTTTCGGCGTCGGGTTCTTGCTGCGCCAGGAACTGGGAAAACGCTTGAAGGGTTTTCACCACCAGGTCCTCGTTGGCCTGAAGCGCCGCGCTCTGCTCCGCTCGCAAGTCAGCCAGCGCGCTTTCTAGGGCAAGGGCATTCCGCGTTTCGGATTCGCGGACCGTGGCTCGGATGTCGCCCAACGCATCGGACGCCTCCAGCCCCTGAACCACGCCCCGGTTCTTTTCCAAGACCGCCAGGCGCAAATACTTGTTCAAGGAAACGCCTTGCTCTTTCGCGCAATACCGCGCGCTCTCCAACTCATCGGGAGCGATGCTGAAAGATTTGGTTAGAAGCGACGGACGACCCACTTAACCCCCTGCAATGAAAATCCATACCCAATGGATTAGCAGGAGTTTTTGGAAGCGCAAGTGGGCTAAGCCGTTTTTCTGCTGTTTTGCTGGGATGCCGGCCATTTTTCAGCCGAACTGTTGGCCAAGTTGTTAGCCAAGGCTAAAAGAAAGGCGCCGCAAGGCTTGGATGGGTGGAAACGCTGCGCGTTTCTAGCCAAGCCGGAAAAACACTTCAGTGCGACTTGTGTATGGCCTACTCCCTTCACCCTTCGGAAAACCTTGAACGGTGAATGGGCAGCCAATCTCTTCCCCCGCAGTCCTCCCCCAGTTTTTGCTCCCCTGCTCTTGCCCTTCCGCTTTTCCCCGGTAGAAGTTTAGGAAAGCCCGATCCTCAACAAACCCGGAGACCCCTATGCCCCTCACC
>NZ_LLXT01000002.1 GCF_001431625.1 Stenotrophomonas geniculata ATCC 19374 = JCM 13324
TGGGTTTGCGGGGTGTGAGCGCCATGGATGGCGCGACCAAGGCTACATGGACGTACTTGCGCCGTCCCCGCATACCCACAGTGCCCCGCCATCCCACGGGGTGCCTGCTGTTGCCGTTGCTTCGGCTGTTGCTCTGGCTTGAAGCAGGTGCAGGGCTGCAAGCCCTGCCGCCCCCCCTCAGTGCAGGAGCGCTGCCACCGCCGCGCGGAATCCGTCCTGGGCCTGCCCGGACTCCGGCGCATGATGCAGCTGCCGCACCGCGCGTCCCAGCCGTGCCGCGCCGACGAAGCCACAACTGGCCTGCAACCGGTGCAGCTGGCTGCGCAGCTGGCGCTCGTCGTGCTGGTCCACGGCCTGCTCGACCGCGTCGCGTACCCCCGGCAACTCGGCCAGGAACAGCTCGCGCAGGGCGATCAGGTGGTTGCGCTGGCCATTGAGCGCGGCCAGTGCCGCGGTCTCGTCCCAGTCCTGCACCTGCAGCTCGACCGCAGCCGGAGCCGGCGCAACGAAGATCCCCGCGGGGCTGTTCACCAGCGCGCGGCGCACGGCTTTCAGCAACTGGTCGCGGCCCAGCGGCTTGACCAGCGTGTCGCTGAAGCCAGCTTCACGCAGGCGGGCATGGATGGAGGTGTCGCCATCGGCGGTATGCGCCAACGCCGGGGTGTCGGGGTGTGAACGGCGCAGTTCGCGCAGCAGCTGCGCGCCATTGCCGTCCGGCAGGTTGACGTCGATCAGCCACAGGTCATGCGCGCCGGGTTCGGCGCTCGCCAGCGCACTGGCCAGTGAATCTGCGGTGTCCACGTCCGCCGGTAACGTTTCCAACGCCGCCTTGAAAAAACCGCGGCTGATGATGTCGTCCTCGACAAGCAGGAAGCGGGGCCGGCTGGCCCGCGGGGTCATCTGCATCAGGGCTGCCTCCATGTCAGCTGTTGCAATCATCAAGCACGGCGGCGGCGGGCGCAAGCGGGTCCGGGCCCTGCCGGTCAGGATCTGCGACAATACGCCCCCATTTTTGCCCGCAGCCTGTTGCCACGTGGCCCGATCCCGCTCCCGCATCGACCGTACCCCGTTCCAGACCGAGATCCTCGACCTCAGCCATGATGGTCGCGGCGTCGCCCGCCGTGAGGGTGAGGGCGGCAAGGTCACCTTCGTCAGCGGCGCACTGCCGGGTGAGGTGGTCATGGCCGAACAGACCGCCCGCAGCCGCCATTTCGACGAAGCGCGCACGGTGGAAGTGCTGAAGGCCTCGCCGCAGCGCGTCACCCCGAAGTGCCCGCACTTCGGCACCTGTGCCGGCTGCGTGCTGCAGCACCTGGACGAAGACCAGCAGATCGTGGCCAAGCAGCGCGTGCTGATGGACAACCTGGAGCGCATCGGCCACGTGAAGCCGGGAACCGTGCTGGCGCCACTGGTCGGCGAGAGCTGGGGCTACCGGCGCAAGGGCCGCTTCTCGGTGCGCCGGGTCGAGAAGAAGGACAAGACCCTGGTCGGCTTCCGTGAACAGGACCCGCGTTTCGTCGCCGACCTCAGCCAGTGCCTGACCGTGATCCCGGAAATCGGCACCAAGGTCGAGGCGCTGTCCACTTTCATCGAATCGCTCGACGGCAAGCGCGATATTCCGCAGATCGAGTTCATCGCCGGTGACCAGGCCGTGGTCCTGACCGTGCGCCACCTGCAGCCGCTCAGCGATGCCGATCGTGCGGCCTGGGCCGCCTTCGGCCAGCAGCATGGCTTCGTGATCTACCTGCAGTCCGGCGGCGTGGACACCGTGCAGCCGCTGGACGGGCAGGGCGTGCCGCTGTCGTTCCGGCTGGCGCCGTGGGACGTGGAACTGGCGTTCCGTCCGCTGGACTTCATCCAGGTCAATGCCAAGCTCAACGAGAAGATGATCGCCCACGCCCTGGACCTGCTGGAACCGGGTGAGGACGAGCGCGTGCTGGACCTGTTCTGCGGCCTGGGCAATTTCACCCTGCCGCTGGCGCGCCGCGTGCGCGAAGTGGTCGGCGTGGAAGGCGATGCCGGCCTGGTCGCGCGTGCCCGTGAGAACGCCGAGCGCAATGGCCTGGCCAACGCCCAGTTCTTCAGCGCCGACCTGACCCAGGATCAGCGCAGCACGCCGTGGATGCGCCAGGGCTTCGACAAGCTGCTGCTGGACCCGCCGCGCTCGGGCGCGATCGAAGTGCTGCAGCAGCTGCCGCTGAAGCAGTTCAAGCGCATCGTCTACGTCAGCTGCCACCCGGGCTCGCTGGCCCGCGATGCCGGCTATCTGGTCAACGAACAGGGCTTCACCCTGGTCAGCGCCGGTGCCATGGACATGTTCCCGCACACCGCGCACGTGGAAAGCATCGCGGTGTTCGAGAAGCGCTGATCGGCTGTCATGCCCATCGCGCATAATGGTGCGATGGGCATCGAAATCGAACGCAAATTCCTCGTCAGCAGCGATGGCTGGCGCGCCGCCGCGCACCGGGTGATCCCGATGGCGCAGGGCTACATCAACGACATGGGCGCGCTTGACCGCGGCACCCAGAACGCCTCGGTGCGGGTGCGCATCGAAGGCGACCACGCCGCGTTGAACCTGAAGTCGCGCACCATCGGCCATACCCGCCAGGAGTTCGATTACCCGATCCCGGTGGACGATGCACGCGCACTGCTGGCGTTGTGCGTGGGTGGCCTGATCGACAAGCGCCGTCATCTGGTCGAACACGCCGGCCTGACCTGGGAGGTGGACGAGTTCCTCGGCGACAACGCCGGCCTGGTGGTGGCCGAGGTCGAGCTGGACAGCGCCGACCAGGCGATCGACCTGCCGGATTGGGTGGGTGCCGAAGTCACCGACGATGCGCGCTACTACAACGTCGCGCTGGCCAGTCACCCCTATTCACAGTGGTGAACCCCAAAAAGGGGACGGAGGGGATTAAGTCGTCTTTACCCCACCTGTGCGGGAACCGACTTAGTCCCCTCCGTCCCCTTTTAACGAAGGAGGCGGGCCCCATGTCGTGGGGATGAGAATCGATATCTACTCCGACGTGGTCTGCCCCTGGTGCTGGATCGGCAAGCATCGTTTCCAGCAGGGCGTGCAGTTGCTGGGCGCGAACGCGCCTGAACTCGATATCCACTGGCAGCCGTTCCAGCTGGATCCGGATGCGGACGCCACCCCGGTGCCGCTGCGCGAGGCCTACGTGCGCAAGTTCGGGGGCGTCGAGCGTACCGAGCAGATCCTCGGCCAGACCCAGACCACCGCGCGTGCCGAGGGCCTGCCGATGGACTTCAGCCAGGGCCAGGTGCGGGTGACCACGCTGCCGGCGCACCGGGTGCTGTGGCTGGCCGGCGAGCACGGCGTGCAGGATGCGGTCGGCGAGGCTCTGTTCCGCGCCCACTTCGAGCATGGCCAGAACCTGGCCGACCCCTCGGTGCTGATCAAGGCCGGCGTGGCGGGCGGCCTCGACGCCGGCGAAATCGCGCAGATGCTGGCCTCCGACCGCGGCCTGGCCGAGGTCGACGCCAAGCTGGCGCAGGCCCACGCATTGGGCGTTTCTTCGGTGCCGACCTTCGTCATCGATGGGAAGTGGGCCATTTCCGGGGCACAGCCGCCGGAGGCCTTCGCCAACGCCCTGCGCCAGATCGCGGCCGAACAGGGCGCTCCGGCAGCGTCGGCTGACGGCGACGAGGCCTGCGGCCCGGACGGCTGCAAGGTCTGACCTGCCCCCCCAAAAGGGGACGGAGGGGATCAAGAGGTATCCAGCCCACCTGGGTCGATTGCGCCTTGATCCCCTCCGTCCCCTTTTTCTGACCACTGCGCCTGTCGGCCGGTTCTGCGACAATGCGGCACTGCGCCATGCGGGCGCGCGTTGTGGAGATCGACCATGCTGCTGATCGGCGTTGCCGGTACCGAACTGACCGCCCAGGAACGTGACTGGCTGCAGCACGATGCCGTGGCCGGGGTGGTGCTGTTCAAGCGCAACTTCGCCTCGCGCCAGCAGGTGACCGATCTGAGTGCGGCCATCCGCGCCGCCGCCCCGCGCCCGCAGCTGATCTGCGTGGACCAGGAAGGCGGCCGCGTGCAGCGTTTCCGCGAGGGTTACAGCGATCTGCCGCCACTGCAGGACATTGGTGCGCTGTATGCCACCGACCCGCAGCAGGCCTTGGCATTGGCCGAACGGCACGCCTGGCTGATGGCCAGCGAGGTGCGGGCCAGCGGTGTGGACCTGAGCTTCGCGCCGGTGGTCGACCTTGGCCGTGGCAACCGTGCCATCGGCAACCGCGCCTTCAGTGAAGACCCGCAGGTGGTGGCCGCGTTCACCGCCGCCTACGTGCGCGGCATGCATTCGGTCGGCATGGCCGCCACGCTCAAGCATTTCCCCGGCCACGGTACCGTGCTGGAAGACACCCACGTGGATACCGCGATCGACCCGCGCGCGCTGGACGAGCTGCGCGCGCAGGACCTGGTGCCATTCCAGGCCGGCATCGCCGCCGGTGCCGACGCGGTGATGATGGCGCACGTGATCTACCCGCAGATTGCGCCTGAACCGGCCGGCTACTCGCCGCGCTGGATCCAGGACATCCTGCGCGGCGAGCTCGGCTTCCGCGGCGTGGTGTTCTCCGATGACATCGGCATGGCCGCCTCGCACAGCGCCGGTGGTGTGCCCGCGCGCGTGCACGCGCATCTGGATGCCGGCTGCGACGTGGTGCTGGTCTGCCACCCGGAACTGGTCGATGAAGCCCTGCACGCGGTGCAGGGACGCTCCCTCAATACTGCTGCGCTGCTGGGCCTGATCGGCCGTGGCGCGCTTGGCTGGGATGGCCTGCTGGCCGATGCCCGCCATGGCGACACCCAATCCCGTCTGCTTGAAACCCTTGGAAGAACCGTCTGATGCCCAACCTCACCATTTCCCAGGCCCTGGCCCAGGCTGACCTGCTGGTCGACCGCCCCACCATCGACAAGGCCATCGCTGGTATCGCCGACGCCATCGCGCGCGATTACAAGGGCGAGGTGCCGCTGTTCCTGTCCATCATGCACGGTGCGCTGCCGTTCGCCGGCCAACTGGCGCTGGAACTGGGCGCGCGCGGCCAGGACGTGCAGTTCGATTACCTGCACGCTACCCGTTACCGCGGTGAAACCACCGGCGGCGACCTGGTCTGGAAGCACAAGCCGGCCACTTCACTGTTCGGCCGCCGCGTGCTGCTGGTCGACGACATCCTGGACGAGGGCTACACCCTGCAGGGCGTGCGCACCTGGTGCCTGGAACAGGGCGCGACCGACGTGCGCATCGCCGCGATGACGGTGAAGAAGCACGACCGCGCGCTGCCGGACGTGACCGCCGACTACGCCGGCATCGAACTGCCGGACCGCTACGTGTTCGGCTTCGGCATGGACGTCAATGAAACCCTGCGCTGCGTGCCGGCCATCTACGCGATGAAGGAATAACGGCGCAGCCGCCCGCGGCGCGTCTTCTTCTGCCGCCGGCATCCTCGGGTGCCGGCGTTCGTCTTTTCATGGAGTGCTTCGAATGCAACAGATCGCCCTGGCCGTGATCGGCGGTACCGGTGTCTACAATCTGGCCAAGCTTGACGATGTGCAGACCCACGAGGTCGACACCCGCTTCGGCCGCCCGTCGGGCCCGGTGCGCGTCGGTACGCTGCTCGGCCATCGCGTGGCGTTCCTGGCGCGGCATGGCGAAGGCCATTCGCTGCCGCCGCACAAGATCAACTATCGCGCCAACCTGGCCGCGCTGCAGCAACTGGGCGCGCAGCGCGTGCTGGCGTTGAACACGGTGGGGGGCATCACCGAACACTTTGGTCCGCGCGTGCTGGCTTGCCCGGACCAGATCATCGACTACACCTGGGGCCGCATCAGCACGATCTGTGAAGAAGAAGGCACCGACGTGGTCCACGTCGATTTCGGCCACCCGTACACGCCGATGCTGCGCAGCAAGATCCTGGCCGCGGCCAAAGTGACCGGTGTCACGGTCCATGACGGTGGCTGCTACGGCGCAACGCAGGGCCCGCGCCTGGAAACCATCGCTGAAATCGCCCGTATGCGCCGCGACGGCTGCGACCTGGTGGGCATGACCGGCATGCCGGAAGCCGCGCTGGCACGCGAGCTGGGGCTGGATTACGCCTGCCTGGCGATCATCGCCAACTGGGCTGCCGGGTGTGGTGATGGCGAGGAGATTACGATGGCCGAAGTGCTGGCCAACGTGCAGGCGGCCGGCAACGGACTTCCGGAACTGGTGGGCGAATTGGCACGGGGGTGATTGTCTTCCCCGAGCAAGCTTTGCATACTCAGCTTGTGCGCGGGTTCAGCGTACACCACCCATTCATTGCATAAGGTCTCGCATCACCATGCCGAACGGTACCGTCAAGTGGTTCAACGACGCCAAGGGATTTGGCTTCATCTCGCCGGAGGATGGCAGCGCCGACGTGTTCGCGCACTTCTCCGCCATCAACTCCAAGGGCTTCCGCAGCCTGCAGGAAGGCCAGCGTGTCACCTATGACGTGACCCAGGGCCCGAAGGGTGCCCAGGCTTCGAACATCACGCCGGCCGAGTGATCCACTCGACAGTGCGTTGAAAACCCCGCTCCGGCGGGGTTTTTTTTTGTGCGGCATGCCTGCGGCCCGTTCGCGATCCACCCACCTCGGGCACAATGCGTCCATGAAGGAACGACTGCGCATCGCCGTGATCGGCTACGGCACCGCTGGACAGGCAGTGTCCATCCTGCTCACCCGTGACGGCCACGAGGTGGAGATCTTCGAACGCGTGCCCACGCCGGGACCGGTTGGCGCCGGCTTCCTGCTGCAGCCCAGCGGCCTGCAGGTACTGTGGCAGATGGGCCTGCTTGATTCCGTGCGCGCACATGCCGCGCCGGTGCACCGCCTGTATGGCGACACGCCGTGCGAGCGCGCGGTGATGGACATGCGTTACGACGGACTGGATGCGCGCCTGCACGGCCTGGGCATGCAGCGCGGGGCCATGTTCTCGCTGCTGGATGAAGCGCGCGCGGGTGCAGGCCAGTTGCATGCGGGCGTCAGCATCGCGGCGGTGGATGCCGAGCAGGGCCGCCTGCGCGACAGCGACGGTCGCATGCACGGTCCGTTCGATCTGGTGGTGGCCGCCGATGGCGCCGCCTCGACGCTGCGCGGCACGATCGCCGGCGGTGCCGGGCTGGACCGCGTGTATCCGTGGGGGGCGCTGTGGTGCCTGCTGCCGGCCGAAGACTGGCCGCACGTGCGGGAGCTGCGCCAGCGCTACGTGGCCGCGCGCAAGATGATCGGGCTGCTGCCGGTCGGCACGCGCCCCGGTGATGACACGCCGCGCCTGAGCTTCTTCTGGAGCCTGCCACGCGCCGACTTCGAGCGCTGGCAGGCCGACGGCATGGCCCCCTGGCTGGATGAACTGCATGCACTGTGGCCGCAGGCCAGTGCGCGCTTCGCCCACCTGCGCGATGCCGGCCAGATGGCGCGCGCGGTCTACCGTGATGCGGTGATGACGCGCTGGCACCAGGGCCGCATGGTGCTGGCCGGTGATGCCGCGCACGCGATGAGCCCGCAGCTGGGGCAGGGGGTGAACATGGCGCTGCTCGATGCGTTGGCATTGCGCGATGCCGTTCGCACGCATGGCGGTGGTGCCGAAGCGTTGCAGGCGTACCAGGCGCAACGCAGGGCGCACGTTGCGGTGTACCAGCGCTGGAGTCGTTGGCTGACGCCGCTGTTCCAGTCCGACCGCCACGCCTGGGCCAAGGCGCGTGATGTGCTGCTGGGCCCGATGGGGCGCCTGCCCGGTGGCCGTGGCCACATGCTGCGCGTGCTCAGTGGCACCCAGCACGGCTGGTTCGGTGCGCTCGCACTGGATCCGGCTTTCGTCGACGCATTGGCCGCCGCAGCGGAGGCACCTCGCATCAACGCGATCACGGCCAATGCGTGAAGCGCGTCGTCACGTGAATTAACGGTTGCCTCACCGCGGATATGCGAGAAGTAGGTTGCACGCGATTGCGCGTCGCCCGTTTTCCTTTCCGTGATCAACATCGCGCGTGGCCCGGGCGGCGCTGCCGTTGCGGCCTGTTGCGGCCCGGACGTGCCGCCTGTTGTTGAAGAGGAGGACGCCATGTTGTTCGCGGTCGAGGAGCTGGAATCGGAAATCTGCAAGCTGCGCGGATTGCTGCAGATGCTGCACGAGGACCAGCCCGACGTACTGGAGGACGTATTCGAGTTCCATGTCGGCAGCCTGATCAGTCATGCATCAGCTGAGCACCACGCACGCATCCGCACCTGCGCGCAGGAGATGCTGGCGGCGATCCAGGCGTTGCCGCGACGACGTGAAGATGACACGCCTGATTTCCGGTTGATGCCGCAGCTGGGCATTCGTCCGGCCTGATTCAAGCTTCCGGCAGTTCCACCAGGCCGCCCTGCACGCAGACGATCATCTGCTCGCCAGGGACGGGGGCAGGGACGATTCCGGCGGTAAACGCGGAGAAGGCGGGCAGGATTGTCGTCCGGTCGCGCAGCCAGAACGCGGCGAAGCGCCGCCGCAGGGGCGGCAAGGCAACCTGCGGATGCAGATGCCCGGCGATCACATGCAGCTCTGCATCAGGCATCGGCTCATGCCGAAGCAGGAACGGCCCCAGCCGTACTTCATCGTGGATCTGGACCTGCAACTGCGCATGAGGCAGCTGGCGGTCGTGATTGCCGCGCAGAACATGCACGTCCAGTGCGGCATTGCGTTCACGCCATCCCAGCCATTGCTGGTACCAGGCAGCGCGATGCGCCGGCCCATGCAGGATGTCGCCCAGGATCCACAGCTCGCGGCAGGCATGCCTTTCCAGCAGCCCCTGCAGGCGTTGCAGGTCTTCGCCGGTGCCGCCGCTGGGCAACGCGATGCCGGCACGACGGAATACATCGGCTTTGCCCAGGTGCAGGTCGGCGATCAGCAGCGCCTGCCGCGCAGGCCAGTACAGTGCACGCGCGCCAAGCAGAATCAGCGATTCGCCGGCGCGCAGCAGCGGCAGTTCATCGGCCATGGCGGCGCTCCAGCTGCTGGGCCGCGCGTTGCACACGGGTGCGCCAGTCTTCGTTGCTGAACTGCCCGCGCAGGCGTTCGGCCCACAGTGGAAAGCCCAGCGGTGTGAGTGATGCCGGGTGCTGCACCGAGAAGACCTGCATGCCGATCCTTGCCAGTACCTGCTGCAGCCCTGGGAGGTCCAGGCTGTCGTGCAGCACTTCGCGTTCGGCCAATGCCAACAGCAGGTGGCCGGGATCATGCTCGCGCAGTACGTCGTAGAGCAGGCCCGCCGAGGCCTGCAGCTGGCGCAGCGACCGCGGCATGCCGCCGGGCAGGCTGGGCACCAGCAGGCCGGCGACGCGTGCGATGCCACGGAACTGGCGCCGCGCCAGCTCGCCCAGGTTCACTGCCGCGCGCAGATCGTCCAGCAGCTGATCGGGGGTGAACAATGCGCGCCATTGCGCCGCATCCAGCTCGATCGCCTGCGCCGGTGCCAGCACCAGGCCATGATCGTTCACCGCATAGCCGATGCTGTTGCGCTGCCAGCGGGTACAGCGCAGTGCCAGCAGGGCGGCCAGCGCCTCGTGCACGTGGCGGCCGGCAAAGGGGTAGACGAACAGGAACTGGCCTTCGCGGCGCCGCACCTCTTCCACCAGCAGATGTTCCGGGCCGGGAAGCGCCGACAACTGCTGCTGCAGTGCCAGCAACGGTGACAACCAGCGTGATTCGGCACTGTCGTCGGCGCCGGACAGTACCCACTCCAGCTCACGGCCGAGCGGCATCGACAGCGGCAACTGGCCTCCCTGCCAGCGTGGCACCACACCATCACCGCGCCCTCGTGCCAGCCGCACGAAGGCGGTCATGTCGCGCAGCTGCACCAGTTCCAGCAGGCGCCCGGCGAACTGGAAGCGATCACCACGGCGCAGGCGGCTGGCGAACTGTTCCTCCACGGCGCCCAGGCCACCCCCGCGCAGGAACTGCACGCGCACGCTGCCATCGCTGCTGATGGTGCCGATCGACAGCCGATGGCGCAGTGCCTGGCGGCGATCGTGCATGCGGTAGCAGCCGTCGTCATCGCGCACGACCTTGTGGAAATCAGGGTACTGGGCCAGCGCCTGGCCGCCCTGCACGATGAAGGTCAGTACCGCCTGCCATTGGCCGTCGCCGAGCGATGCGAAGGCGTGGGTGCGCCGCACCTGCGCCAGTAGCGCATCGCTGTCGAAGCCACCGGCCAGCGCGCGGCTGACCGCATGCTGGGCCAGCACATCCAGCGACAGCGTCGGCGGCCTGCGTGCTTCGACCACGCCGGCGGCCAATGCACGGCGCACGGCGGCGTACTCGGCCAGTTCCAGCGCATGACTGGGCACGCACAGGATGGAGCCGCTGGCGCCCGGGCGGTGGCGCGCACGTCCGGCGCGTTGGCGCAGGCGGGCCACACCCTTCGGGCTGCCCAGCTGCAATACCTGCTCAACCTCGGGGAAGTCCACGCCGAGGTCGAGGCTGGAGGTGGCCACCACGCAGCGCAGCACGCCCGCGCGCAGGCCATCCTCCACCTGCTGGCGCAGCGCCGGATCCAGTGAGCCGTGGTGCAGCGCAAGCGTGCCCTGGTCTTCGGGCCAGACCGCGGCCAGCGCCTGATGCCATAGTTCCGCCTGCGCACGCGTATTGGTGAACAGCAGGCTGCTGCGTGCCTGCATCAACGCGTCCAGCACGCGCGGCAGTTGCGCCAGGCCAAGATGCCCGGCCCAGGGGAAACGTTCGCCGGGGTCGGGCAGCAGGCTGCGCACGCCGACTGCGCGCGTGCGCACGCCCTGCACGATAGGCGCGTCGGGCTGCCCGGGCAGCAGCACGTCGCGTGCTTCATCAAGATTGCCCAGCGTGGCCGAGAGCCCCCACAGCTGCAACGCGGGGGCGATGTCGCGCAGCAGCGCCAGGTTCAGTTGCAGCAGCACTCCCCGCTTGTTGCCCAGCAGTTCATGCCACTCGTCCACCACCACGCAGCGCAGCTGGCGCATGCGTGCCACGGTATCGGGATAGCTCAGCAGCAGCGCCAGCGATTCGGGCGTGGTCACCAGCACGTCGATGCGGCCTTCGCGGGCCTGGCGCCGCTCGCGGTTGCTGGCGTCACCGCTGCGCAGGCCGACACGCCATCCCAGTCCCAGGCCGTCGACGACGGCCTGAAGGGCGCGGGCGGTATCACTGGCCAACGCGCGCAAAGGCGTCACCCACAGCACCTGCAGTGGGCGCACCGCGCTGGCCCTGCGGGGCGGTGGCGGTGGATCGACCAGCGCCTGCAGCAACGGCCCACCGAACATCGCCAGCGTCTTGCCGCTGCCCGTGGGCGTATGCAGCAACCCGGATTCGCCGGCCAGGTAGTGGCGCCACATTGCGCGCTGGAATGGCAGTGAGCGCCAGCCGCGTGCCGCGAACCAGTCTTCCAGCCTGCGCAGCGCCTGGCTGCGGTTCATCGCGCCAGCGCCTGCAGCGTAGCCAGCTGATCGGCCTCGCTGGCAGGCTTGTCGTGGCGCCAGCGCAGGATGCGCGGAAAGCGCACGGCGATACCGGATTTGTGCCGGCTGCTGCGGTTGACCGCTTCGAAACCCAGTTCGAACACCTGTTCGGCGCGCACGCTGCGCACTGGACCGAAGCGCTCGCGGGTGTTGGCGCGGATCCAGCGGTCGAGCGCGAGGATCTCCTTGTCGTCCAGGCCCGAATACGCCTTGGCCACCGGCACCAGCGTGTCTCCGTCCCAGACGCCGAAGGTGTAGTCGGTGTACAGCGTGCTGCGCCGCCCATGGCCGGCCTGGGCGTACAGCAGCACCGCGTCGATCGTGAGTGGATCGACCTTCCATTTCCACCAGTCGCCGCGTCGTCGCCCGGTCTGGTAGGGCGAGACACGCCGTTTCAGCATCAGACCTTCCACGCCGCGTTCGCGTGCCACGTCGCGCATCGCTGCTGCCCGTTGCCAATCGTCGGCGTCAACGTCGGGCGACAGCTGGATCCGCACATCGTCCAGCGCACCGATGACCTCAGTGAGCCGCGTACGCCGTTCCTGCAACGGCAGCTCACGCAGGTCCGCGCCATCGACTTCCAGCAGGTCATAGGCGAGCACACGCACCGGCGTGTTGCGCAGGGTGGCCGCACCGGGTTTGCGGCGCTGGATGCGGGTCTGCAGCGCGGTGAAGGCACGCGGCAGGTTGGCGTTTTCGTCCCAGGCCAGCAGCTCGCCGTCCAGTACGCAGCCATCGGGAAGCGCCATCGCCGCCTGCTCGATTTCGGGGAAGCGGCCATCCAGCCGCTCTTCGCCACGCGACCACAATGCGACCTCGCCACGCCGGCGAAGCAGCTGCAGGCGAATGCCATCCCATTTCCATTCCAGCAGCCAGTCATCGATCGGGCCGAGCCGTTCGGCAGGTTCACCTTCCAGTGGCGATGCGAGGAAGAACGGGTAGGGCTGCTGACGGTCCAGCGGAAGCTCATCCGGCGACAGCAGCTGAGCCAGCAGCCCGGGCGAGGGCACCCACTCACCAAGCATGCGCTGGGCGATGCGTGCGATGTCCAGGCCGGACCATTCGGCCAGCGCCTGCTGTACCAGCCGCTGCGAAACACCTACGCGCAGGGCACCGGTCAGCAGCTTGTTGAACACCAGGCGTTCGCTGCTGCACAGCTGCTGCCAGCCTGCGACGACCGCCGCACGGCGCACTGCTTCGGCTTGATTGGCCACCGCCAGCAGATGTTGTTCGATCCATTCGGCCAAGGGGCGGTCGACAGCTGGCCGGGATGGATCATCCAGCAGCAGGGTCAGCGTTTCGGCCAGGTCCCCCACCTGCGCATAGCTGTCCTCCACCAGCCAGGGCGGCAGGCCCGATTCCTCGCTCACCCACGCGCGCAGTTCGCTGCTGGCGGCGATCTTCCGGCGTGCGCCGCCCACCTTGCCGCCGCTGAGCAGGTACAGCGCCCATGCCGCGTCATGCGCACGCGCCTGGCGGAAGTAGTCGACCAGCGCCGCACGCTTGTCCAGCGTGGCGGTGCTGCGATCCAGGCGCTGGTAGAGCGCAGCGAATGCCTTCATTCTTCGCTCCCGAAATCGGTACGGAAGGCTTCGGCAGCCACGCCGCGCTCGCGCAGGAACGGAATCAACGCATCGGTATTGCCATGGGTGGCGATCACCCGCCGGGCGCCCGTCTGTTCGATGGTCTGCAGCAGTGCTGGCCAGTCGGCGTGATCGGAAATGACAAAACCGCGATCGACATTGCGACGCCGCCGATTGCCGCGCAGCTGCATCCAGCCGGATGCGAAGCCCAGCTGGTGGCGGCCGAAGCGACGCATCCAGGGCGTGCCCGCAGCTGACGGCGGCGCGAGGATCAGCTGGCCGGCGGCATCCGGCTGGCGGCCCTGTTCGGCCACGGTGAGCGTCTCCAGCATCGGTACGCCGGCCTGCCGGTAGACCGCCACACCATTGGCGATGGCGCCATGCAGCCAGGCCGGGCGATCGTCCAGTGGCCGCAGTTCGGCCAGCACCCGTTGCGCCTTGCCCAATGCATAGCACAGCAGGATCGCCGCTTCGCCACGTTGTTCGCATTCGCGGCGCCACGCCACGATTTCCGCCGCCACCGCCGGCGTGTCCGGCCAGCGGTAGATGGGCAGGGCGAACGTGGCTTCGGTGATGAAGGTATCGCAGGGCACCACTTCGAACGGCGCGCAGGTCGGGTCGGGCTGGCGCTTGTAGTCGCCCGAGGCCACCCAGACCTGCCGGCCGTCGTCGATGCGTACCTGCGAAGAGCCGAGGACATGGCCGGCAGGGTGCAGCGATACCTGCACCTTCCCCAGGCGGAACGGCACGCCCTCGACGTGCGCCTGCACCGGCACGTCACCCAGGCGCCAGCGCAGGATCGGCAGGCTGCCTTCGCTGCAGTGGTACTCGCCCATGCCCGGACGGGCATGGTCGCCGTGGCCATGGGTGATGACCGCGCGCGCTACCGGTCGCCACGGGTCGATATGAAAATCGCCGGCGGCGCAGTACAGCCCCTCCGGGCGCAGCACCACCAGATCGTCGTTGCCTGCCATGTGGTCACTGTGGCCTGCGTCTCGTGCAGAGGGTGAGAACCGGCCTGAACACGGGCTTGGCAGGCGATGCGGCACAATCGGGCCGCAGACCTCTTGCCGCCAGGATGGACCGGATGAGTGGACCCAGCTTCAGCAGCAACGCGCCGTATGAAACCCATGTGGTGCTGAACCAGCCGCCGCCGTTCGCAGGGCGACAGTTGTGGACCGACGACGTGGCGCTGATGGAAGCCGTGCAGCGCGAAGGCGCCGCCAGCTTCGCGCCGCGGCTGGGTGTCTATGGTGCACTCGCCGGTGATGAACTGTACCGGCTCGGCTTCGATGCCAACCGTGATCGTCCGCGGCTACGCACGCATGATGCACAGGGCCATCGCATCGACACGGTGGAGTTCCATCCGGCCTATCACCGGTTGATGGACGCGGCCAAATCGCACGGCGTCGCAGGATTGTCCTGGCATGAGCCGCAGCCTGGCGCACACGTGGCACGTGCGGTGTTGAGCTACCTGCATCACCAGGCCGAGGCGGGCACCAGCTGCCCGTTGACCATGACCCATGCGGCGGTGGCGGTGCTGCATTCGCAGCCGCATCTGGCCGAGTGGGCGCGCAAGGCCGCTGCACCGGTCTATGACCCGCGCGACGTGCCGGTGGCGGACAAGGCCGGCATCACCCTGGGCATGGGCATGACCGAGAAGCAGGGCGGCTCGGATGTCCGTGCCAACAGCACGCGCGCCGAACCGATCGATGGCGAGCGTTATCGCCTGGTCGGCCACAAGTGGTTCTTTTCCGCGCCGATGTGCGATGGCTTCCTGGTGCTGGCGCAGGCGCCGGGAGGACTGACCTGCCTGCTGATGCCGCGCCGGCTGGCCGATGGTGACCGCAATGCGTTCCGGTTGATGCGGCTGAAGGACAAGCTTGGCGACTGGGCCAACGCCTCCAGCGAGGTCGAGTTCTGCGGCGCACAGGCATGGCGCGTGGGCGAAGAGGGGCGCGGCGTGGCCACCATCATCGGCATGGTGATGATGACCCGCTTGGACTGCATGCTGGGTGCGGCGGCAGAGATGCGCATGGCGCTGGCGCAGGCGCTGCACCACGCACGCCATCGACGCACCTTCGGCAAGCTGCTGGTCGAGCACCCGTTGATGACCAACGTGCTGGCTGATCTGGCGCTGGAGTCGGAAGCGGCCACGGTGTTGGCGATGCGCATCGCACGCGCGGTGGATCGTGCCGGTGTGGATGCCAATGAAGCGGCGATGGCGCGGTTGGGGACGGCACTGGGCAAGTACTGGCTGTGCAAGCGCGCACCGGCTTTCGTCAATGAAGCGCAGGAATGCCTGGGCGGTGCAGGCTACGTAGAGGAGTCGATGCTGCCGCGCCTGTACCGGCAGGCACCGTTGAATTCGATCTGGGAGGGCAGCGGCAACATCCAGTGCCTGGATGTGCTGCGCGCGCTGGCGCGTGAGCCGGAGGCGATGGCGGCGTTGCGCGGTGAGCTGGCGTCGGTGGCTGATCGTGATGGGCGCTATGCAGCGTCATTGCAGCGTTGGGCAGCGGCGCCGCCACCGGAGGAAGCGCAGGCGCGGCTGTTCTGCGAGCGTACCGCGCTGCTGCTGCAGGCGGCGCTGCTGCTGCGTGCGCGCAGCCCGATGGCGGAGGCGTTCGTGCGCAGCCGGCTGGAAGGGGAGCATGGGCTGGCGTTTGGGACGCTGCCGGCGGGGCTGGAGCTGACGGCGATGCTGGCGCGCGCGCTGCCGTAGGGAATGGCCAACGGCGGTGCCCCTCGTGGTGGGCGCTGATACTGATGGATGGGCCGCGCGGGTAGGTCGCGCAGGGGGCGCCGTGAATACGTCCTTGTAGGCCCGGGCGCGCCATCCATGGCGCTTACGCCCCTGCGCAACCCACTCGCGCGGCCTTGGACGGTTTCCGTGCGGTCCACCACGGAATCAACAGAGAGCAGAGAGCGAAAAGCAGAAAAGCCGCGGCAGTGCCGCGGCTTTTCCTGTAGCGCCGAGCCGATGCTCGGCTGCCGATAAGGCTTAGTGCTTGGCTTCTTCCTTGGCGGCGTTGGCCTTGGCGTCATTGGCGACATCACGTGCCTTGTCGGCAACCTTCTGCGCGGCGTCGGCGGTCGCGTCGCTGGCGTGTGCGGCGGCGTCGGTTGCGGCGTCCTTGGCCTTGTCGGCAGCGTTCGCGGTGGCGTCTGCAGCCTTGTCCAGCGCCTGCTGGGTATCGGCGGCGGCCTGCTCGGAAGCGGCAGCGGTCTTGTCGGCGGCTTCGCGGGTGGCGGCAGCAGCCTTGTCGACGGCGTCGCGGGCGGCAGCGCCTGCGCTGTCGGCCGCCTGCTGTGCGTCCTGCTTGGCCTGTTCGGCTTCCGGGCCCTTGCAGGCGGCCAGGGCCAGCAGCAGGGAGGCGGCCAGCAGGGGGGTAGTGATCGGACGAATCTTCATGGCGGTCTCCGGTACTGCAATGGATGGGGACGCCAGCCTATTCATGCCGTTGTGAAGACGGGGTCGCGATGCAGCGGCTCAGTCGCGCGCATTTCGACAAAAGAAAAAGCCGCTGGCGAACCAGCGGCTTTTCCAGAACAGCGTGAAGAAAGAAGTTATTACTTCTTGGCTTCTTCAGCAGCGTCCTTGGCCTTCTCAGCGGTGCCTTCAGCAGCCTTGGCAGCGTCAGCAGCGGCGCCGGCAGCGGCGTCGGTGGCAGCAGCGCCAGCCTGGGCAGCAGCGTCAACCGAAGCGTCAGCAGCGGTGGCGGCGGTGTCAGCGGCCTGCTGGGCAGCGTCGGCGGTCTGGGCGCCAGCAGCGGCGGCCTGGTCGGCAGCAGCCTGGGCTTCGGTGGCGGCTTCGTTGGCCGAAGCAGCGGCGTCCTGGGCAGCTTCCTGCTTCGAGCAGGCGGCCAGGGCCAGAGCCAGGGACATCGCGACCAGCAGCTTGTTGATGCTCATTGTGTGAATCCTCGTCGTTAGAATTAGGCAACGCGCATGCTGCGCGCCGACAACATGATGACAAGCCAAGATTGGGTGTCAAGCGATCCCGCATTCATTTTTGCGAAATCATCGTTAAATCCATTTAAATCAATTCGATGGCGATAGCCGTTGCTTCGCCACCGCCGATGCACAGGGTGGCAATGCCGCGCTTGCCACCGCGCGTGCGCAGGGCGTTGACCAAGGTCACCACCAGGCGTGCACCGGAGGCGCCGATCGGATGGCCCAGTGCGCAGGCACCGCCATTCACGTTGAGCTTGTCATGCGGGATGCCCAGTTCGCGCATCGGCGCCATCGCCACCACGGCAAAGGCTTCGTTGATTTCAAACAGATCGACCTGGTCCAGCGACCAGCCGGTCTTGTCCAGCAGCTTGTGCAGCGCGCCGATCGGGGCGGTGGTGAACCACTCCGGTTCCTGCGAGTGGGTGGCGTGGCCGACGATGCGGGCCAGCGGGGTGATGCCACGTGCGGCTGCGTCTTCCTCGGTCAGCAGGACCACAGCGGCGGCGCCGTCGGAGATGCTGGAGGAACTGGCGGCGGTGACGCTGCCGTCCTTCTTGAAGGCCGGACGCAGGGTCGGGATCTTGGCGATGTCCGAGCGGCCGGGCTGCTCGTCGGTGGTGACCTCGACCTCGCCCTTGCGGGTGGCGACCTTCACCGCGACGATTTCATCGGCGAACGCACCGTTGGCCTGGGCCGCCTGCGCGCGCTTGACCGATTCGATGGCGTAGGCGTCCTGCTCTTCGCGGCTGAACTGGTACTTGTCCACGGCGCATTCGGCGAATTCACCCATCGCCTTGCCGTCGTATGCGTTGACCAGGCCATCGTGGGCCATGTGATCGACCGCCTGGAAGTTGCCGAAGCGGTTGCCGGTGCGCGAGTTGGGCAGCATGTGCGGCGCGTTGGACATCGATTCCATGCCGCCGGCGACCACGATGCTGGCCGAACCGGCCTTGATCAGGTCATGGCCGAGCATGATGGTCTTCATGCCCGAGCCGCACACCTTGTTCAGCGTGGTGGCACCGGTTGACAGCGGGATGCCGGCAGCGATCGCCGCCTGGCGGGCCGGCGCCTGGCCCAGATTGGCCGGCAGCACGCAGCCCATGAGGACTTCGGAAACGTCGCTGGCCGGGATGCCCGACTGTTCCAGGGCGGCGGCGATGGCGGCCGCGCCGAGGGTCGGGGTCGGCACGCCGTTGAACTGGCCGAGGAAGGAGCCGATGGCGGTGCGCTTGGCGGCGGCGATGACGATGTTGGACATGGCAATCTCGTTGATGCGTAAGCAATGTTCGGAAAGGAGACCGTGGGCCGTTGGAAGCGCCCCGGTTTCCCGGCAGACTGCGTGGGGGTCGGCCCAAGTATAGAGGGTCGGGGAGGGCCGCCGTTGGACGGCGCCGCATGCCTGCCGGCACAAGGGCGGGCCAACGTTCATGGGAAGGAATCGATGAAACGCACGACGACGGTGAGATCTGCCCTGGCAACCGCGCTGGCACTGGCGCTGACGGCCTGTGGTGGAGGTGGCGGGGGCGGCAACGTGCGCATCGATACACCGCCACCACCGCCGCCACCGACTACCCCGCCACCGACGACGCCGCCCCCGGTCAAACCACAGGAGCCGGCTTTCGACGCGCATCTGTCAGTCACCAATGCGCGCGCCGCACAGGCTGCCGGCCTGACCGGTCAGAACGTGCGCATCGGCATCGTCGACTCCGGCGTGCAGCGCAATGCGGTGGCATTGAATGGCCGGGTGCTGGCCAACCTCAACTACATCGATCCGGCCAGAAACAATCTGGGTGTCGATGATGTGGTCGGCCACGGCACCGCCGTGGCCAGCCTCGCCGCCGGCGCGGCAACGGGCTCCTGGCCAGGCGGCATCGCGCCAAAGGCGCAGATCGTGTCGGCACGGATCATTGCCGACAAACCGCCGACCGACGACGGCAGCGGACGCGGCAATGCATTCAGCGGACCGCTGGGTGTGGCCCAGGTCCACCAGGACCTGATCAGCTACAACGTGAAGGTGATGAACAACTCGTGGGGCGGCCTGTACTGGACCGACCTGCCGACCACCGCGCAGGTGGCCGCCGAATATCGTCCCTTCGTGATCAACCACGGCGGGTTGGTGGTGTTTGCCGCGGGCAATGATGGCCGCAGCGAACCGAGCAGCCTGGCCGCGCTGCCCAGCCAGCAGGGCGTGGCCGGCACGCTGCCGGCCGCCGATCTGGAGCGCGGCTGGCTGGTGGCCACCGCCGTGGATCCGTATGCGCCAGGTACGCTGGCCAGCTATGCCAATGCCTGCGGCCAGGCAGCCCGGTACTGCCTTGCGGCGCCAGGCAGCGCGGTCTATCCCGATGCCAATGGTGGCAGCTACTACTGGAACTACGGCACGTCATTTGCGGCGCCCTTGATTTCCGGCGCGGCGGCGCTGGTCTGGGAGCGCTTCCCGTACTTCAGCAACGATCTGGTGCGGCAGACCCTGCTGGGCACCGCCAAGGACATCGGCGCGCCGGGCGTGGATTCGGTGTTCGGCTACGGCCTGCTCGACATCGGCCGTGCGATCAACGGTCCGGGCCGTTTCGACTGGGGGGATGTGGTCGCCAACGTGGATCTTGCTTCGACCGGCTCGGCGTGGCGCAACGATATCGTCGGCAGCGGCGGCCTGGTCAAGCAGGGCGGGGGCACCCTGGTGCTGGCCGGCAACAACAGTTACACCGGCGCCACCCGCATCGAACGCGGCATCCTGTCGCTGCAGAACGGTGGTGTGGTCCGTTCCAATGTGACCATTCTCGGCCAGTCCGATCCGGATTCGACCGGCCTGCAGTTCAATGGCGGCACGCCCCGCGTGATCGGCAATGTGGTCAACGGCAGCAGCGTGTTCCTCACCACCGGCAACACCACCGGCACGATCGAGGGCAACTACACCCAGCAGGCCGGTGCACAGCTGATGATCGCACTGGGCGCCAATGCGCTGCAGGTCACCGGCAATGCCGCGATCGACGGTGGCGTGCGCGTGCATGGCTTCGTTTCCGGCTACGTGCCACAGAACGGCAGCCGCCAGGACCTGATCCACGCGGCAGGCGGACTCAGTGGCACCTTCAGTACGCCGGCTACCTCCAGTGGCCTGCAGGGGCTGTCGTTGCTGCAGAGCAGTTACGGCTACGACAGCAACAACGCCTGGTTGAACCTGACCCAGGTCAGCGTCACCGCAGCGGCCAGCGGCCTGGGGGCGTCCGCCCAGGCGGCAGCACAGCGCCTGGAAGGTGCATTCGCAGCACTCGACAAAAACGCAGGGCTGCAGGGATCGGCCTTTGGTGCAGCGGCCGGCGCCCTGCAGTGGACCGGCGGTGGCCCGCAGGGCCTGGCCGCCAGCCTGCAGAGCCTGTCCGGTCAAGCGCACGCCCGTGCCGAAGCGGCGACCTTCGACAGCATCGACATGTCGCGGCGTGCGATCGCCGAGCGCTTCGATCGTGTACAGGCCGCACCGCGCCTGCGCGGTAGCTGGCAGAGCGCGCTGGGTGAGGCGGGGCAGGGCAGCTTCGCCGGCAACGCCGCCGACAGCCGGGGCTGGATGGCCGGCCAGGATCTGCCACTGGGCAGCAACGGCCTGATGGGCGTGGCGTTTGGCGAGACCCGAAGTAATGGTGGCAGCAGTTTCGGCGGCGATCGTGGGCGTGATCGCCAGGCGCAGGCGCAGCTGTACGCGGGCTGGAATCTGGGGCGTGGCTACGCGCTGGCCCAGGTCGGCAGCGGCCAGTTCACCCGCGCGCTGGATCGTCAGCTGCTGCTCGGTGCGGGCGCCTATGGTGTCTCTGCGCGGTATGGCGGCCGTTTCAGCAGTGCCAGCGTGGAGGGCGGGTACCGGCTGGGGCGTGCAGGCGCATCGTTGACGCCCTACGTCGGCGCCAGCACCACGCGCGTGGATACCGACGCCTTCAATGAGCTCGGCGGCTTCGGTTTCGGCCTGCGGGGTGATGCCAATCGCGTGCAGCGCAGCCAGATGCTGGCCGGTATCCGCGGCGAGCGTGCCTGGGGGCGTTGGACGCTGCGTGGGCATGCCGAATGGCAGCAACGGATTGATGGCGCGGATGCGGACTGGCAGGCCAGTTTCGTCGGCGTCGATGCCTGGGCACCGCTGGCGGGCTGGAACGCACCGCGCGGCAGTGCGCTGATCGGCGTGGCGCTGGAATCGTGGTGGGGCCGCAATGGCCGCCTGAGCCTGGGCTTCGACCAGCGCGTCGGTGGCGAAGGTGCGCGGCAGGCAGCCTTGCGCTACAGCACCGGCTTCTGAAGGACAGGTCGCGCCGGGTCATGCCCGGCGCGACGTCGGCTGGCTCAGCCGCCGCGCAGGTTGCCCAGGCGCGGGGTGCTGCGGCCCAGCGGCATCTTCAGCTTGCCGATCGACAGGATGCGGCTCTCGGCGATGCGGTCGGCGGCACGCTGCGGCGCGATGTTCTCGCGCTGCGACAGTTCGAAGATGCGGGTGAGGTTGTGGTAGATGCTGCGGATCAGGCGCATCGCGCGTTCGCGGTTGTAACCGTCGATCTCCAGCGACACGTTCATCACGCCGCCGGCATTGACCGCATAGTCCGGTGCATACAGGATGCCGCGCGCATGCAGCTCGTCGCCGATCTCCAGGCTCGACAGTTGGTTGTTGGCGGTGCCGCAGATGATCTTCGCCTTGATCCGCGGCAGGGTGTCGGCGTTGATCGCGCCTTCCAGCGCGCACGGTGCGAACACGTCGGCGTTCACTTCATGGATCTCATCCGGCTTGACTGCTTCGGCACCGAAATCGCTGACCGCGCGATCAACCAGCGCGCTGTCCAGGTCGGTGACGTAGAGCTTGGCGCCGCGGTCGCGCAGCAGCTTCACCAGTTCCATGCCGATGTGGCCCAGGCCCTGCACAGCGATGCTGGTCTTGCCCACTTCCTCATGGCCGAACTTGAAGCGCATCGACGCCATCAGTGCCTGCAGCGCACCGTAGGCGGTGAACGGAGCGGGATCGCCGGAGCCACCATGGACCTGGTGCACGCCGGTCACGAACTGGCTTTCCAGGTAGATGTTCTCCATGTCGTTGACGTCGGTGCCGACGTCCTCGGCAGTGATGTAGCGCCCGCCCAGGGAATCGACATAACGGCCGAAGGCACGGAACAGCACCTCGGTCTTGTCCACTTTGGGGTCGCCGATGATCACCGCCTTGCCGCCACCTACGTTGAGGCCGGCCAGTGCATTCTTGTAGGTCATCGTCCGGCTTAGCCGTAGCGCATCGGCCAGCGCCTCGTCGGTGCTGGCGTAGGGGCGCATGCGCACGCCGCCCAAGGCCGGGCCGAGGGTGGTGTTGTGGATGGCGATGATCGCCTTCAGGCCGGCGTCGTGGTTGTGGCAGAACACCACCTGTTCGTGGCCGGTGGTGGCGAGGGTTTCGAATAGCATGGCGTCTCCGATGGCGCGATCAGCGGCGAACTGCAGCGAACGGCCAGTGAACGGTAGGGTCCCAAAACAAAAAAAGCGACGTCGTCGGTGCAGGGGGACGGGTCGCGCGGCGCCATTCTAGTCCATTCCCCCGGCCGGTGCCGTCGACATCGGCGGCCTTCCGGTTAAAGAAGATGAAAGTGCGGCCGATGCTGCGACGACGGCGGGTGGCCGGATTCGCGTGAAGAGGCAGGGCGGTCAGTGACGGCAAGGGCACCACAACGACAGGGCGGGCGGCGATGACGCCGGCCTGGTGGCGATCGCTGCGCGGCTGGCTGGCGCGCTCGACCGGGGCCGCGCCGTCCCGGTTGGCGGCGGTGTCGCGACAGGCGGTGGCGGCGGCTGCGGCCAGCCTGCAGGGTGAGGCGCTGCCTTCGGCCGAGATCGCTGCACATCTGCAGCGCGGCCTGCATGCGCTGGCCCTGTACCCGCGCCTGGCCGGTGAATCCACGCCGGTGCAGGCCGCGGGACTGGGCGAGGCGGTGGCGCGCGCGCTGCAGGACCGGGACTGGGCGGCCCGTCAGTTGCCGCGCCGCCCGCAGCTGCTGCCGCAGCTGATCCAGACGGTCAACGACGATGCGGCATCGGCGCGGGTGATGGCGGCGATCATCGGCCAGGACCCGGTGCTGACCGGCAACCTGCTGCGCATCGCCAACAGCCCGGCCTACAAGGTGCACGAGCGCCCAGTGGAAAGCCTGCAGCGGGCGGTGACACTGGTCGGAACCGAAGGCGTGCGACAGATCATCAGCGCGGTGCTGGTACAGCCGGTGATGCAGGTGCAGTGCGAGGTGTTTCCGCAGTTCAGCACGATCATCTGGGAGCACGCGCTGCTGGCTTCGCGCGCAGCCGCTGACCACGCACGCACGGTCACCTTCGGCGATGCCTTCGCCGCCCAGTGGCTGGGCCTGGTACAGGGGCTGGGGGCCGCACTGGTGATGCGCCAGCTGCTGCAGGAAGCGCAGGCACGCGATGAGACGGTGGAGCCGGCGCTGGCGCTGCAGCTGCTCCAGCAGTGGTCGCTGCCGTTGGCGCAACGCGTGGCTGCGGCCTGGGAGCTGCCCGAGCCGGTGCACCAGGCACTGGCGCCCGAGGCGGATGGCCCGCTGGCTGACAGCCTGCGCCTGGCCAGTGCGGCCGCAGCGGCCAGCCTGCTGTGCCGGCATGGACATGCCAGCCAGAGCCGCATGCTGGCCCTGCTCGAACAGTTGCCTTCGGCGCCGCCGCATGCCCTGCGCTGGATCTGGCGGCGCCTGCACGGGCGCAGCGTGGAAACACGCGATGACGCTGGACAGGAAGAGGCGGGTCCGGCGCCCTGAGCGTTACAGCTGCGATTCCACCGGCAGCCAGCTGATCACCCGCGACAACCAGCGCTTGCGCGCCGTTGCCCCTGGCTCGGCCTCCACCCAGTGTGGTGGTGGTTCACGCTCCAGCCAGCGCAACCGGTGACGGTCGTCCAGCGCCAGCCACCAGCTGTGCCTGGGATCGGCCAGGCGCAGGTACTCGTCCCGCAGCTGTGCGCCCAGTACCGGATCGTCGAACAGCACGCCCATTTCAGTGTTCAGATAGGCCGAGCGCGGGTCGAGGTTGAACGAACCGACGAAACCGCGGCGATCGTCGACCAGGAACGCCTTGGTATGCAGGCTCGCGCCGCTGCTGCCGAACACGCCGGCATCGGCGGACTGCCCCTGCGCTTTCAGTTCGTACACGTGGACGCCAGCTTCGAGCAATGGCACGCGGTAGCCCATGTAGCCACCGTGCACGGCGGCAACGTCATTGGCGGCCAGTGAGTTGGTGACCACGCCGACCTGCACGCCCCGCCCGGCCATGGCCGAAAAGCCATCCAGGCCTTCGTTGCCGGGTACGAAGTAGGGCGAGATCAACAGGACCTTGTGCCGGGCGGCCTGCAGCTCACTGATCAGGGTCGACACCAGCCAGGCAGCGCGATCGTCCTTGCGGTGCTTCATCGGCGGGTCCGACACGATGCGCACTGCACCGCTCCAATGTAGCGGCTCAGGGCTTGGGCGCTGCCGTTTGCGCGATTCGGCCACGCGCGCAAGGTAGGGCCGGGCCACGTCGCGCTGCGCTTCGTGATCCGATTCGCGGACCAGCAGGCGCAGCTGTGCATCGGTATGGAAGGCAAGCGCCGATACCGGTATGGCCGCTTCACTGTTCCAGTAGTCGTCGAAGATGCGGTTGGCCTGCTCCACGGCGGGGCCGGCAACCAGCAGATCCAGGTCCTGGAAATTCACATCGGTGCGTGCGCTGAAGTACTCCTCGCCGATGTTGCGGCCACCGACGATCGCGACTCGGCCGTCGGCAATCCAACTCTTGTTGTGCATGCGGTGGTTCACGCTGAAAGCGCGCTGCACCAGTTCCAGCGTGCGCGCGATGCCGCTGCGGTTTCGGAACGGGTTGTAGAGGCGGATTTCAATGTTCGGGTGCCGGTCCAGCGCCATCATCAGCGCGTCCTTGTCCTGGGCGTTCATGTCGTCAAGCAGGATGCGCACGCGCACACCGCGCTCGGCGGCGTCGTACAGCGCCTTGGCCATCAGGTGGCCGATCAGGTCGTCGTGCCAGATGTAGTACTGCAGGTCCAGGCTGCGGCCTGCGTGCGTGGTGATCATCGCGCGTGCGGCGAAGGCATCCATGCCATCACTGAGGAACGCCACGCCGGACTGTCCGGGGTGTGCGTCCTGCAGCGGCACGATTTCCTGGTCGATGCGGGTCTGCGCCGGCTGCAGTGGCAGCACATGCGAGGGTGCGCCCTGCGCCCGTGGCGTGAGATGGTCGGCCAGCAGCAGCCCGGACAGGACCAGCAGCAACAGCGCGGCGAGGATGATTGCAGCGACGCGCAGCAGGCGTCGCCACAGGGGCTTGGGCAGGCTCATGCCCCGATGGTAGAGCCACGCCATGCGTGGATGAAAGCCAACAGATTCATTGCAGTAGATCCACGCCATGCGTGGATGCCTTCTTCAGGCAATGTCACGCCATGCGCGGATGACTGGAACTTCGCGGTCAGAACCGCTCGTCGCTGCCCAGGTAACGCCACTGCCGCGCGGGCAGCGGTCCCAGTGCCACGCGGCCAATACGCAGCCGGCGCACGGCCGTCACCTGCAGGCCGGCAGCGGTGACCGCCACGCGCAGGCCCTTGGCCGTCAGGCCCTTGCCCGCGAAGCGCAGGCGCTGCTCGCTCTGCCAGCTGACCTTGGCGCCGCCTGATTCCTGCTGCAGCCGCGCCATCAGCCACGGGCCGCGCTCGGGCCCGCCTTCGGCCACTTCAATCAGGTATTCCTGTTCGGTGCGGCCCAGATTGCGCTGCAGATGGGCCAGCGTGGCCGGATCCTGGCTGACCACCACCAGGCCGCTGTCGCTGGCCGGAAGCGAGGCGGCCAGCTGCAGTCCGTGGAAGTGGCGCTGCAGCGGACGGATGTCGCTGGCGTCGAGTTCGCTGCGGCTGTCACTGCTGACCAGCGCGCACAGGGTTTCGGCGGCAACGCCAGCCGGTTTGTGCAGCAGCATGCTGACCCGCTCGGCCTTTTCATCGCTGGCCTGCTCGGCCACGACGATCACCGCGCTGTCATCGACCGGACGCTGTGGCTGTTCCACCACGTCGCCGTTGACCGTGACCCAGCCGCCTTCGATGTAGCGTCGCGCTTCGCCGCGTGGGATGCCGAGCAGAGCGGACAGGCGTTTGTCGAGACGGATCGGTTCCATGGCGGAAAGGTCAGGCAGGGGGCGCGCAGTGTAGCTGCTGCGGCCGGTCAGCGCTGGCCGCGGTTGGCCAGCTCGGTCAGGTACAGGCGGGTATCGAACTCCAGCTGCAGGTAATCCGGCTCCATGTGCTGGCACAGCTGGTAGAAGGCCTTGTTGTGGTCGGCTTCCTTCAGGTGGGCCAGCTCATGCACCACGATCATGCGCAGGAACGCGGCCGGTGCCTGGCGGAACACGGTGGCGATGCGGATCTCACGGCTGGCCTTGAGGCGGCCGCCATGCACGCGGGAGATGGCGGTATGGGTGCCCAGCGCGTGCTTGATCACTTCCAGCGTGTTGTCGTAGCAGACCTTGTTGAGCGGCACCGACTTGCGCAGGTAGCGGTCCTTCAGGTCCTGGGTGTAGTCGTACAGCTGGCGGTCGCTGCGCACTTCGTGCGGGTCGGGGTAGCGCTGCTGCAGCCAGGGGCCGAGTCTGCCCTGTGCCAGCAGGTCGCTGACCTGGGCGACCAGGGGTTCGGGATAGCCGTTGAGGTACTTCAGGACTGCCATGCAGGGGCGGCGGGGCGTCGGTAGAATGGAGCATCCAAGATTACACGCGGTACGCATCGACCATGGCAAAGCCCAACGCGCTGCAGGAACAATTGCTCAAGGCCGGCCTGGCCAAGAAGTCGCAGGCCAGCGCTGCCGCGAGCGCGCAGGCCAAGGCCCGGCAGGGCAAGGCCGAATCGACCTCGGCCGACGTCCAGCGCGAGGCTGAACGGGCTCGCGCCGAGAAGGTCGAGCGCGACCGCGCACTGGCCGCCGAGCGCAATGCCCAGGCCCGTCAGGCTGAACAGAAGGCGCAGGCGAAGCAGATCATCACGGCCCATGCCGTGCCCCACAAGGGCGACGACGAGTACCGCTTCAGCGATGGCGCGGCGATCCGCACTCTGCTGATCGACCCCAAGCTGCGCAAGGCGCTGTCGGTCGGCGTGCTGGTCATTGTCGCAAATGGCGAGGGCTACGCCCTGCTGCCACGTGCTGCTGCCGAGAAGGTGCGTGAGCGCGCCCCGGAGGCGATCATTGTCGACCATGGCCAGCCGGGCTCGACCGCCGAGATCTCCACCGGCAACGCCGAGGACGACGCCTACTACGCGCAGTTCCAGGTGCCGGACGACCTGGTCTGGTAAACAAGAAGGGGACGGAGGGGATTAAGTCGCAATCGGCTTGATCGAACCCATCCGCGCTCTGTTCGTCTTCCTGAAGAGCAGCCGAGCGTGGCTCGGCTCTACATTAAGGCGTGCCTTTTTGCCGGGGTGTATCGTCTCCATATCAGGCGACACACCTGCGGAGGATGGCCATGGCTACCGGTTGGGCGGGAGACGGCGCGGTCCAGGACCAGATCGACGCCACCGTCGACGATGCGATCGCCCGCGCGCGGCGCCAGCTGCGCGAGGGCCCGGGTCTGGAGCACTGTGAGGAATGCGACGCGCCGATCCCGTTGGCGCGGCGCCAGGCCGTGCCCGGTGTCCGGCTGTGCGTGGCGTGCCAGCAGGCGCATGACGACGAAGAACAGGCGCATGCCGGCTACAACCGGCGTGGCAGCAAGGACAGCCAGTTGAGGTAAAGGTTGTTCGGCAG
>NZ_LLXT01000003.1 GCF_001431625.1 Stenotrophomonas geniculata ATCC 19374 = JCM 13324
CCCACGGCGCGATGCTGGCCACCGAACCGGACGCCACGCTGGCCAGCATCGCGCCGTGGGCCGACCAGCTGCGCGCCAAGGACCCGGGCCTGGGCCGCCGCTCGGCCGGCTGGCACTACGTCAACATCGCCGAAGACAACTGCCACTACGAAGCACCGAAGCACTGCAAAAACGGCAACTGCATCGTCGAGGCCCTGAAGGCACAGAGCGCCATCCTCGGCGATCGCAGCCTGACCGACGGCGAGCGCCTGCAGGCGCTGAAGTTCGTGGTGCATCTGGTCGGCGACATCCACCAGCCGATGCACGCCGGTTACGCCCACGACAAGGGCGGCAACGATTTCCAGCTGCAGTTCGGCAACCGCGGTACCAACCTGCACTCGCTGTGGGACAGCGGCATGCTCAACACCCGCAAGCTGGACGACGCCGGCTACCTGCCGGTGCTGCAGAGCCAGCGCGCACCGAAGCTCGCGCGCCAGTCCAACCCGCAGCGCGACCCGCAGACGTGGGCCGAAGCCAGCTGCCGCATCTCCATGCAAGCTGGCGTTTATCCGGCCACGCGTAAAATCGGTGACGAATACACCGAGCGCTACCGGCCGCTGGCCGAAGCGCAGCTGCGACTGGCCGGTGAGAACCTGGCGCAGTTGCTGAACCGCGTGCTCGGCACGCGCTGAGGAGAGTTCCGATGTCGGTCCAGGTGCAGTCGTTCTTCCACCGTGACAGCAACACCTTCAGCTACCTGGTCAGCGACCCGGCCAGCGGCGAGGCGGCGCTGATCGACCCGGTCCTGGACTACGACCCGGATACCGATGCCAGCAGTGAAGCGCCGTTGCATGCCGCGTTGCAGGCCATCGAACACCAGGGCCTGCAGCTGCGCTGGCTGCTGGAAACCCATGCCCACGCCGACCATGTGTCGGCCGGGCGCCGGCTCAAGCAACGCTTCCCACAGGCCACGCTGGCCATCGGTGAAGGCATCCGCGCGGTGCAGGCTACGTTCGCACCGCGCTATGGGCTGCAGCTTCCCGTGGCCGATGAGATCTTCGACCACCTGTTCAGCGATGGCGAGACCTTCGCTTTGGGTGAACTGCGCTGCCAGGTGATCGCCGTGCCCGGCCACACCAGCGACAGCATCGCCTATCTGATCGACAATGCGCTGTTCACCGGCGACTCGCTGTTCATGCCCGACGGCGGCACTGCCCGCTGCGACTTCCCGGGCGGCGATGCCGCGCAGTTGTACCGCTCGATCCAGCGCCTGCTGGCCCTGCCCGATGCGACGCGCGTGTTTGTCTGCCACGACTACGGCCCCGGTGGCCGCGGGTTCGCCAACGAAACCACCATCGGCCAACAGCGCGCGCACAACATCCACGTGCACGACGGCGTAGCCGAGGCAGAGTTCGTCAGCGTGCGCCAGGCCCGCGATGCGACGCTGGAAGAACCGAAGCTGATGCAGCCCGCAGTGAAGGCCAACATCCAGGGCGGGGCCTGATCCACGCCGCTGCGCCCGCCGGGCATGGCCCGGCGCTACCCCGGTCATCGCGAGCGATCATTTTCCCTGCGTGCGCACCACGTGCTGGCCCTTCACGATCTCGAAGGTAAAGGCATATTGCAGGGTGACGGCCACCGGTTCGACACGCTCGGCGCCGCGGCAGTCACCGCGATTGGCAGGCACCTTGCCGGCCGCGAAGTGGCAGACCGCTGCGGACGAGTACTTCCACATCGCCACGGCTTCCTGCGCTGCCTGCAGCAGGGGCGCATTCTCGCCCGCAGCACCTGCCGCGCACTCCGGGCGATCGGTCAATGGCAGGCTGCGCTCGACGTCGCCGTTGGCATCAACCACCACCTGCAGGCAGATGGTGGTCGGCGCCAGTTCCGCGCGCGGGTCGCGATCACCGACCTCCGGGTCCGGTGCCGCGTACAGTTGCGGCATCCGGTAGCCCTCGGTCGCACCCAGCGAATACACCTGCAGCTGCCCACTGCCGCCGCCCGTCTGCGGCTGCAGGCGCTGGTGACCGACATTCTCGCTGCGGGTATCGACGGTGGTCAGGCGATCCTGGGTTGCACACCCCACCAGCAGCGCCGCCATCATCAACAGCGGCGCGGACTTCACTTCGCGTCCTCGGTGTCATCCATGGCGTAGGTGATCGGAATGCGTACGGCACCGGCCACCGGCTTGCCGTTCTTCACCGCGGGACGATAGGTCCAGCTGCGCGCGGCGGCGACGGAGACGGCGTCGAACACCCCCGGATTGGTCGCACTGAGTACCCGCACATCGGTCGGATGGCCCTGTGCATCCACTTCGATGCGCAGATTGACCACGCCTACCTGGCGTTGCTCGACGGCGGACTTCGGATAGGACGGCGGCGGCATCTTGTCCACCTGGATCGGCCGGTCCAACCCCGCCTTGGCCGCATCGTCCTGCGCATGTTCGAACGGCTCGACACCGATCCGGGTGCCACCGGCCGCACCGCCCTGGCTGGCCCATGCCACCGCCCCCATGCCCACACACAACCCGACCACCAGCACCTGCCCGGACACCCACGGCAATGCCTTCCGCTTGGACTGCTTCAACATGGCGATACGCTCCTTCAACACGGGTTGGCTGCGCCAATGGCAAACCGCGGGCGCAACCGGGTGGACCAGCTGCGCCTTCAGCAGCGTGCTGGCATAGAGGCCGCGCAGCGCAGGCTGCGGACCGATGGTTCGGGCATCGCAGGCCAATTCCTGATCGCGCAGGAAGCGGCGTGCCGCCCATGGCAGCAGCGGGTGGAACCAGAACACCACGCGCGCCAGCAGCAGCGCGCCGTTGGCCCAGTGATCGCCATGGCGGCGATGGCTGCGCTCGTGCTGCAGGATCAGCCCCTGTTCCTGTGCGCTGAACTGCTGGTCGAATGCCGGACCGACCACGATGCGCGGCCGCCACAGGCCAACCAGGGCCGGCAGGCCGGGGTCGCCGCTGGCCTGCCAGCTGCCATCGGCGCGCGGCTTCAGTGGGCCCATCCGCCGTTCAAAACGACGCTGTGCGCGCAGGTCGCGCAGCAGGCACAGGCCCGTGCCCAATGCCCACAGCACCAGCAACAGCCCGGCCCATGGCAACGACGGCCCGTTCAGGGCATCGATGGCACCGGGCATCACTTTCAGCGGCAGCGTGGGCACCTGCTGCAACAACGCAACCTGCGGCAACGGCAGCATCAGTGCCACCAGCAGCATCGGCAGCAGCCACCAGCTGCGGTAGGCCAGCCCCGCGCCGCCCATCCGCACCAGCAGCGGTCGCATTACTGCCAGCAGGACCGCGCCCACCGCCAGCCACAGGCTGGCCTGCCACAATCCGTCGAGCAGCTCAGTCATGGTCCAGCTCCTGGATCAGCTTCTTCAGTTCGGCGATGTCCTGCGCGCTCAACTGGCCGCGCTCGCTGAAGTGCGCGACCAGCGGCGCCACGCGCCCCTCGAAGACACGCCCGATGAAGTCCTGGCTCTGCGCCTCCACCCATGCCTGGCGCTGCAGCAGCGGCCGGTACAGGTAGCGCCGGCCATCGCGCTCGGCGGCGATCGCGCCCTTGGTCAGCAGGCGGTTGAGCAGGGTCTTGATGGTCGGCTCGGCCCAGTCGCGGTGGGCCAGCGCGGCGACCACTTCGTCGGCGCTACGCGGTGCCTGCTGCCACAGCACCTCCATCACAACGGCTTCGGCTTCGCTGATCGGGGTCATGGTTTACATCCGTAATCGACAGCCCGATTACCCGCGTAATCGAATCATCTGTCAAGCCCCTCGACTCCGGGTTCATCCCGGCTGCGCCAGCATCGATTCCTCCCGCCCCAGGCCCCGGATGAAAGCGCTGTCCAAGAAGGATTTCCCGGTCGAGCAGGCGCGCCGCTTCCTCGAACCCGGCCCGATCGTGCTGGTCAGTACCGCGTGGCAGGGCCAGCGCAACCTGATGACGATGGGCTGGCACATGGTGATGGGCTTTTCGCCGTCGCTGGTCGCCACCTACCTGTGGAATGAAAACCACAGCCATGCACTGGCCGTCAGTAGTGGCGAGTGCGTGATCAACGTACCCGGCGTGGAGCTGCTCGATACCGTGGTCGACATCGGCAACTGCAGCGGCCGCGAGGTCGACAAGTTCGCGCGTTTCGGGCTGGATGCAGTACCTGCGCGCGAGGTTGGCGCGCCGCTGGTCGGACAATGCCATTCGTGCTTCGAATGCCGTCTTTACGACGACAGCCAGGTGCAATCGAGCAACCTGTTCATCTGGGAAATCGTGCGTGCCCACGTCGCGCCACGGCCGAAGCTGCCGCGCACGGTGCATTACCGCGGCGATGGGCAGTTCATGGTGTCCGGCGCGGAAGTCTCGCGTCGACGGCGGTTCAAGCCCGACATGCTGTAATGCCAGCACTCCCCCATACGCAGGACCGCCCCGCATGACCGAACACGTCACCGACCTGGACGCCGCCGTCGACTGGTTGTTTGCGCGCGTGGACGGGCCGTTGCGGATCGGAGCACCGCTGGCGCTGGGCAAGCCGCACCGGCTGCTCAATGCCCTCTACGCACGCGTCGAGCACGACCCTTCGCGGCCGCTGCAGCTGTATACCGCACTGTCGCTGAATCCGCCGAAGGCGCGCGGCAACGGTCTGGAAGCGCGCTTCATGGCACCGTTCGCGCAGCGCCATTTCGGCGATGATTTCCCGCGCCTGGCCTATGCCGATGCGATCGCGCGCGACGCGTTGCCGGCACATGTGCAGGTGGAAGAGTTCTACATGCAGTCCGGCGCCCTGCTCGGTTCGCGGCAGGCGCAGTCCAGCTACACCAGCCTGAACTACACCCACGCCGCCGATGCGGTCGCCCAGCGCGCGCCGCAGGTGATCGTGCAGAAGGTGGCGATGCGGCCGGATGACCGTCGGCTGTCGTTGTCGTGCAACAACGACATCACCCAGGACACCCTGGATGCGATGACCGCGCGCGGCCTGCCGCGCCCATTGATGATCGCCGAGATCGATCCGCAGCTGCCCTATCTGGGCGGCTCGGCAACGGTCGATGTGTCGTTCTTCGATCTGGTGATCACTCCGCCACCGCCGTACCCGGCGCTGTTCGGGCTGCCGCGGCAGCCGGTCGGCGATGCCGACTACGCCATCGGCCTGTACGCCAGCACGCTGGTGCGCGACGGCGGCACCCTGCAGATCGGTATCGGCACGCTGGCCGATGCACTCAGCCATGCGCTTGTGCTGCGCCACACCGACAACGCCCGCTACCGCCGCGTGCTGCACGCGCTGGATCCGCAGCTGGCCAGCCACCCGCTGGTGCAGGAGATCGGCGGGCTGGATCCGTTCGAAGTGGGCCTGTACGGCTGCAGCGAGATGCTCAACGAGGGCTTCCGCCGGCTGGTGCAGACCGGGGTGATCAAGCGCAAGGTGCACGACGACCTGGCGCTGATGCAGCGCATCGAAAATGGCAGCACGCTGTCCATCGACCACGCCACCCTGGCCGCCGAGGGCGAGTACCTGCACGGCGCGTTCTACCTGGGCTCGCCGGAGTTCTACGAGTGGTTGCGCACGCTGCCGGAAGATGAATGCCGGGCGATCGGCATGCGCCGCATCAGCGAGATCAACCAGCTGTACGGTGGCAACGAGACGCTGGAACGCCTGCAGCGCCGGCACGCGCGCTTCTTCAACTCCTGCATGATGGCCACCGCGCTGGGCGCGGCGGTATCGGATGCGCTGGACGATGGACGCGTGGTGTCCGGCGTGGGCGGCCAGTACAACTTCGTGGCGATGGCACATGCCCTGCCGGAAGCGCGCAGCGTGCTGATGTTCCGCGCCGCGCGCGATGACAAGGGCCGGCGTGAATCCAACGTGCGCTGGAACTACGGCCACACCACCATCCCGCGCCACCTGCGCGACATCTACCTGAACGAGTACGGCATCGCCGACCTGCGCGGTCTGACCGACGAGGACTGCGTGCATGCGATGACCGCGATCACCGAAGCCCCGTTCCAGGGCGATCTGCTGCAGCAGGCACATGCCGCGCGCAAGCTGCTGGCGACCGCGCAACCGCACCCGGTGCGCCTGCAGCGCAATACGCCGCAGGCATTGGCGGCAGCGCTGGCACCGTTCCGCGCCGATGGCAGCCTGCCGGACTATCCGTTGGGCAGCGACTTCAACGAGATCGAGCAGGTGCTGGTGAAAGCGCTGGGTTGGCTGAAGGCCAACACGCAGACCCGCGGCGACAAGCTGCGTACCGTCTGGGCAGCGTTGCGGCAACCGGCCGGCGACGGCGATGCGGTGTACCTGCAGCGCATGGGCCTGCAGGCTCCGACGGATTTCGCAGAGCGCCTGGACGCGCGACTGCTGCGCCTGGCGCTGGCACGCACTGCCTGAGAAAAGGGGACGGAGGGGATCAAGTCGTTCATGCACAGACGACTTGATCCCCTCCGTCCCCTTCTTTATTCATGCATGGCGCGGATCTACTGTCCGATCCTCACTGCATCCTCAAGATACAGGCGGGCAATGGGCGGATGCTCTCGATGCTCGACCTGCCACAGGTCATAGGCCGCCTGCATCGCCAGCCACATACGAGCACTGCCGAGGCCCGCAAGTTCAAGACGGTACGCGAGTTCAGCAGAGATGCCGGCGTGCCCGTTGATGATGGTCGACAGCTGTCCACGGGAATAACCAAGGTGCTGCGCCAGCGCACTGATGGACATGCTGATCGCCGGCAGGATGTCTTCGCGCAGCGATTCTCCTGGATGCGGCGGATCATGCAACGGCATCGAGCAGACTCCTAGTGGTAATCAAGGTAATCGACCAGTTCGACGTCGAGCCCACGAAAGCGGAACACCAATCGCCAACTCGCCGAGACATTCACAGCCCAGTAGCCGCTATAGCTTCCGTGCAGGGGATGCAGGCGATTTCCGGGCAGCCCCATGTCTCCAGGCAGCCGGGCTTGATCCAACTGCAGAAGCAAACGCCGCAACCGAGCCACATGATCGGCACGGACTCCGGAAATGTCGCCCCGCTCATAGAGCGCCTTCAGGCCCTTATGCCTGAAGCTGACGATCATGCAGCACCAGTGTAAGGCCACACCTTACACTCCGCAAATCCAGTATAGGTTTCTGCGCCGCGCTTGTTGACCATTTTTTGCTATTGAGGTTGTCTCGGCAGACTCTCCTTTTCGCAAGGAACGCAGGCCAGATGAAGAGGCCAACGCGACAGCGGCGCCGTCGGGCGGAACACGCCGTCCCCTTTTCTCGTCCACGCATGGCGTGGATCTACCCAGGAAAACGAGAAAGGCCGGCTTGCGCCGGCCTTTCCTTCATCACGCTGCGATGCTGCTTACAGCGCCTTGGCAGCTTCCACCACGTGGGCGGTGGTGATGCCGAAGTGCTTGTACAGCTGGTCGGCCGGGGCCGAGGCACCGAAGGTGTCGATACCGATCACGGCACCGTCCAGGCCGACGAACTGGCGCCAGAAACCGGTGACGCCAGCTTCCACGGCCACGCGCTTGCGCACGGCGTTCGGCAGCACCGATTCACGGTAGGCCGCATCCTGGCGCAGGAACACGTCCGTGGACGGCATCGAGACCACGCGGGTCTTGAGGCCGGCCGCATCCAGCTGGGCCTTGGCTTCGGTGGCCAGCGAGACTTCCGAACCGGTGGCGATCAGGATCACGTCCGGGGTACCGGCGGCATCGGCCAGCACGTAGCCACCGCGCTCGATCTGGGCGATCTGCTCGGCGTTGCGCGGCTGGTGCGGCAGGTTCTGGCGGCTGAACACCAGGCAGCTCGGGCCGTCCTGGCGGGTGATCGCGGCCTTCCAGCTCACCGCCGACTCGACCGCATCGCACGGACGCCACACGTCGTTGTTCGGGATGTAGCGCAGCGAAGCCAGGTGCTCCACCGGCTGGTGGGTCGGGCCGTCTTCGCCCAGGCCGATCGAATCGTGGGTGTAGACGTGGATGGCGTGGGCCGGAATCAGCGCGCTCATGCGCACGCCGTTGCGGGCGTAGTCGCTGAACACCAGGAAGGTGGCGTCGAACGGAATGAAGCCACCGTGCAGGGCCAGGCCATTGGCAATGGCGGTCATGCCGAACTCGCGCACGCCGTAGTACACGTAGTTGGCGTTGGCGTCGTCGCTGGCGACCGACTTGCTGCCCTTCCACAGGGTCAGGTTGGAGTGCGCCAGGTCGGCCGAGCCGCCGACGATTTCCGGCAACAGCGGGGCATAGGCTTCAATGGCCAGCTGCGAGGCCTTGCGCGAGGCGATCGTCGGGCCTTCAGCCGCCACCTGGGCGATGTAGGCATCGGCCTTGGCAACGAAGTCGGCCGGCAGTTCGCCGTGCGAACGACGGGTCAGTTCGGCGGCCTCGCCCGGGTACTGGCTGGCGTACTTGTCGAACAGCTGTTCCCACTCGGCCTGGCGCAGGGTGCCGGCGCCATTGGCGCGCCAGCCGTCGTAGATCGCCTGCGGGATCTCGAACGGACCGTACTCCCAGCCCAGCTGCTTGCGGGTGGCTTCCAGTTCGTCCTTGCCCAGCGGTGCGCCGTGGCTGGATTCCTTGCCCGCCTTGTTCGGCGAACCAAAACCAATGGTGGTGCGGCAGCAGATCAGGGTCGGCTTGTCGCTCTGCGACAGCGCGGCCTCGATGCCGGCCTTGATGCTTTCCGGGTCGTGGCCATCGACGTCACGGACCACGTTCCAGCCATAGGCTTCGAAACGCTCCGGGGTGTTGTCGGTGAACCAGCCCTCGACGTTGCCGTCGATGGAGATGTGGTTGTTGTCCCAGAAGCAGACCAGCTTGTGCAGGCCCCAGGTACCGGCCAGCGACGCCGCTTCATGCGACACGCCTTCCATCAGGCAGCCATCGCCCATGAACACCCAGGTGCGGTGGTCGACCACTTCCAGCTCCGGGCGGTTGAAGCGCTGTGCCAGCAGCTTCTCGGCCAGGGCGAAGCCCACGGCGTTGGCGAAACCCTGGCCCAGCGGGCCGGTGGTGGTTTCCACGCCCGGGGTCTCATGGCGTTCCGGGTGGCCGGCGGTGTGGCTTCCCAGCTGGCGGAACAGCTTCAGCTGCTCGATCGGCAGGTCGTAACCGCTCAGGTGCAGCAGCGCGTACTGCAGCATCGAACCGTGGCCGTTGGACAGCACGAAACGGTCGCGGTTGAACCAGTGCGGATTGCTCGGGTTATGGCGGAGGTAGTCGTTCCAGAGGACTTCGGCGATGTCGGCCATGCCCATGGGCATGCCGGGGTGGCCGGACTTTGCGGTTTCAACCGCATCGGCGGCAAGGAAGCGGATGGCGTTGGCCAACTGGCGACGGGTAGGCTGCGTCATGGTTCTGTCGGAATCGGGAGGCGGCCGCGGACGTGCGGGCGG
This sequence comes from Stenotrophomonas geniculata ATCC 19374 = JCM 13324, assembly GCF_001431625.1. Lineage (GTDB taxonomy): Bacteria > Pseudomonadota > Gammaproteobacteria > Xanthomonadales > Xanthomonadaceae > Stenotrophomonas > Stenotrophomonas geniculata. The sequence goes on from NZ_LLXT01000003.1 coordinate 9,358, forward strand.
CCTATTGTCCCATAGTCGCCGGGCGGGGGGTCGGTTCACCTTGTCCGGTAGTGCCGGCCGCTGGCCGGCACTTTCATGATCTCCGCCGGATTCCGCATGTGAAAAGGGGTCGGATACCTTTCCCTGCGGAAAGGAATCCGACCCCGATCAGGTCGCCAGCAGTGGCCTTGGACTCAGTCCTGGTGGGGCGTAAGCGCCGGGCCGTCGTGGGACTCGCCCTTGGCCACCAGGGTGGTCAGGGCCAGGTCGCCGGTCACGTTCAGGGCGGTACGGCACATGTCCAGGAAGTGGTTCACGCCCAGGATCAGGCCGATGCCCAGCGGGTTCACGCCCACCATCGCGCAGATCATCGCCACCACCGGCAGCGAGCCCGACGGCACGCCGGCCGTGCCGATGCCACCGAGGATGCAGACCGCCATCACCATGATCTGCTGGCCGATGCTCAGGTCCACGCCAAAGAACTGGGCCAGGAAAATCACCGTCACGCCCTCGAACAGCGCAGTGCCGTTCTGGTTGGCGGTAGCGCCCACGGTCAGCACGAAGCGCGACACGCGCTGCGGCAGGCCCATCTGGTCGGCCACGCGCAGCGCGGTCGGCAGGGTGGCGTTGCTGGAGGCGGTGGAGAACGCCATCACCGTCGCTTCCTGGGTATCGCGGAAGAACGACAGCGGCGAGCGGCCGGACAGCCACACGGCGGTGCCGTAGGTCACGATCATGTGCAGGCCCAGCGCGAGCACCACCACGCCCACGTAGGCGCCCAGGCGGATGATCAGTTCGAAGCCGAACAGCGCGGCCAGGTTGAACATGAAGCAGGCCACCGCATACGGGGCCAGGCGGATGACCAGGTTGATCAGGGTCATCGAGATTTCGAACACGCCTTCGATGGCGCGGCGCAGCGGTGCGACCTTCTCGTTGTCGGTCAGCACCATGCCGATGCCGAACATCAGCGCGAAGAACATCAGCGACAGGATCGCACCGTTATCCGATGCAGCCTGCAGCACGTTGCTCGGCACGATCGACAGCAGCATGTCCATGCCCTTCGGCGTGCCATGGATGCCTGCAACGATTTCCTTGCTGCGCTCGGCGTTCTCCGACAGCATCATCGCGGCGACCTGCGGGTCGACGCCGGCACCCGGCTTGAGCAGGTTGACCAGCACCAGGCCGATGCCCACGGCAATGCCGGACAGCAGCACGGTATACGCCAGGGTCTTCCAGCCGATGCGGCCGAGGGCGCGGATGTCGCCCATCTCCGACACGCCCATGATCAGCGCCGAGAAGATCAGCGGCACGATCAGCATGAAGATCAGGTTGAGGAACAGGCCCGACGCCGGGGTGGTGATGTAGTCCATTACCCACTTGGCACCGGCCTGCAGACCATCGACGCTGCCACCCAGGGCGTGCACGATCAGTCCCAGGATCAGGCCGATCGCAAAGCCGATGCCCATCTTCCAATGCAGGGGCAACTTCTTCTTGTCGGCAGCAGCTGCTGTCATGCGCGGGTTTCCTCGAAAAATGAATGCACTCTAACAAAGCGCGCAAGCGGCGCCGGTTCAGGTTCGCCGCGGTGGATACAGCGGCGCCAGGCCAGTGTCGGCGGGGCCGGCAGCCGCCGACCAGTGCGGTCCGTCACGGAAGACCCCGCGCAGGCGCGTGCGCAGCGGCGCCAGATCACCCTGCCCGCCCCAGCGGGCCTGTTGCAGGTCCTGCAGCACCTGGCGCTGGGCCGGGTCATCCAACCGCGCGATGACCTGCTCAATGCGTTCAACGCCGGCCATCGCGCATAGCTGAGTTTCTACCTGATCGAAGCCTTCACCATCCAGCGCGCGGCGCAGTTCGGCCAGGCCGGCACGTCCAGTCGCCACAGCCGGCACAGCCCCCCTGCCCGCCTCAGGCGGCGCCACGCGCGGGCGACGGCCACGCTGCCAACCCCACAGCAGGGTCAGCAGCCACAGCAGCGCCAGGCCGATGGCGGCGCCCATCCATGGCCACGGACGCTCGGCCAGGCCGCTGGCGCGCGGATCGGTAGCCGCGATACGGCTGTCCTGGCCATCGCCCCCCGGCAGCGCAGCATCTGTGTCGATCGGCGGCAGCGGCGCAGGTGAAGCACTGCCACCGCCATTACCGGCTGCGACGGCGAGTGTCAGGTCCGGCAGCTTCGCTTCCTGTGGCTTGCCCGCACGAACATCCCACCACGGCAGGCGCGGCCCCGGCACCACCAGCGAACCCGGCTGGCGCGGCACGATCGAATAACGGCGGGTGATCTTCAGGCGCGGCGTGCTGCCGTTGAAGGTCTCTTCGTACTGCGCCGGTTCGGCGAACACCTGTGCGGCGCTGCCGACGTCGGGCACCGGCAGGTCGGTGAACTGCGCGCGGGTGGCACCGTCGGCAATCGCCTCGACCACCACGTTGGCCGCCTCACCGGTACGTGCGCTGGTCGGTGCACTGGTGTAGCGCAGCTGCAGGCCCTGCAGCGGCAGCCACGGCTGCGGCGCCTGTGCCGGCTGTGCCTGTACCTGCAACGTGCGGTCGGCGCCGGTGGCATTCATCCGCCCGTCGCCGCCGCCAAAGAAGTCGTCGAAGAAGCCACCGGCACTGCGCCCACTGAAACGCGCACCGGCCAGCCGAAGTGCACCGCTGCGCTCAGGAATCAGCAGGAAGCGCCGCTCGACCACGTTGTAGCGGCGGCCATTGACCTGCCGCACATCGGTGCGGTCATCGCCCACCCGCTGCAACGACGCACCGGCCGGGGTATCCAGCACCAGTTCGCCGGAGGCCAGCTGCGAAGCGAAATACAACCGCACCACCACGCCTACGCTCTGCTGCACATACGGCGTCTCGTCATCGACGACGGTTTCGATGAAGGCCACTGCGTTGCTGTCGGGGCCGGCCACGGCAGCGGCATCCACCTGCAGGGTCAACGGCGCAGTACGTACGCTGCCCACCTGCAGGCCCGGCACCACCAGTGCACCGCTACGCCGCGGCGTGAGTGCCACGCCATACAGATTGCGCTGCTGCATGCTGCCATTGCTCCACTCCACCTGACGGCTGCTGGTCTGGCCGCTGAGATCGAAATCGGTACGCAACGGCGTGAAGTCTGGCGCGCCCTGATCGCTCTCGACATTGAGGGTGACCGTGTCGCCCATCGCGATGCGGTCGCGGTCCAGCCACGCGCGCGGCTGCGCCCACGCCAGCAGCGGCAGCCACAGCAGTAGTGCCGCCAACACCTGCAGCGGCCAGCGCCCGTGCATGTTCGTCGCCCGCGTCATCGCCCTTCCCTCTTCCTGCGTTCGTTTTCCAGCTGGAACTTGGCCCGCAGCAATGCGCCCGGATCATCCGGTACGCGCCGCATCCACGCCTCCACCGCCTGTTGCTCCTCGCGTTGGCGCGGGGTGGTGCCGTCGCTGCCTGGCACGGGCTTGCCATCCTGTTCGCCCTTGCCCTCACGTGCCTGCTGCATTGCCTGCTGCATGCGCTGGCGCTGCTGCTCATCCGCCTGGGCCTGTGCCTTGGCATCCTCCACCTGTGGTGGCGCCTGCTGTCCATCGCGCCCGCGCTCGCCGGGCTGCGGGCTCGACGGGTTCTTGTCGTCACCGGGCTTGGGCTGCCCCTGCTGGCCCGGTTGCGGCTGGCCCTGGCCGGGATTCTGCTGGCCCTGCTGCGGCTGCTGGCCCTGCGGATTCTGCTGCCCCTGGCCGTTCTGCGGTGGCTTCTGCTGCCCGTTCTGCGGTGGCTTCTGCTGATCCTGGCCTTTGCCACCCGACTGCTTGCGCTTGCGCGCGGCATCGACCACGGCGCGGTTGGCGACCGCGTCGGCCATGCCGGGATGCAGTGCCAGCGCGCGGTCGTAGGCGGCAATGGCTTCGTCGTAGTTGCCTTGGCGGGCCAGTGCATTGGCCAGGTTGTACCAGCCCGCATCGCTGTCGATGCCCTCGAACTGCTTGCGGGCACTGGCGAAATCGCCATTGCGGTACGCCTGCGCACCTTCGGCCAGACGCTGGTGCTGCACCTGGTCGGCGCGCTTCCAGAGTGTGCCCTGCACCGGCGGTGAAGCCGGCACGGCGGGTGCCTGCGCCTGCACATCACTCATCCACGGCAGCAGGCCCACCGCCAGCACCGCCGCCAGCAGCGCGCGGCGGCGGAAGGCCAGCAGCGCCAGCAGCATCACCGGTGGCAGCAGCCAGAACCCTTCATCACGCCATTGCTTGCCCTCCCCGGGCCGCTGCGCCGCAGTACCTTCGCGTGCATCCAGTACACCCAGTGCGCGCAGATCACTGTCATCGGCGGCGATGCGGGCATAGCGGCCACCACCGGCCGTAGCCACCGCACGCAGGCTGCCTTCATCCAGCGTGGCCTGGCGGATCTGCCCACTGCCATCCCGGTACGCCGCACCGGCAGATGTGCCCAGGCCCAGTACCGACACCTGCAGGCCGAGGCTGCGCGCCTGCGCGGCGGCCAGTGCCGCTTCATCATCCGCCTGATCGCTGACCAGCAGGATCTGCCCCCGCAATGCCCCGATCTGGCGCATCAACCGCGTCGCCCAGTCGATACCGCGGTCGGCACGCTGGCCGTCGCGTGGCATCACATCCGGCGACAACGCGTCCAGATACAGCGCAACGTTGCTGCCGTCGTCGGTCAGCGGCGCCACGGTGTAGGCATCCTCGGCGTAGACCACCAGGCCCACCTGTCCGCCCTGGCGGGCACGCAGCAGCTCACCCACTTTCGCCCGGGCCTGCAGCAGGCGCGACGGCGGCAGGTCGGTGGCATTGATCCGGCTGGACAGATCCAGCACGACCAGCAGCGGTGCGCTGGCCTGGAACATCGGCTGTGCCTGCTGGCGCCAGCTCGGCCCGGCCATGGCCAGCGAGGCCAGCGTCCAGCCCAGCAGCACGGCCCAGGGCAGGCGTGCACGGCGGCGCGTGCCCGCAGCCAGCAGATGCGGCAACAGGTGGGCATCGACTGCTGTTCGCCACACATCGCTGCGCCGCTGCCGGTACAACGCCAGCGCGAGGATCAGCGGCAATGCCAGCAAGGCCCACAGCCATTCCGGGCGCAGGAAGTGCAGCGCATTCCAGTCGGGAAGATGGGATGCCAACGCGATCATCGGCGGCGCTCCGGCCACACCCATGCCAACGCACCCAGCAACAACGCCAGGCCCAACGGCCAGGCATAGCGCTCCTCGCGCGGTCGCAGGCTTGGCCCCTTCGCCGCGATCGGCTCCAGCCGGTCCAGTTCGGCGTAGATGCCGGCCAGCTGCGCGGTATCGCGGGCGCGGAAGAACTGGCCACCGGTCATGCTGGCAATCTTTTTCAACGTGGCCTCGTCGACCGGATCCTGGTCGGCGGAAATGGGAATGCCGAACAGGCGCATGCTGCCATCGCCACCAAACGCGACGGTGTGGATGCGTACACCTTCGGCGCGGGCCACTTCCGCCGCACGCAGCGGCTCCAGCACCCCGGCGTTGCTGACGCCGTCGGTCAGCAGGATCAGCACGCGCTGCCCCTCCGGTTGGCTGCGCAGGCGTTTCACTGCCAGGCCGATGGCATCACCGATGGCCGTCTCGCGCCCGGCCAGGCCGACCACGCTGTCGCGCAGCTGGTCGCGCACGCTGGCCAGATCGGCAGTAAGCGGCGTAAGCGTGTAGGCGCGGTCGCCGAAGATCAGCAGGCCGATGCGATCACCGGCACGACGATCAAGGAAATCGGCGAGCACGGCCTTGGCCGCGGTCAGGCGATCCACCGCCTGCCCGCCCAGCACCATGTCGCCCTCGCCCATGCTGCCGGACACGTCCATCGCCAGCATCATCTGCCGGCCCTGCTGCGGCGGGGTGATGGCCTCGCCCAACTGCTGCGGGCGCGTGAGTGCGATGCACAGCGCGCACCAGCCCAGCCACAACAGCAGCGTGTGCAGCCACGACACATCGACGCGGCCGCCACCGGCCAGCGCTTCCAGTTCCGTCGCTGCATAGGGCACGCGCAGCGCAGCGCCGGGGTCGGCACGACGCTTCCACCAGCGCATCAGCAACGGCAACGGCAGCGCCAGCAGGGCCAGCGGCCACGCCAGCTGAAGGTCCGGCCATGGCCAGTAACTTGCCAGCAGGTTCATCGGCGGCGCTCCAGCAGCATGGCCAGGTAGCGCTCGCGCGCCCAGCTGCGCAGCGCCGCCACATCGTTGGCGTCCACCCGCGGGCGATAGGCACCTTCGGCCAGCAGACTGCGACGTGCCGCGGGCAGCGTGCCTTCCGGATCCACGCGCTGCCACCAGGCGTCATCGCGCAGGGATTCACTGCCGGGCTGTGCCTGGCGTGCAGCGCGACGCAGCAGCCCTGCGATCGCCGCCAGTTCGGCAGCCGCATCGGCGGTGGTTGCCAGCTCCTGATCAAACAGCTGCAACCAGCGCTGGCTGCGTCGGCGGCGCTGCCACCACAGGAAGGCCATCGCCACCAGCAACAGCAGCACCACGCCGCCGATCATCAGATAGCCCGGTGCCGGTGGCCACCACGATGGGGCCGGCGGCAGCTGCACATCGCGCAGCGGCAGGTTCGCGCTCATGCCGGCACCTCGGTGGGTGATGGTGCCAGCCAGGCATCGCTGGGCGCATCGGTGGACAGCACCTGTACGTCGACGCGGCGCGCGCCGAGCTGGCGCCGCAGTTCCTGCAGCGGCTCGACAAAATGCGCCTGCCAGTGCGCCTGCACTTCGCTGCGGCGCAGGTCGAGGCCGATGCGCTGGTGCAGGGTCTGGAACTGCAGCGCGGCCGACGGAGGCTGCAGTTCCAATGGATCGACCAGCAGCACCAGGCTGAGGTCATGGTGCTGGGCCAACGCGCTCCAGCGCGCAGGCGGAATACGGATGGCCTGCTGCGGATCGGCCAGCACCAGCACACGTGCACCGGGGCGCAGGACGCGACCGGCATGGTCCAGCGCGCGTTCCAGGCCAAGGTCATCGGCCGGGGGCTGCGCATACCAGCGGGTGAGCGCATCCAGCACGCGCAGCACGCCGCGCGGGCCTCCTGCCGGTGCGATCGGTGGTTCACGGTCGCTGCCACGCAGGGCTCCGATGCGATCGCCACGACGTTGCGCCGACCACGCGGCGACGGCGCCTGCACGTGCGGCCTGCACCGATTTGAAGCGCACGCGGGTGCCGAAGTACAGGGCCGGCGAGGTATCGGCCACGATCAGGCTGACCCGCTCGCGTTCGGCCTGGAACAGTTTGGTATGGGCACGACCGGTCCGTGCGGTCACCCGCCAGTCGATATGCCGCGCATCATCACCGGCCACGTACTCGCGTGACTCGGCATATTCCATGCCACGCCCACGCAGCGGTGACGGCGCCTGCCCGGCGTTGCCGGCACGGCCACGGCGTGGCGGCGGCGGACGCTGTGCAAGGCGGCGCAGCGCCACCAGTTCGGACAGCTGCGGGCGCAGCCCGTCACCGTCGCTGACGGAGGAGGCGTGGTCCAGGGATGGATCGGTCATGCGCAGGCTCAGGGTGCCGGCACCCGGGCCAGCAGCTCCTGCACCAGGCGTTCGCCATCCCAGCCTTCGGCAGTAGCTTCGTAGCTGGGCAGCACGCGATGGCGCAGCACGTCAGCAGCGACCGCACGCACATCATCAGGGGTGACGAAATCGCGGCCGGCCAGCCAGGCGCGCGCACGCGCGCAGCGTTCCAGTGCGATGGAACCGCGCGGGCTGGCGCCCCAGGCAATGCGGCGGCCAAGGCCAGCGTCATAGCGCGCCGGATCACGCGAAGCCAGCACCAGCTCGATCAGGTAGCGCTCCAGCGCCGGCGCCATGTGCAGGTCCAGCACTTCGCGGCGGGCATCGAACACATCCTGCATCGGCAGCTTTTCCGGCGCCGGTGCGGCTTCGCCCAGTGCGCCACGGGCGCGCTCGCGGGCCAGGCGCAGGATCTCCGATTCGGCAGCCTGGTCCGGGTAGCCGATGCGCACATGCATCAGGAAGCGGTCCAGCTGTGCTTCCGGCAGCGGGAAGGTGCCTTCCTGTTCGATCGGGTTCTGCGTGGCCATCACCAGGAACAGCGGCGGCAGCGCGTAGGTGTGGCGGCCAACGGTAACCTGGCGCTCGCCCATCGCTTCCAGCAGTGCGGACTGCACCTTGGCTGGCGCGCGGTTGATTTCATCGGCCAGCAGGATCGGGTGGAAGATCGGTCCGGGTACGAATTCGAAGCGACCTTCCTGCGGACGCCATATCTCGGTGCCGGTCAGGTCGGCCGGCAGCAGGTCCGGGGTGAACTGCACGCGGGCGAAGTCAGCTTCCAGGCGCGAGGCCAGCGCGCGGATCGCCGTGGTCTTGGCCAGGCCCGGAGCGCCTTCCACCAGCAGGTGGCCATCGGCCAGCAGCGCGATCAGCAGGCGTTCGACCAGTGCCGCCTGGCCGACGATCTCGGCCGACAGGGCATCGCGCAACTGGGTGAAGGCGCCATGCAGGCGGGAGGTGGCCGGCGCGGGCGGCGGCGAGACGGTTTCGGGCATCGGCGGTGGCAGGTTCATGGGGGCCTTTGACCGGCGCGGGACGGCACGGGTTCCCGACATCATCGCAGGGTGCCCTGCGATTGGCATCAAGAACGGCTGAACGGCCCATCCACGCATGGCGTGGATCTACTGGACATGGGCGGCGTGGATCTACGGGTGGAAACGAAGAAGGGCCGCGCATGGCGGCCCTTCTTCGTTTCGCGGGTGGCGCGGGCTCAGTTCTGCTTGGCCACGCGCAACACCTTCGGCGTCACGAACACCAGCAGCTCGGCCTTGTCCTTGTTGCGGCCGCGCTTCTTGAACAGGTTGCCCAGGAACGGCACGTCGCCCAGGAACGGCACCTTGCTGATGCTGCTGCGGTCGGTGAACTCGTACACACCACCGATGACCACGGTCTGCCCATCCTCGACCAGCACCGCGGTGTTGACCTCGCGGCGGTTGATCGACGGCACCGTGCCGTAGCCCTGCAGCTCGATCAGGCGGTCGACTTCATCCTTCTTCACCTGCATGTTGAGGAACACGCGGTTGTCGTTGGTGATGGTCGGGGTCACCCGCAGTTCCAGCACCACTTCCTTGAACTGCACGTTCGGGGTGGAGCCCGCGCCACCGGCAGCACCGGTGCCGCTGATGGTGACGTAGCCGATTTCCTTGCCCTGCTTGATCATCGCCTCGCGCTGGTTGGTGGTGACCACGCGCGGGTTGGAGATCACCTCGCCTCGCGACTCTTCCTGCATGGCCGACAGCTCCACGTCCAGCAGGTAGCCAGCGTTGAGGATCGACAGCGCCAACGAACCCGGGTTGCTGGCCGTAGCCACCGGCAGGTTCCAGTTCAGGCCGCGCTTGATGGTCGGGCCGCTGGGAACCGGGGCCGGGCCGACGCTGCCACCCGCCTGCCACTCACGGACCGCCTTGGCGTTGGCCAGTGCCGTATCGACCTGCGACTTGCGGGTTTCCTCGTTGGCAGCGAGGCTGCCGCTGAAGTACACGTTGTCGCGGCTGCCGCTGATGCCGAACTTCGCACCCAGCTCGCGGGCGAAGGTATCGGTGGCGATGACAATGCGGCTTTCGATCAGCACCTGGTCAACCGGACGGTCGATCACACCGATCAGCTCACGCATGCGCGCGATCTTCTTCGGGATGTCGCTGATCATCAGCGTGTTGGTGCGCTCGTCGGCCACGATACGGCCGCGCGAGGACAGGAAACCACTGTCTTCCTGCGACGAACCGCCACCACCGCCATTGCCGCCGCCACTGCCGCCGCCGATGCCCTTGGCCTCGGTCAGCGCTTTGAAGATCTGCGTGGCGCTGTGGTAGTTGATCTGGACGTAATCGGTGACCAGGTCTTCGCGGTTCTCGATGGCGATGCGCGCGTCTTCCTTCTCCTGCTCGAACTTGGCCAGCTCAGCCTGCGGAGCGACCCAGATCACGCTGCCATCGCGACGCTTGTCCAGGCCCTTGGCGCGCAGCACGATGTCCAGCGCCTGGTCCCACGGCACGTTGACCAGGCGCAGGGTCACATTGCCCTGTACCGAATCGGACGCCACCACGTTGAGATTGGATTCTTCGGCGATCAACTGCAGCACGGTGCGCACCGGCACGTCCTGGAAGTTGAAGGTCACCGGCTTGCCGGTAAAGCCACGCTGCCCCACCGCCTTGGCAGCCTGGGTGACGCTGCCGGCGGTGACCGCGCCCACCGCGGCGGGCGCTTGCCGCGGGCTGATCTCCACCACGTACTCGTTGCCACTCTGGTAGGCCAGCGACTCCACCGCGCCACCGGTACTGAGCACCAGCTGGGTACCGGCACCGGACGGCTTGGCGTCGATGCGCTGCACCGGCGTGGCGAAGTCGGTGACGTTCATCGGCTTCTGCAGGTTGGCCGGCAGCCGGGCGTTACCGACATCGACCACCACGCTGTTGCCCTGCGTCCGCAGGTCCGGGACCGCGCCCTGGCCGTCGAACTGGACGATCAGGCGCCCGGCGCCATCATCGCCGCGCTTGAAATCGATCTTGGCCACCGACAGGCCCGCCGGCGCTGCCGCCGGTGCCACAGTGGCGCCCACCGGCTTCTCGGCCGGTGCGGCGGCCAGCGCCGGAGCGCAGGCCAGCATCAGCGCGACTCCCAACGCGCTGACACGGTTCAAGGTAGAGCGCCGGATGGGACGCAGCCCCTTGGCTTGGTGAAAGGTCATCGTGCTATCCCCAGTAAACGATCATTGATCTTCAAGCGAGAGCGTTGCCGGCCGTTCCAGCCAGCCGCCCGCGCCATCCGGCACCAGTTCGATCAGCTCCACGTGGTCCTCGAAGACCGCCGTGACCCGCCCGTCGCTCTGCCCCAGGTACCCGCCCGGGCGTACCCGGTAGGTCACCTTGTCCGGCCCCATCACCAGCGCCACGGTAGCGGCGCCGGTGCCGATGGTACCGACCATGTCCAGTGCATCCAGCGGGAAGCCTTCCAGCGGCTCCTTGCGCCGGTTCGGATCCGGACGCAATCCGCCATTCCCCTGCTGCGGATTGGTCCAGGCATCGGTGAACGGGTCGCGCAGACCCTGTGCGGAGTATTCGAAGGTTTCGAACTGCTGCATCACCGGCAGCGGCTCCAGCGGCTGCGCCGGTCGGGCACGCTCGCCTTCCACCCACTTTTCAAGGTTCGGCGCATCACCCGGCGTGCTGGTCACATCGCGGCCGCACGCGGCCAGCATCAGCACGACGGCTGCCATCCCACAACGCGCAAAGAGGGAACGGATCACTTCTTCTCCTCCTTGCCGGCGTCAGCCGCCTGCTGTGCCTGCACCTCGGTCTCATCCAGATAACGATAGGTCTTGACCGTGCCGGACAGTTCCAGCGCACCGCTGCGGGCGTTGCCGGTGGCCTTGTCCTTGGGCTTGAGGTTGATGTCGTGCATGGTCAGGATGACCACGCGCGGCAGCGACGCCACGCCACTGACGAAAGCACCGAACTGGTGGTAACTGCCCACCATGCGCAGCTTGATCGGCTTTTCGGCGTAGAACTCCTTGACCTGCTCCTGCTCCGGCTCGAACAGCTCGTTGGTCAGGCCGCTGGACAACGCCGTCTGCGAGATGTCGATGATCAGGTCCGGCATTTCGGTCTTGCTGGGCAGCTGCCGCAGCATCTGCTGCAGCACCTGTTCCATCTGTGCCAGCTGCTGCTTCAGCGGTGCCAGGTTCACCGCGCGCTCCTGCTGCTTGGTGAACTCGGCACGCAGATCGACTTCCTTCGATTCCAGGCCGGCCAGCTCCTCGCGCTTGCCACTGATCAGCAGCATCCACGCAACGAACATGATCACCAGCGCCAACAGCGAGCAGAAGACGATCTTGGCCTTCTGCGGCCAGTTGCCGATGTCGTTGAAATCCAGGTTCTTCAGATCGATTTTCTGGCTCATGCGCGATCCCCCTGCAGCGGGGCGTTGAAGGCCTGCGGCGGCTGCGCCAGGCGGCTGCCCTCGGGCTTCGGCGCAGGCTTGGCAGCCGGGGCTGCCGGCTGGTTCGGCGCGGCCGGGGTGGCAGCAGGTGCGTTGACCGGAGCGGCGGCGGGGGCGGGTGCAGCCGGAGCAGCAGCGGGCTGGCCTGCGGCCGGTGCAGCAGGCGCCGCTGCATCCGGGCCGGCGGCAAGCGGGGCCACTGCGGGCGGCGCCGGCGTTGCCACCGAACCATCGGCGTTGAGGCCTGGCGTACCGGCCACTTCCTCACTCTGTGCCGGCAGCTTCACCTTGACCACGAACACATAGGGCAGCGCCTTGATGTCGGCCAGCGGGCCAACCTTGCCGTCCTTGTCCTTCTCGGGATCACGCGCTTCGATGATCGACAGTTCCGGGTTGGTCATCCAACCGGAGGTCTCCAGGTTGCGCATGTACGCCGAAACACGGGCGTTGGACTGGGTGCGGCCTTCCAGGGTCAGCACGTCGCCTTCCTGCTTCAGCGCGGTCAGCACCAGGCCATCGGGAATCGTGCGCACCAGCGCATCGAACAGGTGCACCATCTGCGAGCGCTTGGCCTGCAGTTCCTCAATGACCTTCTTGCGGGCCAGCAGGCGTTCCTTCTGCGCGTCGAGGCGGTCGATCTCCTTGTTCTGTTCCTTGACCTTTTCGATCTCGGCTTCCAGATAGGCGTTGCGGTCCATCTGGCCGCTCACCTGGCGGTCGTAATAGAACCAGATCACCAGCGACAGCAGCAGGCCACCGATCGCGGCCATGCCCAGCATTGCGTAGAACTCGCGCTGGCGTTGCTTGCGCCGCTCGGCGCGCCAGGGCAATAGATTGATGCGTGCCATCAGTCGAAGCTCCTCAGCGCCAGACCGGTGGCGATCATCAGCGCGGGGGCATCCTGGGCCAGCGCATGTGCGTTCACCTTCGGCCCCAGGGTCATCTGCGCCAGCGGGTTGGCGACCACGGTCGGCACGCCCAGCTGTTCCTCGACCATTTCCGGCAGGCCGCCGAGCACGGCGCAGCCGCCGGCCAGCACGATGTGGTCAACGCGGTTGAACTCGCTGCCTGCGTAGAAGAACTGCAGCAGGCGGCTGATCTGCTGGACCGTGGCTTCCTTGAACGGCTCCAGCACTTCCATCTCGTAGCTTTCCGGCAGCCCACCCTGGCGCTTGGCCAGGCCGGCTTCCTCGTAGCTCAGGCCGTAACGGCGCATGATCTCGTCGGTCAGCTGCTTGCCACCGAACACCTGTTCGCGGCTGTACAGGCTGCGGCCGCCGCGCAGAACGTTGAGGGTGGTCATGGTGGCGCCGATATCGACCAGCGCGACCACGCCCTCGATGGACACCGGCAGCTCGCTGGCGACCAGGGCGTAGGCGTTCTCGACCGCGAAGGCCTCCACGTCCATCACCTTGGCCTGCAGCCCCCCCCAGTTCCAGGGCCGACTGGCGCAGTTCCACGTTCTCCGAACGCGACGCGGCCAGCAGCACCTGGACCATCTCCGGGTTGTTCGGGATCGCCCCGATCACCTCGAAGTCCAGGTTCACTTCCTCGATCGGGTACGGAATGTAGTTGACCGCTTCCAGCTCGATCTGGGCTTCCATGTCGTTTTCGTCGAGTTCGGCCGGCATCGGGATCACCTTGGTGATCACCGCCGAACCGGCGACGGCGGCAGCGGCCAGCTTGGCCTTGCTCCCCGAGCGGTTCATCGCACGGCGGATGGCCTCACCCACGGCCTCCACTTCCACGATGTTCTTCTCCACCACCGCGTTCGGCGGAAGAGGTTCCACGGCGTAATGTTCCACACGAAAACGGTTGCCACTGCGGGACAGCTGCAAAAGCTTTACCGCAGTCGAACTGATGTCGACGCCTACAAGCGGCGACTGACTTTTTGGGATGAGCCCCACGGTTTCTCCCCTGCCGACGGGCACTTGGACGCAAGACCTGCGCCCGAGCATTAATAACGTATTCTTAGCAAATGGCAACGGCCCTGCTGTGAAGTCCCTCACGGATTCACCATGCAGCCCCTGACTGTTCCCCTTGCGCTCCCCGGCGACGACCCCAGCCGCCACCTTGCGTAATCTATACTCTGCGACCACGAAATTCGCAATCGGAATCTGAACCCGATGACTCGACTCCGCCGCTGGCTGCGCTGGATCTTCCTGATTGTCCTGGTCCTGGCGCTGATCGGCGCGGCCGCCGTAGGCGGTCTGTACTACGCCGTGTCCTCCAAGCTTCCCGACGTGCAGACCCTGCGCGACGTGGAAATGCAGGAGCCGATGTACGTCTACGCTGCCGACGGCAAGCTGATGGCGGTGTTCGGCGAGACCCGGCGTACCCCGATCACCATGAAGGACGTGCCCGAGCGCCTGAAGCAGGCCTTCCTGGCCACCGAGGACGCCCGCTTCTACGAGCACGGCGGCGTGGACTACATGGGCATCGGCCGTGCGGTGTGGCTGCTGGCCACCACCAACGACAAGCGCGTGCCGGGTGGCTCCACCATCACCCAGCAGGTGGCCCGCCAGTTCTTCCTCAGCTCCGAGTACAGCTACACCCGCAAGCTGGCCGAGATCCTGCTGGCGCGGAAGATCGAGTCCGAGCTGAGCAAGGACGAGATCTTCGAGCTGTACCTGAACAAGAGTTTCTTCGGCAACCGCGCCTACGGCGTCGCCGCTGCCGCCGAGTTCTATTACGGCAAGAAACTGAACGAGCTGGACCTGGACGAGATGGCCTCGCTGGCCGGCATCCCCAAGTTCCCGTCCTCGGGCAACCCGATCTCCAACCCGGAGCGCGCCCGCCAGCGTCGTGACAACTATGTGCTGCAGCGCATGGCCGACCTGAAGTTCGTCAGCCAGGCCGAGGCCGACGCGGCCAAGGCCGTGCCGATGCACGCCACCGCTCATGAGCCGCCGGTGCAGGTCGATGCCCCGTACGTGGCCGAACTGGTGCGCCAGGAAATGATCGCCCGCTTCGGCGGTGACGTGGTCAACAAGGGCTACCACGTCACCACCACGATCGATTCGACCCTGCAGACCGCCGCCAACCAGTCGGTGCGCGACGGCCTGCTGCTGTACGACCACCGCCACGGCTGGCACGGCGTGGAGAAGCAGGTGCAGGTGGGTGCCGGCGAAGACGCCGCCGCCCTGGCCGAGCACCTGCGTGGCCTGTACGGCCAGGCCGGCCTGCTGCCGGCCATCGTTGCCAGCACCGGTGCCGATGGCAGCGCCACCGTGGTGCTGGCCAACCGCAGCGAGATCGTGCTGCCGGCCGGTGCCGCCAAGTGGACCAACAAGACCCCGGGCAAGCTGGTGCAGCGCGGTGACATCGTGCGCGTGCGTGCCGGTGCCAAGGAAGGTGAGTGGCTGCTGGATCAGCTCCCGCGCGGCCAGTCCGCGCTGGTCTCGCTGGATGCCCACAGCGGCGCGCTGAAGGCGCTGGTTGGCGGTTTCAGCTTCTCCGGCAACAAGTTCAACCGTGCCACCCAGGCCCGCCGCCAGCCGGGTTCGAGCTTCAAGCCCTTCATCTACGCCGCGGCCTTCGACAAGGGCTACAACCCGGCCTCGATCGTGCTCGACGCCCCGGTCGTGTTCCGCGACCGCCGCGGCAAGACCTGGGCCCCGCAGAACGACGGCGGCGGTTTCCGCGGCCCGATGCGCCTGCGCGAAGCGCTGGTGCAGTCGCGCAACCTGGTCTCGGTGCGTCTGCTCGATGGCATGGGCGTGGACTACGCGCGCAAGTACATCAGCGAATTTGGTTTCGCCGAATCGGAACTGCCGCCGAACCTGTCGATGTCGCTGGGTACCGCCTCGCTCACCCCGCTGTCGGTGGCCCGTGGCTACGCCGTGTTCGCCAACGGCGGCTCGCGCGTGGACACCTGGCTGATCGACCAGGTGAACGACCGCGACGGCAACCTGGTGTTCAAGGAAAACCCGGCGATGGCCTGCCGCGACTGCGCCGGCAGCAGCGACCAGCCGGTCAACCAGGTGGTGGACGGCTTCAACTTCGGCGCCCCGGCCCCGAAGGTGGACCCGGCTGCTGCGGCCAAGGCCGAAGCCAAGGCCGAGACCCCGGCCGCGCCGGTCAACCCCGATGCCCGCACCGCCCCGCGCGCGATCGACGCCCGCACCGCCTACCAGCTGGTGTCGATGATGCGCGACGTGGTCCAGCGCGGTACCGGCGCCCAGGCCAAGGTGCTCGGCCGCGAGGACGTGGGCGGCAAGACCGGCTCCACCAACGACCACCGCGATGCCTGGTTCTCCGGCTTCGGCGGCCCGTACGTGACCACTGTGTGGGTGGGCCGCGACGACTTCCGCTCGCTGGGCTACCGCGAATACGGTGGCAAGGCCGCCCTGCCGATCTGGATCGACTACATGCGCACCGCGCTGAAGGACACCCCGATTGCGCAGAACGAACCGCCCAGCGGCATGGTCCAGGCCACCCTCAACGGCGCGACCGAGTGGGTGAAGGTGGAAGACATGGACCGCCTGACCGACTACGACCTGAACCTCAATACGCCGCAGGCCGACGCCGCCGCGTTCGATATCTTCTGACGAAGGATTCGGTGGGTGCCAACCGTTGGTTGGCACTGCCCTTTGTAGAGCCGAGCCCATGCTCGGCTTCGGGGGCCCGCCGTAGAGCAGCCGAGCATGGGCTCGGCTCTACAGGATCAACGGCACCCGTTTGCCGTGGTGGGTGCCAACCGTTGGTTGGCATCTCTGCGCCATACCCACGCAGATGTCACATCCCTGCGCTACTCTGTAGCCAGGTCGCAACAGGGAGTCATCGCATGCATCGCGCCCGTCAGCATGCTGCCAACCAGACCCGCGAGCGGCGCCACCGCCTCGCCCACGAAGCCGCCCGCCTGATGGCCGAAGGCGGCATCCGCGACTACCACCAGGCCAAGTTGAAGGCCGCCAGCCGGCTCGGCATCCACGACGATGCCTCCCTGCCCCGCAACACCGAGATCGAAGACGCGCTGCGCGAGTACCAGCGGCTGTTTTCCGGGCCCCGGCACGGCAACGAACTGCAGCGCCGCCGAGAGGCTGCCATGCGTGCGCTGGAGTTCCTGCACGGCTTCTCCCCGCGCCTGGCTGGCCCAGTGCTGGACGGCACCGCCGACGCCAACAGCCCCGTGCAGCTGCACCTGCACAGCGACGACCCGGAAGCCGTGCACCGCTTCCTGGACGAGCACGGCATTCCCGCCGAATCACGGACGCGCCGCCTGCGCATGGACCGCGAACGCTGCCTGGACGTGCCGGTGTGGGTGTTCAGTGCCGAGGAACTGACCTTCGACCTGGCCGTGCTGCCGTACGACGCCCTGCGTCAGGCACCGTTGTCGCCGGTGGACGAGAAGCCGATGCGGCGCGCGTCTGTCGCGCAGTTGCGGCAGGTGCTGGCCGAGGCCGAGATCACCGCGTACATCGGCGGATGACGGCAGCGCCGGCCCATGGCCGGCGAGCGCAGCGGTACCTGCCTTTGGTGGGTGCGGACCGTTGGTCCGCACCGTGCTTCAGGCAATCGATTGCTGGCCGAAGAGCAGTCGAGCGCGGCTCGACTCTACAGAAGCTGCGCTACCTGCTCTGGCAGATGGCGCCCATCATGCTCCCGCTACCAGACGAAACGGGTATCGCGCAGCGGGTCGCTGAGCAACTGTGGCAACCAGGGCGCGGGGGCCCGCTGTGGATACTCCCGCATCATATGCGCATGCATGGCCTGCAGGTCCCGCAGCAAGCCGGCCTGAAAGTAGACGTCGTTGAACGTATCCGACCACCCACTCTTCACCCGCTCACGCTCGCCGCCCTTCAAGAGCGGCATCTGGTCCAGCGGCACGTCCAGGATCGTCGCCAGTGAGGCGTTGATCTGCGCATTCTCCACAGCGGCCTTGCGCACGGGGTCCAACCGATCCCGAATCTGCCGGCAGTCGTAGGGGAAGCACCCGCCTGTGACGTTGATGTAGTCAGCGATGTCCGCCAGCATATCGGCCTTCAGACGCCACACCACCTCGCTGTCCATCACCTGCCGTACCCGCATCGTGCGCAGCGTACTCGCCCGCACGTCCTCCGGCGTGGTGAACTCGGCCCCCCGCGTGCTGCCAGCGTGACGCACCAGCACGATGCGATGGATCGCCTCGCGGGTGACGCCTTCGATGCGCAGCGCCGCGGCTTTCGGTTGCACGCGCGGCGGCGGTACGCCCAGCATCTGCCACAGGTACCACAGCACCAGCAGCAGACCGGCAATGCATAGCCCGCTCATCAGCGTCCACAGATCCAGGTTCCGGGTGTAGTAGCGAAAGCGCGCCCGCCAGATATAGAACGTGCGATAGCTGACGATTCCACTTACCCATCTGTACATTGCCTTCTCCTCGGCAAGGACCCCGGCGCGGCGGGGTTTGTTACGCGCACCACGCCGGGGCCGCATGGCTTACCAGCCGATGCCCACACCCACGCCCATGCTGCGTTCACCGCTGTTGGTGAACGCACCATTGAGGCTGAAGGTGGCTGAGCCCTTTTCGTTGAGCACGCGCTGGTAGCCCACCGCCATGGCCGATTCGCCTTCGGCATAACCCACGCCCGCGCCGAGGCGGTTGTAGGTGGCCAAGCCAGCGGTATTCATGGCCATGGCCGTCTGCGCGCTGCTCATCGCCGCCATGCGGTTGAAGCGCTTGTCCATCTTGTCCAGGCGGCGTTCGAAGTTGCTGATGGCACCATCGGTGTATTCGTTGGCGCGGGCCAGCATCTTCTCCAGTTCGGCGGTATCGACCTGCGGCGTGGGCGACGGCGCGTCGTCCTTCTTCGACTTCGGCCGCGGCGTGGGCGACGCGCCCTCGCCTGCCGAGGCCACCTGCGGCGAATCGCTGGCCTCCGGCGTTGGCGTGACCTGTTCGGTCGGCGCGGCCGAAGCCGCTGCCAGCGCACGCGACTGCGGCTGGCTATCCACGCGCTGCTCCAGCCCATCCATGCGGCCATTGAGCTGCTGCTGCACGGCGTGCAGCTGGCCACCGTTGACCGCCTCGCGGCTGCCGGCCGCGATCAGGCCGTTGGCCACGTTGGAAATGACCATGCCATTGGCGCCGGCCAGGGTGAGCTGGGCAGTGCCGTCGCTGCGGGTGGAGGGCGTTTCCTGGAAGACCGAGCGGAGCTGGGTTTCGACGCGGTCTACGCGGGAACCGGTGGTGACTACGGCGGAGTCTAAGGCGGTGAGGGCCTCATCGACAGTGCTATGGACCCCTCCTTGAATATTGTACATAGGGCC
This sequence comes from Stenotrophomonas geniculata ATCC 19374 = JCM 13324, assembly GCF_001431625.1. Taxonomy (GTDB): domain Bacteria; phylum Pseudomonadota; class Gammaproteobacteria; order Xanthomonadales; family Xanthomonadaceae; genus Stenotrophomonas; species Stenotrophomonas geniculata. The sequence continues at coordinate 28,538 of NZ_LLXT01000003.1, forward strand.
GATGACGTTGCCTTGCTGGTCCAATGTGGCTCCACCACCAAGAAACGCCAAAGATTCGCGAAGTTGCGCAACGACTACTGCGTCACTACTTCCACGCCCCCTATCTATGTTCACGATACGCCGGCGCAAAGTATCGTTGCCCACTGAAACGACATTCGCTTCGGTGGCAATCGACGTCGCTCCCAATGCAACTGCCCCATCCGCACCACTGGCGATCTGACTTGCTACACCAATTGCCACGCCCGATGTAGCAGCAACCTTTGTTCCACTCCCCAGCGCAAATCCGCCCTCAGCACCAAGAGCAACCTGCGAACCCCTACCGATAGCGACAGAGTTGATTCCAGAAGAAAGTGAGTACGCGCCAATGGCAGTTGCACCACTCCCGATTGCCTTAGCGTCACTGCCAATTGCCACAGCCAGACTCCCAGCCTCAGCACTGCTGCTTTGCGCGTCCCAACCCACCTGAACGAACTCGCCACGCTCTTCAATCTTGCGTAGAGCCAAGTTGGTCGCAAACAACTGCCCACCATTCACTGCATCCGTACTGGCCGCAGAACTGATATCCCCCGCTGCCACCCCCGATACGCGCGCACCTTCCATGTCCACCAGGTGACGATCAGCACTGAACTTGACCACGCCATCCAGATCCGGATCGAAGTTATCGAAGTCCGCACGCAGCGCATCCAGCTCGACCCGGTTGTCGGTGATACGCCCGTCCTGATCCGTCAGCTGCTGCGCGTGCCCAGCCAAAGCCTGTCGCTGTGTCTCCACCGTGGCATTGGTCGCAAACAGCTGCTGCCCGGTCACCGCATCGGTGCTGCCTGCACTCAGCGTGCCGTTGGCGATGTTGTAGATGCGCCGCTTGCCACCGCTCTTGTTGGCGACATCCACAATCGTGCCGGTGTTCTCTGCACCCAGGCGGACATTGCCACTGGCAGACACCTGGCCCACCAGTCCGCCCAAGGCATCAGCCTTCTGCACAGCGCCATCGGCTATGCCACGGGCAGCGTCGGCCGCCGTCTTCGCCGCGGTTGCGGCGGTGCGCACACTGGTCACTTCGCTGTTGGTGGCATTGAGCTGCTGCCCGGTCACTGCATCCGTGCTGGACGTACTGAGCACGCCATTAGCCAGATTCTGCAGCTTGCGCTTGGCGCCACTCTTGTTGGCCACGTCGACGACGGTGCCGGTGTTGTCCGCGCCCAGGCGCACGTTGCCACTTGCCGATACCTGCCCCACCAGACCATCCAGCACCGCCACGCGCGCCTGCGCACCGTCCGCGGTCGCCTTCACAGCAGCCACGCTGGTGTTGGTGGCATGCAGCTGCTTGCCGGTCACCGCTTCACTGCTGGACGTACTCAAGGCACCATCGGCCATATTGACCACTTTGCGCTTCAACGAGCCATTGCCCACCGAGACCTGATTGGTCCCAGTCGTGGCTGAGCCATTGCCGAGCGCAACAGCGCCCGCATGTGCCGCATTGGCGCGATCACCAAGGGCCAACGCGCTCTGCGCCGTGGCGCTCGCCTGATTACCCACCGCCGAGGCATACAGGCTGCTGGCTACGGCGCCGCGCCCGACCGCCGTGGCCTGGTTGGCCGACGCGTTGCTCTGGAAGCCCAGAGCGGTGGCGTGCGTGCCTTTGCCGGAGGCCTCATGGCCGACGGCAACGCCTCGATCACCCGTTGCGACGGCATCCAATCCAAGCGCCACCGCACCGTTGCCACTGCGGGTGCCAGCACCGATGGACACACCCGCGTTGCCACTGATCTTGTTGCCTGCGTCGTCCACCGTCGCGCGAGCGTCCGCGCCCATGGCGACGCTCTTGCCGTTGTAGGCCTTGGCGTTGTTACCCAGCGCCGTACTGATGCCGTAGCTGGCCTGCTCCGCGACAGCTCCCGCGCCCAGGGCCACGGCGCTGGCGTTCAGCCGCGCAGTCGTTGCGTCGGCTGCAGCCTGCGCCTTGCTGACATTCACATTGGTGGCGTTGAGCTGCTTGCCCGTGACTGCCTCGGTGCTGGTCGTACTCAGCGCCCCATCCTTCAAACCAGAGATACTGCGAACTGCGTTGGACTTGTTGCGCACATCCAGCACGGTGCCGGTGTTCTCGCCGCCAATACGCACGTTGCCGCTGGCCGAGACCTGGCTGACCAGGCCACTGACCGCATTGGCCTTGGCCAACGCTGTGTTGGCATTGGTATTGGCCGTATTGGCCGTGGACTGTGCTGCCGTGGCTGTCGTCTTCGCTGCATCGGCAGCGGTCTGGGCCCTGGTCACGTTGGTGTTGGTGGAATTGAGCTGCTTGCCGGTAACCGCATCGGTACTGGTACTGGACAGCCTCGCATCGGCCAGATTGACGATCCGGCGCTTGGTGGCCCCGCTACCTACCGAAACCGTATTTGCTTCGGTCGCAACAGAACCCCGACCCAGTGCGATGGCGCCGGCAGCACTCGTGGATGCGCCGTAGCCAATGGCAATGCTGTCGTGGCTGGCAGTGCTGTTACCGCCGAGGGCAATGGCGCCGTTGTATCCATCTGCGCCCGCGCGCGAATCGGCGCCAATCGCTATCGCGCCCTCGGAACTTCCATTGTCGACACGAGAGCCACTACCTACCGCGACACCATTGCGTCCATTTACATAGGCCGAATTTCCATAGGCTGTCGCACCAATGCCCACCGCACTCGAACGAGTGCCGACGGCGGTTGTGTGAGTACTGCCAGCCAGCGCTTCGAAGCCAACGGCAATTCCATACTCATCACTGGCCAAGGCATATTTTCCAAGGGCAGTCGCTCCTCGCCCTGATGCCTGAGCCCCGCGCCCCATGCCAAGCGCGCCCTCGCCCAACGCCCGCGCTTCATAGCCCAGGGCAATAGCATCATTCTCGGCCTTGGACAGACCGCCCAGTGCGATTGCCCCCGTCCATCCATCCGAGCCGGCAAACGAGCCCCCGCCGATGGCGATGCGAGACACGCCAGCGGAACTGTCCACGGTCTTTGCACTTCGCCCAATTGCGATGGCGTCGTCGCCAATGGCCGTCGCGTGGTTGCCCACTGCGATTGAGTATGCACCGAATGCCTTGGAGACGGCCCCCACCGCGGTCGCGTACTGTGAGGTTGCTTGGCTGAGGTAGCCAAGCGCGTGTGCGGTCTCGGCTGAGGCAACAGCAGAACTTCCAAGTGCGACCGATGACCGTCCACTGGCGGCGGCCTGGCTGCCAACAGCAACTGCACTCATGGCGGACGCCTTTGAATCCCTACCCATCGCTATGGTGAAAGACTCGGTTGCCTGGGCATTGGAACCTGCGGCAACACTGTAGGAAGCACTGGCAAGCGCCCTCCAGCCGAACGCAGCGGAGTAGAAGTCCTCGGATCGCGCGTTAGGTCCCACGGCCGAACTTCCATAGCCATTGGCCTTGGCTTGATAGCCAAGCTCCAACGCAAGTCCGCCTGCACGTGGCGTAGCTGAGAACAGCGAGTATGCGGAAGAGGATCCTGCGCGAACCCCCGCGTTCAGGCAAAGCGCCTGCCAGATGGACTCATCGCACTCATCAGCCGCGATGATGTCGCTGGCTTCCGCAGAGGGAACCGCAAGAACAAGCCCAAGCAACACTGCGCCCGCAGCCGCTGACCGCGGCTTACCTGCGGTCGACGCCAGTTCGCTGGCGACAACCCAGCATTGGCGGGTTCGATTCCACACACGTCTGTAGATACGGTTCATTGCTTACTCCTTAACAGCCAGTTCAAGTGAAAGCCCGCCAGCACCCGCTGGCGGGGCTGGGGAATCAACCGGCGCTGGGCGCCAGGGTCTGTACGTGCTCGCGATAGCCATCGCGAGTCAGCCGGTAACGCATCTGCAGCGTGTGTCCCGGCTGCACGGGGAACGGCAGCTCCAACGCACTGCCGGGGTACAGGCTTCGCGACACATCGTGCGCGGTGCAGCGCGCGCCATCGCAGTCGGCGATGCTGGTGATGCCTACGCGCACCGTGCCGGTGTTGCGCAGGCGATTGCCTTCCACCTGTACCGCCATGGCAGGCTGCGCGGGCAGCACATTGACCAGCGCCCCCCAGACCAGGCTGACGCCGATGTTGGCCTGTGCACGCTCACCCTCGCCTGCGCGCTCAATGCCGTCTGGACCACGCACGCCTTCGAAATACACGCGGTAGGCGGTTTCCTTCTCGACCGGCTGCAGCGGAATCACCCGGATCAGGCGATTGCCACCACCGGCCAGCGCGAACTTTCCGGGGGTGATGGCGATGGCCGCTTCGCCGGGCTCAACCTCAACCTCCTGTTCGTCTGCACCGGCAGGATTGACGATGCGCTTGATTGAAGCCTGCACGTACTGCGGCTGGGTGGACTGCGAATAGATGCGGATCTGCGCGCCCTTCTTCACGTCTACCGATGTGCGCATGGGGTGCACGGTGAGGTTGGCGTGGGCAGGCATCGCCATCAGCAGCGACAAGGGAAGCAGGCAGCGAATGAGAGGCTTCATCGGGGGCTCCATGGGAATCAGGGCGTGACAGTGGGAACGCGCAGTTCCACCTTGAGATCGCCGTCGTAATAGCCGGGGCGTTTGCTGCTGACCGGCACACGGGGGGTATCCAGCGTCAAAGGCGTGGGCACGCAGAACACCGGCTGCGTCATGCCGGGTAACAGCACCAGGCGCAGCTTTGCGGTATCGATGCCATGCAGCAGCTGCTCCACACCGTTGCGCATGGGCAAGGCGCTGCCGTTGTGATCGAGGGTGACGGTGTAGTCCACGCGTTGCGTAGCGTCACTGCCGCCGTCGGTATGCCAGACCGAATAGCCGGAAGGCCCCGGAGGACGCGGCCCGCTGTCGCGCACGGTGACGCCCAGGTACTGGCTTTGCGAGCCCAGACCGTCATACAGGCACATGTCGAGTTGGGTTCGGCCGCCGACGGTCTGTGCGATCGGGTCGTACTGCAGGTTCAGGCCGACGTGCGGGGTGACCTGGTCGAAGAGCGGGAAGTAGATGGAGACCGCGTTGTAGTCGGTGATGGTGAAGTCGAACACGAATATGTAGCGCGCGAGCGATCCTCCGGAGCCATCTCTCAGCGACAGCTCAAGATTTGCTTTCCAGCGGCCAGCAACGAGCTGACGGAGTTCAGCAGCTGGAATCCGGAGTGACAGAGCCGTGCCACTTGCGGGCGTAACGCAGGCTGCCGAGAACGTGGTCCAGAGAGGCCGCACATGAGGCTGCCAGTAGTCATTACATCCCCGCCCGGACTCAGCGCGGTCAAGCCATCCCTCTACATTCACTTCAGTTGGTAGTCCACTCCGTTGCTCAACGAATCGAAGGGGGACGCGACTCCTATACGAGCCGTTCTCACCGGTATCACTTACAGGACAGCTACCTGTCGCCGGATCCGAGTTGGATCTGCAAGTAAGATGTAGCTCGCCCAAGCCCATTTCGGGCCGTTTGCTATAGCCAAGTAGTGTTTTGGGGGCAAGCAATTCAACTTCGACGGGAAGTGCTGATCTGTCCCAGCGCTGGGCAATGTGCTGAACAATGTCTCCACTTGGCGGATCGGTCTCCGGCGGCTGCTGCGCCATCGCCCGTGGCGCCAACACCACCAGCGCACACAGCACCGCCATCACCCACCACACCCGGCAGTTCACTGCGCACCTCCTGCGGCCGCGGTCTGCGGCGTGGCGGCAATCAAGGCCTGCTCCTGCAGCAGTCGCGTCACCCGTGCCTGATGGCGGATGTCGGCAGGCAGCTGCGCCACGGCCAGCGGTTCGCACTGCACGGTGCCCACCAGCATCACCACGCTGCGGCGCTCGCGCACCTGCAGCGGGCAGTGCAGCAGCCGGTCGTCCTGCAGCAGGTACAGGGTCTTTTCACGTCGTGGGAAGTCGGCCACGAAGCCTCCGTTGCTGCCGGTGCCGGGCACCGGCGCGTTGAGAATGCGGGCGCCGCGCAGCGGTGCACCGGCGATGTCGTGGGCGTTGCCGATGAAGGTGTAGGTCACTTCAATCGGCACCGGCATGCGCACCAGCCGCCCGGGCGAGAGAAACAGCGGGCGCGCACCGCCCACACCGCTCACACGCACCGCGGCGATGCTGTCCAGTGCGCTGGCGTCCTGCACTTCAGCGCGGTGCGATTGGTAGGCGGACACCGGCAGCAGGCGGCGTTCGCCCAGCTTCAGGCGCTGCCGGCGCAGTCCGCCCACCTGCAGTTCGGCCGCAACGCCGGTCAGGTCCAGGTCGTCGGTGTCATCCACCTGCACCGCCAGCCCGGCGTCGGCACCCACGCCTGCGCCCCAGTACAGCCCACGCGAGCCGATGGCCAGGCCGGAACTGTGCGTGGCGCTGTACGCCACTTCATTGCCACCCTGGTGCTGGTAGCGCGATACCGTGGCACCGGTCTGGCCGATGCGGTTCTGCAGCTGCCCGCTGAGCGTGGCGCTGTAGCGTTCGTTGTTGCCGCCGCGCAGTTCGCCCGACACTTCGCGGTACTGGTCTTCGTATTCCTGGCGCAGGGTCTGGCCGGCGCTGTAGTTGACATCCGGTCGTGCGTGCTGCGGCTGGCGCACATCCAGGCCGTAACGCCGCTGCGAACTGCCGCGATCACCGCGCTGCAGGCGGTTGAGGCTGACGTTGAAATAGATGCCGCGGTCACGACCATCGCGCAGGCCGCCGCCACTGGTCTGCTGCCACACGCCGATGCGGCTGGAGACACTGAACTCGCCCCAGCGCTGGCTGCGACTGTAGCTGGCCTGCCAGGTGCGGCTGAGCTGCGGCACGCGCGTGGGCTGTGGCACCCACGGCGGCAACAGCGGGTCGAGCCCGGCCAGCGGGTCATCCCCCAGCCCCGGCTGCAGCGTGCCTGCGCGCCAGGTCTGACGGCGGGTGTAGGCCACGTAGGCATTGCCGCCCGCCACTGGCAGCGCCATCGAGGCGCTGAGCGAGTCTGCACAGCCGAGCCGGTCGCGCGCGTCGTCCTCGAACTGGCAGGCGCGGCCGCGCATGCGCTGGTGGTACACATTCCACGAGGCGCGGCGACGATACGAAAGCTGATGCTGCTGGCCACGGCTGCCATCGCTGCCGTGCATGCCGCTGAAGGTGCCGCGGATCTCCTGGGTGGCGAACACATGGCGCAGGTCCAGCCGCAGTTCGCCATAGCTGAAGCCGCCGAGGTCGGCGATGCCGGCCGTCACTGCCACGTTGCGCGATACCGGCACGCGCAGGCCGGCCATCGCCGCCAGCTCGTCGTTGAAACGGTCGCTGCGGCGCTCGTTACGGCGGCCACCCTGCATGAACCACTGCACGCTGCTGTCGGTCCAGTCGCCACCCTTGTCGAACGGCGCGTCCTCGCTGCGCACCAGCACGCCGTCTTCGTAGATGCGCAGGGTGACGGTGTAGTTGCCCAGCGGAAACCGGCGCGTATCGAGCTGGTTGATACCGGCCTGCAGGTAGAAGGTCTGCAGCAGGCGCTCGCCATCGAACGCATCCACCCGTGCATCGCGTGCCAGCAGCACGGTGAGCGGCGTGGCTTGTACGGCGGCCGCCGAATCCACGTAGGCCTGCGTGGTGCCCAGGCGCAGGCCCTGGAAGCGGTCCATCGGCAGCATGCTGAAGCTGAAGGTGCCGCCCTGCGGACTGCTCAGGTTGCGGCGGTCCATGCGCCCGGCCTGCAGGTAGTGCTGCTGCCCTAGGTCATGGCGGTAATAGGCGTTGTCCAGCTGGAAATCGCGGTTGGCGCGGCCGCCGCGATAGTGCTGCTGGCTGAAGGTCCAATCGGCAGACAGGTGCCCGCGCTGGAACACACCCAGCGCGCCCATGCCCTGCGCGGCCAGCGACTGGTAGCCGCGGCCGCCGCTGACGTTGAACGTGTGCTGGTGCAGGAAGGCATTTTCGGCATTGGCGCTGACCTGGTGGTAGCGCTCGGCGGCCGGTTCGCCGGGAATCCATTGGCGGGCGACGAACAGGCGCACGGCGCCCTCGCCTTCGTCATACAGCGCGCGCACGGCGGTGGGCTCCTCGGGGGGATCGATGTAACCGCAACCGGCGCTGGCGCCACCGTAACGGCAGGCCAGATGGCTGTTGCGCGGCAGCGGCTGCGACAGCGCTGGCAACAACGCGGCCTGTGCCTCGGCGGGCAGCTGCAATGCCTGCAGCGCCTCGGCCGGGGCTTCCAGCTGCACGTGTTCCAGGGTCACGCGCACCGGCACCAGCCCGGTCGAGCGACCGAACAGGCGCACCTCAAGTTGTTCGGTCTGGCCTTCGACCAGATCCTCGAAACCGGCGGGAACGCCTCGCGCCGCGACCAGGGGCGTGGCCAACGACAGGGCGAGCGCGACCGCCAGCCGGGTGACGGCGGGTGCGGGAAATTTCATGGGGGTGTTACCGGAAGCGGCCGGCCCGGAATGCGGGCCGGCGCGGGCGCCTTACGGGCTGGCGGTCTTCTGCTGCATGGCGATGGTGACGATGCCTTCGTAGGTACCGCCCTTGGCGATCGGCGCCTGGGTGGTCTGCGCAATGCGCAGCGGCATCGGGATCGATGCGCCCGGCAGCGCGCCGTCGAACAGGTCGGAGGCGGTGAAGTCCTGTGCGGCCACGGTCAGCGCCTTGCCGTTGAGGCTGACGGTCAGTGGTACCGGGGCGCCGCTGCCATCGGTATTGAGCAGCTGCGGGGCGCTGCCGACGCGCACTTCGATGTCCTTGTCTTCGTCGTTGGAGTAGATGCGCACCTGCTGGGTCCACGGCACCAGGCCGCTGACCGGGTTGTGGACCAGGTTCACGACGGAGTCCAGCGCGGTACCATCGGCCTTCAGCAGGGCCAGGGTCGGGTCGACGTTGGCCCAGACCTTGATGTCGGCGTCGAACGCGTTGGCGGACAGCGAAACGGTGGCCAGCGCTGCAGCGAGCGTGGCCTTCTTCAGAATGGCGTGCATGTGTGTCTCTCTCGGACAGGGGGAATTTGAAAGCCCCCCTCCCCAAGGAGAAAGGGAGGGAGGCGCCGCCCGTGGAGGTGGTCACGGGCGACGAGAGAATGGTAGGTAGGCCTACCGCACGCAGGCCATGCAACAATTCCTAAATAGCTGGACGTTAAGAAGAATTCTTGAGGGCTTTCAATGTTTGAGGATTATGCAAATTTCCTCACGACTTGAATGCAAGAAACCTCATTGCGTTGCATTTGTGGCGTCGAGCGATACTCGACTGTCGCTTGAGGCGCACCGTGTGCGCATGAGTCGAGCACGGCTCGACGCTACGTGTAGAAATCGCGAACGACCTTCAATGCGCAGGCACCACGGCGACGTACTCCACGTCGATGTCGGTGGGCTTGAAGCGGTGCGTATCCACCTCACCGTGCAGCTCCACCACGGTGGTCGCGCTGACGGCCTGGTGGCTGGGCAGATCCTTGTCGTCGATTTCCACATCGATCTCGCCGGTGGCGTCCTTGAAGCGGTAGCGCTCGTGGCCGATCCTGGCCACCAGCGTGCCCCGCAACACCACCGGCTGATCGTCACGCTGGGCGCGCGCCTCGGCAACCGTGGTGACGGCATGGGTGGCGCCCGGGCCGGTGTACTGGGCAAAGGCCCCAGCGCTGAGCAGGCTCAACGTGGTGGCGATGAGCGCAAGGGTGAGTCGTCGGTTCATGGTGTTGTCCATGCAGGGATAAGTGCCCACAGCTTCCCTCGCCTCGAAAGTGACGCCCATGCAATAACTCCGAAAAGATGTGAAAACGACATCCCATGTCAGAAACCATTCATCGCGGACCCGACGCGTCTTTCAGGAATGATTCCATCGCCGCCACCAGGGCCAGCGGCGCCTCATTCATCGGGTAATGCCCGGCATCGGCCAGGACATCCATCGTGGCCTGCCGGTAGCGGCGCAGATGGGTGCGCTCCATCAGTGCACGGTTGAAGGTGGGATCGTGCCCACCTACCAGCACCTTCAACCGATGGTTGCCGACGACCTCGCTGCTGAAGTCGGTATCCGCCCACGCCGGAAGATAGGCAGCAAATGCCGCAGGTGACGCATGTGCCGCCGAATACGCGGCCTTCCAGTCGAGCCATTGCGCAGGCAGCCGTCCGCCGGTACTGCGATCGATGATGGTCCGGCGGATGCCGACGTCTCCGGCTGCCGCTTCAAGCAGGCGTCGCGTCGCAGCGTCGTAGGCAATGCCGCCGCAGGGCACCGGCGCAATGGCCACCATGCCGCGCACACGTTCCGGCGCAAGCACCGCCACGCGTTCAATGGCCATGCCGCCCATCGAATGACCTGCGAGGCTGAAGTGTTCAAGGCCGAGGGACGTCATCAGGTCCAATGCGTCGGATGCAATCTCGTCGATGGTGTAGGCCCCTTGCGCATCGCGCATGCCGCCGTAGCCGCGGCAGTCCATGAAGAAGTAGCTGAAGTCATCGCGTGACAACCATGGCTCGATCGGCTCGAACGCGTGCGCGTCGCCGAACCAGCCATGCAGCACCAGGACAGCGTGAGGGCCGTGCCCCACGGGATGGAAAGTGTTGGCCATGGAGTTCCATTGCAGCTGAGAGGAGTGCTGATGCTAGGCAGCGCGGATCCGGCCCACTGTCGATGACGGGTCAATGACTATAGAATCCGGGCCATGCGCCATTCGCTGCTTGATCCGTACGAAGACCTGCCACGCGATGTCGTGGTCACCTCGAACGACTACGCAGCCGAGTTCACGTTTCCCCGCCATGCCCATCGACGCGGGCAGTTCGCGTTCGCTGCGCGCGGCACCATCAGCGTGACGACGCCACAGGGACGCTGGCTGGTGCCACCGCAGCGTGCCTGCTGGGTACCTGCAGGCCTGGCGCATGAGATGACGATGCGCGGTCCGGTGACGATGCTCAATGCCTTTCTCTCTGTCGGGACGGCGATGGCGGTGGCGCTGCCAATGCAGTGCCGCGTGTATGCGGTATCGCCGTTGTTGCGACAGTTGCTGGAGGCCGCCGTGGATCTGCCTGCGCTGTACGACGAGGACGGGCGGGCAGGCAAACTGATGCAGCTGCTGGCAGCGGAGATCGCGTCGATGCCGGCACTTTCCCTGCACGCACCCCTGCCTTCGGATGCACGCCTTGCACGTGTCTGCCGTGCCCTGTTCGATACTCCCTCGCTGGCGGCCCGCCTCAATGACGTTGCGGCCGACGCAGGCATGAGCCGGCGTACGTTCACCCGCTTGTTCCGCGCCGATACCGGGGTGAGTTTTGCCGAGTGGCGGCAGCAGGTGTGCCTGCTGGCGGCCATCGAGCGGCTGGGACAGGGGCAGGCGGTGACCCGTGTGGCATTGGACCTTCGCTATGCAAGCCCGAGTGCGTTTTCCGCGGCCTTCCGGCATGCGCTGGGGTGTTCGCCGAGCCGGTATGCGGAGTCGTAGTTCAGCTGCCGCGTCTTGCTTTTGTAGCGTCGAGCAGGGCTCGACGCTACAGACACATGCTCACGCACGACGGGATGGCATCAGGCCGCCGTGCGGCCGCCTGACGGGTCCCACTCAACGATGCAATCTCAGAAGAAAATTGCGTACAGGATCAGCAGCGGAATCGGCACGCCCAACAGCCAGAGCAGAATCATTTTCATCTCAGGTCTCCTCGTTCAAAGGTCGCGGCGGCGGCCGCCCCAGGTGGCGCTGAGGCTGGCGAAGAACGCGCCGATCAGCAGGGTGATGAACAGCCACAGCGCGGCATACGCTGCGGCCTTGCGGGCATCGTCGGCCGCCTGCTTGGCGGTGGTCTTTGCCTTCTCCAGCGCGGCACGCATGCGCGTCTGCACATCGGTCACACGGGCCTGCGCTTCGGCCGGGCTCATGCCAGTCTCGCGCGCGATCAGCTGCGAGAGGTACTGGCTGTCGGCCGGGTCCAGGCCCTCGCCCTGCAGGCTGTTGACGATGATGCGGTTCACTTCGGCGCGGACTTCGCGGCGGTCGCCCACCGGGCCGTTGCCCGGCATCGGGCGTGGCGGCGGACCCATGCGCGCGTCGCGCGGGCCGACACTAGCGGCCGGCGGCGGCGGCGAGGGAGCATTCGGATCCATCGGCGCACCCGGCGGCGGCGCTGTCGGATCAGACGGCCCTGCGCTGGTCGCGCTGCGGAACAGCGAATCGACCCAGTAGTTGAGGTCGCCTTCCGGAGCCGCGCCGGCAGCGCTACCGGCACCTGCGGCGGCAACGCCGGCCGTGGATGCAGCGGCGCCCGCAGTGGCGCCGGCCACCTTCGCGCCCGTGCCGAGCACGCCGCCGATGGCCGAGGTCAGCAGGCCCGCAGTCAGCAGCGTGGCCACGGCCCACGACACGAAGCCGTGCGCGGTATCGCGGAAATAGGTTTCATCGCCATGGATCTGTGTCCATTTGGTGCGCAGGCGGCCAGCCAGGTAGCCACCCAGGCCGGAGGCGGCCAGTGCGGTGAAGGTGAGCCAGGCGATGCTGGACCAGCCGAAGGTTTCCTTGCTGACGCCTTCGAACGACCACGGCGACACCGAGGAGAGGCCAAGGCCGACACCGAGGATGAGCAGGATGAGGGAGAGTGCGGCGGCAGCGGCGGCACCGGCGAAAATCGCGCCCCAGGAAACGGCGCTTTCGCAGGGAGGCGCGACGATGGGGGCGGTGACGACAGTGGCGACGTCGGGACCAAGCGGGCCGCGCTCGGGTGGGTCGAATCGGGTACTCATCGGGATGGACGCTCCATTTCAGGTGCTGCGGATGCAGCTGGCGTCCTGAGGCTGCGCGAGCGGTCGTGAAGCTGGCGAGACCCTTGAATCACGCGGTCTTGGCGCGGTGAAGCGCGTGCCAACCAAGGTTGGCACCTACCGAAGGCGGATGCGGTGGTAGATCCACGCCATGCGTGGACGATTTTTCGCGGGCGCCGAAATCGTGCGGACCAACGGTCCGCACCTACCAGGTCCGCGCAAAAAAAAACGCCCCGCGGATGCGGGGCGTTCTCGGCACAACCTACGCGGGCGATCAGCCCTGGTAGTCGCGCACGTCGCTGCCGGTGTAGACCTGGCGCGGACGGCCGATCTTCATTTCCGGGTCGACCTGCTGTTCCAGCCAATGCGACACCCAGCCGGAGGTACGGCCCAGGGCGAACATGACGGTGAACATTTCGGTCGGGATCTGCAGCGCCTTGTAGATGATGCCGCTGTAGAAATCGACGTTCGGGTACAGCTTGCGGGCGACGAAGTACTCGTCCTGCAGCGCGGCCTGTTCCAGCTTCACGGCCACGTCCAGCAGCGGATCCTGCACGCCCAGCTGCTTGAGCACCTTGCTGGTCATCTCGCCGATGACCTTGGCGCGCGGGTCGAAGTTCTTGTAGACGCGGTGGCCGAAGCCCATCAGGCGGAAGCCGGAGGTCTTGTCCTTGGCCTTGACCACGGCGGACTCGACGTTGTCGGCAGTGCCGATCTCTTCCAGCATCTTCAGCACGGCTTCGTTGGCACCGCCGTGGGCCGGACCCCACAGCGCGGTGACGCCAGCGGCGACCGACGCGTACGGGTTGGCACCGGTCGAACCGACCAGGCGCACGGTCGAGGTCGAGGCGTTCTGCTCGTGGTCGGCGTGCAGGATGAACAGCAGGTCCAGCGCCTTGACCACGTCCGGGTTCAGATCGTACTGGCCGTCAGCCGACTCGAAGGTCTGCTTCAGGAAGCGGCTGACATAGCCCAGCGAGGTGTCCGGCTTGTTGGCCGGCAGGCCCTTGCCGTGGCGGTAGATCAGCGCCGACAGGGTCGGCACCTTGGCGATCAGGCGCACGGCGGCCTGGCGGCGCTGTTCGGCGTCTGACAGGTCCAGCGAGGCGTGATAGATGCCCGACAGCTGCGCGATGGCGGCGGTCAGGATCGCCATCGGATGGGCATCCTTGGCGAAGCTGCCGATCAGGGTGTTGATCGAATCGTCGACGTTGGCTTCGGCAGCCAGCTCATCGGTGAAGGCCTTCAGCTGCTCGGCGCTCGGGCGCTCGCCGTTGATCAGCAGGTAGGCCACTTCGACGTAGCTCGACTTTTCCGACAGCTGTTCGATCGGGTAACCGCGGTACAGCAGCACGCCCTTGTCGCCGTCGATGTAGGTGATGGCGGACTTGCAGCTGGCCGTCGCGGTGAAGCCGGAATCGTAGGTGAAATACCCCGTTTCCTTGGTCAGCTTCGCGATGTCGACGCAGTCGTTGCCAAGGGTGGGTTTGATGACGGGCAGAACGACCGACTTATCGCCGGCGTTGAGCGTGACCTGATCAAGATCGGACACTGTGTGCGCTCCTTCATGGGAAGGCGCCTGCCCAAGCGCATTGGTCAGGCACGTGAATGACGTCCTCGGCCTGTGCCGGGGATCAGGTCATTATCGCACAGCAGCATTTGCCCGGCGCTAGACAGAAGTCGTATACGACAGGCGACCAGACGCCGGCCGTTGAGCGGCCCGGATCGGCAAAAGTGTTGTCACACGAACGCAGTGTTCCGTCCATCCAAACGCCCGTTGGGTTGGCGTTGGGGAAAAACAAACGGCCGCGCAGAGCGCGGCCGTTGGTTCGAAGCTGGATCGACAGATCAGCGCGCGTAGCGCTTCTGGAACTTGTCGATACGGCCCGAGGTGTCGATGACCTTGTGCTTGCCCGTGTAGAACGGGTGCGAAGCCGAGGAAATTTCAACCTTCACCAGCGGGTAGTCGTTGCCGTCTTCCCACTTGATGGTTTCCTTCGTCGCCATGGTCGAGCGGGTCAGGATCTTGAAATCGGAGGTGACGTCATGGAAGACGACGTCGCGGTAGTTCGGATGGATATCGGCCTTCATGGGCTCACACCGTAAATGGGCTGGTGGTCAAGAGCGGCATTATAAGCACCGGTTGCCGCTCGGGGCAACCGGTGCGGGTCAATCGGCTTCAGTCCGCGCCCAGGGCCTGGCGCACCAGGGCCTCGAAACGCTGCTGGTCGTAGGCCATCAGCAGATCGCAGTTGTCCGGCTGGCCGGTCTGGCGGTTCCAGTCGACGATGGTGGCGCCGCGGCTGAACGTGCCGTTCAGCTCCACGTTCAGCGGGCGCGACTCGACCCGCAGCTGCCCTTCCGGGTTCAGCGCCCAGGCCATGGCCACCGCATCGGCGGTGTACCAGCGGCCGCCCTTGCTGTCTTCGGACAGGCCACGGGTCTTGCGCGAGATCAGCTCGTAGAAACGGGCGCGATCGGAATCGGCCTGCAGCCACTTCTCGGCGTCCTGCAGCGGCAGGCCATGGGCGACGGTAGCTTCCCAGTCCGACACCAGCAGGTGCTTGAACGAGGTGAACACCACGTGCGCCGCTTCCGGGTCGAAGGCGATGTTGAATTCGGCGGCCGGGGTGATGTTGCCGTGGCAGGTGACCGCGCCGCCCATCACCACGATGCGCTTGATGCGCTGTGGCAGGGTCGGGTCCAGCTTCAGTGCCAGTGCGAGGTTGGTCAGCGGGCCGAGCATCACCAGCATCAGTTCGCCGGCGTGCTCGTGCGACAGGCGCAGGATGGCCAGTGCGGCGTGCTCGGCTTCGGCCTGGCGGCTCGGCGGCGGCAGGTCCACGTCGCCGTAGCCGTCACGGCCATGCACGTGGGCAGCGTCAACGGAGGGATGCAGCAGCGGATCCGGGCTGCCGGCAAACACCGGCACGTCGGCGCGGCCGACGATGTCGCAGAGCTTGAGGGCGTTGCGGACGGTGTATTCGAGGCCGACATTGCCGGCGGCGATGGTCAGGGCGACCACGTCGTGCCGTTCATCGGCGAAGGCCATCAGCAGGGCCAGGGCGTCGTCCACACCGGGGTCGGTGTCGATCAACAGCGGGATCTTGTGGGTCATCGTTGCCGTCTTCAGATCGGCAACGAAGTGTGGACCGGGATGATGACCGTTGCAATACCGCACTATCCCAACGGCATAAGGTGTCGGGGAGAGCGTGGGCTCCCTTGCCCGCCACTAACGGCCCCGCCCGACTCTTTCACAAAAATGAACAGATTTTGATTGAGCACGCTTGGAGCGCTCAACATCACCTGCTATAAAAAGTAATACATATTTTATAGAAATCCGCCATGAAGCTGCCCATGCCAGCTCCCGATCTGGCAACCCTCACCCGGAAGTACATTGAGACCCTCGGTACCATACTGGACGCCCGGATTGGGCCAGAGGTGAACGGCGCCTATGAGCACTGGGACAAGGTGCGCCACAGAGCGCCACCGGCAGGCCTGAACGCGGAGCAGTGGTGGCTGGGTATCACGTGGACGCGCGCAGCATTGCTGAAGCCGCTGCCGCTGTTGCTGGACAAGACGCAGCAACCCTTCAAGCTCGCACTTACCGATTCAATGCAGCGGCACCTGCACTACATTGACCGGGAGGCCGCAGGCTCGGTGAAGGGTGTGGATGCTGCCAGCGGCCAAGGACGGTTCATGATCCGGTCGCTGATTGAGGAAGCGATGACCTCATCGCAGTTGGAGGGCGCCTCGACCACGCGGGCCGTGGCAAAGGAAATGTTGAGCACGGGCCGCGCGCCGCGCGACCAGTCCGAGCGCATGATCTACAACAACTACGTGGCAATGAACGTGATCCGCGAGCGCGGCATACGCCCGATCACTCCCGGCGAGATTCTGGAACTGCACAGCATCCTCACCGACGGCACGCTGGAGCTGCCAACCGACAGCGGGCGTTTCAGAACCGCCGAAGACAACGTTGCGATCTTCGATCGCGGCTCACCGCCTACGCTTCTGCACACCCCTCCTCCGGCCGAGGAAGTGCCTGCACGGATTGAGCGGCTGTGCACGTTCATCAATGAAGAAAGCACACCGTTCGTGCATCCCGTCGCCAAAGCCATCGCACTACATTTCCAGATTGGCTATGACCATCCTTTCGTGGATGGAAATGGCCGTACGGCGCGCGCACTGTTCTACTGGGCAATGATGAATGCCGGGTACT
Source organism: Stenotrophomonas geniculata ATCC 19374 = JCM 13324 (assembly GCF_001431625.1). Taxonomy (GTDB): domain Bacteria; phylum Pseudomonadota; class Gammaproteobacteria; order Xanthomonadales; family Xanthomonadaceae; genus Stenotrophomonas; species Stenotrophomonas geniculata. The sequence continues at coordinate 45,426 of NZ_LLXT01000003.1, forward strand.
GGATGACCGAGTACTTCTCCATTTCCAGCGTGCTGAAGAAGTCTCCAGGCAAGTACATGCGGGCCTACCTGTACACCGAAAGTGACAACCGGGATCTTGGCTACTTCGTTGCGCAACAACTGGAGGCCATTGAGCAATCGATCCAGGGACTGCATGCCTACATCGCCAGGAAGCATGCAGAGGATCAAGCGGCGCGACGTATGTTGCGAACCGCCCGGCTTGGCGGTATGCAGCTCAATCACCGTCAGCGCGCGTTGCTGGCCAACGCGCTGAAAGATCCTGACCGGACCTACACCGTCGCCAGCCACCAGGCGGCACACACCATTACCTATCCGACCGCATTGAAGGATCTGAATGGATTGGTGGCTGCCGGACTTGTCAGCAAAGAGCGCGTCGGGAAGGCCTCCGAGTATCTCGTGCTTCCCGGCCTTTCGGAACGCTTGGTGTTGTAGATCCACGCCATACGTGGATGACGGGAGGATGATCGAAAGCGCCGTCTGTGGAGACGAGCCATGCTCGACTCCCGCGCGCAGCGCGAACAGCAGCCGAGCGCGGGCTCGGCTCTACAGTAGATCCACGCCATGCGTGGATGTGTGGACCAAGGTCCACACCCACCAAGGCGGCATTATGCCGAGGCGTAACGCACGGCGGTGCCGATCCAGCGCTGCACCACGCGGTCGGCCAGCGTGGGTTGCTGGGCCAGCAGGCGCTCGGCCAGGTCGTGCACGCCGGGCAGCAGGCCGGCATCGCGGGCCAGGTCGGCGATGCGGAAACCGGCCAGGCCGGTCTGGCGGGTGCCGAGCAGTTCGCCGGGGCCGCGCAGTTCCAGATCCTTTTCGGCAATGACGAAACCATCGTTGGTTTCGCGCATGGTCTGCAGGCGCTCGCGTGCCATCTGCGAGAGCGGTGCCTGGTACAGCAGCACGCAGCGCGACACCGCCGAACCGCGGCCAACACGGCCGCGCAGCTGGTGCAGCTGGGCCAGGCCGAGGCGTTCGGCGTTCTCGATCACCATCAACGAGGCGTTCGGTACGTCCACGCCCACTTCGATGACGGTGGTCGCCACCAGCAGGTCGATCTGCCCGGCCTTGAACGCCACCATCGTGGCCAGCTTTTCCGCAGCTTTCAGGCGGCCATGCACCAGCCCCACGCGTACGCCGGGCAGCAGCGCCTGCAGCGATTCGTAGGTGGCCTGCGCGGGCGTAGCGTCCAGCTCTTCGCTTTCCTCGATGAGCGTGCACACCCAGTACACCTGCCGCCCTTCCTGGCAGGCCAGGGCGATGCGCTCGATCAGCTCCGGGCGACGATCGTTGTTCAATGCGACGGTCTGCACCGGGGTGCGGCCCAGCGGCAGTTCGTCGATGGCCGAGACATCCAGGTCGGCGTATTCGGACATCGCCAGCGTGCGCGGAATCGGTGTTGCGGTCATCACCAGCTGGTGCGGCACGCTGTTGCCGCCTGCGCCCTTGTCACGCAGCGCCAGCCGCTGGTGCACGCCGAAGCGATGCTGCTCGTCGACGATGGCCAGGGCGAGATCCTGGAACACCACCGCCTCCTGCATCAGCGCGTGGGTACCCACGACCACCTGCGCTTCGCCGCTGGCGACCTGCTCCATCACCTTGGCGCGCGCCTTGCCGGTGACCTTGCCGGCCAGCCAGGCGATGCGCACGCCGAGCGGTTCCAGCCAGCCGCGCAGATTGTTGAGATGTTGTTCGGCCAGCAGCTCAGTCGGTGCTGCCAGCGCAACCTGTTTGCCCTGCTCCACCGCCAGCATCGCCGCCAGCGCGGCGACCACGGTCTTGCCGGAGCCGACATCGCCCTGCACCAGCCGCAGCATCGGGCTGGGGCGCGCGAGGTCCTCGCGGATCTGCTTGAACACGCGCGCCTGTGCGCCGGTCAGGGCGAACGGCAGCTGCTTCAGCAGCGCCTTGGCCAGCTTGCCGGGGCCGGCCAGCGGCGGCGCATGATGCGCCTGCAGCGCGATACGCTGGCGACGCAGGCTGAGGTGATGGGCCAGCAGCTCTTCCATCGCCAGGCGACGCTGCGCTGGATGAGTGCCGGCCGCCAGCGCGGCCAGGTCGGCATCCGGCGGCGGCCGGTGCACGGTCAGCAGCGCGCTGCGCAGCGACGGCAGGCCGAGGCCATCGAGCCAGCCGCTGGGCAGCAGTTCCAGCGTGCCTTCCTCGGGCAGGCGGTCCAGCGCCTGGCCGATCAGCTTGCGCATGGTCATCGGGCCGACGCCTTCGACGGTGGGATACACCGGGTCGAGGCGGTCACCGAGTTCGGGATCGTCGTTGCGGCCCAGTACCTGGTAGCTGGGGTGGACGATTTCCAGGCCGAGCTGGCCCGGTTTGGGCGTGCCGAAGCAGCGCAGCCGGTTGCCGACCGCGAACTGGCCGACCTGCTGCTGGCGGAAGTGGAAGAAGCGCAGCACCAGGGTGCCCTGCCCTTCGTCTTCCACTGCCACTTTCAGCATCGGCCGGTAGCGCATGCCGCGCTCGACCGCGACCACCCGCCCTTCCACCTGCGCCGGCACGCCGTTGCGCAGGTCTTCGATGCGGGTCAGCCGGGTCCGGTCTTCATAGCGCAGCGGCAGATGAAGCCAGAGATCCTGCAGGGTGGCCAGGCCACGCGCCTGCAGTTTGGCGGCCACGGCCGGACCGACGCCCGCGAGCATCGCCAGGGATGCTTCGCCGGACGGTGACAGGACCGGGGTGACCGCCGCCTTGCGTGCCACGTGGCGGTCAGTCGATGACCATCACCGCGTCGACCTCGAAGTTGGCGCCCTTCGGCAGGCCGGAGACTTCGATGGTGGAACGGGCCGGGTACGGGGCCTTGAAGTAGTCCTGCATGACCGCGTTGACCTTGGCGAACTCGCCCAGGTCGGTCAGGTACAGGCCCAGGCGCACGACCTTGTCCAGCGATCCGCCGGCGGCTTCGGCCACGGCCTTGAGGTTGTCGAAGGCGCGGCGGGCCTGTGCTTCGACGTCACCGGCGCCGACGATGTCGCCGGTGGCCGGGTCGAGCGGGATCTGGCCGGAGAAGTACACGGTGTTGCCGGCGCGCACGGCCTGCGAGTACGGGCCGATGGCGGCGGGAGCCTTTTCGGTGTTGATGATCTGGCGGGACATGGGTCGCTCCGGTGCTTGGGGGAAAACAGAGCGCTGATTGTACCGGCTGGGGGTGCATCCACGCATGGCGTGGATCTACGGCAATCCGGTCATGTGATGCGCCGTCTGTAGAGCCGAGCCCATGCTCGGCTGCCTCGGGCTGGAGCAGCCGAGCATGGGCTCGGCTCTACAGAAAGCATTCACCCATGGCGTGGCTCTACTGCCGGCGTACCGATTGCACGACCGACAAGCGGCGCAGGCGGCGCATCACTTCGGCCAGGTGGTTGCGGTCGCGTACCTGGATGTTGAACGCCAGCACGGCGGCGTTGAAGTCGCGGTCCAGGTAATCCACGCGCTCGATGTTGGAATGGCTCTGCGCGATGGCGGCAGCCAGCTGCGCCAGCACGCCGGTGCCGTTCTCCACTTCCACCACCAGCGAGGTGTCGTAGTCGCCGGAAACGGTGGTGTCCCAGCCGATCGGCACCCAGCGCTCGGGCGACTTGCGCAGTTCGGCCAGGTTCGGGCAGTCCATGCGGTGCACCACGATGCCCTTGCCGGCGGTGTGGTAGCCCATGATCTCGTCGCCGGGAATCGGCTGGCAGCAGCCGGCGAAGGTGACCACGCCGCGCTCGCTGCCGTTGATCAGGATCTTTTCCTGCGAGTGGTGGCGCGAATGCGGGCCGCCACGCAGTTCGGCGTAGGCCATCAGCGCCTGCGCGGCCTGGGTCGGCATCCAGTTGCCCAGTGCGACCTCGGCCAGCAGCGCCTCCAGGCGTGGGAAACGATGCTCGGCCAGGAACGCATCCAGGCGCCCCTTCGGCAGCCGTTCCAGCGACGAATCCATCGCTTCCAGCGCGCGGTCGAGCATGCGGTGGCCCAGCTGCACGGCGTCCTCGTGCTCCAGCTGCTTGAGCTGGTGGCGGATGGCGGTGCGCGCCTTGCTGGTGACCACGAATTCCAGCCACTGCGGTTTCGGCGTGGCCGAGCGTGCGGTGATGATCTCCACCGACTGGCCCGACACCAGCTTGGTACGCAGCGGCACCAGTTTCTTGTCCACGCGCGAGGCCACGGCCATGTTGCCGACGTCGGTATGCACGGCGTAGGCGAAATCGAGCGCGGTGGAGTTGCGCGGCAGCGCCAGGATCTTGCCCTTCGGGGTGAACAGGTAGACCTCGTCCGGGAACAGGTCGACCTTGACGTTGTCGAGGAACTCCAGCGAGGAACCGGCAGCACGCTGCGAATCGATCAGTTCGACGATCCAGGCGTGCGCACGGCTCTGCGCACTGTTGGGTGAATCGCCGCCGAACTTGTAGGTCCAGTGCGCGGCCACGCCGCGTTCGGCGATCAGGTCCATTTCCTCGGTACGGATCTGCACTTCGATCGGCGAGCCATACGGCCCGAACAGCACCGTGTGCAGCGACTGGTAACCATTGGCCTTGGGAATGGCGATGAAATCGCGGAAGCGGCCATCCAGCGGCTTGAAGGTGGCATGCACCGACCCCAGCGCGTGGTAGCAGCTGGGCACGCTGCGCACGACCAGGCGGAAGCCGAACACGTCCATCACCTGGTCGAAGGATTTGTTCTCGTCGCGCATCTTGTTGTAGATGCTCCACGGCGTCTTGATGCGGCTGACCAGGCGGTGCTCGATGCCTTCCTTCGCCAGCCGCTGCGACAGCTGAACTTCCACCTGTGCCAGCGCTTCACGGCGTACCACCGGCTGGCTGCGGATGTGCTTTTCCAGGATCGCGTGGCGCCACGGATACAGCGCCTTGAAGCCCAGGTTCTGCAACTCGCTCTTGACCAGGCTCATGCCCAGGCGCTGGGCGATGGGCGCATAGATCTCCAGCGTCTCGCGGGCGATGCGGCCGCGCGCTTCGCGGCTCTGCGCGCCCAGCGTGCGCATGTTGTGCAGGCGATCGGCCAGCTTGATCATGATCACGCGCAGGTCGCGCGACATTGCCAGCAGCATCTTGCGGAAGCTCTCGGCGGCCGCTTCCTGGCGGTCGCGGAACTTCAGCTTGTCCAGCTTGGTCACGCCGTCGACCAGTTCGGCCACGGCTTCGCCGAACTCGGCAGCCAGCGCCTCACGGGTCAGCGGGGTGTCTTCGATGGTGTCGTGCAGGATCGCGGCGATCAGCGCTTCCACGTCCAGGCCGAGCTCGGCCAGCACCTGGGCCACGGCCACCGGATGGGTGATATAGGGCTCGCCCGACTTGCGCGTCTGCCCAGCGTGCGCGGCGGCTCCGACTTCCCAGGCGCGGCGCAACAGCGGCAGCTGTTCCGGCGGCAGGTAATGGGCGGCGCGTTCAAGCTGGAGGACGTAGTCGGGTACGGCGGCAGCGGGGGCTGCGGCGACCTTGGCAGTGGGGCCTGGGTTCATGCCCGAAGCCTATTCCAGCGCGACGTTTACGGCAAATCCTGAATGCGAAACAGCCCGCACGGGGCGGGCTGTTCGGCGATCCAGCAATGACGTTGATCGATGCGATCAATCGTCGTTCTTGGACATGTCTTCGTCGGCGACCACTTCGGCGGCGGCCCACTCCAGCGCTTCGCGCTCGGCGCGCTCACGCTCGGCCTTCTCGACTTCGTCGATCAGCGCGTTGTCGATCTTGCGGGCGGCGATTTCGCGCAGCGCCAGCACGGTCGGCTTGTCCTCGGTCTCGCTGTTGTCCAGCGTGGCCTGCACGCCGTTGGCGAGCTGGCGGGCACGCTTGGAAGCCATCATGACCAGTTCGAAACGGTTGTTAACGACTTCCAGGCAATCTTCTACGGTGATGCGGGCCATACGGGCTCCCGGCGACCGGTCGGCCGCTCAGTCGAATGAGGGAAAGGGGACGGAGTGTACTGGCAGGGGCTGGACAAAATCAAGCCAACCCTCACCCGATTCTTTTGGAATCAGTCAGTTGCGCCCGAATCAGGGGTCAACAGGGCCTGGATCAGGCCGGCGTGGCGGACCTTCTGGGCCTCCCGGCGCAGGCGGCTGGCGGTGAAGATGGCGCACAGCTCGTCGACGGCGGTGTCGAACACCTCGTTGACGATGACGTAGTCGAACTCGTTGAAGTGCAGCATCTCGTCACGGGCCGCGCCCAGGCGCTGGGCGATGACCGCCTCGCTGTCCTGGCCGCGCTTGCGCATGCGGTCCTGCAGGGCCTGCTTGGACGGCGGCAGGATGAACACGGTGACCGTGCCCGGCACCAGCTGGCGCACCTGCTGCGCGCCCTGCCAGTCGATCTCCAGCAGCACGTCCTGGCCGGCGGCCAGCTGCGGTTCAACTGATTGGCGGGCGGTGCCCTTCCAGTCGCCATGCACCCAGGCATGCTCGAAGAAGTCGCCGGCGGCGATCATTTCCTCGAACTTTTCCGCAGAGACGAAATGGTAGTGCTGGCCGTTCACTTCACCCGGGCGCATCGCACGCGAGGTGAAGGAGATCGACAGGGCGATCTGCGGGTCACGCGCCAGGGTGGCATTGACGATGCTGCTCTTGCCGGCACCGGACGGGGCGGCAACGATGTACAGCGTGCCGCGCGCAACGGCCTCCGACGGCTTCGACGGTGCGCTCATGCGGGGGATCCAACGGGTTGATTTCGCAAAATTTTTCCTCGATGTTCCAGATCCGGCGCGGAGGATCGCGCCAGGACGGCGGGGGCTGCGCGGAACATTCTGGAACCAGGCCCGGCAGACGCTTTCCCCGGGGGGCGGGCACGCAACTTTACCAGAGCCGCCCCGTTGCGCGCCCGCCCGGCAGGCGCCGGGCCTTGTGCCACATGGGCGTGCGGGGGCCTGTGCTATAACCGGGCCGTACCCAACGACAGCCCGGAGGCCTGCGCCTCCCCGCCATCCCAGGAGAACGGCATGCCATCGATGAGCCGCCGCCAGTTCCTGAAAGTGACCGGGACAACCCTGGTCGGCTCCAGTCTGGCACTGATGGGCTTCGCGCCCGGCATCGCGCTCGCGGAGGTCAGGCAGTACAAGCTGACCCGCGCGACCGAGACCCGCAACACCTGTACCTACTGTTCGGTGGCCTGCGGCATCCTGATGTACAGCCTCGGCGATGGCGCCAAGAACGCCGAGCCGAGCATCTTCCATATCGAAGGCGACCCGGACCATCCGGTCAACCGCGGCACGCTGTGCCCGAAGGGTGCCGGCCTGGCCGACATCATCCACAGCAAGTCGCGCCTGCTCTACCCCGAGTACCGCGCGCCCGGCTCGAACGAGTGGAAGCGGCTGAGCTGGGACGATGCGCTGGACCGCATCGCACGGCTGATGAAGGAAGACCGCGATGCCAATTTCGTGCAGAAGAACGAGGCCGGGCAGACGGTCAACCGCTGGCTGACCACCGGCATGCTGGCAGCCTCGGCCACCAGCAATGAAACCGCGGTGCTGACCCACAAGGTCGTCCGCTCCCTTGGCATGCTGGCATTCGACAACCAGGCACGTGTCTGACACGGCCCGACGGTGGCAGGTCTTGCCCCGACGCTAGGCCGTGGTGCGATGACGAATCACTGGGTCGACATCAAGAATGCCGACCTGATCCTGATCATGGGTGGCAATGCCGCCGAGGCGCACCCGTGCGGGTTCAAATGGGTGACCGAGGCCAAGGCACACAACAAGGCCCGGCTGATCGTGGTCGATCCGCGCTTCAACCGCTCGGCCGCGGTGGCCGACGTGTACGCGCCGATCCGCACCGGTACCGACATCGTGTTCCTGGGCGGCCTGATCAACTACCTGTTGACCGAGGACCGCATCCAGCACGAGTACGTGCTGAACTACACCGACATGTCGTTCCTGGTGAAGGACGAGTTCGCCTTCAAGGACGGCCTGTATTCGGGCTACAACGAAGAAAAGCGCAGCTACGACCGTTCCAGCTGGGACTATGCCTACGGTGACGATGGCTTCGTGCGCAGCGACCCGACGCTGAAGGACCCGCGCTGCGTCTACAACCTGCTCAAGCAGCACTACGCGCGCTACACCGTGGAGATGGTCGAGCGCATCTGCGGCACGCCCGCCGACAGCATCCGGCAGGTCTGGGAGATGATCGCGTCCACCGCCGGCAAGGACAAGGCGATGACCATCCTGTACGCGCTGGGCTGGACGCAGCACTCGGTGGGTGCGCAGAACGTGCGTGCCGGCACCATGGTGCAGCTGCTGCTGGGCAACATCGGCGTGGCCGGTGGTGGCATGAACGCCTTGCGCGGGCATTCCAACATCCAGGGCCTGACCGACATCGGCCTGATGTCCGACCTGCTGCCCGGCTACCTGACATTGCCGAAACAGGACGAGCAGGACTACGACGCCTACATCGCCAAGCGCACGCAGAAGCCACTGCGCGCCAACCAGATGTCGTTCTGGCAGAACTACCCGAAGTTCCACGTCAGCCTGATGAAGTCGTGGTGGGGCGACGCTGCCACCGCCGACAACAACTGGTGCTTCGACCACCTGCCCAAGCTCGACAAGCCGTACGACATGCTGCAGGCGTACGAGCTGATGAACGAAGGCAAGATCCACGGCTACATCTGCCAGGGCTTCAATCCGCTGGCCTCGGCGCCGAACAAGGGCAAGCTGATCAGTGCGTTCTCCAAGCTGAAGTTCATGGTCAGCATGGACCCGCTGGAAACCGAGACCATCGCGTTCTGGCAGAACCACGGTGCGCTGAACGACGTCGACCCGAGCGCGATCCAGACCGAAGTGTTCCGCCTGCCGACCACTTCCTTCGCCGAGGAGAACGGCGCGGTGGTGAACTCCTCGCGCTGGCTGCAGTGGCACTGGAAGGGGGCCAATCCGCCGGGCGAAGCGCGCAGCGACATCGAGATCATGTCCGAGCTGTTCCATCGCATCAAAGCGATGTACGAGAAGGACGGCGGTGCGTGGTGGGAGCCGGTGCGCGACCTGGCCTGGAAGTATTCCAACCCGGAACTGCCGACGCCGGAAGAACTGGCGATGGAATACAACGGCAAGGCGCTGGCCGACGTGTTCGATCCGAAGGACCCGACCAAGCTGGTGCGCAAGGCCGGTGAGCAGCTGGCCGCGTTCGGCGACCTGCGCGACGACGGCAGCACCTCCTCTGGCTGCTGGATCTACATCGGTGCCTGGGGCCCGACCGGCAACATGATGGCGCGGCGCGACAACAGCGACCCCACCGGCATCGGCAACACGCTGGGCTGGGCCTGGGCGTGGCCAGCCAACCGCCGCGTGATGTACAACCGCGCCTCGTGCGACGTGGCCGGCCAGCCCTTCGATCCGCGGCGCACGCTGCTGGCCTGGAACGGAAAGAACTGGGGTAGCGTGGACGTGCCGGACTTCAAGGCCGACGAAGACCCGGCCGGCGGCATGGGCCCGTTCATCATGAACCCGGAAGGCATCGCGCGCTTCTTCGCCAAGGCCGGCATGGCCGAAGGCCCGTTCCCGGAGCACTACGAGCCCTTCGATACTCCGCTGCGCAGCAACCCGCTCAGCCCGGGCCAGGCGCAGACGCTCAACAACCCGGCCGCGCGCGTGTTCGCCAGCGACCGTGCCCAGATCGGTTCGCCGGACGAGTTCCCGCACGTGGCCACTACCTACCGCCTGACCGAGCATTTCCACTTCTGGACCAAGCACGGCAAGCTCAACGCCATCATCCAGCCCGAACAGTTCGTCGAAATCGGTGCTGCACTGGCCGACGAGCTGGGCATCAACAACGGCAGCCGCGTGCGCGTGAGTTCCAAGCGCGGCCATATCGAAGCCGTTGCGATGGTGACCAAGCGCATCAAGGCCCTGCAGATCGATGGAAAGACCGTGCACCAGGTGGGCATTCCGATCCACTGGGGTTTCCTCGGTGCGGCCAAACCCGGCTACATCGCCAATACGCTGACCAACGCCATCGGTGACGGCAACTCGCAGACGCCCGAATCGAAGTGCATCCTGGTCAAGGTCGAGAAGGTGTAGGAGACACGCCATGTCACTGCAATCGCTGGACATCATCCGCCGCTCGGCCACCACCACGCCGTCGCCACAGGCGCGCAGCGCGCACACCGGCCAGGTCGCCAAGCTGATCGACGTGAGCAAATGCATCGGCTGCAAGGCCTGCCAGGTCGCGTGCATGGAGTGGAACGACCTGCGCGACGAAGTGGGCAGCTGCGTTGGCAGCTATGACAATCCGCCAGACCTCAGCGACCAGTCGTGGACGGTGATGAAGTTCCGCGAGTACGAGGACGAGAAGGGCAAGCTGGAGTGGCTGATCCGCAAGGAAGGCTGCATGCACTGCAGCGATCCGGGCTGCCTGAAGGCCTGCCCATCGCCCGGCGCGATCATCCAGTACGCCAACGGCATCGTCGACTTCCAGGAAGAAAACTGCATCGGCTGCGGTTACTGCGTGACCGGTTGCCCGTTCGACGTGCCGCGCATTTCCAAGAAGGACCACAAGGCCTATAAGTGCACGCTGTGTTCGGACCGGGTGGCAGTGGGCCAGGAACCGGCCTGCGTGAAGACCTGCCCGACCGGCGCGATCACCTTCGGCAGCAAGCAGGCGATGACCGAACATGCGGCCGGCCGTGTGGAAGACCTGAAATCGCGCGGCTACGAGAACGCCGGCCTGTACGACCCACAGGGCGTGGGTGGCACCCACGTGATGTACGTGCTGCAGCATGTGGACAAACCCGAGCTGTACGCCGATCTGCCCAAGGACCCACGCATCAGCCCGATGGTGGAGGTCTGGAAGGGCGTGGCCAAGCCGCTGGGCGTGCTGGCGATCGCCGCCACCGCCTTCGCCGGCTTCCTGCATTACATCGGCATCGGCCGCAACACGGTCAATGACGAGGAAGAAGAGGAAGCCGAACACGAGGCGAAGCAGATCGAAGAGGAGCAGCGGCCATGAAGTACGCCCCGCACCCGCGCCAGATCATCCGCTACCGTGCGCCGACCCGCATCAATCACTGGATCGTGGCGATCTGCTTCGTGCTGACCGCGCTGTCCGGGTTGGCGTTGTTCCACCCTGCTCTGTTCCCGTTGACCCAGCTGTTCGGTGGTGGACCGTGGACGCGCATCCTGCACCCGTTCGTTGGCCTGGCCATGGTGGTGGGCTTTGCCTTGCTGGCCTTCCGCATGTGGCGCGATAACCTGCCGACCGCCGACGACCGCGCGTGGATGCGCGGCATGCGCGATGTACTGCGCAACGAGGATGAGAAGCTGCCGCCGGTGGGCCGTTTCAATGCCGGCCAGAAGCTGTTGTTCTGGGCCATCATCGGATGCCTGTCGGCGCTGCTGCTGACCGGCTTCGTGATCTGGCGGCAGTACTTCAGCCACTTCTTCCCGATCGGGGTGATCCGCTTCTCGGTGCTTGCCCATGCGCTGTTCGGCTGGGTGCTGATCTGCGCGATCGTGGTGCACATCTATGCGGCGATCTGGATCAAGGGGTCGGTGCGGGCGATGACCCAGGGCAAGGTGACCTACGGGTGGGCGTACAAGCATCACCGGCAGTGGTTCCGGGACATCCTGCGCGGGCGCCGGGAAGAGGGGTAGCGGCAGGGCCTGCGGCCCTGCACCCGCAGAGGCAACGTCAACGTCAACGTCAACGTCAACGTCAAAAGCTGGCTTCCTGAGGGGTGGCCGGGTGGGTCCGGTTGCGGGGGACGCCGTAAACCCGTCCTTGGGGGCTTGGCCGCGGCATCCATGCCGCGGACACCCCCGCAACCGGACCCACCCCGCCTTCGACAGTTTCCCGCTGCTGTTGGTAGGTGCCGACCGTTGGTCGGCATGCTGCTCCTGGTGGGTGTCGACCTTGGTCGACACGCTTGATCCACGGCATGGATAGATAGATGGCGCGATTCTGGGCCGTGACGCGCCATTTAACCGGCGTCGGTTTTCTGGCCTACGTCTGCGGTGTCCAGCG
>NZ_LLXT01000004.1 GCF_001431625.1 Stenotrophomonas geniculata ATCC 19374 = JCM 13324
CCTGCTCGGCCCCAACGGCGCCGGCAAGACCACCTGCTTCTACATGATCGTCGGCCTGGTTGCGGCTGACGCTGGCAGCATCGTGCTCGATGGCAAGGACATCACCGGTGACCCGATGTACACCCGCGCCAAACAGGGCGTGGGCTATCTGCCGCAGGAACCGTCGGTGTTCCGCAAGCTGACCGTGGCCGACAACATCCGCCTGGTGCTGGAACTGCGCGAGGACCTCGATTCGAAGGGCCGCGAACGCGAATTGAACAGCCTGCTCGATGAACTGCAGCTGGGCCACGTCGCTGACCAGCTCGGTGCCAGCCTGTCCGGTGGCGAACGTCGCCGCTGCGAGATCGCCCGCGCACTGGCCGCGCAGCCGCGCCTGATCCTGCTCGACGAACCGTTCGCCGGTGTCGACCCGATTTCGGTCGGCGAGATCCAGCGCATCGTCACCCATCTCAAGCAGCGTGGCATCGGCGTGCTGATCACCGACCACAACGTGCGCGAGACCTTGGGTATCTGCGACCGCGCGTATATCCTCGCCGAAGGCAGCGTGCTGGCCCAGGGTTCGCCGGAGGCGATCCTGGACAATGCCGACGTGCGTCGGGTCTACCTTGGTGATTCCTTCAAGCTGTGACTGCGGTCGCCGGGTCCCTTTCCTTCCTTTCGGCACAGGCATGAAGACTCGGCTGCAGACATCGTTGGGACAGCACCTGGTGCTCACGCCCCAGTTGCAGCAGGCGATCAAGCTGCTGCAGATGTCCACCACCGAGCTGGAGCTGGAAATCGCGCAGGCGGTGGAAAGCAATCCACTGCTGGACTGGGCCGACAGCAGTGACAGCAGCAGTACCGCCAACGAAGCCGGCGATGGCAACGACAGTGATGCCCCCGCAGAACGCACCGATGCCGGTGACGATTGGGCGCCGGCCGAACTGGACTGGAGCGCGGCCGGCAGCGGTGGCAGCTTCGACGATGACGACGACAACGGCAGCGCTGCCGAGCGCGTAGCCGAAACCGAAACACTGGCCGACCATCTGCTGTGGCAGCTGCATCTGTCGCATCTGTCCTCGCGTGATCGCAGCATCGGCGCGGCACTGATCGATGCATTGGACGACGACGGGTACCTGCGCGAGCCGCTGGCCACCATCGCTGAAACCCTGTTGCCGGCGATCCACGCCGACGAGGACGAGATCCTCGCCGTGCTGCATCGCATCCAGCGCTTCGATCCGGTGGGTGTGGCTGCACGCACGCTGGGCGAATGCCTGCTGCTGCAGCTGGATGTGCTGGCCGGCGACACGCCCGGCCTGATCCTGGCGCGGCAGATTGCCGCAGGCCCCTTGGAACGGTTGCCGCGCAGCGGCGTCGCCGGGCTTGCCCATGAGTTGAAGCAGCCGCTGGACGAGGTCGAGACTGCCGTGGCGCTGCTGCGCTCGCTGGACCCGCGCCCAGGCACGCAGATCGCACCGCTGTCGCAGGACACCTATGTGGTGCCGGACGTGGTGGTGTGGCGGCAGAACGGCGTGTGGCGCGCGGCGCTGGCCGCGCATGCCGGGCCGAAGGTGGTGATCCACCGCGGCTACGAACAGCTGATCCGACGCTGTGGCGACGCCGATGCCGGCTACCTGCGTGCCCAGCTGCAGGAAGCGCGCTGGCTGCTGAAAGGGCTGCAGCAGCGTGGCGAAACCCTGCTGCGCGTCGTGCGCAGCCTGATCCTGCAGCAGGCCGGCTTCCTTGAATTCGGTGAGCAGGCGCTGCGTCCACTGACCCTGCGCGAGATCGCCGCCGAGCTCGGCCTGCACGAATCCACGGTCTCGCGCGCGATCGCCCGCAAGCACGTGCGTACCCCGCGAGGCACCCTGCCGCTGCGCGCCTTCTTTGCCTCCGGCATCGATACCGAGGGCGGTGGCGAGGCGTCCAGCACCGCCATCCAGGCGATGATCCGGCGCCTGATCGACGACGAGAACCCGCGCAAGCCGCTTTCTGACGCCAAGCTGGCTGACCTGCTCAAATCATCGGGAATTCCAGTAGCGCGGCGCACCGTGGCGAAGTATCGTGAAGCCATGAACATTTCCGCCTCGCACGAAAGGGTCAGAATCGCTTGACGCGCCGCCGCGCCCGGCGGAGAGGTTCATTGGCACATCCGAACACAGGAGAAACCCGATGCGCATCGAAACGTTTGGCAAAGATGTCGAAGTCACCCCGGCCCTGCAGTCCTATGTAGAGGAGAAGCTGGCCCGGATCGGCAAACACTTCGACCAGCACTGCGAAGCGCGGGTGACCCTCAAGCTGCAGAAGACCGAACACCACGTCGACGCCAGCCTCAACATTCCCGGCCAGACCCTGCACGCCGAGGCCAATGCCCAGACCATGTATGCCGCGATCGACCTGCTTGCGGACAAGCTTGACCGCCTGGTGATCAAGCACAAGGAGAAAAAACAGCAGCACGCGCCGCTGCCGGTGGGCGACAATGGTGGCTGATCGCCACCGTTCCCCGCAGACATGCCCCTGACTGACCTCCTGGCGGCCGTGCAGACCCAGCTCTGCACGGCCACCGACCGCGACAGCGTCCTGCAGGCCGCCGCCGGGTTGCTGGCCTGCCGCCAGGCCAACGCCGAACAGATCTATCTGAACCTGTGCCAGCGCGAAGCGCTGGGCAGCACCGTGATCGGTCACGGCATCGCCATTCCCCACGGCCGCGCGCCAACCCTGGACCGCCCCCGCGGCGCCCTGCTGCGGTTGGCCACCCCGGTCGACTTCGGCGGCGACGAGCCGGTGGACCTGGTGTTCGCCATGGCCGTCCCCGCCCACTACACCCACCAGCACCTGATGCTGCTGTCCGAGCTGGCCGAGCTGTTCTCCGCGCCGGACATCCGCCAGGCCCTGCGCGAAGCGGACGATGCCCGGGCCCTGCGCGAGGCGCTGGACATGACCCCACCTGCGAGCGCCGCATGAATACCAGCATCACCGCCCGTGAACTGTTCGAACAGCAGCGCGAGCGGCTGGGGCTGCGCTGGGCTGCCGGCAAGTCCGGCGAGAAGCGCGAGCTGGAGGCCGGCAACACGGTCTCGCGGCGCCCCTCGCTGGCCGGCTACCTCAACGCCATCTATCCCAACAAGGTGCAGATCCTGGGCACCGAGGAACTGTCCTGGCTGGATGCGCTGGAACCGCGCCAGCGTTGGGAGACCATCGAAAAGATCATGCAGTCGCACCCGCTGGCGCTGGTGCTGACCCGCAACCAGGCGTGCCCGGAAGACCTGCGCGCCGCCGCGGATGAATCCGGCACGCCGCTGTGGCTGTCGCCCAAGCGCGGCCACGAACTGCTCAACCACCTGTCCTACCACCTGGCGCGCACGCTGGCGCCGCGGGTGATCCTGCATGGCGTGTTCATGGAGATCTACTCGATCGGCGTGCTGATCACCGGCGAGGCCGGATCGGGCAAGAGCGAGCTGGCGCTGGAACTGCTCAGCCGTGGCCATCGCCTGGTCGCCGACGATGCCCCCGAATTCACCCAGATCGCGCCCGACGTACTCGACGGCACCTGCCCCGAGCTGCTGCAGGACCTGCTGGAAGTGCGCGGCCTGGGCGTACTGAACGTGCGCGAGATGTTCGGCGACACAGCTGTAAAGAAGAACAAGTACCTTCGGCTGATCGTCCACCTGACCAAGCCGATGACCGAACCCACCCCGCATGGCTACGAGCGCCTGACCGGCGACTCGGGCACCCGCCATGTGCTGGACCTGGATGTTCCGCTGATCACCCTGCCGGTGATGCCTGGCCGTAACCTGGCCGTGCTGACCGAAGCCGCCACCCGCCTGCATATCCTGCGTACCAAGGGCATCGACCCGGCGGCGATGTTCATCGCCCGCCACAGCAACCTGCTGGAACGGCGAACGCCCTGATTCCCCTGCCCTTCGAAGAGCCTGTCCATGAGCACCGCAACCCCCTCCGCCCCGACCCTGATCATCGTCAGCGGCCTGTCCGGCTCGGGTAAATCCGTCGCCCTGAAGACCTTCGAGGACCAGGACTACTACTGCTCGGACAACCTGCCGATCCACCTGCTGCCTGACTTCGTGCGCAGCCTGCTGGCCAACCACGACGGCAGCGCGCCGCGTCGGCTGGCGGTGGGCATCGACGTGCGCGGCCAGGCCGACCTGAGCCAGCTGGGCGACTGGCGGCAGCTGGCCACCGACGCCGGCGTGGAAGTGAAGGTGCTGTTCTTCGAGGCCAGCGATGAAACGGTGCTCAAGCGCTATGCCGACACCCGCCGTCGCCATCCGCTGAGCCAGCTGGGCCTGTCGCTGCCCGAAGCGATCGCCCGCGAGCGCGAGCTGACCGCACCGCTGCGCCGCGAGGCCGATGCGGTGATCGATACCAGCAACCTCAACGTGCATCAGCTGCGGCGGCGGATCATCACCGAGTTCACGATGGACCATGCCACCGGCCTGTCGCTGCTGTTCGAATCGTTTGCCTACAAGCGCGGCGTGCCGGCCGAGGCGGACTTCGTGTTCGACGCGCGGGTGCTGCCCAATCCACACTGGGACCCGGACCTGCGCGCGCTCAGCGGCCGTGAGCCTGGCGTGCGTGACTACCTGGAAGCGCAGCCGGACGTGCAGCGCTACCTGGCCCAGCTGATGGATTTCCTCGATACCTGGCTGCCGAAGCTGGGGGATGGCACCCGCAGCTACGTGACCGTGGCGTTCGGCTGCACCGGCGGCAAGCACCGGTCGGTGTTCCTGGCCGAGCGCCTGGCCCGGCATGCCCGCGAGATGGGCTGGGAAGACGTGGCGACGTACCACCGCGAACAGGATTGAGGGGGTCGGCCGGGCTGCGCCCGGCACCCGCCGGTAGTGCCGGCCGCTGGCCGGCAACAGCAACAGCAAAAGCAAAAGCGGCATTCCGTGGGATGGCGGGGCGATGTGGGCAGGCAGGACACGCCGTGAACCCCTCCCTGGGGGCTCGATGGCGCCATCCATGGCGCCATCGAGCCCCCA
>NZ_LLXT01000005.1 GCF_001431625.1 Stenotrophomonas geniculata ATCC 19374 = JCM 13324
CCGGGGGCGTGGAGGGGGGCTGCGCAGGGGCGTGAGCCCAATGGATGCGGCGACCGAGCTTACATGGACGTACTTGCAGCGCCCCCTGCGCAGCCCACCCGCCCGGCCCAATCACATGACCCGCATTTTGCGGCCAGCCACGAGGGGCTGCGCCGTTGGCTGAAAATTCAGTACCGCTTGATCCCCGGCACGGTGCAGCCTTCCAGCTGCGCATGCGCCGACACCGCATTTTCCTTCTCGCCCCGCGCCAGGCGCGACTGCTCGATCGTCGCCCAGTGCCGCCGGCACAGCGGCCCCGTCTTCGAGCCCAGATCCACCGCCTTGCGCGCGAACGTCTCCGCCTGCGCCCACTGCCCCTGCAGCAGCGCCAGTTCGGCACGTTCCTGCAGTACCGCCGGGTCGCCGGCGACGATTTCCAGCGCGTGGTCCAGGCTGCTGGCGGCACCGGCCAGGTCGTTCGCCTGGCGTTGCGCCTGCGCGGTCACCCGCAGGTCTTCCACCTGCGAATCACGCAGCGGCTGCACCGACAGCTCCTTGTCATCAGGACCTGCGGCCGCATCCACCGCAGCCAGGCGCTGTGCCGGCGTAGTGGTATCCACCGGCGTGACCACCGGCGGCGCACTGGTCACGCAGGCGGCCAGGGCCAGGCTGAGGCCGGTCAGGGCCAGGGGCTGCAGCAGGGATCGCATGTTCATCGGCATCATCGGCTCGGGGGAGGAGTGGCGGCGGCGGGAGCCGCGGCAGGTTCGGCAGGCGCTTCCGGCTTGCGGTCCAGGCCGAACCAGCTGCGCCAGCCACCGCCCTCGCCTTCGGCACCCTGCCCGTCCGGCGACACCGCCGGCGCGCACGGTGCATAGGCCGGTGCATAGCCCACCACGAACGGGAAACGACGCGCGCCCGGGCAGCCTTCATCCGTGCTGTTGAGTCCGGTGGGCGCCACCGACTGCCAGTCCAGGCCCTTGTTGCTGACCCTCAGCGGAGCACTCGGCAGGCGCTGGAAGATACCCGACCAGACCCGCATCGCGCCGGTGGCACCGTACAGGCCGGCCTGCTCGTTCTGGTCGTTGCCGATCCAGATCACCGCCAGATGATCGCCGGTGTAACCGGCGTACCAGCTGTCGCGACCATCGTTGGTGGTACCGGTCTTGCCGGCCGGCTGCAGGCGGCCGAGGCCATCAGCGTTGAGCCGCTGCGCGGTGCCGCTGGCAACCACCTGCTGCAGGCCGACACTGATCAGGTTGGCGGCAATCGAGTCGCCCTCCTGCGCCGGTGCCGGGGTCTTGTCGTAACGCTTGAGCAGCTTGCCCTGCGGATCAAGCACGCCACGCACCGCATGCAGCGGTTGGATCTCGCCACCGGACGCGAGGAACTGGTACAGCTGTGCCATCGCGTACGGGCTCTGGTCGGTCGAGCCGAGGATCACCGCCGGGTTGGCCTCGGCCTTGATGCCGGCCAGTACGTGGATCAGCTGGGTCACGCGCTCGGGGCCGACCTGCATGCCCACGCGCACCGTGGCCTGGTTGTAGGAATGCGCCAACGCATCGATCAGGCGCACCGTGCCGTGGCTGCGGTTGTCCGCGTTGCCCGGGTTCCAGTTGCGGCCACGGCCGAGCTGCACCGTCACCGGCGAATCGTCGACCCAGCTGGCCAGCGAGTAGCGGTCCGGCTGCGCCAGCGCCAGCAGGTAGACGAACGGCTTCAGCAGCGAGCCGACCGGACGCTGTGCTTCGATCGCTCGATTGAAGCCGACCTCGGACACCTCACGGCTGCCGATGACCGCCAGCACGTCACCGTTGTGCACGTCGGTCAGCACCATGCCGGCCTGCAGTTCGGGGCGGCGCTTGCTTTCCAGCGACTTGATGGTGCGGGTCACCGCGCCTTCGGCATAGGCCTGCGCGGACGGCGACATGCCGGTCATCACGCTCAGGCCGGCGCCCTGCAGCGCCGATTCCGGATAGTCGTGGCCCAGCTGGCGGCGGACCAGATCGACATAGGCGGGGAAGCGGTTGGCGGCAACCAGGCCCGGCGTCTTGGGCACGCCCAGCGGGGCCTTCAACGCACGTTGGTACTCGGCGTCATCGATCAGCGTGGCTTCGTGCAGTTTGCCCAGCACGAAGTTGCGGCGATCCAGCGCACGTTCTGGATTGCGACGCGGGTCGTAGAAGGACGGGCCCTTGACCAGCCCGATCAGCAGCGCGATCTGCTCGGTCTCCAGCGACTGCAGGTCGCGGCCGAACCAGAACTCGGCACCGGACGACATGCCATGGATCGCCTGGCTGCCACGCTGGCCCAGGTACACCTGGTTGAGGTAGGCCTCGAAGATGGTGCGCTTGTCGTAGCGCGCTTCCATGATCAGCGCGTACAGCACTTCGTTGAATTTGCGGGTGACCGTTTGTTCCTTGCCGATGCCGAGCAGGCCGCTGCGGGCCAACTGCTGGGTCAGCGTGGAGGCGCCCTGGCGGCTCTGGCCACCGGAGCGAATGGTCACCCACACCGCGCGCGCAATGCCGGACAGGTCGATGCCGTGGTGGCGGTTGAAGTCCTTGTCCTCCACCGCCTGCAGGCCGGTCACCAGCAGGTCCGGCGCCTCGTCCATGCGGATCAGGCGGCGTTCTTCCTGCTTCTGGCCGTACAGGGTCGCGATGCGGGCCGGGTCAAGGCGCGCAGCCTTCAACGCCTTGCGGTTGTCGGCGTCGCGCAGCGAGGCGACCGCACCATCGGCCAGCGACAGCTCGAGCCGGCGCGGGGCAACCCGGCCATCGACGTCGTTGTAGCCGCGGCTGGAGATGACGAAGCGCCCGCCGTTCACCGCATAGGTGGCCGGCTCCTTGCCCTGGCCGTCATCGCGGTAGGCGGAGGCGGCCAGCTCGGTCTTCAGCGTGGACGCATCCATCGCCTTGCCGGGGGTGAGCACCAGCGGGCGCGCATAGACACGCGTCGGGATCTGCCAGCGCAGTTCACCGAAACGCTGGGTCACCTGCTGGTTCAGGTACAGCGTATAGGGAATGAGGAAACCCAATCCCAACGCGACCGCAGCCATGCTCCAGGTGATCAGGCGACGCCGCCACAGCGGGCCGTTGTCCTGCTGGTCGTCGTCGTCGAAATCGTCGATGTCGTCGGAATCGTAGCGTCGGGGCACGGGAATGCGAGAATGTAGGGTCTGGCGAGTCTACCCCAGCCGCTGCGGCTGGCGGATTCTCCCGGGTTCCCCTGCTTAAGCTGGAGTTGCAACCGGATGGCGATGTCCCTGGCCGAGATCCGATACCTGATCAACCGCCTCACGGGCCTGGCCCGCCGGAGCCTGGCCAGCCTGCGTACCCGTGGGTGGCGGGCGACCTGGCAGCGCATCCGCGTGCATACCCAGCGCGCCGTTCCCGCGCCGCGAACGCCGCTGTTCCTGCCGCCGGCACAGGATTTCGCCCCCTTCACGGTGTCGTTCAGCGAGACGCCGGAAGTGAGCATCGTCATCCCGGTCTATAACCACGCCGGCCACACCCTGGCCTGCCTGCGCGCCCTGGCGGCACATCCGCCGCTGGCCGCGTGCGAGATCCTGGTAGTGGATGACGGCAGCAGCGACACCACCGTGCAGTGGATGCCGCAGGTAGCCGGACTGCGCTACGAAGTGCGCGAGCAAAACGGCGGCTTCATCGAGGCCTGCAACGATGGCGTGTCGCGCGCACGCGGCCGCTACGTGGTGCTGCTCAACAACGATACGGTGCCGCAGCCGGGCTGGCTCGACGCTCTGCTGGACACGTTCGCCAGCACGCCCGGCGCCGGCCTGGTCGGCAGCCAGCTGCTGTACCCGGATGGCCGCCTGCAGGAATCAGGGGGGGTGATCTTCGCCAACGGCAGCGGCTGGAGCTATGGCCGTTTCGAGGCCGCGGACGACCCGCGTTTTGCCAGCCTGCGCGACGTCGACTACTGCTCCGGTGCGGCGCTGATGCTGCCGCGCGCCCTCTGGCAGCAGCTGGATGGCTTCGATACCCGCTACAAGCCGGCCTACTACGAGGACACCGACCTGGCCTTCCGCGTGCGTGCACAGGGCCTGCGCGTGCTGGTTCAGCCGGCCAGCCGGGTGATCCACGACGAGGGCACCAGCAACGGCACCGACACCGGCAGTGGAGTGAAGGCCTATCAGGTGCGCAACCAGGCCATCTTCGCCGCCCGCTGGGCCACCGAGCTGGCCCGCCATCCGGCGGTGGGCGAAGTGCCGTCACCGGCGCTGCTGCTGCGTGGCCGACGCCAGGTGCTGATCCTGGACGAGGAAGTACCGCAACCGGATCGCGATTCCGCGTCACTGCGCCAGGTGAACCTGATCCGCCTGCTGCTGCAGGGCGGCGCTCATGTGGTGTTTGTTCCCACCCGCCGCGAACATGGCGGTGCCGCCACCGAAGCACTGCAGCGGATGGGCGTGGAAGTCTGGTATGCACCGTTCCTCGATGGCGTCGCCAGCTGGCTGCGAACGCACGGTGCACGCTTCCACGTGGCGCTGCTGGTCCGCCACCATGTCGCCCACGAGTGCCTGCCGCTGCTGGAGCGCTATGCGCCACAGGCACGCACCGTGTTCGACACCGTGGACCTGCACTACCTGCGCGAACGCCGTGGTGCCGAAGTCGCCGGTGATGCCGGGCTGCTGCGCACCGCCGAGCGCACCCGCGCCAGCGAGCTGGCGGTGATGGAGCAGTGCGACGTCACCGTGCTGGTCAGTGCCGCCGAGCGTGAGCAGCTGCAGGCCGATGCCCCGTCCGTGCAGGTGGAGCTGATCTCCAACCTGCACGACGTCGCCGGCGCCGGCAGGCCGTTCGAACAGCGCCATGATCTGGTGTTTGTCGGCGGCTTCCGCCATCCGCCGAACCTGGATGCCATGGAGTGGTTCATCGGCGAAGTCTTCGCCGGCATCCGCGCCCGTCTGCCCGATGTACGCCTGCACTGCATCGGTGCCGCCACACCCGATTCGCTGCTGGCATTGGCCGCACGCCAACCCGGCGTGCAGATGCACGGTTTCGTCGAGGACATCACGCCCTACATGGACGGCGCACGCATTTCCATCGCGCCGCTGCGCTTCGGTGCCGGCGTGAAAGGCAAGATCAACCTGAGCATGGCCCATGGCCAGCCGGTGGTAGGTACCACCTGCGCCGTGGAAGGGATGCACCTGCGCCCGGGCCAGGACGTGCTGGTGGCCGATGATGCGGCGGGCTTCGCCGATGCGGTGGTCCGCCTGTACCAGGATCCGCAGCTGTGGCAGCAGCTGTCCGATGCCGGCCTGGCCAACATCGCAGAGCACTTCTCGCTGGACGCTGCCCGGGCAACCGTGCAGCGGGTGTTCTTCACCTAATCCGGGCGCCCGCCTGCGCGGCGCAGGCGGTCTTCGAACGCTGGCAGCTCGGCCAGGTCCGGCTGCAGCAAACGGGCCTGTCCGGCAGCATGCGCCGCGAAAGCCAGGTCGCCGTTGCCGAGCCGTTCGCTGCCGATCGCCAGCCAGCGCTGGGCCAGGCGCAGGCGTGCCGAGGGAAGTCCGATCGCGGTCGGCGACAGGGTCTGCCAGGCCTGCAGGCAGGCACCTGCGGCCTGCACGCGGTTCTGCCGCAGGTTGTCGTCGAAGCAGCGGCGGCTGGCGGGCAGCAGCCGCGCTGCGGCAGCCTTCACCCGTGCATCGCGTGGCGCCAGTGACTGCGCTTCGCGCAACGCGTCGAACGCACTGTGGCCGGGGGGGCTGATCCATTGCCCGGCACGTTCGGCGCGCTCGATCCTGCGCAGGTGGTCGCGCAGTTGGCGTTCGCGTTGCGTGTTGCTGACCGCCGGCTGCTGCAGCGCCTTCTGCGCCTGTTGTGCGCGCTGCAGGCGTTGCGCGAGCTGCTGTTGCGCGGCCGGCGAAGCACCCAGTTCC
Source organism: Stenotrophomonas geniculata ATCC 19374 = JCM 13324 (assembly GCF_001431625.1). Lineage (GTDB taxonomy): Bacteria > Pseudomonadota > Gammaproteobacteria > Xanthomonadales > Xanthomonadaceae > Stenotrophomonas > Stenotrophomonas geniculata. The sequence goes on from NZ_LLXT01000005.1 coordinate 5,888, forward strand.
GCCGCCAGCGCGGAATCGGCCTGCGCCGCCTCGAACTGGAAGTCGTCGGCCCGCTTCTGGCTGCGCGCCAGCACCGCCTGCAAGGTCTGTTCGCGGCCGCGCTGGGCACTGGAATCATCAACCGCCACTGCCAGCACGGCGAGGAATCCCTTCGCTGCCGATTCCAGCTGCCGCCGCTGCAAGGCGCGCTGGGCCTGGCGCAGGCGCTGGTCGACAGCCTGTGCCAATGCTTCCTGGCTTGCGGGCAGATCGGCGTGGCCGGCATCGAACTGGCGCGCACGCTGCAGTATCGTCGCTGCCTCGGCCAGCTCGCCGCGCCCGGCCAGGATGCGGGCCTGCTGCAGCAGATCGCTCAGTGCGTCCTCGCGACCTTCCAGCGCCGGCAGATTGTCCGGCTGCAATGCCAGGATGCGCTGGAACAGGGGCAGCGCGCTGCTGTCACCTTCGTCCAGCCGGCCCGCTGCAAAGGCGTTGCGCGCCTGCGCCAGCAGTGCACCGATGCCGGTGCCTGCACTGCGACGGGCCTGCAGCTGGCGAGCCACGGCGTCCGCATCGGCCTGCGGCACCTGCAGTTCCCGGGCCAGTGCCAGCGCCTTCGCGCTGCCCTCGAGGTCGTTGGCCTGCAGTTTTTCGCTGGCCTGCTGCAGGGCCGCGGCGCCGGTACGGGCCAGGCCTTCGCGGGCCTGCGGACGATCACCATCCAGCGCCAGCACGGCCTGGTAGCGCTCGCGCGCACCAGTGCCGTCGGCCGCGCTCAACCGGCCGGTGGCAAGCGCGCGGTCACCTTCGGCCAGCAACTGTTCGATCTTCGGCTCATCCCAGAACCAGTCGGCCAATGGCTTGCGCAGCAGCACCAGCAGCACGAACACCGCCAGCGCCGCGACCAGCGCCCAGCGCCACACCCGGCGCGCGTGGCGTGCCTGCAGCCACCACCAACGGCCTTCGCGGCGGACGCGGTCCAGCGCAGGGTGTTCAGCGCCATGCGGGCGATGCGGGGGCTCGCGTTCCATGCGTGCAGGGTAGCCGGGGCAGCGTGAAGCTCAGCCGAGGCGACGCGCCTCGCTCACGCCGGGCAGCGCATCCAGCTTGCCGAGCAGGGTCGACAGCTGGCCGTAGTCGCTCACCTTCAGGCGCAGGCGCAGGTGGGCACGGCCACTGTTGCGTACATTGTCACTGTGAATGTCGAGCACGTAGGCGTCTTCCTGGGCGATCAGGTTGGTGATGTCCTTCAGCAACCAGCGGCGGTCGACCGCAGTGACCACCACGTCCACTTCGTAGCCGCCGCCGGCCTGGCCCCACTCCACCGGCAGGATGCGCTGCGGGCTGGTGGCTGCCAGCCGGGCCAGCGCGGCACAGTCTGCACGATGCACGGTGACACCACGGCTACGGGTCAGGTAGCCGACGATCGGCTCGCCAGCCACCGGCTGGCAGCAGCGTGCCAGCTGCACCAGCAGGTTGCCCACGCCCTGCACGGTGAACTTGGACTTGCCCAGGTTCTCGCGGCGCGCGGTCGGCCGCGGCAAGGCCGGCGCGGGCGCCGGCTGGCTCGCTGCGCGTTCGGCTTCCAGCAGGGTACGGCTGACCTGGTTCGGGCCGGTATCGCCCAGCGCCACCTGGATGTAGAGATCGTCAACGCTGTCGGCATGGAACTTCTTCGCCGCCACCGCCAGGTCCGAGTGCTGCAGGCCCAGACGCTTCAGCTCGCGCTCAAGCAGTTCGCGCCCGGCCTGCACGTTGCGCGCGCGGTCCAGCTTGTGGAACCAGCTGCGTACCTTTTCGCGCGAGCGGTTGCTGGCCAGGAAGCCGTTGGCCGGCATCAGCCAGTCGCGGCGGGGGTCGGCCTCCTTGCCGGTCAGGATCTCGACGCGGTCGCCGCTGCGCAGGCGATAGGTCAGCGGCACGATGCGACCGTTGACCTTGGCGCCCCGGCAGCGGTGGCCCACCATGGTGTGCACTTGGTAGGCGAAATCGAGCGGCGTGGCGCCCTGCGGCAGATCCAGCACCTCATCCTTCGGGCTGAGTGCATAGACCCGGTCTTCGGTCAGCTCGGCATCGAGCGCCCCAGCCAGCTCATTGCCCTGCCCGTCCTGCGCCTGCTCCAGCAGCTGGCGCATCCAGGTGATCTTGCGGTCGAAGGACTTCTCCGCGCCCTTGCCACCTTCCTTGTACTTCCAGTGCGCGGCCACGCCCAGCTCGGCCTGCGAGTGCATCTCATGGGTACGGATCTGCACTTCGATGGTGCGCCCTTCCGGGCCGACCACGGCGGTATGCAGCGAGCGATAGTCGTTGGCCTTGGGCCGGGCGATGTAATCGTCGAACTCGCTCGGCACCGGCGCCCACAGTGCATGCACCACGCCCAGCGCGGCATAGCAGGCGGCGACGTCGTCGACCATCACGCGCACCGCACGGATGTCATACAGCTGGTCGAACGCCAGACGCTTCTTCTGCATCTTCCGCCAGATGCTGTAGATGTGCTTTGGACGGCCGCTGACCTCGGCCTTGATGCCCTGCGCGACCAGCTCGCGCGACAGCACCTTCTTGACGTTCTCGACGTAACGCTCGCGGGCGATGCGGGTTTCGTCCACCTCCCGCGCAATGCGACGGTAGGTCTCCGGTTCCAGGTGGCGGAACGCCAGGTCCTCCAGCTCCCACTTCAGCTGCCAGATGCCCAGGCGGTTGGCCAATGGCGCGTGGATGTCGCGTGTCAGCTGTGCCAGCGCGCGGCGTTGCTCGTCATCCAGCTTGTCGGCCGCGCGCATCCGCGCCAGCTGCCGGGCCAGCAGGATGGGCACCACGCGCAGGTCGCGGATGATCGCCAGCAGCAGGCGGCGCAGGCCTTCGCTGTTGCGCCCTGCCTCACGGCCGGCATGCAGCGCCCACACCGGGTCGGCGGCGTCCTGACCATCCAGCAGGCCGATCACCGCGGCCTTGTGGTTGCCCAGCGGCAGCTGTTCCAGGCTAGCCCGCAGGCCAGGCAGGTCGAACAGCAGGGCCGCGACCACCGCGCCTTCGTCGGCGGAGAGCATCGCCAGTGCGTCGAGGGTGTCACCCAGCACCGACCAGCTGGCGCGCATCTGGTGGTCGCATTCCGGCGCTTCCCAGTGCCCGCGCAGGGCCTGGCGCAGCGGAGCAGGCAGCACGGCTGCCGAGGGACGGTTCAACAAGGCATCCAGGCCGGGGACGGAAGCGCGGTTCACAGCATCGAGCAGGCAAGACAGAGGCCTCTACACTAGCGCCGGCGCCGTTCAGGGACAATCACCGCGGCCACCATCACCCGGCATGAAGACATGCCGTTACACTCGCGGTCAAACCCAGGAGAGTCCCGACATGTCCTCGATCGCCCCGCGTTTCCGCCTACGGCTGCTGGCCTGTGCCGCACTGTTGCTGTCCCTGTCGGCGCCTGCGCTGGCCCAGCGCGTGGTGGAGGGGGACCTGCAGCAGCAGATGTCACCGGCCGAGTTCAAGGCTGCTGGCCTGGACAAGCTCAGCGCGCAGGAACTGGCCACGCTGAACCGCTGGCTGCAGGGCAAGGTCGAAGCGGCCACCACCCAGGCGGTTGCCGCCGTACGGGAATCGGCACGCGAGGAAGGCCGCCAGGAAGTGATCGTGAAGAATCGCGGCTTCTTCGATTTCGGCAGCAGCGAGCCGATTGTCGGCGTGCTGCAGGGCGAATTCCGCGGCTTCGGCAAAGGCCGCGTCTACGTGCTGGACAACGGCCAGGAATGGGAGCAGACCGACACATCCACGACCCCAGGGGTACGCAAGCAGTCGCCAAACGTCAGTATCAAGCCCGGAATGCTCGGTGTCTGGTACATGAAGATCGAAGGCGTGAACGTACAACCGAAGGTGCGCCGTACCAAGTAACGGCTTACCCGTCCCGTGGAGTCTGGCCGATGCTCCGCTGCTTTCCGATGGACCGCCATCGTCCATCGCCAGCAGTCGAGCGCCGGCTCGGTTCCACAGGACCGGATTCACGCCTGGCGCAATGCGGTCACCCGCTGCGCCAGCTTCTTCGCCGAGATGCCGGTGCGTGCCCCCAGCTCCTGCGCGAACAGTGACACCCGCAGCTCTTCCAGATCCCAGCGCAGCGCCTGCCATTGCGGGCGCTCGCGCAGTCCCTGCTGCTCCCCCACTTCCAGCGCTTCCAGGAACGGGTGCAGTTCCAGCATGCGCGCCTGGTCACGTGGCGGATCACGCTTGGCACGCTCGGTGCGCAGGATCATCGCCTTCAGGTAGCGCGGATACTGCGCCAGCGCGTCAGCCGGCGTGTCGCGCAGGAAGCCGGGATGGATCAGGCCGGCCAGCTGCGCTTCCATGTCGTCCAGGTTGCCGCGCGCCCAGCCCATCAACGGTGCTTCCAGCATCGGCTTCAGTTCCGCCACCAGGCCCAGGATCGTTTCGGCCAGTTTCAGCCGCGACATCGCCTCACCGAACAGGGCCTTGGCCGCATGCTCGCGTCGCTGCTCGAAGGTCACCGCATCGCGGATGTCTTCCAGGCCCTCGGCCAGCACCGCGTTCATCGCGGCATCGACCAGGTCGCCACGCAGGCGCTCCTGCGATTCGATCGCGGCATACAGCAGGCCGGTCTTGGCACCGACCGGCAGCTGCTTGCGCGCCTGCTTCACCTTCTCGGCCAAGGCGATTTCCAGCAGGCGGCGCACGCCGAGCGGATGGGCCTCCAGCGCCTGCTGGCGGTCGGCGAAGATGCGCAGCGCCACGCTGTCGCCCTCGTCCAGCAATGCCGGATACGCCGGCACGCCCGCTTCACCGGGCACCTGCAGCGGAATCGGCGTGGCCGGGAACGTACGCAGGCCATCGGCCGCCATCTCGCGGCCGGCGCGTGCAGCGAACGCATCGCCGGCACGACCGCCGAATTTGGCGCGCAGTGCATCCAGATCGCGCGAGGTCGCCAGCACCTTGCCCTGCTCGTCGCGCAGCCGCAGGTTCATGTGCAGGTGCGGTTCGATCGAACCGGGCTCGAAATCGAGCGCGGTCACGGTCGCGCCGGTTGCGCGCGACAGGAAACGCGCCAGTTCGCCGGTGATGGCATCGGCGCTGGGCTGCGGGAACGCCTCGTAGAACGCGCGGCCGAAGTCCGGCGCCGGCACGTAGTTGCGGCGCATCGCCTTGGGCAGGCTGCGGATCAATGCAGAGGCCTTGTCGGCGACGAAACCCGGCGCCAGCCAACCCAGTTGCACTGGGTCCAGCGCATTGAGCAGGTGCAGCGGCACATCCAGGGTCACGCCATCGTCGTCGGCACCCGGTTCGAAGCGGTAGTGCAGCGGCAAGCGCGCCTGGCCCAGCGCCAGGTACTTCGGATAGCGCTCCTGTTCACTGCCCTCACCCGGTAACAGATCGACCAGCGACCAGTGCAGGGTCTTGCGCTGTTCCGGCGCCAGCCCCTTCCACCAGGTATCCAGCCCCGCCGCCGAATGGATCTGCGGCGGCACCCGGTCCAGGTACCAGCGCGCCTGCCAGTCCTCGTCGGCGACGATGCCGGCGCGGCGCAGCTTGGCTTCTTCCTCGCGGGCCGTCTCCAGCACTTTCTGGTTGTCGGCCACGAAGCTGGCGCGGGTGTTGATCTCGCCGGTCACCAGCGCCTGACGCACGAAGATGTCATGCGCTTCGCCCGGTTCGATGCGGCCGTAGTGCACCGGCTTCTTCGGCGCCAGCACCAGGCCGAACAGGCTGATCTGCTCGGACGCGAGCACCTGTCCCTGCGCGCGCGACCAGTGCGGATCGAAGTGCTTGCGCAGCAGCAGGTGCGGCAGTTCGGCGATTACCCAGTCCGGCTCGATCGCGGCCAGGGTCATGCCCCACACCTTCTGCGTATCCAGCAGGTTGGCCACCAGCAGCCACGGCGGCGGCCGCTTGGACAGCGCCGAACCGGGGAACGGCAGGAAGCGGCGCTGGCGTGGTGCCTGGAAATCGCCCTTCTCGGTGCGGTGGCCGATCTGCGTCGGCAGGCCCGCCACCAGCGCCCGGTGCAGGCTCTGGTAGGCGGCGGCGCGCACGCGTTCACTGAAACCGCCGCCAACTGGCGTCTGTTCCTTCTGCGCACGCACGGCCACCGGCATCGGTGCGGCCTCGGCCTTGCCTTCGCGGGCCAGGCGCGCGGCACGGTGCAGCTGGCCCCGGGTGGCTTTCACCGCCGCGGCGTCGTCACGCGCCGGTGCCGGCGCACTGCTGCCGGCCAGCAACGGTGCCATCGAGGCCTCGTTGGCCTCTTCCTTCCAGCCCAGTTCTTCGCACAGCAGGCGAAGCTGGCGATGCAGCTCGCGCCACTCGCGCATGCGCAGGAAGCCGAGGAAATGACGGCCACACCAGTCGCGCAGCTTGGACTGGGTCAGGTCTTCGTGGGCCTGCCGGTAGCCATCCCACAGGCGCAGCACGCCGACAAACTCAGAGCGGCCATCGGCGAACTGCGCATGTGCGCTGTCGGCCGCACCGCGTGCTTCGGGCGGGCGTTCGCGCGGGTCCTGGATGCCCAGGAACGAGGCGATCACCAGCATCGGCCGCAGGCAACCGGCAGCCTGCGCAGCGACCAGCATGCGCGCCAGCTTCACGTCCACCGGCAGGCGTGCCATCTGCTTGCCGATGGTGGTCATGCGCCGCTCGGCATCGATCGCGCCCAGTTCGGTCAGCTGCTGCCAGCCATCGGCTACCGCGCGCTCGTCCGGTGCTTCCAGGAACGGGAATTCCTCGATGCGGCCCAGGCCCAGCTGCAGCATGCGCAGGATCACCCCGGCCAGGCTGGAGCGGCGGATTTCCGGATCGGTGAACTCCGGCCGCGCCTGGAAATCAGACTCGGCGTACAGGCGGTAGCAGATGCCCTCGGCGATACGCCCGCAGCGGCCCTTGCGCTGGTTGGCGCTGGCCTGCGAGATCGGCTCGATGTGCAGGCGGTCCAGCTTGTTGCGCGGGCTGTAGCGCTTGACGCGAGCAAAGCCCGGATCGACCACATAGCGGATGCGCGGCACCGTCAGCGAAGTTTCCGCCACGTTGGTGGCCAGCACGATGCGCCGGTTCGGCCCCGGGTTGAACACCCGGTCCTGGTCCTGGTTGGACAGCCGCGCGTACAGCGGCAGCACCTCGGTGTTGCGGTACTTGCGCCGTTCCAGCGACTGGTGCACATCGCGGATCTCGCGCTCGCCCGGCAGGAAGATCAGCACGTCGCCGCGCGCATCCAGGCGGGTGATCTCGTCGATGGCCGACACGATGGCGTCGTTGACGGTGCGCTCGCCCTCCTGTTCGCCCTCGCCTTCCAGCGCGCGGTAGCGCACTTCCACCGGGTAGGTGCGGCCTTCCACGCTGATCACCGGCGCATTGTCGAAGTGCTGGGCGAAGCGTTCGGTGTCGATGGTGGCCGAGGTGACGATCAGCTTCAGGTCCGGGCGCTTGCGCAGCAGCTGCTTCAGGTAGCCCAGCAGGAAGTCGATGTTGAGGCTGCGTTCGTGCGCCTCGTCGACGATGATCGTGTCGTAGTTCGACAACCAGCGGTCGCTGGCGATCTCCGCCAGCAGGATGCCGTCGGTCATGAACTTGATGCGGCTGTCTTCGCTGACCTTGTCGTTGAAGCGCACCTGGTAGCCGACCAGCTGGCCCAGTTCGCTCTGCAGTTCCTGCGCCACGCGGCTGGCCACTGCGCGTGCGGCAATCCGTCGCGGCTGGGTGCAGCCGATCATGCCGGCCTGGCCACGGCCTGCGGCCAGGCACAGTTTCGGCAGCTGGGTGGTCTTGCCCGAGCCGGTTTCACCGGCGATCACCACGACCTGATGGTCGCGGATCAGCTTGATGATCGCGTCGGCTTCACGCGCAATCGGCAGCTGCGGGTCCAGAGTAATGGACGGCTGCTGCTGCGCCCGTGTCATCCGGCGCTGCACCGACGCCTGCAAGGCCTGCTCGAAGGTGGCGGCCAGTGCCGCATCCTGTGGCTTGGCCTGGCACCGCGAGAGCATCCCCAGCAAACGGCCCCGGTCGCGGCTCATGGCGCCGTCGATGGCGGCGCGCTGTTGGCGCAGTCGGGGCGATGGATTTTTATCGATAGAGTTCATCAATCGGTTCGTTCAAAACTTTGAAAGCGACCAGTCATCACGACCGGTTTATTGTGAAGGCCAACGATTCCACAAGGAGGAACCCCATGGCGAAGACCAAGAGCACGACCAAGGCCAAGACCGGCAAGCAGAAGCTTGCAGCGGCGGCACCGTCGGCGCCGAACATCGATATCGGGATCACCCAGGGCGACCGCAAGAAGATCGCCGACGGTCTGTCGCGCTTCCAGGCTGATGCGTTCACGCTCTACCTGAAGACGCACAACTTCCACTGGAATGTGACCGGGTCGATGTTCAACTCGCTGCACACCATGTTCGAGACGCAGTACACCGAACAGTGGGCGGCACTGGACGACGTGGCCGAGCGCATCCGCGCGCTGGGCTTCAATGCCCCGGGCTCCTACCGGGAATTCGCTGCGCTGACCTCGATCGCCGAGGAACCGGGCCTGACCGACAGTGCGGACTGGCGTGAAATGGTACGCCAGTTGGTGGTCGCCAACGAAGCGGTCTGCCGTACGGCGCGTGAAGTGCTGGAGGTGGCGGCCAAGGGTGACGACGCCCCGACCGAGGATCTGATGACCCAGCGGCTGCAGACGCACGAGAAGTACGCCTGGATGCTGCGTTCCCTGCTCCAGTAAGGGTTCGGAGTGGTTCGGCAGGGCTGCGCCCTGCACCCGCAGAGGCAACTGCAACGACAACGGCCGGAGCAAAGGCTGGTTTGCTGTGGGTTGGCGGGGTGGGTCCGGTGGCGGGGGACGCCGTAAACCCGTCCTTGGGGGCTTGGCCGCGGCATCCATGCCGCGGACACTCCCGCAACCGGACCCACCCCGCCTTCGACAGATTCTTGCGAGCTGTTGGACATGCCGACGGGGTCAGATCCGTTTTCCGAAGGAAAACGGATCTGACCCCAGTTTGAATTTCGATATCTGACAGAGATTCATCCACGCATGGCGTGGATCTACTGGCCACCGGTCAACTGTCGAAGGCGGGGCACAGT
>NZ_LLXT01000006.1 GCF_001431625.1 Stenotrophomonas geniculata ATCC 19374 = JCM 13324
GATTCTTCACCGCCGCCGACCGATACTCCGCCGCCGCCGGTGAAGAATCTGTCGCCGCCGAAGCCGTCGCCGGTCCCGCCGCCGCCGCAGGCGCCGGTCGTGGACGTGCCGGAACCGCGCCCGAACGACATCGTCACCCCGCCGTCGCCTCCGGCGCCGCCGGCACCGCCGACCTCGATCGAGGCCAGCGTGGACATCTCGTCGAAGGCCATGAATCCGCCGCGCTACCCGCCGGCAGCCTTCCGCGCGGGTATCCAGGGCGAAGTGATCCTGATCATTGATGTCGATGCCAGCGGCAACGTCACCAATGTCACGGTGGAAAAGTCCAGCCGTAACCGCGACCTGGACCGTGCTGCGATGGAAGCGGCTCGCAAGTGGCGCTTCAACGCCGCTGAAGCAGGCGGTAAGAAGACGGCAGGTCGCGTTCGCGTTCCGGTCAACTTTGCGCTGAACTGATGCGCCCGGGTGGCCGCCGGCCACCCCCGCTCCCGGTTCGATTGTTTAGCTTAGCTACACCCTTTATCACCACACACAACAAAGGTAAGCGTCATGCTGCAGGAAATTTTCATCGCCGCTGCTGCCGGGGGCAATCCGTCCAACGCCCTGTCGCAGATGGGCTTCGAGCACCTGATCCACGAAATGACCACCAAGCCGGGTGATTTCGCGGTTTCCTGGGTCGTGCTGCTGACCCTGGTCGTCATGTCGGCCATGTCCTGGTACTGGACCGTCATCAACATCTTCCGTGCTACCCGCCTGAAGAGCGCCGCCGATCGCGTCGTCAGCCTGTTCTGGGACACCCCGAACGCGCAGGACGCCATCCGTGCGATGGAAGAACAGCCGGCTTCCGAGCCGTTCTCGAAGATCGCCCTGGACGCTGCCCAGGCGGCTGCCCACCACCAGCGCGCTGAAGGCGGCGCCACCGGCGGCGTGGGTGAGAACCTGAGCCGTTCGGAGTTCGTCGACCGCGCCCTGCGTCAGGCCGTGACCCGCGAAAGCAACAAGCTGCAGTCGGGCATGACCCTGCTGGCCACCGTCGGTGCAACCGCTCCGTTCGTCGGTCTGCTGGGTACCGTGTGGGGCATCTACGGCGCGCTGATCAAGATCGGTGCCACCGGCTCCGCTTCGATCGACGCCGTTGCCGGCCCGGTGGGTGAAGCGCTGATCATGACCGCGATCGGTCTGTTCGTCGCGATCCCGGCCGTGTTCGCCTTCAACTTCTTCAGCAAGATCAACAGCGCGACCATCAGCAAGTTCGATACCTTCGCGCACGACCTGCACGACTTCTTCGCCACCGGCTCGCGCGTCCGCTGATTGCGGCGCGCGTCACCCAGCGACGAACGTAAGTAGTCACCAAGATCTAGACGGAGCCCGTTATGGCTTTCAGTAGTGGTAACAGCGGCGGCCCCATGGCCGACATCAACGTTACGCCCCTCGTGGACGTGATGCTGGTGCTGCTGATCATCTTCATCATCACGGCGCCCCTGATGTCCCACAAGGTCAAGGTGGATCTGCCGGAAGCCAACCTGATCCAGAAGCCGGAAGACGCTGAAAAGCGTTCCGGACCGATCACCCTGGCAGTCAAGGAAGACGGCTCGATCTACTGGAACGACGAAGAAATCAACAAGCAGACTCTCGAGTCGCGCTTGGCGACCGCCGCCCAGCAGACCCCGCAGCCGCCGCTGAACCTGCGCGGTGACCGCACCACCAAGATGCGTGTCATCAACGACCTGACCAAGGTCGCGCAGGAGCAGGGCATGCTTGACGTCGGCTTCGTCGCGACCAAAGAAAAGGGGCAATAAGCCATGGCATTCAGTAGTGGTGGTGGCAAGGGCCCCATGGCAGACATCAACGTCACGCCCCTCGTGGACGTGATGCTGGTTCTGCTGATCATCTTCATCGTGACCGCGCCGATCATGACGTACCCGATCGCCGTGGACCTGCCGCAGCGCGTGCTCAACCCACCGCCGCAGCTGGTCGAACCGCCGCCGCCGATCGAACTGAAGATCGACGCCAGCAACCAGGTCTCGTGGAACAACAGCCCGATCAATACCAGCGAGCTGCAGCAGCGGATGGAGCAGGAGGTCCAGCGTGACCCGACCAACCAGCCGGAACTGCGCATCGACGCCAGCCCGGATTCCGAGTACGACGTGATGGCCAAGGTTCTGGCCGCTGCGAAGAACGCTCAGATGAAGAAGATCGGTTTTGTGCAGCAGTAATCGCTACACCGCAACACAACAGTCATGACGCGACTGCAGACGCCCTTGGAAACAGGGGCGTCTTTTTTGTTCTCGTCCTGGCACACGGGTCGAGGTTGGATCCCATCGGGTGGCATGCGCCGCTATGATCGGCGGATGCTCGCCCTCTTCGACTCCCTGCGCCACTGGCTGGACGGCATTGCCCACCTCGGTACCATCCTGGCGGTGGCCTATCTGCTGTACCTGCTCGCGCTGACCGGCTGGATCATGCTGCAGAAGCGCGAGCCGGTGGCGACGCTGAGCTGGATCCTGTCGCTGGCGCTGCTGCCGTACCTGGGCCTCTTCATCTACTACCTGCTGGGCCCGCAGAAGGTGAAACGGCAGCGTTTGCGCCGTGGCCGCGCGCGGTCGGGCATGGAGCACTACAGCGACGTCTGTCCACCCGACGCCGACTGCACCGAGCTGGCCAAGATCGCCCAGGCCACGACCGGGCTTGCGCCGAGCAGCGCCACCGAAGTGACCTGGCTGGTGGACGGTGCGGCGACCTACGCGGCGCTGCTTGAGGCCGTCGCACAGGCACGCGACCACGTGCATCTGGAGTACTACATCTTCAACCCGGACCATGCCGGAACCGCCCTGCGTGACGCGCTGGTGGAACGTGCACAGGCCGGCGTGCAGGTGCGCCTGCTGCTCGATGCCGTAGGCTCTTCCGCCCTGCCCCGCCGCTTCCTGCAGCCGCTGCTCGACGCCGGTGGCGAAGCGATCTGGTTCCACCCACGGCAGCTGCTGAAGCCGTTCAAGCGCCCGTGGTTGAACCTGCGTACCCACCGCAAGCTGGTGATCGTCGATGGGCGCCTCGCCTTCACCGGTGGCATCAACATCACCGACGACGAGGACGAAAGCCGCAGGGCGGATGCCTACCGCGACCTGCACATGCGCATCCGCGGCCACGTGGTGCGCAGCCTGCAGCTGGTGTTTGCCGAGGACTGGCTCTACGCAAGTGGGCAGGATCCCTCGCGCATGGACATCGCCCGTCTGTGGCCGGCCGACATGCCGCTGCGCGGCGATGGTGCGATCAACGCCCAGGTGCTGGTCTCCGGTCCGGACTCGGGCTGGGAAACGATCCATCGCCTGCACGTGGCGGCGATCCAGGAAGCGCATGAGCGTGTCTGGCTGGTCACGCCCTACTTCGTGCCGGGCGAAGCGGCGCGGATGGCGTTGACCTCGGCCGCGCTGGGCGGCCTGGACGTGCGCCTGCTGGTGCCGAAGATGAGCGATTCCTGGTTCGTCACCCAGGCCGCCCGCTCCTACTTCGACGAGCTGCTGCATGCCGGGGTGAAGATCTACGAGTACGGCCCGCGCATGCTGCATACCAAGGCCTTCATCGCCGATGACGACGTCTGCATCGTTGGCAGTGCCAACTTCGATCACCGCAGCTTCCGGCTGAACTTCGAGCTGTCGATGATGATCAGCGACCGTGACCGGGTGGCTGCCCTAGCCGAACTGCTGCAGGGCGAATTCGACCGTTCCACGCGGGTGCACGACCAGGCCGGCCGTTCGCTGTGGCTGCACCGCCTGCCCGAGGCCTTCGCCCGGCTGGCCTCGCCGCTGCTCTGACGCAGCGCTACACTGCCGCGATCATCCGGGGAGCCCGACTATGTACTGGTTGTACCTGCTGCTGGCGCTGGGCTGTTTCGCCTTCGCGCTGAAGACGCCCAGCGCCGGGCTGATGACTCTGTGCCTGCTGGCCGCCCTCGCCTTCCTGCTGGCCTGGGTACGAGGCCGCTACGTGGCCCGCTTTGGCGATCTGCAGCGCGATCCCTCCACACTGGTCGATGCCGACGAACTGCGCCGCTTGCGCGAGCAGGCCCAGGCCCGCCCTGGTGACGACCACAACGATCACGATCCATCCCCTCTTTCCAAGTAGTTCCGTTCCATGACCCAGCTCAGCGTCAACGTCAACAAGATCGCCGTCCTGCGCAATTCGCGCGGCGGTGCCGAACCGGACGTGGTGCGTGCCGCTCAGGCCTGCCTGGATGCCGGCGCGCATGGCATCACCGTGCATCCGCGACCGGACCGCCGCCATATCACCGCCGAGGACGTGCTGGCGCTGTCCACACTGACCCGCGCGCGTGGCGTCGAATTCAACATCGAAGGCAACCCGTTCGCGCCGCCGCGCGAGGGCTACCCCGGGCTGCTGCCGCTGTGCGAACAGACCCGCCCGGCGCAGGCCACGCTGGTGCCGGATGGCGATGGGCAGATCACGTCCGATCACGGTTTCGACTTCGAGCGTGACGGCGAGCGGTTGCGACCACTGGTGGCCGAACTGAAGGCGATGGGTTGCCGGGTCAGCCTGTTCGTTGACGCCGGTAATCCGCTGCTGGAGCAGGCGGCCGAAGTCGGTGCAGATCGCGTCGAGCTCTATACCGGCCCCTACGCCGAAGCCCACGCGGCCGGCGATGCTGACGCGATGCTGGTGCTGTTCGCCACTGCCGCACGCCGTGCGCAGGCGGTTGGGCTGGGCGTCAATGCCGGCCACGACCTGTCGCAGGACAACCTGCGTGACTTCCTGGCGCACGTGCCGGACGTGCTGGAAGTGTCCATCGGCCACGCGCTGATCGGCGAAGCGCTGTATGACGGGCTGGATGCCACGGTGCGGGGCTATCTGGCGCTGCTGTGACCGATGGGTGCAGCCGAGCATGGGCTCGGCTCTATAAGGCACCCGCATCCACTGTAGAGCCGAGCCCACGCTCGGCTCAGGCTTGCCCTGAACCCTTCAGGCGGCCGTCGCAGCCACTGAGACAGGCGCGGCGTACCCTGCGGGCATGGGTATCGCGATCAAGGGCCGAGGTTCCACGTCCCACCTTGCCGGGCGCTTTGAAAGCACCGTCAGCGAGGCGGTGGACGACGGCTGGGCGGTCGACGAGAGCGAGGAGTTCCTTGCCCCGCGCCTGCGCACCGAAGTGCGCGCCGAAACCGCGCGCAGCATCATCACCCGCAACAACTCGCCCGACGTCGGCTTCAGTCAATCGGTGAATCCCTACCGCGGTTGCGAGCACGGCTGCTCCTACTGCTTCGCGCGCCCCTCGCATGCCTATCTGAACCTGTCGCCGGGCCTGGATTTCGAGACCAAGCTGTTCGCCAAGACCAATGCGCCGCAACTGCTGCGCAAGGAGCTGTCGAAGCCGGGTTACGTGCCGCAGCCGATCGCGCTGGGCATCAACACCGATGCGTACCAGCCGATCGAACGCAAGTTCAAGCTGACCCGCCAGCTGATCGAAGTGATGCTGGAAACGAAGCATCCGTTCTCGTTGATCACCAAGAACGCGCTGGTCGAGCGCGATATCGATCTGCTCGCACCGCTGGCGGCGGAGAACCTGGTCAGCGTGCACTTCTCGGTGACCTCGCTGGACCCGCATCTTTCCGCAAAGCTGGAACCGCGCGCATCGGCGCCGCATGCACGGCTGCGCGCGATGAAGCGTCTGCATGAAGCGGGCATTCCGGTCGGTGTGATGGTGGCGCCGGTGATCCCATGGATCAACGACAGCGAGCTGGAGGCCGTGCTGGAGGCTGCGCACGACGCTGGCGCCAGTACCGCTGGTTACGTGCTGCTGCGCTTGCCGCTTGAAGTGGCGCCGTTGTTCCGCGACTGGCTGGACACCCATCATCCCGATCGTGCCGCGCATGTGATGAGCACCATCCAGCAGCTGCGTGGCGGCAAGGACTACGACAGCCAGTTCGGTACGCGCATGCGCGGCCAGGGTGTGTATGCGGATCTGTTGAACAACCGCTTCAAGCTGGCGCGCAAGCGTCTGGGTTTCAATGCGCAGAACAGCCATTGGCCGAAGCTGGATTGCAGCCGGTTCCAGAAGCCGTTGCCGCCGAAGAAGGATTCGCCGCAGGGGTCGTTGTTCTGAGTCCATCCGTCGAGCATGGCTCGACTCTACATCCGAGGCCGACGAGCCGCTCGGCGTCACCCCCCGAACAACTTCTGCGCACTCTGGAACAGGATCCAGCTGGTCGCGATGAACTTGTCCCCACCCTGCGGGCGATTGCCACGATGGGTATGAGTGAACGCCGTCGGCGCAATCAGCAGGCTGCCGGTACGAGGTGCAATCTTCCGCCCCTGGAACAGGAACTCGGTCTCGCCTTCGTCAAAGTCGTCGTTGAGGTACAGCGTCCACAGCACGTGCCGGTGCAGAGTCTCGGCCTGCGCATCCTTCGGGTACAGCTCGCAGTGCCAGTACGGGTAGCCACCCTCGCCTGCCGCATACCACTGCAGGTTGATCGCACCCGGGCGCAGGCAGGTGCGGGCCAGATCGGCCAGCTGCTGCGGCGGCATGTCGGGGAAGTCCTCGGCAGACAGGCGTCGCGGTTGGCCGTTGCTGTCCTGGATCTGCAACATCAGCGGGGCGATCAATGCCTGTGGATAACGGCGTAGATAAGTCAGCAGGCCATTGAACACCGCGATCTGCAGCTGCTGGTCGACATCCTGCCAGCCGTCCAGGCCACTGATACGCAGATCCTTGCTGTGCTTGAGCTCCGGGAACACGCCACTGCCCACGGCACCGGGCTGCAGGCCACGCGTGGCGCGCAGGCGTTCAACGATGGCCGCGCAGACCTCGCTGGGGACGGCGTTGTGGATGACTTCGATGAAATCGACCGGGCCCTGCTCGTGCATGCGTGCATTCCTTAGGCGGCAACGGCTTGATGGTGCCGTTTGCCGCCCTCGGTGTCACCCCACGGTCATGTCATCGATCTGCCATGACCGCTGTCAGGCGATAGGCCGTCAGCCCTGTGCGTCGTCGTGCGCGTGGTGGTAGCGCACGGCTTCAGCCACTTCCTCGCGCGAACCGAGGAACACCGGCACGCGCTGGTGCAGCTGGTCGGGCTGGATGTCGAGGATGCGCTCGCGGCCGGTCCAGGCAGCACCGCCGGCCTGTTCGACCAGCAGGCCCATCGGGTTGGCTTCGTACATCAGGCGCAGCTTGCCGGCCTTGGACGGGTCCTTCTTGTCCCACGGATAGATGAAGATGCCGCCGCGGGTCAGGATGCGATGCACGTCGGCCACCATGCTGGCGATCCAGCGCATGTTGAAGTTCTTGCCGCGCGCGCCTTCCCTGCCGGCCAGCAGATCGCCGACGTACGCCTGCATCGGGGCTTCCCAGTGGCGCTGGTTGGACATGTTGATGGCGAATTCCTGGGTGGCCGCCGGGATCTGCATGTTCTCGGTGGTCAGTACGAACTCGCCCTTCTCGCGATCGAGGGTGAAGGCGTGGGTACCGTGGCCGACGGTCAGCACCAGCTGGGTGCTGGGCCCGTAGATGCAGTAGCCGGCGGCGATCTGCTTGCTGCCCGGCTGCAGGAAGGCGTCGTCGCCCGGCAGCTCGACGTTGGTCGGGCAGCGCAGCACCGAGAAGATGGTGCCGACCGAGACGTTGACGTCGATGTTGGAGCTGCCATCGAGGGGATCGAACAGCAGCAGGAAATCACCGCGCGGGTAGATGTCCGGCACCGGCTGGCTGTGGTCCATTTCTTCGGAGGCGCACGCGGCGAGGTGGCCACCCCAGGCGTTGGCTTCAAGCAGGATCTCGTTGCTGATCACATCCAGCTTCTTCTGCGCTTCGCCCTGCACGTTGCCGGTACCGGCGTCGCCGAGCACGCCACCGAGGGCGCCCTTGCTGACGGCGATGGAGATGCTGGTGCAGGCGCGGGCGACGACCGCGATCAGCTGGCGCAGGTCGGCATTGATGCGGCCGGCGTGCTGTTCCTGGATCAGGAAGCGGGTCAACGAAGTACGGGACATGGTCGGGCAGGTCTCGGCAGCGGGAAAACGCCTATTGTCGCCCGTATGGCGGGGCCGTGCGTGAGCGCGGGAAGGCGTAATCGTTTCCAGATGCGTTGCGCTCGTGGCGCCTTCCTTCTGTAGAGCCGAGCCCGCGCTCGGCTGCTCTTCGTCCTTCATGCCGCACAAGCCGAGCGTAGGCTCGGCTACAGAGACCAGGGCGCAAAAAACAAAGGCGCCTTTCGGCGCCTTTGTCTTCAAGCCACTGGAGCGTTGCTTCAGCCCTTGGCGACGGTGGCCACGGCCTTGGCGACGTACTCCAGGTTGTTCTGGTTCAGCGCGGCCACGCAGATGCGGCCGGTGCCGACGGCGTAGATGCCGAACTCGTCGCGCAGGCGTTCGACCTGCTCGCGGCTCAGGCCGGAGTAGGAGAACATGCCGGCCTGTTCGTTGATGAAACCGAACTGCGGTGCGCCAGCGGCAGCCAGCTTCTCGACCAGGCCCTGGCGCAGGGCGTGGATGCGCTCGCGCATCTCGGTCAGCTCCTGCTCCCACATCGCGCGCAGTTCCGGGTTGGTCAGCACGCCGGCCACCAGCGCGGCACCGTGGGTGGACGGACTGGAGTAGATGGTGCGGATCACGCGCTTGACCTGCGACTGCACGGCCTTGGCGTCAGCGGCGGTCGGCGCCACCATCGACAGCGCACCCACGCGCTCGCCATACAGCGAGAACGACTTGGAATACGAGTTGGCGACGATGAAGCTGTCGATGCCGGCTTCGGCGATGATGCGCACCGCGGCGCCGTCCTGTTCGATGCCCTTGTCGAAGCCCTGGTAGGCCATGTCGATGAAGGGGAACAGCTGGCGGTCCTTCAGCAGCTGCGCGACCTGCTTCCACTGGCTGACCGTAAGGTCGGCACCGGTGGGGTTGTGGCAGCAGGCATGCAGCAGCACCACGGTGCCGGCTTCCAGCTTGCCCAGGTCGGCCAGCATGCCGTCGAAATCAACCCCATGGGTGGTCGGGTCGAAGTAGGTGTAGTCCAGCACCTCGAAACCGGCCGCGCTGAACACGGCGCGGTGGTTTTCCCAGCTCGGGTTGCTCAGCGCAACGGTGGCGTGCGGCAGCAGCTTCTTCAGCACGTCGGCGCCGACGCGCAGCGCACCGCTGCCACCAACGGTCTGTGCGGTGGTGACGCGGCCGGCGGCCAGCAGCGGCGAGTCCTTGCCGAACACCAGCTCACGCGTGGCCTGCGTGTACGCCGGCAGGCCATCGATCGGCAGATAGCCGCGCGGTTTGGCTTCAGCGGCGAGCTGCTGCTCGATCTGCTTGACGGCGCGCAGCAGCGGAATGCGGCCGCTCTCGTCGTAGTAGATGCCCACACCCAGGTTGACCTTGGTCGGGCGGCTGTCGGCGTTGTACGCCTCGGTCAGGCCCAGGATCGGGTCGCCTGGGACCAGTTCCACGTTTGCAAAGAAGGACACGGCGGTACTCGTTCGGTAGACGGAAAGGGGGAGGAATTGCGCCACGCGGTTCGCGGCTTTTCGGCCGGAAACAGCCCATCGTAACAAAGCCTGCCGGGGCTGGCCGCCGCCATCGTCATCCGCGGCCCCGTACCATGGCGTGCGTTGCCGCCCGATCCATCAACCTGAATCATGAATCCCGCCGCACGACGCTGTTGCCTGCCGCTGTCTGCCCTGCTGCTGTCGCCCTGGACAGCGGTGGCCGAGCCTGCGCCCACCGCCCTGCCTGCGGTGCAGGTACAGGCCGCACGGGTGCCGGGCATCGACCCGTTCGCGCTGCCGGCCAGCCAGGACACGGTCTGGATCGATGCCAGCCGCGCTGGCACCGGCGCGCAGCTGTCCGAGGCGCTGGCCGGGGTACCGGGGCTGCTGGCGCGCGACCGGCAGAACTTCGCGCAGGACACGCAGCTGTCGATCCGTGGCTTCGGCGCGCGCTCGACCTTCGGGGTGCGCGGGGTGCGGGTGTTGATCGACGGCGTGCCGGCCACCATGCCCGATGGCCAGGGCCAGCTGTCACACGCCAGCCTGCTGGGCGCCGAGCGCATCGACGTGCTGTGCGGGCCGTTCTCGGCGCTGTACGGCAACTCCTCCGGTGGCGTGCTGCAGGTCTGGAGCGCGCAGGGCCAGGCCGGCGACCCGTGGCGGTTGCGGCTCAACGCTGGCGCCGACAACACGCTCAGTGTCGGCGCGCAGCTGAAGGGTGCCGGCCAACTGCTGGACTACAACATCGCCGCCAATCACCTCCGCACCGATGGCTGGCGGGACCACAGCCGTGCGCGCCGTGAATCGCTCAACGCACGCATCGGTGGTGCGCTGGGCGGTGGGCGGCTGGAGCTGTTGCTCAATGCGCTCGATGCCCCCGATGCACAGGATCCGCTGGGCCTGACCCGTGCCCAGGTGGCGGCTGATCCGCGCCAGGCCACGGCGGTGGCGCACCCGTACAACACCCGCAAATCGGTGCGCCAGCAGCAGGCCGGCCTGCGCTGGACCCGTGAAACGGGAGCGCAGCGCTGGCAGTTGATGGGCTATGCCGGGCAGCGCGCGGTGACCCAGTTCCTGCCCATTCCGCCCACGGCGCAGGCCAATCCGCTGCATGCCGGCGGCGTGATCGATCTGGACGCCGGCTACGGCGGGCTGGACGCGCGCTGGGGCTGGCACGGCGATCTGGCCGGGCGGCCGCTGGACCTGGTGGCCGGGCTCAGCGCCGACCGCCAGCGCCAGCATCGGACCGGCTACGAGAACTTCATCGGCAGCACGCTGGGCGTACGTGGGCGCCTGCGCAGAGACCAGATCGACACCGTGCATAACGTCGATCAGTTCGCGCAGGCGTGGTGGCAGTGGAGTCCACGCTGGTCATTGCTGGCTGGCCTGCGCCACAGCACCGTGCGCTTCGAATCCGACGACCGCTACATCATCGGCCGCAACCCGGATGACAGTGGCCGCCGGCGCTACCAGGCCACCACGCCGGTGGCCGGGATCAGCTTTGAGGCCAGCCCGCAGTGGCGGCTGCATGCTGCGGTCGGCCGCGGTTTCGAAACCCCCACCTTCAACGAACTGGGCTATCGCGCCGACGGGCAGGCGGGATTGGCACTGGACCTGGCGGCCGCCCGCAGCCGCAATCTGGAGATTGGCAGCAAGTGGCACGCGCAGAGCGGAATCCAGCTCGATATCAGCCTGTTCCGTGCAGATACCGACGATGAGCTGGCTGTTGCCAGCAACACCGGAGGGCGCAGCACCTATCGCAACATTGGCCGCACCCGCCGCCAGGGCGCGGAACTGCAGTACCGACAGCCGCTGGCCGAGCAATTGGAACTGCAGTTGGCCTGGACCTGGCTGCAGGCGCAGGTGCGCTCGCCTTACCTGACCTCGAACAACGTGGTCGCGGCGGGCAGTCGCTTGCCGGGTGTGCCGCGCCAGCAGGCGTTCGCACGCCTGCAGTGGAGCCCCGCCGACTGGCAATGGGCTCTGGAGGCCACGGCCAGCAGCGATACCGTGGTCAACGACGTCGCCACCGAACGGGCGCCGGGCTTTGCCCTGTTGCACGTGGAGGGCGGACGCCGCTGGACCCTGCCCGGCGGTGAACTGCGTGCTTTCGCGCGGCTGGAGAACGTGCTGGACCAGGCCTACATCGGCTCGGTGATCGTCAACGATGGCAATGGCCGCTACTACGAGCCCGGGCCGGGACGGCGGGCCAGCGTGGGTGTGCAGTGGTCGTGGCGCTAGCGCGGGACCGCTGCGCGCGCCGGGGCATGGCCCGGCGCTACCGTCAATCGGGGGCCTTGGCCGGTACGAACGGCGAGGTCGGGTCGCTGGCGGGGAAGGTTTCCTCCAGCGCCTCGTCCTGGTTGTCGCTGGCGCGCTGCTTGCGCTCGCGGCGCTTGAGCGGGCTCTCCTGGCCACCGCGATGGCGGTCACCGCCATCCTTGCGGTCCTGGGCCGCCTGTTCAGCCACATGTCTCACCGGCAGATGGTCGTCACCGTGCTCGGCATCGAAGAACGGCGCACCGGTGCCGCGGTAGTCGGCGTTGTCGGCATCGCGCTTGCCGCGCTGTTCACCGGGAAGGGGCGGGTGGTTTTCCCGCATCGGGTCTCGTGAGGTCTCTCGGCTCATGGTCTGGTACCTGCACTCGGGGCTCCCACTACACCGCCCTGCAGGTAAAGCCACTGCGAACCTGGCGTCATGAACATCTCGCTCACCCCCCGGTAACGGCACCGCGCGTATTCCTGCCCACCCGCCCCCGCTGCAGGAGCCGGCCATGCCCCGTCTTGAACGACCCGCACCGTCCGTGTTCAACGCCCTGCTCGATCCGCTTGGCCAGCGCACCGCGCAGCGCCGCACGCGCCGCCAGGAAGATCCGCAGGCGGTGGCACAGGATTACCTGCAGTACATGCTCAGCGACTACGAGGAGAGGCGTGGCCAGAGCCACCGCAACTGGCGTGATCTGTGCCCGGTGTATGCCTTCGCGCTGACCACCCATGCCGCGGATTGGCCACGTGGTGATGCCGCCGATACCTGCGAGGAACTGGCCGAGCACTGGGAGCAGATGCGCGGGCAGTCGCGGTTGAGCTGGTCGCAGGCACGGCCGGTGGTGGAGGACGCCTGGCGCGCACTGGACCATATTCCGGCGGCGGCGGTGAGGCCGTTGCTGCAGTAGTGGCGGGCACTTGAAGCAGCCGAGCGCGGGCTCGGCTCTACAGCCAAGTGGTCGCGCCACCTGACGTGCACGGCACGGACACGGTTGGTTTACGCCCTCCGGCCCACGCTGGGCACCCTGCCCCGCCAAAGGTACGCCCATGGCCCGCCCGATCTGGACCGGCACGCTGTCGTTTGGCCTGCTCAATGTGCCGGTGTCGCTGATGTCCGGCGAACGCAAGGTCGATCTGCAGTTCCGCATGCTCGACTCCCGCGATCGCAAGCCGATCCGTTTCGAACGGGTCAACGCCGACACCGGCGAGGAAGTGCCCTGGAAGGACATCGTCAAAGCCTACGAGTACGACAAGGGCAGCTATGTCGTGCTGGAGGAAGGCGACATCCGCTCGGCCGCACCGGAGAGCCACGAAGCGGTGGAAGTGGAATCGTTCGTGGATGCGGCGCAGATCGACCCGCGCTACTACGAGAAACCCTATCTGCTGGTACCCGGCAAGAAGGCCGAAAAGGGCTACGTGCTGCTGCGCGAGACATTGCGCAGTACCGGCAAGGTGGGCATCGCACGGGTGGTGGTGCGCACACGGGAATACCTGTGTGCGGTGATGCCGCATGAGGACGCGCTGGTGCTGATGATCCTGCGCTATCCGCAGGAACTGGTGGATCCCGAGGACTACAAGCTGCCCACCGGGAAGCTCGCCGACTACCGCATCACCAGCAAGGAAACGGCGATGGCCGAGCAGTTGATCGAGTCGATGTCCGGTGATTGGGACCCGTCGCAGTACCACGATGAGTTCCGCGAGCGCCTCCAGCAGGTGCTGAACAAGCGCATCAAGTCCAAGGGCGGCACCACGCGGGTGGACGATGAGCCGGCACCGCGCGAGGACGCCAGTACCAACGTGGTCGATTTCATGGCGCTGCTGCAGAAGAGCCTGGATGCGAACACGCGCACGCCGGCGAAGAAGACGGCGACGCGCAAGGCACCGGCGAAGAAGGCTGCGAAGAAGACCGCCAAAAAGGCCGTGAAGAAAACCACCCGGCGCAAGGCAGGTTGAACCATGTCGCTGCACCAGTACCGGCGCAAACGCCGACTTGGCGGTGGCGCCGGGCAGACACCGGAGCCTGACGACACGCGCGTCCGCGGTGATCCGAGGCGGCGGCCGACCTTCGTCATCCAGCTGCACCATGCCAGCTCGCGCCACTACGACTTCCGCCTTGAGATGGACGGCGTGCTGAAGAGCTGGGCGGTGCCGAAAGGTCCTTCGCTTCGCGTCGGTGAGAAGCGGTTGGCCGTGGAAGTGGAAGATCACCCGCTGTCCTACGCCACCTTCGAGGGAGACATTCCCGAAGGCCACTACGGCGCGGGCCACGTCGAGGTGTTTGATCAGGGTACCTGGGCCTGCGAAGGTGATCCTCTGCAGGCACTGGCGGCAGGAAAGATCGACTTCGTGCTGCACGGGCAACGCCTGGCCGGTGGCTGGAAGCTGGTGCGCACCGCGATGAAAGGACGCCAGGTGCAATGGCTGCTGATCAAGCGCGACGATGGTGAAGCGCGCGACGCCGAGGCGGATGACCTGCTGACGGCACCGATGCCGAAACGAGAACCTGCGGCGAAGAAGCGTTCCGCAGGGAAGGCGGTGCGCTCGGTCCCCGCCGCGCGGACGACCACACGCAAGGCCGATGCGCGCTGGCATGCACGCGCACTGCAGCTGCAAGGCGCACGTGATACGCCCTATCCGCGCGGGTTCAAACCGCAGTTGACCGATCATCGTGACAGTGCCCCGGACGGCGAGCGCTGGCTGCATGAGATCAAGTGGGATGGCTATCGGCTGCTGGCCGACCTGCACGATGGCGAGGTGAAACTCCGCTCGCGCAACGGCCTGGACTGGACGGCCGATTTTCCCGAGGTCGTGCAGGCCGTGCGGGCGCTGCCGGTGCGTGATGCGCGACTGGACGGCGAGCTGGTGGTGCTGGACAAGGAAGGACGCAGTGACTTCGCAGCGTTGCAGCGCGTGATCGACGGCAGTTCGAAACAACCACTGCGCTACATCGTGTTCGATCTTCCGGGTGTGGCCGGCGTGGACATCAGTCGTGCACCGCTGGTGGAGCGCAAGGCGCTGCTGAAGGACCTCATCGGGCCAGCGCCCGGCACCCTGGCCTTCAGCGAACACGTGATCGACCATGGGCCGCAGGTATTCGATGCCAGCGGCGAGGCCGGCTTTGAAGGCATCGTCAGCAAGCAGGTGGATGCGCCGTACGTGAATACCCGCGCGCGCAGCTGGGTGAAGGTGAAGCACGAAGACACCGACGAGTTCGTGATTGTCGGCTACACGGCACCCAAGGGTTCCCGGGTGGGATTCGGTTCGCTGCTTCTGGCCACGCCGGACAAGGCTGGCCTGCGCTATGTCGGCCGCGTTGGCACCGGCTTCGACGATGAAAGCCTGCGTGCGCTGCTCAAGGCACTGCGGCCATTGGCAGTGAAGACGCCCGTGCTGCAGCTGCCGGCGCATGTGCCGTTCCGCGCTGCCAGCGTACGTTGGGTGACACCAGTGGCGGTGGCGGAGGTGGCGTTCCGTGGCTGGGGCAAGGAAGGCCTGCTGCGCCAGGCCAGTTTCAAGCGGCTGCGCAGCGACAAGCAGAAGGAGGATCTGGGAATGAGCACCGCAGATGCCGAAGCCGGAGGTGAGGTCCAGATCACTCATCCGGAGCGGGTGGTGTTTCCAAAGCAGAAACTGCGCAAGGGCGACGTGGCCGACTACTATCAGCGCATGGCGCGCTGGATCCTGCCCGAAATCGCCGGACGTCCACTGTCACTGCTGCGCTGCCCGGACGGC
This sequence comes from Stenotrophomonas geniculata ATCC 19374 = JCM 13324, assembly GCF_001431625.1. Taxonomy (GTDB): domain Bacteria; phylum Pseudomonadota; class Gammaproteobacteria; order Xanthomonadales; family Xanthomonadaceae; genus Stenotrophomonas; species Stenotrophomonas geniculata. Next base: position 15,480 of record NZ_LLXT01000006.1, read on the forward strand.
GTGGGCAAGGCTTGTTTCTTCCAGAAGCACCATGGTCCCGGCCTGGGCGATGCGGTACATGCGGTGCCCCTGCAGCAGAAGAGCGGCCGCGAGGATTACGTCTACATCGACGACACGCGCGGCCTGCTGCAGCTGGTGCAGATGAACACCCTGGAGCTGCATCCCTGGGGCGCGACCGTGGCCGATCCCGAACATCCGGATCGTCTGGTGTTCGATCTCGACCCCGGCGAAGGCGTCAGCTGGGCACAGGTGAAAGCCGGTGCACGCGATGTGCGCGACCGCCTGCAGCAGGTGGGCCTGAAGAGCTTCGTACGCCTGTCCGGTGGCAAGGGCGTGCACGTGGTGGTGCCGCTGCAGCCCAAGGCAGGCTGGGACGAGGCGAAGGGGTTCTGCGAGGCGTTCGCGCAGGCAATGGCGCTGGAGCAGCCCGATCGCTACGTGGCGACGATGAGCAAGGCCAAGCGCGGCGGGGTGATCTTCATCGACTGGCTGCGCAACACACGGGGTGCTACCAGCGTGTGCTCGTGGTCGCTGCGCGCACGCGACAGCGCCGGCGTGGCGGTGCCGCTGCGCTGGGAAGAGCTTGCACGCGTCAGTGCGGCCGACGCGTTTCCGATGGCCAAGGCACTGGCGCGGGCGAAGCGGCTGAAGGGTGACCCATGGCAGGGCATCGCGCGCTTGAAGCAGACGCTGCCGCGTATGGACCTGTAGAGCCGAGCCCATGCTCGGCTGCCTGTGTCTATGTGCATGAAAGCCGAGCATGGGCTCGGCTCTACAGGGGCGGCGTTACCTTGCGTCGCGCGACGCGCGGCGGCCGAACCACCAGCCGGCCAGCAGCTGCAACGGCAGCGATGCCAGCAGCGAAATGACGAACCAGAGCGGAAAATCAGCGCCTGCGGCCCACACCGCGTAGCCGCAGCCCAGCGCGATCAGTGACCAGATGGAAAAACCATGCGAACGCGGCCAGCAGGGCGCGTAGTAGGTGGCGAAGGAAATGCCGGCGATGCCACCGAGCACGCTGAAGGCCAGATCCCACCCCAGCTGCACGCTGTTGTTGTCCGGCGACATGCCCACCAGCGGGGGCAGCCAGCTGGCGACGCTGCTGACCAGCGCAAGCGACAGCACGCCGCCGATCAGGGCGACGAAGGACAGGAACAGGGTCTTGAGCAGGGCGGGCATGCACGCATTGTAAGGCTGCGCGAAGTGCCTGGGGTTGCTGGCCTGCGGCCGGTACTACCGATGGATCGGCATGGCCGCCGCGTCCGTGGGAGAGGGGGACGGAGCGACGGCGGCCATGCACAAGCGGTCAGGCGGCGAAGTCGAGCACCACGCGGCCTTCGATGGTGCCCGCGTGCATGCGCGCGAACACGTCGTTGATGTTTTCCAGGCGGTCGGTGCTGACTGTGGCGGCGACCTTGCCCTCGGCGGCGAACTGCAACGACTCCTGCAGGTCCAGCCGGGTGCCGACGATCGAGCCGCGCACGGTGATGCCGTTGAGCACCATGCCGAAGATGTCCAGCGGGAAGTTGCCCGGCGGCAGACCGTTGAGCGAAACGGTACCGCCACGGCGGACCATGCCCAGCGCCTGCTCGAACGCTTTCGGCGACACCGCCGTGACCAGGGCGCCGTGCGCGCCGCCGATTTCCTTCTTCAGGAAGGCAGCGGGATCGGTGGTGCGCGCGTTGACGGTGATCTGCGCGCCGAGCTGCCGGGCCAACGCCAGCTTGTTGTCGTCCACGTCCACCGCCGCCACGTTCAGGCCCATTGCGCGGGCGTACTGCACGGCCATGTGGCCCAGGCCGCCGATGCCGGAAATCACCACCCAGTCCCCTGGCTTGGTGTCGGTCACCTTCAGGCCCTTGTAGACGGTCACGCCGGCGCACAGCACCGGCGCGATCTCGATAAAGCCCACGTCCTTCGGAAGCAGGCCGACATAGTTGGCATCGGCCAGTGCGTACTCGGCGAAGCCGCCGTTGACCGAGTAGCCGGTGTTGCGCTGCGTCTCGCACAGCGTTTCCCAGCCGCCCAGGCAGTGTTCGCAATGGCCACACGCCGAGTACAACCAGGGGATGCCGACCCTGTCGCCTTCCTTGACGTGCCCTACCCCGCCTCCCACGGCCACGATGTGCCCCACGCCCTCGTGACCGGGGATGAATGGCGGGTTCGGTTTCACCGGCCAGTCGCCCTCGGCGGCGTGCAGGTCGGTGTGGCAGACGCCACAGGCCTCGATCTTGACCAGTACTTCGCCCGCCCCCGGGCGTGGTACCGAGACTTCCTCGATCACCAGTGGCTTGCCGAACTCACGCACGACAGCGGCCTTCATGGTCGAATTCATGTTCGGATCTCCGTAGTGCGCTTGCCCACAGAATGACGCCGGCTCGAGGCCGGCGCTTTGATCACGATCAAACCTTTGACGATTCGTGCAGCAGGTTCAGCTGGCCAGCACCGACGCCTCGCGGGCGAGGCGCTCGATGGCGTCCCAGTCACGGGTCTGCAGCAGTGCCGGTGTGGTCAGCCACGAGCCGCCCACGCACAGCACGTTGGGCAGGTGCAGGAACTGCGGCGCGGTCTGCGCGCTGATGCCACCGGTCGGGCAGAAGCGTACATCGGCGAACGGGCCGTGCCAGGCCGCCAGCAGTGCGGCGCCACCGGCCTGCACCGCCGGGAAGAACTTGAAGGTGTCGTGGCCGTGCTCCAGGCCCAGGATGAGGTCCGAGGCGGTGGCGGCACCGGGCAGGTACGGCAGGCCGGCATCGCGCGCGGCCGCATACAGCGCCGGCGTGGCGCCCGGGGAAACGGCAAAGCGCGCACCGGCCTGCTTTGCCGCCTGCATCTGTGCGGCGTTGAGCACGGTGCCGGCGCCGATCACCGCATCGGGCACGGCCTCGACCATGGCCTTGATCGCATCCAGTGCCTGCGGCGTGCGCAGCGTCACTTCGATCACCGGCAGGCCGCCGCGGAACAGCGCCTGGGCCACTTCGACCGCTTCATTTACATCTTCGGGGGTGTACACCGGAATCACCGGTGCCAGCTTCAACAGCGCGCGCAGGCGCGGATCAGCGCTGGACATGGTTTTGCTCCTTGCCCGACGGGGCATCGCGGATCGCCGCCGGGTCCGGCAGCGCAGCGGCGCATGATGCCACGTGGCTCACGAAGGTGCTGGCGGCGCACCGCCCTGCCCCCCCCCGGTTCAGGCCGGGTCGGCCTGCAATGCCTGGATGCGGCGCTGGTACCAGTCACCACCAAGCGGATCGAACACCGCCGAGCGCTCCATCTGCGCCTCGTACACGTGTACCGAGATCGCCAGCGCTTCGTCGCTGGCGTTGCGCAGGGTGTGGTACTCGTGCGGCGGAATCAGGCTGCCGGCACTGCCGCAGCCCCCGCGCAGCACGGCATGGCGGCGGAAGCGCCAGCGCTCGCCGGCACACTCCAGCAGTTCATACCGGGTGATCTCCAGCTCGCCTGACCACACTCCCTCCACACACCACATGGCATCGTGGTCGTGCAGCGGCGTGCCCTGCCCTGGGCCCCAGCTCATGGCAATCACGCTGTAGCCGTGTTCGCGGCTGTGATACAGCGGGCGTCGCGCGTAATGATCACTGACCGGACGGTGTACGCACTCGGGCAACTCGATGCGGCTGTCGGCGATGGCGTCCTGCAGCGCCAGCTGCAGGTCGGCGGTGATGCGCTCGGGGTCACCGGAGGTCATCGCTGCGTCGACCGCGGCGATCAACCGGTCGCGGCCACGGAACGCCGGAAACGGAGAGGTCTGCAGGTCCATGCCCCGACTGTAGCGGAGCCTGGTTAAGGGAATGTTGGCGTTCGCGCGCGTCGCGCCCGCATTCAAGGTGAACACGCGCGGAAGAACGGTTCAGATGCACATCAAGTAGAGCAATCACAATGGAACCTCGCGCAGCAGAAGCGGTCGAACACGACGCGATCCCTCTTCGCTGCGACATTCCGCAACTTCGCGTCCCACGGGCGCAAGGCTAGAATTCTCCGACTTACCTGGTTCTATACATGTCAGTGCGAATTATTAGCGATGCCGCGTTGCCGGCATCGAAGGGCAAGGCTGCCACGATCAACGACATCGCACGACTGTCGGGAGTTTCCAAGAAAACGGTTTCAAGAATCATCAACAACTCGCCGCTGGTGCGCAAAGACACCCGCGACAAGGTCGAGGCGTTGATGCGCGAGGTCGGTTACGTGCCCGACCCCTTGGCGCGCGGTCTCGCGTTCCGCCGCTCCTTCCTGATCGGCCTGGTGTATGACGACCCGGGCGCCCAATGCATTGTCGACCTGCAGCACGGCGCGCTGGAAGCGCTGCGCGGCACCGGCTATGAGCTGGTCGTGCATCCCTGCGACAGCCAGTCTCCGGACTGCGCGCACGGCGTGCGCTGCTTCGTGCAGCAGCAGAAGCTGCACGGCGTGATCCTGGGCCCGCGTGCCTCCGAGTCGACAGCGTTGACGGAGATGCTCGACGGCATCGAATGCCGCTACGTCCGCATCAACGCGCATGTGTCGGATGACGAGGCACAGGCCGTGGTCACCCACGATCGCGACGGTGCAGCCGCGGCAGCGGGCTACCTGCTCTCGCTCGGCCACCGCGATATCGCGGTGATTGCCGGTCCGGGCGATCGCCGTACCGCACGCGAGCGCACCCATGGCTTCCTCGACCGGTTGGCCCAGGTGGGCCTGACCCTGCCGGGTGAGCGGGTGCTGGAAGCGGGCGATACCTTCGAGTCCGGCGTGCATGCCGCAGAGCGGCTGCTGATGGGCGGACAACGCCCCAGTGCGATCTTTGCCGGGAACGATGAAATGGCTGCCGGCGTGTACCAGGTGGCATTGCGTGCGGGCATCGCGGTGCCGCAGCAGTTGTCGATCGTCAGCTACGACGACAGCCCGCTGGCGTCGCGGCTGTGGCCGCCGCTGACCTCGGTACGTCGCCATGTGTCCGATATCGGCCGCGTGGCTGCGGCGATGCTGGTGCAGGCCGACGTGCCGGATGCGCCGACCGCAACCAGCGTGCATCCGCAACTGATGGTGCGCGGTTCCTGCCGGGCCGTGGACGCCTGACTGCCCTGCCCTCGCCTGCGCCGCTGCAATGGCGCAGGCAGGCAACAACGAAAACGGCGCACCGAGGTGCGCCGTTTCAGTGCAACGCCGTGCGCGTTGTGTGCTTACACGTCGCCGCCGTCGGCCCAGCCTTCGCCGGTGCCCTTCTGGAACACGCGGTCGTCGCCCTGCACTTCACCGGCCGGCAGATGCGCCTGGTTGGCCAGTGCCGCGTAGATCGGGGTGAAGTCCGGCGAGGTCGCCTGCATCAGCTGTTCGAAGCTGTCGATGACGAAGTAGGTCTTCTGGAAGGTGTCGATGCGGTACTTCGTGCGCATGATCCGCTGCAGGTCGAAACCGATGCGGTTGGGCGCGGCCGATTCCAGCGAGTACAGCGATTCGCCCTTCGACGACACGATGCCGGCGCCGTAGATGCGCAGGCCGTCGGGCGTGTCGATCAGGCCGAACTCCACCGTGTACCAGTACAGGCGGGTCAGGTTCTGCAGCGCATCCGGGCCGATCGCGTGGGCTTTGACGCCGCCACGGCCGTACGCCTCCATGTAATCGGCGAACACCGGGTTCATCAGCAGCGGCACGTGGCCGAACAGATCGTGGAACAGGTCCGGTTCGGCGATGTAGTCGATCTGGTCGGGGCGACGGATCCACCAGGTCACCGGAAAACGGCGGTTGGCCAGGTGGTCGAAGAAATCCAGTTCCGGCAGCAGGCCTTCGACGCCGACCAGGGTCCAGCCGGTGGCCGCGCCCAACACTTCGTTGAGCTGGTCGAAGCGCGGAATCATGTGCGCGTTCATGCCCATCTCGTCCTGTGCATCCAGGAATTCCTGGCAGGCGCGGCCGACCAGCAGTTCGCGCTGGCGCTGGTACAGCGTGCTCCAGGTGGCGTGGTCGTCGGCGCTGTAGGTGTCCCACGGCTGCTCGACGAGCGCGGTGGTATACACCGGCACGTAGCCCTTGTCGGTCTGCTGGTGTTCGACGCGGCGGGGCTGGGCGAGGTCCATGGGGCACTCCTGGATGGGATACCCACGATGCTAGGGCAGGGTGCGCGCAACAGGGTTGCAAAAGTTGCGCCGATTGGCCTTGTTGGCGCAATATCCTTGCGTACTCACCATGTTGCGGGGCAACAATGGCCGGAGAAGTCCAGTTCGATCGCACGGATATACGCCTGCTGGCTGAAATCCAGCGGGATGGGCGCGCCACCAACGCCGAGCTGGCGACGCGGGTGAACCTCTCACCCTCGGCCTGCCTGCGCCGCCTGCAGCGGCTGGAAAGCGAGGGTGTGATCGTCGGCTATGGCGCGCGGCTGGAGCCACGGCAGCTGCGGCTGGGCCTGCAGGCCTTCGTGCGCGTGCAGCTGGAAAAGCACGACCAGGCCGCGATCGGCCACTTCGTGGACAGCGTGCAGGGCTGGGATGAAGTGGTGGCCTGCCATGCACTGACCGGCGACATGGACTATCTGCTGCACGTCTACGTGCGCGACCTGGAGCACTTCTCGCACTTCCTGCTGGACCGGCTGCTCAACGCCGGTGGCGTGGCCGATGCCAATTCCAGCTTCGTGCTGCGCACGGTCAAGGGATTCCAGGCATTGCCGCTTTCACAGCTGGAATAAGCGCCGCCGCGATTTGACGCAGCCGGGCGGGTAGCTGAGCATCACCGCCCTGCGCCCGCCGCAGCGTACCTTTCCGGTTCCACGCATGTCCGAACTCCAGCACCCGGTGCTTACCACCACCTTCCTGCCGCTGCAGCGCAAGTCGCTGGCGCGCTTCATCGCCCATGGCACGCCGCCGCAGACCGCGCTGGAACAGGCCGGGTTGATGGCTGCGCAGCTGTGCCGCGCGCGCCTGCACACACCAGCGGAAATCGAGCGCCTGCTGCACGAAGCCTGCGCGCTGTTCGCCAGCCATGACGGCGTGGCCGCGCAGCTTGCAGGCGCCGGCGGCGGTGGCCAGCCGGAACTCGATGCCTGGCTGGCCGCGCTGGCCGCCCATGGCGTGCTGCTGGCACCGGCGGAGATCCTGCAGGACTTCATCGTGCAGTCGCCCAGCGAGTACCCCGGCCTGGCCCTGCAGCAGGCCTGTCAGGAAACCCTGGCCGAACACGAGATCCGCTTCCCGCCCGCCTTCGCCAGCGACGATGAGGACGACGACCAGGACGAGGCCGTTGCCAGCGACGCGCGTGCGGTCGAACACCATGGCCTGTACACCTCCGAGCAGGCCCGCGTGCTGCGCGCCATCGCCGCCAACCCCGATGAGCTGATCGACCTCGATGGCTATGCCGGCACCGGCAAGGGCCACCTGGTGCTGGCGCTGATGGAGGCGCGGCCCGGCCGCTACACCTACGTGGCGCCCTCGCGTGGGCAGGTGGAAGCCTTCCGCAGCCGCGTGCCGGCCAGCACCGCGGTGCGCCTGCTGACCCAGATTGAGTTCGCCAACCGCGTGGCGCAGCATGCCGCGCGCAGCGGCCACACCGGTGGCTTCGTTGCCAGCTACCGGCGCAGCACCCGCACGCCGCGCGAGATTGCCGGCCGCATCGGCCTGCAGGGCATCGGTGGGCGCAGCCCGGAGCAGGTGCTGCTGACTGCGTTCGAGGCCATCAACCGTTGGTGCGCGTCGTCGGCACCGGGCTTGGCGTTCCAGCATTTCGACCGTTCGGTGCCCGCCGCGATGCTCGACGTGTCGCCGTACATGGCGGCCGCCGAGCACGTCTGGCGCTGCATGTTCGACGCCGACCTGCAGCGGGGCACGCTGTTGAGCCTCAGCCCGGCGCACATCGGCAAGTGGCTGGCACTGCGCGGCGTTACCCCGCCGCTGGACATGGGCATGCTGCTGGTGGACGAGGCGCATGACCTGAGCCCGTCGTGGAAGCAGTTGCTGGCCGGCCATGCGCCTGGCGTGGTCAGCCTGGGTGATCCGCACCAGTGCCTGACCGGTACGGTGCCGCGCTGGGCCGCGTCGAAGGTGCTGGAAATGCACCAGTCGGTGCGCCAGGGCAACCAGGTCGAGGGCCTGGTCAACCAGACCCTGGCACTGGATGGACTGGGCCAGGACAGTGGGCCGTTCGTCGGTGCCGCCGACCGCGCCACCGGTGTGCTGCATTACCGCCACTGGGCGCAGGTGCCGAGCGACGGCCTGCGCATCCATGGCAGCGTCGCCGATCTGGCCCTGGATGCGGCACAGCTGCACGCGCTCGGGCTGCGGCCCTATCTGCATCCGGCATCGCTGCGCGCGCTGCGCAGCGTGCTGCAGCGGCCGCTGGATGCGTGGCGCCGGCGCCGCGACAGCGCCTCGGACCCGGCACAGGAGCGCTTCCTGGCCACGCAGGCCGACGAAGGGCAGGGCGCGCTGGTCGAACTGTTTGCGTCTGCCGAGCGGGTGCAGTCGCTGCTGCAGGCGCTCGACGACCAGGACACGCCTGCTGAAGGGCGGGTGGCGCTGTGCCTGGCCGAACACGCGAAGAACCTGCAGTTCGACGTGGTCTCGCTGTCGCCTGGTTGCTTCCGCGCGGGGCAGGGCGGGCGCATCTGGCACAACCCGGTGCGCGCGGTCTATCTGGCACTCACCCGTGCGCGACGCCAGCTGCATGTGCCGGCCGATGGCATGGAACAGCTGCAGCACACGGCGACACTGCAGGAGCAGGCCCGTCAGGCGCGCAGGCGCGAGCGGCAGCAGGCCAGCGGTTACCGGCCTGCGCGCTAGAACGCGCGCGTCGCTGTCTGGCAGCGACACGCTGGCTCAGGTCAGCATTTGTCCTTGCGGCCCATCAGCTTGCCTAGGCGAGAGGCTTCCTCGCACTTCGGCGCGGCCACGGGTGCCGGTGCGGCGGCCGCGGCGCGTGCACGCTGCAGCTGCTGGATCTTGGCGCGGATCTGTGGCATCGCGGCCATTGCGGCCTTTTCGCCTTCCAGGATCGCGGTGCCACGCTGGCTGAAATCGGCGGCACCGATGTCCAGTACCTTCGGGCGGATGACGATGTCGGCGCGCGCCA
>NZ_LLXT01000007.1 GCF_001431625.1 Stenotrophomonas geniculata ATCC 19374 = JCM 13324
CCCATGCGCTTCCGCGGCGAGGTGCACCGCGTCACCTTCCCGGCCTCGGAGACGCTGTCGCTGATCAACGACACCTTCGGTGAGATTGCGCTCACCGGCGAAGCGAAGATCGACCCGGTGCGCCAGGCCGATCCGCGCTTTGGCCTGTACGCTCGTGCATTGCTGGTGGATGCAGCCTGATGGCCAGGGTGATCGGCAATGTCGGTCAGCAGCCCTCCGGATCCGGCACTACGGATCCGGAGGCCGTAGCCAGCGAACTGGACGTGCTTGCCGGCCGGCAGCAAGGGCAGCTCGGTGGAAAGATCATCACAGTGCGCGAGTACGGCTTCTTTGAGGCCGCTCGCATCCTGCAGACCGCCGCGCCGCTGGTCGCGGACCTGCAGCCGCTGTTCGAAGGCTCCGATCCGCCTTCCATGCTGCAGGTGATGGACGCACTGGTCTCGCACCCGGATCTGATCCGGCATCTACTGGCGTGCTCGGTCGCAGCGCCGCCGGCTGATGCCAAGGATCACGCAGCCGAGGTACGGGAGCAGGAAGCGTGGCTGGAGACGCTCAACGAGACCGACGGCGAGCAGATGCTGCTGTTGTGGTGGCAGGCCAACAGTAGTTTTTTTCTCCGCCGCCTGCTCAGAAACGCCGTCAGTCAAAATGCAGCTCTGTCGGCTACGGGCGGGTCTTCACCGACCTGATCAGTGCAGGCTACGGCCACAGCTTTGGCGATATCGGTCGCATGACCAAGCGCCAAATCTCCCTCGCTTGGGAGTACGTCCAGGCCCAGCAGCGGCGCGAAAGGCGGGAGCGAATCACCGACACCAATGCTGCCTATGCCGGCGGTAGCCCGGCGACCAACCTGCTGAAGGATCTGAAATAACAATGGCTTCCTCGCGCAACCTCGAACTGGCGATGCGTATCGCCCTGGACATCGAGCAGGTGCGCCAGGCACTGCCAGTGGTCCAGAAGGGCCTGACTTCGGTCAAGGGCGCCAGCCAAGACGCCGGCGCCAGCCTGGGCGACGTCACGAAAGAGGCGAAGAAGGCCGCTGACGCCTTGGATAGGGCTGCCCGCAGCAGTGCCGCCTCGGGCAGCCAAATGGAGGATGCTGGCCAGAAGGCCGCCGCCGGCGCGGCGGGGATGGCCACGGCTGGAGAATCAGCCAAGGCCATGTCGGCAGACGTGGCCACCGCCGCAGATCGCGTCCGAACGTCCGGCGCGGCGGTACAGAAGACAGTGGCCGATGAGATCCGCCTGATCTCCGAGCTCGATGCACGTCTGGAGCGCGGCGCGGCGAGCATGTCCGATCTGGCCGACACCGAGGCGATGCTTGATCGGGTGATGGCGCGCGGTCTGATCACCACTGAGGACTACAACAGCGCGCTCAAGGCGCTGGATAAGCAGGAAGCCGGCCTCGCTCGATCGGAGCAACAGCGCCAGCGTGTTATTGAGGGCGCCCTGGGGCGTTATGACAGCGCATCGGTAAAGCTGCAGAAGCTGGAGCGGGACGAGTGGGAACTCAAGGCGGCGGTGGATGCCGGCCGCATCAGCCGCGAACAGTACAACCGTGCCCTGGCGGGCATCAACGTCCAGCGCAACGCCGTCAAGGTTGCCGAAGCGACCAGCCGCAGCCTGGGCGCCGGGGCGATCTCGGCCGGCCAGTACCAGATGGCCATGCGCCAGCTGCCGGCGCAGATCACCGATATCACCACCAGCATCGTCAGCGGCATGCCGATCTGGATGGTGGCCATCCAGCAGGGTGGCCAGCTGAAGGATTCCTTCGGCGGTGTCGTCCCCGCCGCGCGCGCGCTCACCAGTGCGCTCAATCCCGCGGTGGTCGTCCTAGGCGGTCTTGCTGCCGGACTGGGTGTTGTTGGCTTTGCGGCGCTGCAGGGATACAAGCAGCTGCGAGCCTTCGACGCCGCTGTGATCTCGACCGGCCATTCACTGGGCGTGTCCAGCGGTCAGCTCTATGCCCAGGCGAATGCCGTCGGTGCGGTCACCGGTGAGTACTCCGATGCCACGGCGGCCGCCCAACAGTTGGCGGCCAGCGGGAAGTTGACCGCTAACACCCTGTCTACAGCGATTAGCGTCGCGGTCAACCTGGCCAAGCTGACGGGCGAGTCGATCGAAGGCACCACCGCCAAGGTGGTTGAGGTCTCCAAGGCTCCTTCAGCAACACTGGCCAAGCTCAACGAGCAGTATCACTTCCTCACCGCAGCGGTGTACGAACAGGTTCGGGCGCTCGAGGACCAGGGCAAGGCGACCGATGCCGCCAAGGCCGCGCTGGAGGCCATCGCAACTGTCAGTGACCAGCGTGTCAAAGAAATGGAGTCGCGGGCCGGCTCTCTGGAGCAGGCATGGGATGCAGTGGCCCGTACGCTCAAGCGCGTCTGGCAAGGGCTGAAGGACATTGGCCGCACCGACTCCGAGGCGATGCTCCGCGCGGAAACTGCGGCGATGCGTGGTACGACCGAGCAGCTGCAGCAGGCGCTGAAGAACGGCAACGCCCCGGCGATCGGCTACTACTACGACCTGCAGATCAAGCAGATGGACCGGCTCCGCAAGGCTCGGGCCGCCTACGATCGTGACGTCAATGCTGCCGAGAGCGCTGGCCAAGCCCAGCGCATCCAGGATGCCGGCGTCGAAGCCGCCAAGGCGATCGCATCGGGTCTGGAGGAAGGTGCCAGCAAGGCGGAGAAGCTGAAGAAGGCGACCGAAGAGGTTGCCAAGCAGTTCCGCGAGCTGCGCAAGGCCAATCCCGGAAGTGACCTCCTCAAGGGCGTCACCTTTGGCGACGATGGCAGCGTCAGCGGCGGCGCCTACGACAAGCGGATTGCCCAACTGCAGGAGAAGTTCAAAGAGCGCACCCGGAAAGCGCCGAAGACGGAAGGTCAGAAGGATGAGGCCGCAGCACAGCGAGAGCTGGAGCGACTCAAGCAGCAGATCGACCTGGTCGGAACCCTGGATGAGACTCGCAAGAAAGCGACCGAGACTGCCCGCATCCAGGCAGCTATTGCCGAGGGCAACTTCCAGAATGCTTCGGCGAAGACCAAGCAGGAGTTGCTGGACGAAGCCAAGAAGCTGGATCTGGCCAACCTGCGGGTCGAGGCCGACCGCAAGATGCTGGAGATCCGCGATCGCATTGCAGCTCTGCAGGGCCGAGGTCCGGATGCGGAGTTGGCCAAGACCTCGCGTGAACTGACGAAGCTGAAGGAAGAATTGGAGGCCGGCGGGCGCGCTGTCGACGCCGCGGATGTGGCCAAGCTCCTCAATCTGAGCAAGGCAAGCACCGAACTGAAGAATCTTCAGGACACCTACAACCAGGTGATGGCGGGCATCGCGCTCGGGCAGCAGAGAATCCAGGTGGAACTGGAGGCGGGGCTGATTACCCAAGCCGACGCACAGCAACGCGTGGTTGACCTGTATCAGAAGCAGAGCTCGACCTTGCGCGATCTTGTTCCACAGATGCGTGCAGCAGCAATAGCCCTGGGGACGCCGGAGGCAATCGCCGCGGTCGATCAGATCGACCTGAAGCTGAAAGAGATGGTTCAGACCACGAACCTGCTTCAGCAAACCGTTAGGACGACGCTTCAGAACGGCTTCAAAGAAGCCTTTATGTCGCTGGCCAATGGGAGCGCCTCGCTGACCGATGCAGTACGCGGGTTCTTTCTGTCCGTTTCCAGCGGCCTGGCCGAGTTCGTGGCCGATCAGTGGTCGCAGGCACTGGCGAACCGAATCACGTCGATGGTGTTCGACAAGGGGGTTGATGTAGGAACTGATGCCGCCGCCGCAGCAGCAACGCAGGCATCAGCAGCCGCTCTGTCGACTGCCGCTGCAGGTGTCACCGCCGGCGCCACGGCAGTCACCACGAGTGCGGCCGCTCTTAACTCCTCCGGTGCCGGCCTGATCACGGGTGCATCTGCGGTGACGGCCGCGGCAGTACAGATGCAGGCCGCGGCACAGGCAATGGCCGCGGCCTCCGCCGCGAGGGCGGCCGCCAGTTATGCGGTCGGCGGTTACACCGGTCCCGGCAGCAAGTATCAGGAGGCCGGCACGGTCCATGCAGGTGAATTCGTACATCGCCAGGAGGTGGTGCGCCAGCCTGGTGCTCTGGCATTCCTGTATGACTTCAATCGAGTGGGTATGGCCGCGCTTGAACGATGGCGCGGCTATTCCGACGGAGGACATGTTGCAGCGATGCCAATGTTGCAGCGCTCGCCGGTATTTACCGCAACTGCACCGACATCGGCGATGACCCCAGCCAAGCCCATGCGCATCTATTTGCTCAACGACCGGGACGAGTTGATTCAGAAGCTCGCGTCTCATCCGGCCTTTGAACAGGCTGTCGTGCTCAGCGCTGGCCGAAACGGCGCGGCAATCCAGTCGGAGTGGTGACGATGTCTTTCTCCGCTACCGGCCCCCGCGTATTTCCAGTTCCTGCTGACTGGTCGGACACCATTACCGAGACGCTGTCCTGGGCCACCAACTACATGCAGGCATCGGCATCTGGTATCTCCCAGCATTGCTCTTACCGCTCCGATCCGCGTCGGTCCTTTGAGTTCTCTGTGAAGTGTGAGGGCCAGCAGCGCCGGGTCGTCGACATGCTGCTCGCTGGCCACGGTGGGCGCTGGCTCGTCCCCATCTGGCCAGATGCGCAGCTCATTCCCGCGAAATTGCCCGTAGGCTCGGTTGAGCTTGCCTGCCGAACCAATGGGTTTGACTTCGTCGCCGGCGGACAGGCCCTGCTGTGGGCAGCAGTCAACCGCTGGGAAGTGGTGACGGTGTCCTCGGTGGAAGGTGAAGGCCTCTCGCTCGCCGCTGCCACCGCTGGCACATGGCCAGCTGGAACCGTGCTGTTTCCCTTGCGAAGGGCTCAGCTGCAGGACAGCGCGGAAGAGTCGCTATGGCATGACAATGCCGGCGTCCGTTCGCTGACGTTCGACG
>NZ_LLXT01000008.1 GCF_001431625.1 Stenotrophomonas geniculata ATCC 19374 = JCM 13324
CACGCCGCTTTGGATTTGACGTGCCGTAACGAAAAGAGAACAATTCTCATCCAGCCATGGTCCTGCGCCCCTTCGCGGCGCCCCGCTGCCATCTCCGGCCAGCCTGCGTGATCCCAGCCACTGCCCCTTCCCCCACCCGTGGGCGGATGGCCTGTGGCCGTCCGTCGAGGATCACCATCGATGCTGCCTTCCCGTCTCCCCCGCCTGGCCCTGCTGGCCTCCGCCCTGTCCGCCGCCTGCGCTGCCCATGCCGAAGCGCCGGCCGTCAGCCGTAACGCCATCGATCTGGATGCGGTGAAGGTCACTGCCGAACGCACCCATACCGACGCCGGCGCACTGGGCGACCGCGCCCTGCGCGACACTCCGTTTGCGATCACCGCTGTTGGCCGCGAGCAGATCGAGCAGCGCCAGGTGGTCTCGCTGGGCGAAGCCTTCCTGCTCGACCCCTCGGTCACCACCCAGGTCAGCGCCTACGCCAGCGGCTGGAGCTCGCCCATCCGCAATCGCGGTATCGAACTGAATTTCGACAGCTATCGCGTCAATGGCCTGCAGGTCTCTTCCTGGGGTACCGAATGGCCGCTGGAAGTGATGGAACAGGTCGATCTGCTGAAAGGCCCGGGCGGTTTCCTGTACGGGTTCGGTGCACCCGGCGGCATCGTCAACTACATCACCAGGAAGCCGACGGACACGCCCACCTTCTCCGCCCAGATGGGCTGGCGTGAACAGGGCATCGTCAGCGGCGGCATCGACGTTGGCGGACGTTTCGGCAACGAGCAGATGTTCGGCTACCGTTTCAACGCCTTCCAGGAAAAGGGCGAGACCTTCAATGGTGGGCACGTCGATCGCAAGGTTGGCGCACTGTCGCTGGATGCGCGCCTGAGCGATGTACTGACCTGGACCTTCGACGGCGTGTTCCAGTCACGCGATCTGCGCGAAGAGTCGCCGCAGTACTACTTCCGTGGCCTGACATCGCTGCCGCGACCGATTGCCGGGGATACCGACAACAGCGTACCCGGCACCTACTACGACACCCGATCCAGCCTGCTGTCGACCGGCTTGAACTGGC
>NZ_LLXT01000009.1:2500-4819 GCF_001431625.1 Stenotrophomonas geniculata ATCC 19374 = JCM 13324
CCTTTTGTATAATGGGTCAGCGACTTACTGTTCGTGGCAAGCTTAACCGTATAGGGGAGGCGAAGGGAAACCGAGTCTGATAAGGGCGCATAGTCGCGGGCAGTAGACCCGAAACCGGGTGATCTAGTCATGCCCAGGGTGAAGGTGCGGTAACACGCACTGGAGGCCCGAACCCACTCCCGTTGCAAAGGTAGGGGATGAGGTGTGATTAGGAGTGAAAAGCTAATCGAACCCGGAGATAGCTGGTTCTCCTCGAAAGCTATTTAGGTAGCGCCTCATATGTATCCTCTCGGGGGTAGAGCACTGTTATGGCTAGGGGGTCATCGCGACTTACCAAACCATTGCAAACTCCGAATACCGAGACGGACTGTATGGGAGACACACGGCGGGTGCTAACGTCCGTCGTGAAAAGGGAAACAACCCAGACCCACAGCTAAGGTCCCAAATTTTGTGCTAAGTGGAAAACCATGTGGAAAGGCACAGACAGCCAGGAGGTTGGCTTAGAAGCAGCCACCCTTTAAAGAAAGCGTAATAGCTCACTGGTCGAGTCGGTCTGCGGGGAAGATTTAACGGGGCTAAGCACAGAACCGAAGCTTGGGGTGCATAACTTTGTTATGCGCGGTAGAGGAGCGTTCCGTAAGCCGTTGAAGGTGGATTGAGAAGTCTGCTGGAGGTATCGGAAGTGCGAATGCTGACATGAGTAACGATAATGCGGGTGAAAAACCCGCACGCCGAAAGCCCAAGGTTTCCTTGCGCAACGTTAATCGGCGCAGGGTGAGTCGGCCCCTAAGGCGAGGACGAAAGTCGTAGTCGATGGGAAGCAGGTTAATATTCCTGCACCTCGCGTAAGTGCGATGGAGGGACGGAGAAGGTTAGGTGTACCAGGCGTTGGTTGTCCTGGGGAAAGGCGGTAGGTTTGGATCTTTGGCAAATCCGGGATCCTCTAAGACCGAGCACCGAGACGAGCCTTTATGGCGAAGTCACTGATACCACGCTTCCAGGAAAAGCTCCTAAGCTTCAGCTTACGCAGACCGTACCGTAAACCGACACAGGTGGGTAGGATGAGAATTCTCAGGCGCTTGAGAGAACTCGGGTGAAGGAACTAGGCAACATGGCACCGTAACTTCGGGAGAAGGTGCACCCTTTTTGGTGGCTCGTGCGAGCTATAGCTGAAGAGGGTCGCAGTAACCAGGCCGCTGCGACTGTTTATCAAAAACACAGCACTCTGCAAACACGAAAGTGGACGTATAGGGTGTGACGCCTGCCCGGTGCTGGAAGGTTAATTGATGGGGTCAGCCGCAAGGCGAAGCTCTTGATCGAAGCCCCAGTAAACGGCGGCCGTAACTATAACGGTCCTAAGGTAGCGAAATTCCTTGTCGGGTAAGTTCCGACCTGCACGAATGGCGTAACGACAGCGGCGCTGTCTCCACCCGAGACTCAGTGAAATTGAAATCGCTGTGAAGATGCAGCGTTCCCGTGGCAAGACGGAAAGACCCCGTGAACCTTTACTATAGCTTTACACTGAACGTTGAGTTCGTCTGTGTAGGATAGGTGGGAGGCTATGAAACCATGGCGCTAGCTGTGGCGGAGCCATCCTTGAAATACCACCCTGTCGTGCTTGACGTTCTAACCTGGGCCCATTATCTGGGTCGGGGACCGTGTATGGTGGGTAGTTTGACTGGGGCGGTCTCCTCCTAAAGAGTAACGGAGGAGCTCGAAGGTACGCTCAGCGCGGTCGGACATCGCGCACTGTGTGCAAAGGCATAAGCGTGCTTGACTGCAAGATCGACGGATCAAGCAGGTAGGAAACTAGGACTTAGTGATCCGGTGGTTCTGTATGGAAGGGCCATCGCTCAACGGATAAAAGGTACTCCGGGGATAACAGGCTGATACCGCCCAAGAGTTCATATCGACGGCGGTGTTTGGCACCTCGATGTCGGCTCATCACATCCTGGGGCTGTAGTCGGTCCCAAGGGTATGGCTGTTCGCCATTTAAAGTGGTACGCGAGCTGGGTTCAGAACGTCGTGAGACAGTTCGGTCCCTATCTGCCATGGGCGTTGGAGATTTGAGAGGGGCTGCTCCTAGTACGAGAGGACCGGAGTGGACGAACCTCTGGTGTTCCGGTTGTCACGCCAGTGGCATTGCCGGGTAGCTATGTTCGGAAGCGATAACCGCTGAAAGCATCTAAGCGGGAAGCGCGCCTCAAGATGAGATCTCCCGGGGCACAAGCCCCCTGAAGGAACCATGTAGACTACGTGGTTGATAGGTCAGGTGTGTAAGTACAGCAATGTATTGAGCTAACTGATACTAATGATCCG
>NZ_LLXT01000010.1 GCF_001431625.1 Stenotrophomonas geniculata ATCC 19374 = JCM 13324
GGCCTTTTGCTTTTAATTTGGCTGCCCCGGATGGATTCGAACCACCGAATGCCTGAGTCAGAGTCAGGTGCCTTACCGCTTGGCGACGGGGCAAAACGTGCAACTATTTTCTCACTTTTCACACTGAAAAACAACTTGATTTTCAGTGTGGTGGCTATGGGTGGACTCGAACCACCGACCCCAGCATTATGAGTGCTGTGCTCTAACCGGCTGAGCTACATAGCCTTGGTGAGCCCGCTATTCTGCGGATGTGTATCGACCCTGTCAACACTTTTGTGCCGTGCTTGTGGGTCGACAGAGGGCATGGGATAGTCCCGACCAGTAGATTTTCTTAGGAGTCCGCATCGTGATCGATCCGGACGGCTATCGACCGAACGTCGGCATTGTGCTGATGCGGCAGGACGGCCAGGTGTTCTGGGCACGACGTGTGCGCCGGGACGGCTGGCAGTTCCCGCAGGGTGGCATGAACACCGACGAGACGCCTGTCGAGGCCATGTATCGTGAACTGCAGGAAGAGACCGGCCTGCTGCCTGAGCACGTGGAAGTGCTCGGGGCGACGCCCGGCTGGCTGCGCTACAAGCTGCCGGCGCGGGCCATCCGCCGCAATGAGCGGCAGGTCTGCATCGGCCAGAAGCAGGTCTGGTTCCTGCTGCGCCTGACCGGCGACGAATCGCATGTGCAGCTGGACCATACCGATTCGCCCGAGTTCGACCACTGGCGCTGGGTGGACTTCTGGTACCCGGTGGAGCACGTGGTGATGTTCAAGCGTGGCGTCTATGCGCGCGCTCTGCGACATCTGGCGCCGTTGGCGCGCGGGGTGGCCGGGCAGGGCGTCACCGCCATGCCCAAGAGCGCTGCGGAGGCCTGGATGCCGGGTCACGCTGCCGGCCACGACAGGCCCCGCAAGCGCACTCCCAAGCGCGGTGGCTACTGGCCGCGCAAGGCCAAGGGTGAGCCGGGGGCGGTTTGATGGGGAGGCCGCGCAGGCCGCGGGTCGATCCGTCACAACGCGTCCCCGCCGGGTATCTCCAGCAGGGCCTGGTTGTCCGGCTGGCCAGCCTGCCCTGGATGGCGTTGGGCGTGGTGGTGCTTGGCGGCAGCGCAACGATCCCGCTTGGGCTGGGCATGGTCCTCATCCTGGTGAACTGTGCCGGTGCCCTGTATCTGGCGGACTACCTGCTGCGCCTGAGGGCGGCAGGCGGTGGCCTGCATTGGCTGGCCATGTTCTTCAGTACGCCGGTGCTGGCCCTGTTGTATTCGATCGCACTCTGAACCGTATCGAGAATGGTTCAGGCCTCTGATTGACAACCATTCTCGTTTCCATTGGAATAGCCAACAGGCCACTCTTGGCCTGTCAGCCCGGTTCACGCCTGTGTACGTCTGCATCTGCAACGGAGTCACCGACCACCAGATCCGCGAAGCCGCCAGCCATGGCGTCAGCACGGTGGCCGAGCTGACCATGCGTACCGGTTGTGGCGCGACCTGCGGTTCCTGCCTGGACATGGCCGGCGACCTGCTGGCCAAGGCACGTGCCACCCACGATCTGCCGCTGCCGGTCCTCGGTCTGGCCCAGGTCGCCTGACGTCTCTTTCGCGGCGCGTTGACGCCGCGCTTCCGCATTCTTCACGCGTGGCCGCATAGGCCAATGCGCACGATTCGCGTTCCTTCACGACCGCACGCAAGGCGTTAAAGTGCCTGCGTTTTCAGCGTGCAGGAGCATCCCCATGAAGGGCGACACCAAGGTCATCGAATTCCTCAACAAGGTCCTCTACAACGAGCTGACCGCGATCAACCAGTACTTCCTGCACGCCAAGATGCTGAAGAACTGGGGCATCAAGGAACTGGCCGAACATGAGTACAAGGAATCGATCGACGAGATGAAGCATGCCGACATGCTCGCCGACCGCATCCTGTTCCTTGAAGGCTTGCCGAACTTCCAGGCGCTGGGCAAGCTGCGCATCGGCGAGAACCCGACCGAGATCCTGCAGTGCGACCTGTCGCTGGAACGCGATGGCGTGGTCACCCTGCGCGAGGCCGTGGCCTATTCCGATTCGGTGGGTGACTACGTCAGCCGCCAGCTGTTCGTGAAGATCCTCGACTCGGAAGAAGAGCACATCGACTGGCTGGAAACCCAGCTCGACCTGATCGAGCGCATCGGCGAGCCGAAGTACCTGCTGAGCAAGCTGGAAGAGTGACTCAGCCGGCCTGGCCGGCGCGATGCTGTGCCAGGTAGCCCGTCAGTGCCACGCGCGCACGGGCGAATTCGGCAACCAGCAGCGCTACCGCTACGGCGGGGCGCTGCAGGCTGCCGCTGCGGGCCTCATGTTCGATCCGCTGCGCCACCGCCGACAGCCACAAGGCCCCCACGTTCGCGCTTGATGATTTCAGGCTGTGCGCGACCGCCTGCAGGCGGGGCTCGTCGCCGTTCTGCGCGGCCTGCTGCAGCTGCTGCACCATCGCCGGCGCATCCTCCAGGAACACCGAGACGATCTGGAGGGCGGTATCGCCGATTACCGCGTGCAGTTCGTCCAGCACGTCGCGGTCCAGTACCGGTTGCGGTGCTGGCGCCACCTGCTTTTCCGGATTCTGTAGCGCCGAGCCATGCTCGGCTGATGGCGTGCGACTGCAATTGGCCGTCAGCCGAGCATGGCTCGGCTCTACCGAAGGCTGTCCAGGTGATGCAGCTTTCCCGCCACCCCAGCGCTGCAACAGCGCATGCAGCGTGGCACGTGCGATCGGCTTGGACAGGTAGTCGTCCATGCCGGCCTGCAGGCAGCGCTCGCGATCACCGGCCATGGCGTTGGCCGTCATCGCGATGATCGGCAACCGCGTGCGCCCGGTTTCCGCTTCTTCCGCACGCCAGTGGCGCGTGGCGGTGTAGCCGTCCAGCACCGGCATCTGGCAATCCATCAGCACCACGTCCACGCCGCCTTCGCGAAGGGTGGCCAGCGCCTGCTCGCCATCGGCGGCATTGCGCACCTCGCACTGGAGTACGCGCAACAGATGCTCGGCCACCATCCGGTTGACCGTGTTGTCTTCCACCAGCAGCACGCGCAGGTGCAACGGCGGCAGCGTGGGCGTGGGCTGACCCTGTTCGGCGTTGGCCAGCAGCGCGGCAGGGCGCGCATGCGCGACCGGTGCAGCCAGCAGTGCATGCAGCGCAGCGTCGTCGAAATGCGAGGGTAACTGCCGCTGGCGCGGGCGTGCCGGAAGGGTATCGTCCTGCAGCCACAGCACCTGCAGGGCATCGTCCTCGCCACGTTCGGCCAACGCCTGTTGCAGCGTCGCTTCACCGATGCGGCGCGCACGTGCATCGACCAGCAGCCAGGCCGGCGCCGGTTGCCCCGGCCTCGGCACCGCGCGCAGGCGCTCGACCACGGCATCGAGCTGCGCCATGGCGTGCACCAGCAGGCCATGATGGGCCGCGATGCGCTCGATGCGTGCCTGCAGCGTTGCATCGGCACTGAACAGCAGCAGCGGTGCTGGCGCGCGCGCCATCGCCGGCAGGTCGCCAGGAACCTTCAGCAGCGGGATCTCGAACCAGAACGTAGCGCCCTGGCCAGGCGTGGACTGCACGCCGATCTGCCCGTGCATCAGGTCGATGATGCGCTTGCAGATGGCCAGGCCCAGGCCGGTGCCGCCGTAGATGCGGGTGGTGGATGCGTCGGCTTGGCTGAAGGACTGGAACAGGCGTGCCTGCAGCGTGTCGTCGATGCCGATGCCGGTATCGATGATCTCGAAGCGCAGCTGGTGCTGCGCGGCACCTTCGCCCAGCCGCAGCACGCGCAGCTGCACCTGGCCGCGGGCGGTGAACTTGATTGCGTTGGCCAGCAGGTTGCTCAGCACCTGGCGCAGGCGCACCGGGTCGCCGCGCACCGGCAGGCGCACCGAAGGATCCAGTTGCAGGCCCAGGGCCAGGCCCTTGGCGTCGGCGGCGCGTTGCATCAGCTGCACCACGCCATCGAGCAGGTCGCGCAGGTTGAAGCTGGTAATCTCCAGTTCCAGCGCCTGTGCTTCCAGCCGGGAGTAGTCGAGGATGTCGTCGACGATGCGCAGCAGCTGCTGTGAACTGGCCGAAGCGGTGGCCAGCATCTGCCGCTGGTCCTCGCCCAGCGGCCCGCGCGCGATCAGCTCCAGCATCGGCAGGATGCCGTTGAGCGGGGTGCGGATCTCGTGGCTCATCGTGGCCAGGAACTCGCCCTTGGCCAGCACGGCCGCTTCGGCGGCCTGCTTGGCCTGCAGCAGCTGCTGTTCCAGCTGGCCCTGGCGTTCGGTGGTATGGCGCAGCTGGTCGCGGTCGGCGGCCAGCGCGCTGTGCTCGCGCTGCAGCCGGGCCAGTGCCCGGCTGCGCGTGCGCAGGCGCAGGCCCAACAGCAGCGCCATGGCGGCCGCGGCAAGGGCAACCAGCAGCACGCCCCACAGCGGCACGTCAGAGCACCGCGTTGTGGAAGTCGAAGTTCAGGTCGCTGCCGGCCGACTGCACCATGTTGCCCTGGATGTAATCGACGCCGCCGACCCACATCGCGGCCGCGGCCTGCGGGTCTTCGATCTGCTGGCCGATGATCTGCAGCCCGGCCGCATGCGCCTGTTCGATCGCCTTGCGCAGTTCCTCGCGCGTGGCTGGGTTGGAATGGCTGCTGGAGAAGCGCGCGGCCATGCGCACGAACGACAGCGGCAGCTGGCTCAGCAGTGCATCGGCTTCGCCGCTGGGCTCGAACTGGCTCAGGCAGAAGCGCACGCCGGCGCCGGCCATGCGCTGGCAGAACTGCTGCAGCGGCACGGTGTGGATCAGCGCGTCGGGCAGGCGCACGTCGATCACCAGCGCACTGCCGGGCAGGTCACGCTGCTGCAGTGATTCCAGCAGCCAGTCGCCAAAGGCATCGCGCTGCAGCGTGCGCAGCGACTGCGAGACGAACAGGTTCAGCGGCTGCGTTGCGTGCCGGTACAGGTCCAGCAGGCCCAGCGCATGGTCCATCACCTGCTGGTCGAGGTCGGCGATGCGGCCTGCCGCCTCGGCGGCGGGAATCACCTGGCCGGCCGCCAGCACCGTGCCATCGGCCTGGCGCAGGCGCAGCAGCAGCTGGTACTGCGCGGTGTTGCCACCGGCGACGGCGACGATCGGCTGATAGGCCAGCTCCAGCTGGCCTTCCAGCAGTGCCAGGTGTTCCTGTTCGGTGACGGCCTGGCGGTGCACGTGGCCCGCCACGCCGGCGCTGAGCAGGCGTGCCTGCAGGGTGGTGCGCTCGACCGCTTCCAGTGCAGCGTTGGCATCGTCGAAGCCCGGCGACAGCGGCGCGTAACCCACCACGCCGCGCAGGTGCACCGATTCATCGTCGCGGATCACGAAGGCGCGCGCCGAGAGCTGCTCACGCAGGGTCGCGGCGATGCTTTCCAGGCTGTCTTCATCGGTATTGCGGGCCAGCAGCAGGAAGCTGTTGTCGTTCAGGCGTGCCAGCAGGTGCGGATGGCCGGCCTCGGCCAGGCGCTGCCCGGCCTGCACCATCAGGCGCTCGAAGGCGGCGTAGCCATAGCGTTCGCGCAGGCCCAGCGCGCTGGCCACTTCAACGAAGAACACGCCACCCCGGTCGCGATGGGCGAGGGCGGCATTGAGCTGCTGCAGCACGTGGTGACGCGTCGGCAGGCCGGTTTCCGGATTGCTGGTGGCCGGTGCGCCGGTTGCACCGGGCAGGGTTGCTGCCTGCGCACGTGCGCGACGGATGCGGTTGGCCACGGCGGCGATCAGGTGGCGCGGCCGGATCGGCTTGCTCAGGTAATCGTCGGCGCCGCTGTCGAGCACTTCGAACTGGCGCTCCGGGTCCGGATCGCCGCTCAGGAACACGATCGGCAGCAACTGCAGGCCAGGCTGCTGGCGGATCAGCGCGGTCAGGCGCATGCCGTCCAGGCCGGGCAGGTGCAGGTCCATCAGGATCAGGTCGGGGCGATGCTCCTTGATCGCCTGTAGCGCACCGTCGGCATCGCTGTGCACGATGGCCTGCATGCCGGCACCATGCAGCACGCTCTGTGCGAACAGGGCCTGCGCGCGGTCGTCCTCGACGATCAGCACGCGGTAGGGCGAATCGGAGGTCGGCGGTGCCTGGTCGTTGTTGCCAGCCTCGGCCAGCATGCCCGGACCCGGCAGCGGCGGTGGTGCGCTGCCGATCGATGCGGGTGCGTCGGAGGCTGCCAGCGGCGGAACTGCTGCCGGCGCTGCGGCGACGGCGCTCGCCGATTCAGCCGTCCAGCGTTGCCAATGATCGGCCGGAGGGGATTCAGCGCGTCCCGGGCGGGCGCCCGCGGGGGATTCGTTTGCGGCCATCGGTGCTCCTGGTGTTCGCGTCCATTATGCGACAAGCCCGGCGATCAACCGGTACCGGGCTGGCGTGGACTGTCGGGCGACGCACCGCGTGCCAGCCAGCGCACGCCCTTCCACAGTGCGCGCCAGACCAGCCACACCAGCAGCGCACCGGCCAGGCTGCAGGCCAGCACCACGATCAGCGCGATCCACGGGTGTGCCAGGGCCAGGGCCAGGCCACCGACCACCACGGTGTCCTCGGCGGCGGAGGCCACCCAGTTGCTGGCAGGCTCGGGCGAGGTATTGAGCAGAGCGCGGGTGCCGGCCTTCAGGCCATGACTGGCCAGCGCCACACCGGCGCCGGCGGCAAGCGCACCGGTGCCCAGCTGCCCATCCGGCGACAGCGTGGCGGCGGCGAGGAAAGCACCTGCAGGCACGCGTGCCAGGGTGTGCACCAGATCCCACGCCGAGTCGACGCCGGGAATCTTGTCGGCGAAGAATTCGGTCACCGCCAGCGCCGCCGAGGTGCCCAGCACCCACCACGATTCAGTGGCCTGCAGGGCCGGCGGCAGGTCGACCCAGCCGAGCAGGCCGGCCAGGCCGACACCGAACACGGTGAGGTAGACGCGGATGCCGGCCAGCCAGGCCAGCAGGATGCCGATCACGAACAGGTGGGCTTCGGTCATGGCGATGCTCCGGCGACGGAACTGTGCAGGGGACCACACTATCGACGATGGCATGCCTGAACGCCACAGACCGTGGCTCGCCACTGCGCAGGAAACCCACCCGTCCTGTCATACACTAGCGCGTCGTTTGCCACAGGGGCCGTACCGGTGTCGCCCTCGCGATGCCCCGGAATCCACCCATGACCAACCGTCCTCCCATGCGCGTGCAGGTCCGCCTGCCCGGCGCGCCACAACCGCCGGCCGACCGTCGCCGCCTGCTGGTGATCGGCGGCATCTGGCTGCTCAGCCTGGTGCTGGCCGTGCTGGGTGGCTGCTGGATGGCCACGCCGCGCGACGCCCAGGGCCAGCGCCTGCAGGCTGCCGAGAAGCGTGCCGAGACGTTGCAGGCGCAGCTGACCGAATTGCGCCAGAAGCAGGCCACGCTGGAAGCCTCCGACCGCATCAGCCGCGCCGCCAACACCGAGGTGCAGTCCTCGCTGGCCGAGCGCGATGAGGAAATCGCAGGCCTGCGTGCCGACGTCGCCTTCTATGAGCGCCTGGTGGGCTCCACCAGCCAGCGCAAGGGCCTGAACACCCATTCGATCGAGTTCAGCCCGGAAGCGGCCGGCACCTGGCAGTACACCGCGGTGCTGACCCAGAACCTCAACCGTGGCGCCATCAGCCAGGGGCAGATGCGCTTCACCGTGGAAGGCGTCAAGAACGGCAAGCTGGCCACGATCAGCTGGGATGATCTGCACCAGCGCAGCAAGGTGCCGGGACAGGATTACTCGTTCCGGTACTTCCAGCAGCTCACCGGCAGCGTGATGCTGCCGGCTGACTTCACCCCGCAACGCGTGCGGGTGACATTGGGGAGTGGTACGGGGGGTACCACCCAGGTATTCGACTGGAAACAGGCCGGTGCGCCGGCCGCCAAAGGGGAGTAGGCAGATGTTCGGAAGCAGCAAATCCAACCGTGAAGGCCAGCTGGTGGTGGATGCCCTGATCGGCAACCAGGTGGTGATCCGCGGTGATGTGGAATTCAGTGGGGGCCTGTATGTGGAAGGCCGCATCCATGGCAAGGTGATCGCCGCCGAAGGCGCCAGTGGCGCGACCCTGACGGTCGCCGAGCATGGCGTGATCGAGGGCGAGATCCGTGCCCAGGTGGTGGTCATCAGTGGCCGCCTGGACGGCGACGTGCATGCCACCGAGAAGGTCGAACTGACCCCGAGCGCACGGGTCAATGGCAACGTCCATTACCAGGTGGTGGAGATGAATGCGGGCGCCCAGCTGAACGGTCGCCTGATCCATGCCAGCGCCCCGATGGCCGCCCTGCCGGCTCCGGAAGGCGAAGAGGCCAATGGTGGCAAGGGTGACACCGCCGCACGCCGCAAGCTGGCCGAGGCGATGGCTTGAAAGCCATCGTCGGCACCCCCATGCTGACGGCATGAGCACGCTAGTCTCCCTGCCCGGCGCCACCCCGGTTGCCGCGCCCGATTACCAGTCGCTGGAGCGCCCGCTGAACTTCACCGAGTCGGCGGCCGCCAAGGTCAAATCCCTGATCCAGGAAGAGGGCAACCCCGACCTGGCCCTGCGCGTGTACATCGAAGGCGGTGGCTGTTCGGGCTTCCAGTACGGGTTCGAGTTCGACGAGAACCGTGCCGAGGACGACCTGGCGGTACAGACCAGCGGGGTGACCCTGCTGGTCGACCCGCTGAGCCTGCAGTACCTGATGGGCGCCGAGGTGGATTACACCGAGAGCCTGACCGGTGCGCAGTTCGTGATCCGCAACCCGAACGCAAAGACCACCTGCGGCTGCGGCAGCAGCTTCAGCATGTAAGAGCCCTGTGGCCAGGATGTGCCAACCAAGGTTGGCACCTGCCAGAGCGGATCCGTAGATCCACGCCATGCGTGGATGCTCTGTGCCCTCCAGCCCACAACAGCAGATTGCGCACAGCGCCGACCTTGCCACCCGCGTCGATTGGCGGCACGCTTGCCGGATGCCCAATACTTCT
Source organism: Stenotrophomonas geniculata ATCC 19374 = JCM 13324 (assembly GCF_001431625.1). Taxonomy (GTDB): domain Bacteria; phylum Pseudomonadota; class Gammaproteobacteria; order Xanthomonadales; family Xanthomonadaceae; genus Stenotrophomonas; species Stenotrophomonas geniculata. Next base: position 8,970 of record NZ_LLXT01000010.1, read on the forward strand.
TCGCCGCTTTCCGGTTTTGCCTTCGTTGGCGAACCGCTGGAGCGCGCCGATGCCCTGCGCGACGATGCCGATGCACTGGCGCGCCTGTGGCCGGGCGCGCGCATTCTCGTGCTCGATCAGGACGGCAGCGCCTTCACCGGCGATGACGACCAGCCGCTGGCGCTGACCGGCGCCGACATCGGGGGTGGTCCCGGCTCCGCGATCTTCCTCGGCCTGCGCGGGGAACAAGCGTGGTTCTCGGTTGAAGCCGCCAGCGTCACCGTCACCGCACCACGTCGCCTCGACCTGCGCCAGGCCGCTCTGCTGTGGTCGATGGCCGATGCGACCGCCTTCAGCTATGCCCGCGGCATGTCCTACTGGCACTCGCGCACCCGCTTCTGCGGTGTGTGCGGCGGCGCCGTGGCGTTTGCCCGCGGCGGCTTCGTCGGTCGTTGCGCGCAGTGTTCCACCGAGCACTACCCGCGCGTCGACCCCGCCGTGATCGTCGCCGTGGAAAACCAGGGCCGGCTGCTGCTGGGCCGGCAGTCCAACTGGGCACCGCGGCGTTACTCGGTGCTGGCCGGCTTCGTCGAACCCGGCGAGACCTTCGAGCAGACCGTGGTGCGTGAAGTGCATGAGGAGAGCAAGGTGCGGGTGACCGCGTGCCAGTACCTCGGCTCGCAGCCGTGGCCGTTCCCGGGCGCGCTGATGATCGGCTTCCGTGCACAGGCGCAGGATGACCTGCCGACGGTGGATGGCGAGCTGGAAGACGCGCGCTGGTTCAGTGCCGACGAGGTGGGCGCGGCACTGGCACGCGATGTGGAGGACGATGGCCAGGGCATCCGCCTGTCGCCGCCGATCTCGATTTCGCGCGGCCTGATCGAACACTGGTACCGCCAGCAGAAGGGCTGAACCCGATCCTCTGCCGGTCCGGTCGTGGCAGCTGTATTGCCGCCACCTGAACACGGCCCGGGTTACAGTCCGGTTCACCGCTGAGGGCGCCGCTGCGACAGGTAAGGTAGCGGCGCCGAGCGTTCTGTTTCGTAGGGAGACCTGCCATGTTCACCACTCTGGCCGCCGTGCTGGTGGCACTGGCCCTGGGCCATGTTGCCCCGGCCGCTGCCGCCTCGCTGCGCCGTTTCGACGGCTTCCGGCGCTGGCTGGGCTGGCTGGACGCGCGCGGCGGCAAGGCCTGGCAGGGTCCGGCAGGCGTGGCCCTGGCATTGCTGCCGCCGCTGCTGCTGATGGTGCTGCTGGCGTGGTTGCTGCGCGGGGTGCTGTTCGGTCTGCCGTCGCTGTTGCTGGGCGTGGGCGTGCTGGCCTGGTGCTGGGGGCCACGCGACCTGGATCGGGATATCGAAGCGATCATCGACGCGGATGATGCGGCGACACGACAGGCGGCCGTGCGCAACCTGCAGTCGGCCGGGGGCAGCCTGCGCGAGGACGTGCCCTCGCTGGTCGAGGCGACCGTGCTCAATGCACTGCGGCGCTGGTTCGCGGTGCTGTTCTGGTTCCTGCTGCTGGGCCCGGCCGGTGCGCTGGGCTATCGCCTGCTGGCATTGATGGCGGAAAGCCCGATGCGTGCCCGCGTGCCGGTGGAGCCGCTGGCGCTGGCGCAGCGCCTGCTGGGCTGGATCGAATGGCCGGTGGCGCAGTTGATGGCGTTCTCGATGGCGCTGGTGGGCAACTTCGATACGGCGTGGAAGGCCTGGCGCCAGGCCCATGGCGAGCGCTTGGCCGGCAACATCGGGTTCCTGGGCGCGGTGGCGCGGGCCAGCGTCAACGCCGAACTGCGCGAGGACGCGCACGATTACACCGAGGCGGGGCTGTTGCCGGTGTGGCAGCGGTTGCCGGACCTGCGTGATGCGATGAGCCTGGTGTGGCGGATGCTGCTGCTGTGGCTGGCGATCCTCGCCCTGCTGGTGATTGCAGGCTGGGTGACGTAGTTGCTTTGCAGGGCTTGCAGCCCTGCACCTGCAGAGGCCAACGCCAAAGCCAAAGCCAAAGCGGCTCTGGGTTGCTGAGGGTTGGGCGGGGCGGTGTGGGGCTGCAGGAC
>NZ_LLXT01000011.1 GCF_001431625.1 Stenotrophomonas geniculata ATCC 19374 = JCM 13324
TAGGAGACAACCAGGGCGCCGGAAGCGGCGTCATACACGGTTACGGTGTAGGTGGTGCCTGGCTCAGGCCCAATGCTGGCCATGCCGGTATCCACCAGCTGGTCCGCCTGCGCCACGCGATCGCGATGGGCCCAGCTCAAAACAGCGTCACCGACGACGTCCTCTGGGTACAGCTCGCCGTTAATATGCACGTCCGCCGGCGGATACGGCCGGGCCTGGCGATCCTCCATCTCGACCACCAGATCCTGCGCGTCGGCCAGGTCCGTCAGCGCCGACGCGCCACGGGTGAGCAGCTTGGCGTGGACGGTGTCACCGCCGACGTACTCGGTGGTGTCGGTCGCAAAGTCGGTGAGGAACAGCACGCGGGCGCCCGGCGCGTGCAGATGAGGCACCGTGTCGGCGCAGGCACGGCCCAGCGTGAGGGTCATCGCAGCCGCGTCAATGGCATCCACGCGGCAAATCTCCGCGCCAACCAGGGCGATATCGCCCACGGCCACCGAGCCCAGATCCAGCGGATCGGTCAGGGTGAAGCTCTCGGTGCGATAGCCGGCTTCTTCGACCAAGGCAGCGCTTGCGCACCAGTCACCCCGGCCGCGATAGCTGTACTCCGCCCCGCCAGCCTGAGCCATCAGGCGGAAGTACTGCCCCACCGTTGGTGGCGCTGAGGCTGCCAGCAGGAAAGAGACGTCACTGCTGAGCTGTGCCAGGTCGGCCGCACTGAGCTGCGAGACCAGCACGACGTAGGGCACCTCCATCGCCACCTGGTGCGGCGAAACGGTCGGCGCCGTCGACGGCGGCTTCCCGCCTGGCTCAGTTCCGACATAGACCGAATTGGGCTGGCTGTAGACGTCCTCACTGCAGCTGAAGGTGATGGCGCCGGACTTCAGGGTGCCGCCACGCTTCTCGCCCATCAGACACACCATGTCGGCGATGCCCCGCTTGGGCGCCTGCAGGCGGAAGTAGCTGCCCGGTGACCACGTGCGGGCCACGGGCGTGGTGGTCAGGTCGAACTTGCGCAGCGAGGTGGCCTTGGCACGCAGATTGCGGGCGCCGATCTTCAGGGCCAGATCCACGTTGGCGACCTCGCCGGAGCGATCCTCCTTCTCCGAGACCACACTGCCAAAAGCCTGGATCGCGCCCAGCGACTGCAGTGCGGGGGTGGTGCCGATCGCGTTCTCGACTGGGTCGAAGTACTTCACGAACAGCTGGTTGCAGGCGTTGTCCATCGTGGCGGGCTCTTCGGCCCAATCCAGGATGTCGTCGTCGGTCAGCACCGGAAGCTCGTCCAGAACGTACTTCCCGCGCGGCACGTTCAGGCGATACCGACCATCCATGCCCTGCACGAGCACGGCCCCTGCAGCATCACAGATCCGTTGCTGGTACTGCTCGATGGACTCCTTATCTGGATCATAGATCGGGCACAGGCCCATTCCCTCTTCGAAGAAGACATCCGCGGCTGCGCGGAAGCTGGCATCGTCGATCACCGAGATGGGTTCGGCCCCCATGCTTTCGTGGGTAATGCTGTCGTACAGGATGTGGGCGGCATTCATCCCGACCAGCGGCACCTTGGCATCCAGGCTCTCCACTCGCGCCGTCAGCCACTGGCTGGGCGCATCCTGCAGGCCATCGATCGTCAGCGCCTGCAGCCTGACGGTCGCATTGCTGGCCACTTCGACATTCAATGGCGCGCCGTCGAGGATCAGGCGCGAAGACTCAAAATTGGGGGTGTAGTTCAGGTGGTACGTCGCCGGCGGATTGCTGATCTCCAGGCGATACACGTTGTGATTGGGCAGGATGCTTCCCGAACCCGTGCCGCCCTTGATGAAGCTGGGCGAGCCTGGCATCGGGAAACCACCGCTGTAGTACTTGGTCTCGACCGAGCCGCTGATCCGCAAGCCGACCTGGAAGATCGTTGCGCCGGTGCCATTGAGGGTGAAGCTGTCCTCGCTATCGCCAGGCACTGTGCAAAACGAACCCTGCATATCGATGCAGGGCAGGCTCCAGGACACGGAGCGGAAGCCGGAAACGACCTCACTTGCATCCTTGTCGAGCAGGATCTTCACCTTCTCCGGATACCAGCACACGCCATCCTGCCAGCCTTCCTTGATCCGGCGCAGGACGAAGCTGGGCGACTTCGGATAGGGGGTGAAGGCCGACCACCTTCCGCCCTTGAACAGGACAGTGACCAGCCCACGATAGGCGCCGTGCGCAGCACCGAGATTCGGCGGAAGCCACGGATTGAGCTGCTGGTCCTCGCGGCCGAACATGATCTCAGCCTCGCCCTCGATGCCGCCTTGCTCATCCT
>NZ_LLXT01000012.1 GCF_001431625.1 Stenotrophomonas geniculata ATCC 19374 = JCM 13324
CATCCGGCGCGCGCGACATGATGATCGGTAATGGGGATGGTGCAAGGCTCTATCGCTCGGCGCCCGGCATCGAGCGCAGTGCTGTGAATGAAACCAGCGAGCGATCGCAGAACAAGCTGACCATCAAGATGCCGTTCCTGTTGAATCCGGCCGCTGCCGAGCTGCCGGTGACGCAGGAGTTCGGCCGTATCTTTCGGCCCTATGCGCCAAGCGGCCGGGTTTCCGTTGTGTGCATGAAGGTCCACAGCAACGACCCGGACCTGCAGGCGGTGATCGAGTGGACGGGCCAGGTGGTATCACCGCGCTTCACTGACACCACCCTGACCCTGACCTGCGAGCGTAATAACTCCCGCAAGGGTTTCCGGGGCAATACGGGCCGGTTCACCCGGGGCTGCTGGAAGGCGCTGTATCGGTGTGGGGTAGCGATGTCGGATCACGCTGTGGAGGCCGTGCTGGCTTCCGTGGGTGGTGCCACCTTGCGCTCAGCTGCGTTTGCCGCGTTCCCCGCTGGTCGCTTGGAAGGCGGGGTCATGGTCTGGGCGCGCAGCAACGGCCTGGCGGAGACGCGGACGATCAACTCGCACGCCGGCGACACCATCACCCTCAACTACCCCGGTCCTGAACTGGCTGCGGGTCTGACGGTCACGGTCGCGCCTGGGTGTGCACACACATTCGCCGACTGCGGCAGCTACTTCCAGAACACGCCCAACTATGGCGGCCAGCCGCAGTTGAACGTGGAGAACCCCTTTGACGGACACCGGATCTCATGGTGAGCACTGATCGGCAACAACCTCGGCGCGGCCTGCGTCGGCTCTTGTATGTGTATGGGTGGCGTCTCAGGTACTGGTGGCATGACACGGAGTCCGGTGCTCTTGCGCGGCGCGTCATGGCGCTTGCGTTGGCCCTAGGCGGCCTCGTGCTACTGGTGAATCAGTTCCGTTCGCCCTTCCCGCAACGGGAGCCGCAGCAGGCCTTTGTGTGGTGGGTGCAGCTGATCATCATGATCGTATCGATGCTGATCAGTGCGCTGCTCGCCCGGACGAACCAGACCAAGCCGGAAGTGCAGACGCCCGATATCCCCACCACCGAAGAAGGCACCGCCGTGAAGCGCATCTATGGAACTGTGCGGATCTCCGAGCCGCAGGTACTTGCGTGGCGGTCGGCCGGTACCGACAAGATCCGCAAGGGAGGCGGCAAGAAATGATCGTAACCCTTGAGCACTTGCGCACGATTCCGGGCTTCGGCAACAAGCCAGGCTTCTGCTCGCGTGGCGGTAGGGACTGGTTTGCCGCGCATGGGTTGGATTGGAATGCGTTCCGTAAGGAGGGTATCGAGGCCGAGAGGCTGGTCGCTACAGGTGATGGCCTGGCCCTGGCATTGGTTGCGCACGCTCAGCGAATGGAGGCCAGCGATGGGCGGCGGAGGTAAGAAGACCGTTGGTTACTGGTACAAGCTCAAGCTGCTTTTCGGCCTGTGTCAGGGGCCGGTGGATGAGTTCGTGCAGTGGGACGTGGATGATGCAACGGCATGGGCTGGCGTGGTCACGTCCAACGGGTCGATCTGGATTCACGCCGAGAACCTGTTCGGCGGTGAGGATGAGCAAGGCGGCATCGAGGGCGAGGCTGAGATCATGTTCGGCCGCGAGGACCAGCAGATCAATCCCTGGCTTCCGCCGAATCTCGGT
>NZ_LLXT01000013.1 GCF_001431625.1 Stenotrophomonas geniculata ATCC 19374 = JCM 13324
CGGCCGCGCAGCTGGTGCAGCTGGGCCAGGCCGAAGCGGTCGGCACGGTTGATGATGATGGTGTTGGCGTTGGGAATGTCGATGCCCGATTCGATGATCGTGGTCGACAGCAGCACGTTGAAGCGCTGCTTCTGGAAATCCAGCATCACCTTTTCCAGCTCGCGCTCCGGCATCTGCCCATGGGCGATGCCGATGCGCGCCTCCGGCACCAGCTCGGACAGCTCGCGCTGCATGCGGCCGATGCTTTCCACGTCGTTGTGCAGGAAGTACAGCTGGCCACCGCGCGCGAGCTCGCGCTGGAAGGCCTCACGCAGCAGCGCGTTGTCCCACTGGGTGATGAAGGTCTGCACCGCCAGCCGGTTCGGCGGCGGCGTGGCGATGATCGACAGGTCGCGCAGGCCGGCCATGGCCATGTTGAGCGTGCGCGGAATCGGCGTGGCGGTCAGGGTCAGCAGGTGCACGTTGGCGCGCAGCGCCTTCAGCGCTTCCTTCTGGCGTACGCCAAAACGCTGTTCCTCGTCGACGATGACCATGCCCAGGTCCTTGAACTTCACGTCCGGCTGCAGCAGGCGATGGGTACCGACGATCACGTCGATGGTGCCGGCGGCAACCTTTTCCAGCTCGGCCTTGATCTCCTTGGTGCTCTTGAAGCGCGACAGCACTTCGACCTTCAGCGGGTAATCGGCGAAACGGTCGCGGAAGTTGCGGTAGTGCTGCTCGGCCAGCAGCGTGGTCGGCACCAGTACGGCCACCTGCTTGCCGGCACTGGCGGCGGCGAACGCCGCGCGCACGGCGACCTCGGTCTTGCCGAAGCCGACGTCGCCGCAGACCACGCGGTCCATCGGCTGGCTGCTGGCCAGGTCGCGCAGGGTGGCATCGATCGCGGCCAACTGGTCCGGGGTTTCCTCGAACGGGAAGCCGGCTGCGAACGGTTCGTACATCGCGCGGTCCACCTGCAGTGCCAAACCCGCACGCGCCTGGCGGCGGGCCTGGATCTCCAGCAGCTCGGCAGCGACGTCGCGCACCTTCTCGGCGGCCTTGCGCTTGGCCTTGCTCCACTGCTCGCCACCCAGCGAATGCAGCGGCGCGGTTTCCGCCGAAGCGCCGGAATAGCGGCTGATCAGGTGCAGCTGGGCGACCGGTACATACAGGCGGTCGCCCTTGGCGTATTCGATTTCCAGGAATTCGCCGGGCATGCCGCCGACGTCCATCGCGATCAGGCCACGGTAGCGGCCGACACCATGGTCCTCGTGCACGATCGGCGCGCCCTCGGTCAGCTCGCCGAGGTCGCGGATGATCGCTTCCGGCTCGCGGCCGGCACGGCGCGTGCGGCGGGTGCTGCCGGCGCGCTCGGGGAACAGCTGGCGCTCGGTCAGCACCGCGATGCGCGGGTCGTCCAGCGCGAAGCCATCCTCCAGCGGCGCCACGGCGATCGCGAAGCGCGCATCGTCGGCGAGGAACGCGGGCAGGTCGGCCACCACCGGCGGCTTCAGCTCGGCGGCCTGCAGCACTTCCAGCAGGGCTTCACGACGGCCTGGCGAATCGGCGGCGATCAGCACCCGGCCCGGGTAGTAGCCGAGGAAGGATTTCAGCGCGTCGCCTGCGGGGGCCTCGCGTGCGGCCACCGGCAGCGGCGGCAGCGGCTGGTCACCCAGCGCATGGGCATCGGCGATGCGCGCGTGGTCAGCCGACCACACCTCGATGCGCGGGGCATCGTTCAGGCGCTCGCGCAGCAGCTCTGGCGACAGGTACAGCGCCGACGGCGGCAGCAGCGGCCGTTCGACGTCGTGGCGGCGTTGTTCGTAGCGCTCACCGGTCTGCGCCCAGAACGCGACGGACGCTTCATACGCACCGGCGCAGACCACCGGCAGGCTGCCGTCGGGCAGGTAGTCGAACAGGGTGGCGGTGCGTTCGAAGAACAGCGGCAGGTAGTACTCGACGCCGGCCGGGGCCAGCCCGGACTTCAGATCCTGGTACAGCGAACTGCGCCGGGTATCCACATCGAAACGCTCGCGCAGCGCGGCCAGTACGCGGGCGATGCTGGCCTCGTCCATCGGCACTTCGCGGCCGGGCAGCATGTGCACGGACTCGACCTTGTCCAGCGAACGCTGGCTTTCCGGATCGAACGCACGGATCGAATCGATGTCCTCGTCCAGCAGTTCCACCCGCAGTGGCTCGTCGGAACCCATCGGGAACACGTCGAGCAGGCCGCCGCGCACGGCGAAGTCGCCGGGGTCCATCACCTGCGGCACGTTGCGGTAGCCGGCACTTTCCAGGCGGCGCTTCTCGGCCTCCAGATCCAGGCGCTGGCCGACCTTCAGGTCGAAGCTGCCACCGATCACATAGCTGCGCGGGGCCAGCTGCTGCAGCAGGGTCTGCACCGGCACGATCACCAGGCCGCGCTTCAGCGTGGGCAGGCGATGCAGGGCGGACAAACGCTGCGAGATGATGTCCGGATGCGGGCTGAAGCGGTCGTAGGGCAGGGTTTCCCAGTCCGGGAAGGCGACCACCGGCAGGGCCGGGTCGCCGCCGAGCAGGGTCTGCAGGTCGGCTTCGAGCTGGTTGGCACCGTGGTTGTCACGGGCGATCACCAGCAGCGGCGCGTCGTGCGCGCGCGCGGCCTGGGCCAGGTACCAGGCCAGGGCGGTCGGCGAGGCGGGGGCGCGCCACCAGGCGCGGAGCTGGCCGGCGCGCGGCAGCGGCGGGGCGGAGTATGAGGTACGCGACATGGACCCCGGATTTTAGCAGAAGCCCCTGCCGGGCCCATGATCGTGACGTGAGCGGGTGTAGCGCCGGGCCAAGCCCGGCGAGCGCAGCGGTTGAATCAACGTCGCCGGGCATGGCCCGGCGCTACCTTCAGTTGTCCAGCTCCAGCACCATCCGCACCAGGCCTTCGGCACCGGTCGGGTGCGGCACCGGCTTGAAGCCCAGCGACGCGGCCAGCTGCTTCATCGGTTCGTTCTCGGCGGCAACGTCGCCGTACAGGCGGTCCAGGTACTTGCCACGGCCCCACTTCACCAGCTTGCGCATCAGCTGCCGTCCCAGGCCTTGGCCGATCAGGAAGCGGCTGATCAGGATCGCGTACTCGGCTTCACGGGTGCCGGGGATGATCGAGGCCCGGGCGACCGCGCCGACCACCGCTTCGCCCGCGGGCAGGGACTCGGCTGCGACCAGGGTGATCTCGGTCTTGGGGTTGGGGTGGGTCAGACGCTGGGTGGTTTCCGGCGACAGCTCGGTCACCGCCTGCAGGAAACGATCACGGATTTCTTCCGGCCCGAACAGGCTGAATGCCGCTTGCAGCGGTGCGCCATCTTCCGGGCGGATGGGGCGGATCAGCAGCTCGTGGCCGCTGGGAGCCTTGAAGATCTCATGCCAGGGCGGCATGCGGTTGCGAGTGGCCATACCGGGTGATTCCTTGGTGGTCCATCGATTGTGGCATCACCGGGGCTGCGTTCCGTGAACGAAAGGCTCACGGCGGTACAGCCTCGTGAAGGCCGTTATTCGGGGGCTTTGAGCCAGTCCAGGCGGGTGCTGGCCCCGGGTTCGCCCAGGTGCTGGCGCAGCGCCGGCAGGGCCGGACCGACCACCCGGTCGAACTGCCAGGGCGGGTTGAGCAGCAGCATGCCACTGCCGTTGAGGCGCAGCGGCGAGTCGTCCGGGCGCACCAGGAACTCGATCGTCATCGCCGATTTCACCGGCAGGGCGGTGGCCTTGCGCAGGAAGTGCAGGATGGTGCGGCGCTGCTTGATCGGGAACCAGACCGCACAGGTGGCCTGCGGCCAGCGTGCCAGGGTTTCGGCCAGGGCGGCCAGCACCGCCTGGTACTCGGCATCCTGGGCTTCGTAGGGCGGGTCGATCAGCACCAGGCCGCGGCCGATCTTGCTGCCGTTGAACTTCGGCGGCAGCAGCGAACGCAGCAGGGCATAGCCATCGCCCGCCCGAACGTCGACGCGGCTGTCATGGGCGAACAGGGCCTTCAGCGTGGCCGTTTCGGCTTCCTGCAGCTCACAGACCGCCATGCGGTCCTGGGGGCGCATGGCCTGCGCGCTCAGCAGCGGCGAGCCCGGATAATTGGTCAGTGCGCCCACCGGATTGTCGGCCTGCACCGCCTTCAGGTAGCGCTCGACCACCTCCGGCAGCCTGGGCTGGGCCATCAGCCGCATGATCCCGGATTCGGCCTCCAGGGTCTTGCGGCTCTCTTCGCTGGCCAGCAGGTAGCGGCCAGCACCGCCGTGGGTGTCGAGCACGAAGAACGGGCTGTCCTTGCGCTTGAAGCTGTCGATCAGGGCCAGCTGCACGATGTGTTTGAGCACGTCGGCATGGTTGCCGGCATGGAAGGCGTGGCGATAGTTCATGGGCGGCAGTGTACGGGGCGGCGGCCGCAGCGGCTATGCTGCGCGCCATGACAGCTCCTGTTGCCCATGTCCTGGTGGTCGAGGACGAAGCCGCCATCGCCGAAACCGTGCTCTATGCGCTGCGCAGCGAGGGCTATGCCGCCAGCCACTGCCTGCTGGGCGGCGAGGCCCTGCAACGGCTGCAGGCCGGGGATATCGACGTGGTGGTGCTGGACGTGGGCCTGCCCGACCTGGGCGGCTTCGAGGTCTGCAGGCGACTGCGCGCGCAGCCCGGGCCGTCGGCGCAGCTGCCGGTGATCTTCCTGACCGCCCGCAACGACGAAGTGGACCGGGTGCTCGGCCTGGAGCTGGGCGCCGACGACTACATGACCAAGCCGTTCTCGCCGCGCGAGCTGGTGGCACGGGTGCGTGCGCGCCTGCGCCGCTCGGCACCGGTCGTGGCAGCACCCGGCGCCGATGGGGGCTGGCAGGAACATGGCGCCTTTGCCATCGACCGCGAAGGCCGGCGCATCCGCTTCCGTGGCCAGGCACTGGACCTGACCCGCTACGAGTACGCGCTGCTGGAAGCGCTGCTGCTGCGCCCGGGCGCCATCCTCAGCCGTGCCCAGCTGATGGACCGTGGCTGGGACAGCAGCGCCGACAGCGCCGACCGCACCGTTGATACGCATGTAAAGACGCTGCGCGCCAAGCTGCGCGCGGCCGGTGCCAGCGACGACCCGATCCGTACCCACCGTGGCCTTGGCTACGCGCTGGAGGTCTAGCCGATGCGCCTGGTACTGAAGCTGTTCCTGGGCTTCTTCCTGATCACCGGCATCGCGGCGTTCTTCGTGATGCGCGTGTTCGTCAACGAAGTGAAGCCCGGTGTGCGCCAGGCGATGGAATCGACCCTGGTCGATGCGGCCAACGTGCTGGCCGAAATGGCCGCCGCCGACGTCAAGGCCGGCACCATCCGCAGCGGCAGCTTCACCCGCAACCTCGCCAAGGCACGCCAGCGCGACCTGAAGGCGATGGTCTGGCGCTTCCCGAAGCGCTCGCTGGATTACCGGGTGACCATCACCGATGCCAAGGGCATCGTCATCTACGACTCGCTGGGCCGCGACCTGGGGCGCGACAACTCGCGCTGGAATGATGTCTATCGCACCCTGCGAGGTGAGTACGGCGCGCGTTCCAGTCCCGAGATTGCCGGCGAAGAGGGCGACACGGTGATGCATGTGGCGGCGCCCGTATATGACCCGGCCGATGGGCGCACCCTCATCGGCGTGCTCAGCCTGGCGCAGCCCAACCGCAGCATCGATCCGTTCATCGCCGCCAGCCAGCGCGCCATCATCGAGCGCGGGGCCTGGCTGATCGGCTTGTCGGCGCTGGTCGGTGTGCTGGTGACGATGTGGCTGACCACCGGCCTGGGCCAGCTCAGCCGCTATGCGCGTGCGGTCAGCGCCGGCGAACCGGTGCCGCCGCCGCGCCGCCGCCGCGACGAGATCGGCGATCTCGGCCAGGCGCTGGAAACGATGCGCCGCAAGCTGGAAGGCAAGGCCTACGTCGAGCAGTACGTGCAGTCGCTGACGCATGAGATGAAGAGCCCGCTGGCGGCCATCCGCGGTGCCGCCGAGCTGCTGCAGGAGCCGCTGCCCGAAGCCGATCGCGTGCATTTCGCGCGCAGCATTGTCGACCAGCAGGAGCGGCTGACCGAGACCATCGACAAGCTGCTGGCACTGGCTGAAGTGGAACAGCACGGCTGGCTGCAGACCCGCGACCGGATCGCGCTGCCGGCATTGCTGGCCGATGCGGCCGCTGCCGCGCAGGTGCGCGCACAAGCGGCAGGCGTGCAGGTCCGCATCGGCAGCGTGCCCGACCTGCAGGTGCAGGGCGACGGCTACCTGCTGCGACAGGCACTGCACAACCTGATCGACAACGCGATTGCCTTCTCGCCGGCTGGCGCGGAGATCGCGCTGCAGGCCGAGGTGGACGGGCAGGGCGTGCGCCTGCAGGTGGCCGACCGTGGCGCCGGCATTCCCGACTACGCGCGTGAGCGGGTGTTCGAACGTTTCTATTCGCTGGCGCGCCCCGGCAGCGGGCGGCGCAGTTCCGGCCTGGGCCTGCCGTTCGTGCGGGAAGTCGCGCGCCTGCACGATGGGCGCGCCAGTGTCGATGCACGCGACGGCGGCGGTACCGTAGCCAGCCTGTGGTTGCCGCTGGGTACACCGGGCCAGCGCCCGCGCCGCTGACTTCACACTCGCTTCAAATTCGCCACAAACCCAGCTCACTGCAGCGGTCCATCCTGCAGTCCTCTCCAACGAGGATGGACCATGAAATCCCTGAAGATGCTGCTGCGGTTCGCCATTGTCGGCGGGCTGATCCTGCTGCTGCTGATCCCGCTGACGATGATCCGCGGGGTCATCAACGAACGCAGTGCGTACCGCGATGAGGCCTTCTCGCGGGTGGCCGACAGCCGCGCCGGTGCGCAGCAGCTGGTCGGGCCGGTGCGGGTGGTGCCGTGGGTGGAGCGCAAGCAGGTTGAACTGGTCGATCCGCTGGGCGTCAAGAAGACCGAGGTGCAGGTCACCGAGGGGCACTGGTTGCAGATGCCGGCGTCGCTGGAGGTGGGCGGTGAGATGCTGCCGAGCCAGCGTGAGGTCGGGCTGTTCAAGGTGCCGGTCTACAGCTGGAACGGCCAGATGAAGGCGACGTTCGCCGAAGACGACTATCCGGTGAAGGCCGGCCGCAGTTACGGCCAGCCGTATGTAGCCGTGGGCATTTCCGATGTGCGTGGCCTGGTCGGTACGCCGAATCTGCGCGTGGATGGCAAGCAGCTGCGGCTGCTGCCCGGCGTGGGCGCTGCCAGCGAAGTCGGCCGCGGTCTGCATGCACCGGTGACCGGGTTTGCCGAAGACCAGGGCGGCACGCTGGCCGCCAGCACCGTGGAGCTGGAACTGCGCCTGGACGGCAGCCGCATGCTGTCGGTGGTGCCGGTGGGCGACGATACGCATATCGCGCTGCGTTCGAGCTGGCCGCACCCGTCGTTCAGCGGGGCGTTCCTGCCCAATGAGCGACGCGTTGATGCACAGGGTTTCGATGCGCGCTGGGCCGTGTCCTCGCTGGCCTCCGACGCACAGCGACAGCTGCGCAATGACGGTTCGGTCGATTCGCAGGCGGTGACGGTATCGCTGGTCGATCCAGTCGATGCTTACACCCAGGCCGATCGCGCCTCGAAGTACGGCGTGCTGTTCGTGCTGCTCACCTTCGTCGGCTTCATCCTGTTCGAACTGATCAAGTCGCTGCGCATCCACCCGCTGCAGTACCTGATGGTGGGCCTGGCGTTGGCGATCTTCTTCCTGTTGCTGATCAGCCTGTCCGAGCACATCGCGTTCTGGAAGGCCTACCTGGTATCGGCGGTGGCCTGTATCGGCCTGCAGGCGGTGTACCTGGCCAACGTGCTGGGCCATTGGAAGCGCGGTCTCGGCTTCGCTGCGCTGCTGACCGTGCTGTACGGCGCGCTGTATGGCCTGCTGGTGTCGGAGAACAACGCGCTGCTGATGGGTTCGCTGCTGCTGTTCGTGATCCTGGCGCTGGCGATGTGGGTGACGCGCCGGGTCGACTGGTACGCGCTTGGCGCGGAACTGAAGTAAGGAGTACGTCATGGGCTGGCGCCAGGGATTGCGGCAACGGGCACGGCAGGGCATTCCGGCCCTGCTGGAAGTGGATGCACTGCTGCAGGCACATGGCGTGCTGGCGGCCCTGCCGGGGGCACGGATCGCCCCCGGCCTGGTCCGCTTCCAGCTGGCGGCGGTGACCTGCGAGGGATTGCAGGGGCAGGGACTGCGCTGGCTGCAGGACGCGCGGCAGGGACGCGGCGCGGTGGCCGGCCGGGTGCCGCGCTACCGGCCATGGAAGGCCGGGGCGGAGGCGCTGGCCGAGATCGGCATCGGCGGCCTGCCGGATGACTGGCCGGCACACGCGTCGGTGTATGGCTGCAGCAGCATCGATCGGCGGCATTGGTTGTTGTTGCTGCCGGAGCGGGCGCAGTTGTGGTTGGGGTGGAGTGGGTGATCGGGTTGTTCATCCACGCATGGCGTGGATCTACTGGCGGGAACCCAGCCCTCTGGTGGGTGCGAGCTGACCGGTCACCTGTGGGTGCGAACCTTGGTTCGCACGCTCCTGCCCATGACCGATGGGACGGTATCGGCGCGCCCCTGCTGGCTAGACTCGATGGGTTGATGATCGAGCCGAAGGGCAGGGGTGCGATGTGTTGAAGTGGGGCGTGCTGGCCGTAGCGCTGGCGATGGGTGGCAATGCAATGGCGCAGCAGCGCGAGTCGGTGGACCTGGACATGGTCAGCCGCATCCGCCAGGAGGCCTTCCACCGTTCGCAGGTGATGGATACCTTCAGCTACCTCACCGAACGCATCGGCCCGCGCCTGACCAATTCGCCGGCGATGGGCCGCGCCAACGCGTGGACCCGCGGCAAGTTCAGCGAATGGAAGCTGGACAACGTGCACGACGAAGCCTTCGATGGCTTCGGCCGTGGCTGGGAGTTCACCTCGGCCAGCGTGGAAATGCTGGGTGACCGCGTGCAGCCGCTGCATGCGCTGCCCAAGGCCTGGACGCCAGGCACCAAGGGACCGGTTGAGGGCGAGCTGGTGCACGTGGAGATCAAGAAGCCCGAGGACATCGAAAAGTATCGCGGCAAGCTGCGCGGCAAGATCCTGCTGCTGGGCGAGGCGCGCGAGTACAAGCGCGGCACCGAGCCGGACTCGCACCGGCATGACGCCACCTCGCTGGAGGGCCTGCAGGAATTCACCCTGCCCAAGGACGTCGCCGCCGAGCGGGCCAAGCGGGTGAAGGAATACAAGGAACGCCAGGAGCTGGCCGCCAAGGTCAACGCCTTCTTCGTCGAAGAGGGCGCGCTGGCCGCGATCAGCATCAGCAGCTGGGACAACGGCATCATCCGCGTCGCCGGCGGTGGTTCGCGCAAGGCCGGCGAATCGGTGGGCATCCCGGAACTGGCGATGATCGCCGAGCACTTCAATCCGCTGGTGCGCGCGCTGGATGCCAAGCAGCCGGTACGCCTGCGCGTGGATGTAGCCGCGCGCTTCACCGACGAGGCTGACCAGCCCGGCTACAACACGCTGGCCGAGATCCGCGGCAGCAGCAGGCCCGACGAAGTGGTGATGATCGGCGCTCACCTGGATTCCTGGCACAGCGGCACCGGCGCGGCTGACAACGCGGCCGGCGTGGCGGTGATGATGGAGGCGATGCGCATCCTCAAGGCCACCGGCGCCAAGCCGAAGCGCACCATCCGCGTGGCGTTGTGGAGCGGTGAGGAGCAGGGCCTGATCGGCTCGCAGGCCTATGTGGCCAAGCACTTCGGTCGTTTCCCGGAACCCACCGACCCGGCCCAGAAGGCGCTGCCGGCCTCGCTGCGCGAGCCGACCGGTGCATTGCAGAAGACCCGCGACTACAGCAAGTTCCAGGTCTACTTCAACATGGACAACGGCTCGGGCCGCTTCCGGGGCATCTACGCGCAGGAAAACCTGGCGGCGATGCCGATCTTCGAAGCCTGGCTGGCGCCGTTCCATGACGTGGGCGCCACCACCGTGGCCACCCGCAACACCGGCAGTACCGACCACATCAGCTTCGACCGCATCGGCCTTCCGGGCTTCCAGTTCATCCAGGACCGGCTGGACTACTTCACCAACGTCCACCACAGCCACCTGGATACCTGGGACCACGCCGAACCGGAAGACCTGAAGCAGGCCGCGGCCATCGTCGCCTCGTTCGCCTACAACGCGGCGATGCGCGAGCAGTCGTTCCCGCGCAAGGCTGAACCGCAGCCCTGAAAAACCTGGCGGGAGGGGCGGGATGCGTCCGCCCCTCCTTGCCTTTCCGGGGCTGGTGGTAAAATCGGGGGATTCCCGTTCCTCGAGC
Source organism: Stenotrophomonas geniculata ATCC 19374 = JCM 13324 (assembly GCF_001431625.1). Lineage (GTDB taxonomy): Bacteria > Pseudomonadota > Gammaproteobacteria > Xanthomonadales > Xanthomonadaceae > Stenotrophomonas > Stenotrophomonas geniculata. The sequence continues at coordinate 10,280 of NZ_LLXT01000013.1, forward strand.
CGTCCATGACCTGCCGCACCCGCTTCGCCCCCAGTCCCACCGGCTACCTGCACATCGGTGGTGCCCGCACTGCGCTGTACTGCTGGCTGGAGGCCCGCCACCGTGGCGGCGAGTTCGTGCTGCGCATCGAGGACACCGATCGTGAACGCAGCACCCAGGGCGCGATCGACGCCATCCTGGAGGCGATGGAGTGGCTGGGCCTGGACTACGACGAGGGCCCGATCTACCAGACTGACCGCGTCGCCCGTTACCAGGAAGTGGCCGAGCAGCTGATCGCCGACGGCAAGGCGTACTACGCCTACGAAACCCGCGAAGAGCTGGATGCGATGCGCGAGGCCGCCATGGCCAAGCAGGAAAAGCCGCGTTACAACGGCGCTGCACGCGAACTGGGCCTGCCGTACAGGGACGACCCGAACCGCGTCATCCGCTTCAAGAACCCGCTGGAAGGTACGGTGGTGTTCGACGACCTGATCAAGGGCCGCATCGAGATCGCCAACAGCGAGCTGGATGACATGGTCATCTTCCGTCCGGACGGCTACCCCACCTACAACTTCGCGGTGGTGGTGGACGACTGGGACATGGGCATCACCGAGGTCATCCGCGGTGACGACCACATCAACAACACCCCGCGCCAGATCAACCTGTACGAAGGCATCGGTGCGCCGGTGCCGAAGTTCGGCCACATGCCGATGATCCTGGACGAGCAGGGGGCCAAGCTGTCCAAGCGCACCGGCGCGGCCGACGTGATGCAGTACAAGGACGCCGGCTACCTGCCCGATGCGCTGCTGAGCTACCTGGCCCGGCTGGGCTGGTCGCACGGTGACCAGGAGCTGTTCAGCCGCCAGGAACTGATCGACCTGTTCGACGTGAAGGACTGCAATTCCAAGGCCTCGCGCCTGGACATGGCCAAGCTGGGCTGGGTCAACCAGCATTTCCTGAAGACCGAGGACGTGGCCGCCATCGTGCCGCACCTGGTCTACCAGCTGCAGAAGCTGGGCCTGGACGTGGCCGCCGGCCCGGCCCCGGAGGACGTGGTGATCGCCCTGCGTGAGCGCGTGCAGACCCTGAAGGAAATGGCCGAAAAGGCCGTGATCTGGTACCAGCCGCTGACCGAGTACGACGAAGCGGCGGTGGCCAAGCACTTCAAGGCCGGTGCCGAGGTGGCGCTGGGCAAGGCCCGCGAGCTGCTGGCAGCCCTGCCGGAATGGACCGCCGAGTCGGTGGGCGTGGCCCTGCACGACGTCGCCGCCGCGCTGGAGATCGGCATGGGCAAGGTCGCCCAGCCGCTGCGCGTGGCCATCACCGGCACCCAGGTCAGCCCTGACATTTCCCATACCGTGTACCTGGCCGGCCGCGAGCAGGCCTTGAAACGCATTGATGTGGCCATCACCAAGGTAGCAACGGCCTGAGGCATCCTTGCCAGGCCCGAACCGGAGAACACGCATGCCCGCCAAGACCGCCACTGCCTGTACGGCCCCGCACCACCACGTCCACGATGCATCGGATTTTGTGGCGGTGGTCGAGCGCGTCTCGCGCGAACGCGGGCTGCGCCTGACCCCGATCCGCGCCAATGTGCTGAAGCTGATCGCCGAGGCCGGCAAGCCGGTCAAGGCCTACGAGCTGCTGGAATGGGTGCGCAACGGCAAGGGCGTGGGCGCTGATGCCCCGCCCACCGTGTACCGCGCGCTGGATTTCCTGATGGCCAATGGCTTCGTGCACAAGCTGGAGTCGGTCAATGCCTTCGTGGCCTGCCACCATCCCAGCAGCGCCGCGCATTCGGTGCCGTTCCTGATCTGCAACAGCTGCCACAGCGCGGTGGAGCTGGAAGACCGCGAAATCGTCACCCAGCTGGAGAAGCGCGCCAAGGAGCTGGGTTTCCAGCCGCAGGCGCAGACTCTGGAAGTGCACGGCCTCTGCGCGCGCTGCGCGGGCTGAGCAATGGGTCCTGGGGTCAGATCCCTTTTGCCTTGGCAAAAGGGATCTGACCCCCGTTTCATGACAAACGCTAGTCCATCGGCTTGCTTGCGGTATCCACCCGCACGATCACCGACATGCCGGGCCGCAGTTGTGCCGCCAGCTTCTGGCCCTCGTTGATCGAAATCCGTACCGGCAGCCGCTGCACCACCTTGGTGAAGTTGCCGCTGGCATTGTCCGGGCGCAGCACGCTGAATTCCGAGCCGGTAGCCGGCGCGATCTCCTGCACGCGGCCCCGCAGCACCTGCCCCTGGAACGCGTCCACCGAGAACGTGGCCGGCTGGCCGATCGCCATGCCCCAGGTCTGGCCTTCCTTGTAGTTGGCCACCACCCACAACGTGTCAGGTACCAGGAACAGCAGCTGCGAACCGGCAGCGACGTACTGGCCCACGCGTACGCTGGCCTCGCTGATCTGGCCGTCGCGCGGTGCGTGGATCACCGTGTTGGCCAGATCGATGCGGGCCAGTTCCAGCTGCGCCTGCGCGCTCTCCACCTGCGCTTCCAGGCTCTTGCGCGCCACCTGGGTCGATACCAGGGTTTCCTCGGCAATGCGGATCTGCGCCTGTGACTGCTGGACGCTGGCCTGTGCCGACGCCTGGGTGGTGCGGAACTTGTCGCGGTCGTTGACTGACACCAGTTGCTGCGCGGCCAGCTCCTCGTAGCGCTTCAGCTCGTTGCGTGAGCGTTGCAGCTCCGCCTGGCCGGCCGACAACGTGGCGTGTGCGGAGGCGATCTGCGCACGGTTCTGCGCCTGCGACTGGTCCGAGTTGGCCAACGCCGCGCGTGCGCTGTCCAGCGTCGCCTGCGCCTGGGCGACGCGCTGCGCGTAGATGCGGTCATCGATGCGCAGCAGCGGCTCGCCCTGCTTCACGTGCTGGAAGTCCTTCACCAGCACTTCGGTCACGTAGCCGTTCACCTGCGGCGCCATCACCGTGATCTGCCCGCGTACATAGGCGTTGTCGGTCACCATCACGCTGCTGGTGAATGGCCACAGGTGCCAGGCGCGCAGGATCAGCGCAATGCCCAGCAGGGCGACCACCACCATCACCACTACGCTGCGCGCGCTGGGCTTGAGGTACTTCGGCGCGACCGCCGGCTCAACGGGCGTGGGCGCAGGTGCCGCGTCGGTCGGCGGCGGAGGGGTCACGTTGTCGTCGGGTCGGGGCGGGACGGGAGGCATGGCGGAGGACTCAGCGGGGCGCGGCCGGCGTGGCCGCAGCGGGGGAAGTGGGGTGGCGCTTGCGCCATTGCTTGAGCACCGCGGTGCGCAGCGACAGCAGCAGCAACCAGCACAGGAAGCCGATGGCCAGCCAACCGCTCAATGTGAACACATCATTGAATCCACGCACGTTGGCTTCGCGGCGAGTGGTCTGCGCCAGCTGCGCGCTGCCCTGCGCACTGCGCAGCACCGGGTCGGTGATCTGTGCGCTGTACAGCTGCTGCTGGATGCGCAGGCGTTGTGCCACCACCGGGTCGGCCGGGTCGAGCTGGCTGGTCAATGCGCTGGAGTACAACTGCTCGCGATGCAGCTGGAAGGTGCCCAGCACCGCCGAGCCGGCCAGGCCACCCAGCGTCTGGGTGATCGACAGCGTCACCAGGAAGGTGAGCATGTGATCCACGCCCTGTTTCAACGCGGCAGAGATGCCGAGCATGATCAGCGGGCCCATGAACATACCGGCACCGACCGAGGCCAGGAACTGGCTGGCGTAGAAATCGTGTGGCCGGTCCAGGCTGGTGCGGTGCTGGTCGAAGAACGCGGCGGCGCCCAGCAGCAGGATCGCCATCAGCAGCTGGGCGATCAGCCGCTTGGGGCCGAAGGTGAGCGAGGCGCCAGCGATGCCGACGATCACCCCGGCGAGGATCACTACGAACAGCGGGCGCATCTGGTCAGGCCCCATGCCCAGCGTGCGCATCAGGTTGATCACGCCGTAGGACTGCTCGGTGGTGAGGAATCGGATCAGGAACGCACCGACGATGAAGTGCAGTACCGGCCGCTTCGACAGCCAGCGGATCTGCAGCAGCGGATTGCGCCGGTAGTGCTCGATGATGAAGGCGGTGGTGGACAGCGCGATCGAGGCGACCAGAGCCCAGCCCAGCCATGGCGTGTTGAGCCACCAGCGGGTGTAGCCCTGCGCCAGCACGATCACCAGCAGGGCGACGGCCGGTGCGAGCAGGGCGAACGTGAGGAAGTCCAGCGGCTCGAACGCCTTCACCTGGATGCCGGGCGGCAGCTTCAGCACCACCACCGCCGCGAACGCGCACAGTGCCAGCCCGGCCTCAAACGAGTAGAGCTGGTGCCACTGTCCGGTATCGACCAGGCCCGGCGACACGATCCAGGCGATCGGCACCGCCAGCTGCGAGAGGCCGACACCGACGACCAGCAGATTGCCGGTGAAGCGACGCGGCAGCGCCTGCAGCATGTACAGCGTGCCCAGTGTCGAACAGGCCGCACCCGCGAAGCCGCTGGCGGCGCGGGTCAGCATCGTGGTCTCGAAGCTGCCGACGAACAGGTGCAGTACCGCCAGCGCCGCATACAGGCCCAGCCCGATCTCGGCGAACAGGCGGATGCCGTACTGCTGGCGGAACTTGAAGGCCAGCAGGTTGGCGGTGACATTGACCATGGCATAGGCGGCCACCAGCCAGCTGCCCTGGGTCGGGGTCAGTGCCAGTTGGCCCTGCAGGAACGGCAGGTTGGCGGTGACCAGCGCATTGCCGAGGCCGCCGGTGATCGCCACCAGCAGCGATACCAGTGCATAGGCCAACCGACGGTACGGTGGGTGCCAGGGCATCGAAGCTGAACCGGGCATGGTCGGCTTCTCGTGCTCCTCCCAATCCGGAACCGGCTTCAGATACGGCTGGACCATCAGCGGGCCTCGCTGGTTGCTCCCTGGAGACCCCCGCGCAGCAGCTGCAGGGCGCGCCCGGCCAGGTGGGCGCGCTCGTCGCGGGTCTTGCCGCGCAGGGCCGCGCCCAGCATGCCCGAGATGAGTGAAATGTCCGTCTTCTCCAGGTCGGCACGGCACAGGCCGGCGGCCTTGGCACGGGCGATCGGTGCTTCCAGCAGATCGCGCACGGTCTCGCGCGCGGTGCGCATGGCCGGCACGTCCGAATCCACTGCGCGCCAGTAGTCGGCCAAGGCAGGTGAATCGATGATGCGCTGGGCCATGCCCTCGAACACCTCGAACAGGGCATCGTCGCGGTCGCCGAGCTGTTCGACCTGGCGCCGGATGCGGTCGACCGTACGCTGCAGCAGTGCCTGGATCAGCGCGGTGCGGTCGGGAAAGTTGCGGTACAGGGTGGCGCGGCCCACCTGGGCGCGTTCGACCACCAGGTCCAGCGGGGCGGTGACACCGTGTTGGCCGAACACATGATCGGCGGCGTCGAGGATGAGGGCACGGCGGGCAGCAGCATCGGCACGTTGGGCAGTCATGGAATTATGTTCGGACAAAAATGTCCGATTGGCGAGACTTTGAGTGACGGGATTGTCCGCTTGTTGTGGTACGCACATCTTTGTGACGAATGTGTGATGGTGCGGATCGAAATGAAAACGGGGGCCCGAAGGCCCCCGTGGGATCCGACCCCGCCCTACGCGATCAGAAGAACGCGCGGATGCCGAATGCGACACCACGGCCCGGCAGCGGCGAGTAGTCGCGCAGCAGCGAGGTATGCGGACGCACTTCGCGGTTGGTCAGGTTGCTGCCATCCAGGAAGACTTCGTAGCTGTTGCTGGCGTTGCGATCCCAGCGGTAGGCCAGGTGCGCATCGACCAGGGTGTAGCCATCGCTCGGTGCTTCGTTCTGCGCGACGTCCTTCTGGCGGCTGTAGCGCACCGCACCGACCGAGGCGCGCCAGCCGTCCTTCGACCAGCGCAGGTCGGCGCCGACGCGGGCCGGGGCGATACGCGGCAGGTAGCCGGTGTTGGCCAGTTCCACGTTGTAATTGTGGTTGTGGTCGCCGTGCGGCACGGCGATGTCGAGGTTGCGGCTGCCGCTGCCATCCAGCTTGGCCTTCACGTAGTCGCCGAACAGGCGCAGATCCCAGTCACCGGCGCCACCCTCGAACAGGTGCACCAGCGCTTCGGCCTCGGCGCCGCGGAACACCGCGTCCTGCTGCGTCCAGGTGCGCACCGGCAGGCCCTCGGTGATGCCAGTTTCGGCCAGGTAGATGAAGTCCTTGAACTTGGTCTGGTAGACCGACGCGGAGAAGTCCAGGCGCTCGCTGTGGGTGTGGATGCCCAGTTCCACGCGCTGGCCGCGCTCGGTCTTCAGGTTGGCGTCGCCGATTTCCAGCGAGCGGGTGGCGATATGCGCGCCGGCGGCATACAGCTCTTCGTTGGTCGGTGCACGCTCGGAGCTGTCCACGCCGATGCGCAGATCAACAGCGTCGTTGAGCTTCCAGATACCGGCCGCAGACAGGTTGGTGGCGCCGAAGGTGCGGCGGCGGTAGTCACCGGTCGGGTCCAGCTTGACCTGGTCGTGGCGGCCGCCCAGTTCCAGCTTGAACGGGCCGAACTGCTTTTCCTGCAGCACGAACAGGCCGATGTTCTTCGTGCCGGTATCCGGTACGAACGCCTCTTCGCCCTTGGCGCCGAAATCACTGTTGCCGAACTGCAGGCCGAAGGCGCCGTCCCATCCGCCGATCTGCTGCTGTACCGCTTCCAGACGCGCCTCGATGCCGCGGTTGGTGAAGCGGGTGGACGGCGTGCCGGCTTCCAGTTCCACGTGTTCGTAGTCGGTGTAGGCCACGCGTGCGTTGATGTTCTTCAGGAACGAGACCGGGTTGTAGATGCCGGCCTTGGTCTCGAAGCGGTTCTGCACCATGTCGATGCGCACGTCGTGCTCGTCGCCGCCTTCTTCTTCATCGCCATGGTCGTGGCCGTGGTCATGGCCATGATCATCACCATCGGCGTGCACGTGCGCGCCATTGGGAATACCGTAGTTGGTGCGGTAGGTGCTGGCCGATACGCCGAAGTAGCCGCCGTCGCCCAGCCACGTTGCGCCGACGCCACCGGCGCGGGTGCGGATCGAGCTGTTGTCCAGGCGGCCGCGACGCGGCTCTTCACCCTCGGCCGCGTCATGGTCGTGATCGTGGTCATGATGATCTTCAAGGCTGTCGATCACTGCATAACCGGGGATGCGGTAGTCATCGCCATTGCGGACCAGGCCATCCACGTGCAGCACGACATTGCCGCTGACGCCATCGAGGCGGAACATGCCGCTGCGTTCGTTGTTCACCGAATTGCCGCGCAGTTCTGCGCGGCCGCTCAACGGGCGCTCCGGCAGTTCGCGCGCGATGCGGCCATCGACCACATTGACCGCACCACCGATGGCGCCGCTGCCGAACAGCAGCGTGGCCGGACCCTTCAGCACTTCGATCTGGTCGGCCAGGAACGGCTCGATGCTGGTGGCATGGTCGGCGCTGACCGTGGAGGCATCCATGTTGCCCATGCCGTTGGATAGCACGGCTACGCGTGGACCTTCCTGGCCGCGGATGATCGGGCGGCCGACACCGGGACCGAAGAAGGTGCTCTGTACGCCGGGCAGCTTGGCCACGGTATCGCCGAGGGTGCCGGCCTTCTGCTCGTCCAGGCGTTCACCGGCCAGAACCTCCACCGGGCGTGCCAGCGATTCTGCGTCGCCCTGCAGCGGCGACGCGGTGACCTGCACCGACGACAGTTCAGTCAGGTGGCGGTCACGATGGGAATTGTCTTCGCTGGCGGCGAAAGCAACGGTCGGAAGCAGGGCGCTCAGGGCCAGGGCGAGGGAATGCGGCTTCAACCGCGGGGTACGGGCGGGCATCGGTGGGTCCTTTGTTACACTGTATCAATCGCTGGGCGCACGAATCCCGTCAGCGGGACAGGGGGAGGGAAACCGTGCGGGTCGGGAAGGGATGTTATATTATTCCATAACGATTCGCCGACCCTGCTGGAAGTCATGTCCCTGTCCTCACGCCTGCGCCACCTGCTCGACCGTTTCGGCGCCACTGGTTCGATGCTGTGCGCGGTGCATTGCGCGGTGATTCCGGTGCTGCTGGCCGCAGCGCCCTCGTTGGGCCTGTCGTTCTGGCTGAGCGACGGCGTGGAACAGGCGCTGGTGGTGTTCGTGACCCTGCTGGGGTTGTTCAGCCTGGTCTGGGGCTACCGTCGCCACGGTGCGCTGCGTGCGCTGGGCTTCCTGATTCCCGGCCTGGTCGCGTTGTGGGCCGGCGTGCTGTACGACCCGTTGCACCACAATGCGGTGCCGCACGCGGTGGTGATGACCGTCGGCGGCCTGCTGGTGGGTGTGGCCCACCTGGTCAACCTGCGCCTCAACCACGGTCACGTGCACGACGCCAGCTGCGCGCACTAGGCGCTCCGTGATAGGATTTTCGATCGTGCGCGGGGGCGCCCAGCAAGGCGGCCCCGCCGAACCCGTGTCAGTACGGGGTAACCAGATTTCACATTTGAGGAGTTGAAGACATGGGTAAGGGTGACCGCAAGACCGCCAAGGGCAAGCGCTACAACGCCAGCTACGGCAACGCCCGTTCGCACACCGCGAGCAAGGTCGCCGTAGGCGCCGCCGCTCCGGTTGCCAAGAAGACCGTGGCCAAGGCTCCGGCGAAGAAGGCTGTGGCGAAGAAGGCCGTCGCCAAGGCCTGATCCGGCCCAGACCGGTTCAACGAAAAACGCGGCGCCTGGCGCCGCGTTTTTTTATGCCCGAGAGAGTAACCGCCTCTATTCGAAGAACGGCTCAATGAGAACCATCTTCTTGAATGCGTGATCAGTAAGAGTTAACGTTCTTGCATGGGGCTTGGTGTGTTATCTGCGTGGATGCACGTCATGGCTAAACTACAGGTGTGGTATTGCAAGGAAGGCTAGGGACGTGAGTCACAAGAAGATTTCTAGCGGGTGGTATCACTATGAAGAGGATTCTGACCTCGTTGTTATATTTGTGCATGGCTTCTTTTCAAGCCCGGAATCATGCTGGAGCGACGGCAATGTGATGTGGCCCGATCTTTTACTTCAGGATCAGCGAGTTCCAAGTTGCTCCCTTTTCATGGGGACGTACCACACGAGCTTGTCGAGCGGAAACTACGGGATCTCGGATTGCGCTGCGGAGCTGATGGCATCGCTTAAGCGAGTTGATTCAAACGGTCGGCGTGCGCCTATAGAAAAAAAGCATATTGCGTTCATATGTCACAGTCTGGGCGGAATTGTTGTGCGCCATATGGTTGACTACTATTCCGATGAATTTGAGAGCCACAAGATCGGCCTGGCGTTGATTGCGTCGCCATCTCTAGGCTCGGATTATGCAAAATCCCTGAGCGCCTTCGCTGGATTCTTCAGAAACAGAGTGGGGCAGGATCTTCGGCCTGGTAGTCAGGCTTTGGAGGAGTTAGATAGAAGATTCATGCGCTTCCTGGAAAGGCGGCCTGCAGGGTCCTTCTTTGGTGTTGAGGCTATTGAACATCACTCCATTTTTCTTCTCAAATTTCTCCCTGATTTTAAGCCAATAGTGTCTTCGGCTTCTGCTGGTAGATACTTTCAGAATTCAAAGCGGATTCCGGGCACTAATCATTCGACAATTGTCAAGCCGAGTGGGCTGGATCATCCGAGTCATGATTTCATTGTCGACTTTTTCTCGGCGGAGATATTTAAAGGGACTGGTCAGGTCGCTGTATCTAAAAATCAGTACTTGATAGATCCAACTGAGGCGCTCTTTGATTTTTACGATCCAAGTGTTGAGAAATTTTACTTGGAGCGTGCAGCGGATCAGGAGCTTAATGCTTGCTCAAAGCTTGGGAGTGTTTGGGTGGCCGGTCCCTCTGGGGCAGGTAAGACTTGCGCTCTTCGGCGGCTTAGCGCCAGCCAGTATGAAAAGACCGTCGAAGTGTGTCTTGCGCAGTGCTTTTCGGACGATTCGAGGACGGAGATTGTGGCAGAGATGCTCGATACTCTACGCCAGTTTGGATACGTGCAGGCAGTGGCAGAGTCGGATTCCCCTTATCAGGTCCTAGTTAATAGTCTGGTTTCCGTTGCCAATGGTCCGGTTACCGTAGTCGTTTCAATTGATGAGGTTCCAATTGGCAATGGCCGGTCCACTATCAATTCACTTCTTTCTCTTGCCTTTGACCTTCTTGTTGCTGTCTCGCAAAGAGGGAGGAGAGGATTAAGATTTTTCATCTCCTCTATTTATCATCCTGATTTCGATCTTCTGGACGGGCGAGATAAATTTATGGAGAAAGTTCAGTTGGTTGAATTCGTTCCGTGGAGTGACGCTGAACTGCTGGCACTCTTTGAAATTGCTTGTGAGGCACTTCCGGGTCTAAAAGGGTGTGATCGGAATGCGCTGGTGGCCAGATCTGCAGGGAATCCCAGAGAGCTAAAAAAAATGCTCCGTGAGTACGTACGATTTGGTGAGGTTGCTCCAGTCGATGGGGTTGTTTGCATTGGGAGTGTGTCGTGATTGAGGCTAAGTTGAGGCCAAGGACTATAATCCCAGCGCACCTCTATGTTGAGAGGCCGGCCGACTCTCAGATAATTCAGATAATTGAAGAAATGGGGCGGCCTGGATATGTTTTGGTTGCGCGTCAGATGGGGAAGACAAATCTTCTCTTGAATGCGAAGCGAAAATATGAGGGGGCAGATTGCAGCTTCTGCTATTTTGATGCATCAAATTCACAGCCTGACCTTAGGTCTTTCTTTAGAGCGCTGATTGACGTTTGTATCGATGGCTATCCTGATAGGTTTTCCGTAGCGGCTCAGAAAATCCTTGACGCGCGGAGGGCGACTTCACTTCTTCTTCCGCACAAGGAGCATGAAGTCGAATTGAGATATCTCCTTGGGGGTTTTTCCGGGAAGATTGTGATCTGTATCGATGAAATTGATGCGATTACCAGGACCGCTTATTCGGATAGAGTATTTTCGCATATTCGCAGTACCTATTTCTCGGGGAGAACAAATTTCCCTGAGTTTGAAAGGTTGACGTACGTCCTTTCTGGGGTTGCTGAGCCATCTGAAATAATACGAGATAGGTCCATTTCTCCATTTAATATTGGTGAGAAAATATACCTGGAGGATTTTACTTGTGAGCAGACTCAAGAGTTAATTGATAAGTCTGGCGTTAAATTTTCTGCAAGTGTTGTAAATGAAATATATGAGTGGGCTTCCGGTAATCCTCGGATGACCTGGGATATATCTTCCGAGGTTGAAAGGCATCTTTTGGCTGGTGACGTCGTCGATGTGAGGGCGATCGTCGAAAAACTGTATCTTGATCGATTTGATAGGCCTCCCGTCGATCACATGAGAATAATAGCTCAGACGGATCGTGACGTCCGCGAGGGGTTGATGTCAATTCACTACGGAAAGGGGGCGTCTGTCTCTGATTTGGTTAGGAGTAAGCTCTATCTCTCTGGTATATGTGGGTCGCTTCGAAATAGCTCCCTGCGTATTAAGAATAAGATTATTGAGTTGGCCCTTTCGGAGGCATGGCTTCTTGAGGTTGAAAAGGGATCTAACTCCCTGAGGGATTATGCAATAGATTTGTTCAGGCAAAGGAAGTTTAGAGAGGCGGCTCAGGCATTTGTCGAATTCGAGGGCGGCAGCGTTGAGCCTGATGAGCAGCTTCTCTTGGATTTTTATTTGGGGTCATGCCTCTATTTTTTGGATGACTATGACGCAGCTGCGCTGAGGTTGGAGAAAGCGTCAGCAATCAGTCGTGTTAATCAGCGTGATCTTTATCTGACAGGTCGATCTAGGCTTGGTAGCAGCCTGCTGCGTGCGGGGCGAGCGGACGAGGCGATGGTCGTACTCGAGGAGTTGTTAGGTGAGACCAGTTCGGAGTGCCCTGAAAAGCGTTCTCAATGGTACTTCCAGGCATCAATTAATCTTAGTAGCGCGTTAATGAATATGAAGCCGCCCCAGCTTAGTCGAGCTTCTCAGATTTGCGAGTCGGTTATCTCGCAGTTGTCAGGATCGAAGTTGGGTGATATGGAGTCAGGTTTTTTGCAGATGGCATATGCAACTCGATCATTAGCTCTTGATTTTCTTGGGCAGAAATCGGAAGCTCAAAAGAGTCTTCAGTTGGCGATGGGGTGTGCCTCCGCCAGGGTGATGCCATCGCTTGTCTTGGAGCACTCCCTTCGCTTTGAGTCGGGGGAAGAAAAAGTTCGCTCAATTCTAAAAGCCTTCAAAATGGCGGATGAAGCGAAATGTCCGATTTCAGAAAACTCCTTTGATAAGGAGCGCTTGAGCTCGGAGGACTGCTCTGCCGCAGTGTTTGATGTTTTCTCATATCACCATGGCTCCGACTCGGCAATTGATGGATTTCTCGAGTATGCGTCTAATGAATCAATTGGGCATGAGGTCAGCCCCGCTGAAGTTCTGGGGATGGCAGCCTTTAGGTCGCTTTCTTCTACTGTAAGTGAGTATGCAGGACCTCTATTTCGGAGTGCAGCCCTCCTTGAAAATGTCAAGCGAGGCGACGGGCATCGGCTCCTGGTTGCTTTGGCCATCATCATGGGAGGGGTGGCGAATTCATCGCTGGTTGCGTTGCGCGATTTGTTTGCCCCCTATCTGAGAGAAGGGCGCGGAAAGTTTGATGGACGTGTAATCTTCGTTCTAGTGGATTCCATGCTTCGCGGTGAGAACCGAGAAGATGCTCGAAAGTTGGTCGCGGAGGCTGCTGAGGGCGCAGGCCTTGACTTGGAAGGCGAGGTCCCATCGGAAGATCTTGATGCGCTGCTGATCTTTGCGCTTGACGCTGTATGTCGAAACCCTGGAGAACTTGTACTTCAGCACGTTCAGATCATCAAGCGAATGAATGAGGCTATCGGTGTGGGAGCTTTTGGGCAATCGATGCTATTTCCGCCGAACTTCCGTGACGAGTTTGGTCAATTGCTCGTGAGGTCTGCGCCATTCCTCGCTCCGAGCTCCGGAAGGTTCGGACGTAATGAAGTAGTTACTGTAAAGCGTAGCGACGGAACGCAGATTAGAAGCAAGTACAAATACATTGAAGGGGAAGTGAAACGAGGGCTTTCTTACGTAGTTAGATAGTGAGCGATTTCTCATGCGAACTTCTACGAAGTAATTTGATGAGGATTTGTGATGACCCTTGCCATCTCCGGTGCCTTGCGCTTCTTTGCTTCTGATTAAATTGAAGCGAGGTTGCAACCAAATGGCGGAGGCGCGCGTCTACTGACGGTACCAAGCAGGATTCCTGCTTGGTACCGTCAAATGCTGTGCTGGATATCGCTACATCAGCTGGTGATGAAATGTAGATCAGCGCAGGGTCTTCTTCAGCGTTTCCGGATTGCCGTCGTTCGGCGCGGCCGGCACCTGCAGCAGGTGCGCCAGCAGCGGGTAGACGTCGACGTTGTCGAAGCCATCGATCACCAGACCCTGGCGGAACGACGGCCCGCTGGCCACGAACACCGCGCGCATGGAGGGCAGGGCGTTGTCGTAGCCATGCGAACCTCGATCCTGCTTCGCGCGCTTGGCGATCTTCTCCTGGTGAAGGGCGTCCCAGCCTTCATCCATGGCGCAGACGATGGCCGGAACCCGCGGATGGGTGCCGTAGTGCCAGCGCGCCGGCAGGTTCTCCTTCTTCCAGCACTCGTAGTGCGTATGGCGGCCGAGCAGGGCGCGTTCGGCTTCCGCTTCGCGGCCGGCGACCGGCGCGAAGCCCACCGACTGGCCCTGGCTGACATTGCGCGCGATGGCCGGATTGGCCATCGATTCGGTGGCGATCACGTGGCCGTCGGCGACACTGGCCATGCCGTGGTCAGAGACCACGATGATGTTGGTGGTCGCGACCAGGCCGCGCTGTTGCAGTCCATCGAGCACCTGGCCGACGATCTGGTCGGCGCGCACGATGGCGTCGGCGTACTGTTTCGACTCGGGGCCGTAGTTGTGGCCTGCCTTGTCCACGTGTTCCATGTACAGCGTGGTCAGGCGCGGTGCATCGGCATCGGTCTGCGCCAGCCAGTCGAGCACGATGCCGGCGCGCTGCTCCAGTGGTTCCTTGCCATCGTAGACGCGCCACTGGCTGGGGCGCACGCCACGGATTTCCGACTCGCTGCCCGGCCACGAGGTGGTGGCGGTGCGCACGCCGACGTTCTCGGCGCCGACCCAGATCGGTTCGCCACCCCACCAGCCGCTGGTAGTGACCGCGTCGCGGTTGCTCAGTTCGAAACGGCCCAGGGTTGCATCGTCCATGCTGTTGTTGACGATGCCGTGGTGGTCCGGGCGCAGGCCGGTGACGATGGTGTAGTGGTTGGGGAAGGTCAGCGACGGGTACGAAGGCGTCATCCAGCGCGCGCGTACCCCGCCGTCGATCAGTCGCTGCAGATTCGGTGTCAGGCCGCGATCCAGCGCATCGGCGCGCAGGCCGTCGATCGAGATCAGCAGCAGCTTCGGCGGTGCAGCCGTTGCAACAGTGGTGGGAACAGAGGCGGAAGGGGGGGGCGCGGTGGTGCAGGCGGCCAATGGCAGCAGCAGCGCCAGCGCGCAGGTCAGGCGTACGGAAGTCATCCGTCCATGATAGTGCGAGGTAATGACGCGCCCAAGACACGGCGCACTATGCGCACTATCGCGCGCCGTGTCCGCGCATTTTTCCTTATCCCCGCGCCTGTCGGCGCGCCCCCTTCAACAAGAAGGGGGCTTTTCTCCAGACAGTTTACAGACGCTTCCATACACGCATGGCGTGGATCTACCGTGTCGACCAAGGTCGACACCTACCCACCGCCGCGGGAATCTGTCGGAGGTGGGGCGGTGTGGGTGGGCAGGACCGTTGGCGCCATGGATGGCGCCATCGAGCCCCCATGGATGGGTTTACGGCGTGTCCTGCCCACCCATACCGCCCCACCCAACGCGTAGAAAATCGGAGCTGTATTGGCTCTTGACCTTGCCGTTGCCTCTGCGGGTGCCGGGCGCAGCCCGGCCAGCCCTCTCAGGCGAACAGCGGTGCCTGGCGCTGTTCCAGCCGCAGCAGTGCAGCCTTGGTTTCCAGCCCGCCACCAAAGCCGGTCAGTGCACCGTTGCTGCCGATCACGCGATGGCAGGGCAGGATGATCGGCAGCGGGTTGCGGCCGTTGGCAGCGCCGACCGCACGGGTCGCACTGGGCTGGCCCAGATGCTGCGCCAGCTGCAGGTAGCTCCAGGTCTGGCCGAACGGAATCAGCGCCAGCGCCTGCCACACACGCAGCTGGAACGGCGTGCCACGCGGCGCCAGCACAAGGTCGAAGCTGTTGCGCTCGCCGTGCAGGAACTGCAGCAGCTGTTCGCGCGCTTCCGGCAGCGCATCCGGCGCGTAGTGCCAGTCATCGCGTCCGCGGGCCGGATGGCGGTTTTCGGGGAAAAGCACATGTGACAGGCCACGCTCGTCACCGGCGATGGTCAGCACGCCGATGGGGCTGTCGAAACGATCGAACAACAGGGTCATGTCGGTTCTCCAACGAAAGTGCCGGACAGGTGCCACAGGTGCAGCACGGCGTAGGCGCGCCACGGGCGCCACGGTTGCGAGCGTGCTTCGGTCGCACGCTCGCTCAGGCGCTGGCCTTGGGCGTGGCCGAGGACCTGCTGCAGCACCAGGTCACCGGCGGGGAAGGCATCGGGCTGGCCGAGTCCGCGCAGGGCGATGTACTGCGCGGTCCACGGGCCGATGCCGGGCAGTGCCACGCAGCGCGCAACGAATTCCTCCAGTGCCTGACCGGGCCCGAAGTCGAGCTGGCCGCTGGCGCAGGCAGCGGCCAGCGCACGCACGGTGGCGGCGCGGGTGCGCGGCAGGCCGATCGATTCCAGCGGCGCCTCAGCCAGCACCTCGGGCGCGGGGAACTGGCGATCGAAGTCCGATGGCATGCCCGGCAGGTGCGCGCCATAGGCATCGACCAGGCGCCGCGCGAAGGTGGTGGCTGCGGCCACGCTGACCTGCTGTCCGAGCACGGCGCGTACGCCCACCTCGAAGCCATCCCAGCCGCCGGGCACGCGCAGCCCGGGGCGCTCGGCGATGCCACGCGCCAGCAGCGGTTCTTCGCCCAACGCGGCATGCACCTGCTGCAGGTCGGCATCCAGATCGAATACGCGGCGCACGCGGCGCACAATGTCGGGGATCAGGCGCGGATCGACCGCGCCCAGCTGCAGGCGCAGTTCCGGGCGCTTCGGGTCGGCAGTGACGCGCAGCAGGGTGGGGCGCTCCGGCGTGCCCAGCACGCGTTGGTAGCTGTCTTCGCCGATCAGTTCGATGCCGGGCAGGCTGCGCTTGCGCAGGAAGGCCAGCATGCGCGGGAAATCCAGCGGTGGACGGTACACCAGGCGCAGTACCAGGCAGCCGTCATCGGCGGCCAGCGGCTGGTGCTGGCGACGCAGCGCCGTCGGCGCCATGCCGCAGCCCTGCAGGAAGGCGGTATTGAAGCGGCGGAGGCTGTTGTAGCCGGCGGCCAGCGCAACATCGGTCACCGGCAGCGTGGTCTCGGTCAGCAGCTGCTTGGCCAGCAGCAGGCGATGGGTGGCGTGGATCTGCCCCGGCGTCGCACCCAGGTGTTCAACGAACAGGCGCTGCAGCTGGCGCGCGCTGAGGCCGATCTTCTGCGCGAGGTCGGCAACCGGCTGCTCCTGCAGGAAGCCGCCATGGATCAGGGCGAGGGCGCGCTGCACGGTCTGCCCGGCCAATGCCTGCTGTGCCTGCGGTGCCAACTCGGGGCGGCAGCGCAGGCATGGACGGTAGCCGGCGGCGGCGGCCGCAGCGGCGGTCGGGTAGTAGGTGATGTTGCGCGGCTTCGGTGGCGGTGCCGGGCACACCGGGCGGCAGTAGATGCCGGTGCTGCGCACGGCGGTGAAGAACACGCCGTCGAAGCGTGCGTCGCGGGCCAGGCGGGCGCGGTCGCAGGCGGCGGTGTCGAGGGCGAGGGCGGTGTCCATGGCGCCAGTCTAGGCGTGTGCGGGTGGAGATACTCGCCACATTCGGACATGGATGCTGAAGGGCGTCAGGTCGGGCTGTGCCCGGCACCTGCGGTAGTGCCGGCCGCTGGCCGGCAACGGCAACGGCAACGGCAGAAGCTGGTTTCCTGTGGGGAGGCGGGGTGGGCCCGGTTGCGGGAGACGCCGTAAACCCGTGGGGGCTTGGCCGCGGCAAGGGTGCCGCGGCCAAGCCCCCACGGGGTTAGGGCGTCTCCCGGAACAGGGCCCAGCCCTCCCCCCGACAGTAAACCAGCTCGTCCGGTTTCCGTTGCCGATTGCCGCCCAACGCCGGCCCTACCGCAGCCGCCAGGCTCAGGCCGACCTGCCGCCCTTCAGCATCCATGGCCGAACCTGCCGAGGATGTCATCCCGCCCTCGGCCA
>NZ_LLXT01000014.1 GCF_001431625.1 Stenotrophomonas geniculata ATCC 19374 = JCM 13324
ATGCGGCTGCCAAGCCTACAGGGACGTACTTGCGGCGCCCCCGCACTCCGACACCGCCCCACCAATCCACGGAATGCCCGCTGTTGCTGTTGCTGTTGCTGTTGCCTCTGCAGGTGCAGGGCTGCAAGCCCTGCCAACAAAAAACCCCGCTTGCGCGGGGTTCTCTGTGAATTGCGTGCAGCGCGAACGCTTACGGGCGACGGGCCAGGGCCTCGACGTCCTTCGCCTTCGGCAGCAGGTCCTGCTTGCTCACGCGCAGGAAACCGATCGTCAGCATCGGCACCGCCACCAGGATCGAGGACAGCACCACGATCACCGCACCGATCATGTGCGTCTCGGCCAGGCCTTCCATCGAGCTGCCGCCGTACATGTACAGGGCCAGTGCCGACAGGAAGAACATCACCGCGGTGATCACCGTACGCGACAGCGTCTGGTTGATCGAACGGTTCAGCACTTCCATCGAGTCCACGCGCAGGCTGCGGAAGTTCTCGCGGACGCGGTCGAAGACCACGATGATGTCGTTGATCGCAAAGCCCATCACCGACAGCAGGCCGGCCAGCACGGTCAGGTCGAACTCACGGCCCAGCAGGGACACGTAAGCCACCGTCACGATCAGGTCGAACATGGCCACGATGCTGGCGGTGACCGCGAACTTCCATTCGAAGCGCACGGCGATGTAGATCAGGAAGCCGGCCAACATGAAGATGGTGGCGTACAGGCCATTCATCGCCAGGTCCTTGCCGATCTGCGGGCCGACGAACTCGTTGCGCAGTACGGTTGCCTGATTATCAGCCGTGGACAGTGCCTTCACTACAGCGGCAGCGGTAGCCTTGTCTTCGGTGGCGGCAGCACCCGTGCCCGGAGCATGCTCGCCGTGTGGCGCCAGGCGGATCAGCAGGTCGGTGTTGCCACCGACGCTCTGTACCTGGGCGCCGTCGAAGCCATTCTGCTCGAGCTTGGTGCGGACCTGCTCGACGTCCACCGCCTTGTCGAAGCGGGCTTCGATCAGGGTGCCGCCGGTGAAGTCCAGCGCGTAGTTGAAGCCCTTGAACGCGATGATGCTGATCGACGCCAGGAACACCACGATGGTGACTGCCATGGCGACATGGCGCCAGCGCATGAAGTCGATCTTGGTGTCGTTCGGGAGGATGTGCAGCGGAAACAGTTTCATTGTGCGTGTCGTCCCGTCAGATGGCCACGTTCTGGAGCTTCTTGCGACGGCCGTAGATCAGCGTCGCCAGCGCACGCGACACGGTGATCGCGGTGAACATGGAGGCGAAAATACCGATGATCATGGTCAGCGCGAAGCCCTTCAGCGGACCGGTACCGAATGCAAACAGCGCCACACCGACGATCAGGCCGGTCAGGTTGGCGTCGAGGATGGTGCCCGAAGCACGCTCGTAACCGGTCACGATCGCGGTTTTGCCCGGCACGCCGGCACGCAGTTCTTCACGGATACGCTCGTTGATCAGCACGTTGGCGTCCACTGACAGGCCGACCGACAACGCCAGGCCGGCAAAGCCCGGCAGGGTCATGGTCGCGCCGAACAGCGACATCACCGCCACCACGATCAGCAGGTTGAACAGCATCGCGATCGAGGTGATCACGCCGAACATACGGTAGTAGACGCTGAAGAACACCAGGGTGAACAGGAATGCGAACACCACCGCGCGCATACCGTTCTTGACGTTCTCGGCACCCAGGCTCGGGCCGACCACGCGCTCTTCGACGAAGTCCATCGGCGCGGCCAGCGAGCCGGACTTCAGCAGCTTGGCCAGGTCCTCGGCTTCCTTCTTCTGAAGGCCGGTGGTCTGGAAGTTCTTGCCGAACACGCCGTTGATGTTGGCCACCGAGATCACTTCCTCGTTGACCTTGAAGCCACGCACTTCCTGGCCGTCGACAACGGTCACGGTCGGTACGCGCTCGGTGTAGACCACCGCCATCGGCTTGTTCACGTTGGCGCTGGTGAAGTCGAACATGCGCTGGCCGCCGACATTGTTCAGCGTCACGCTGACCGCCGGAGAACCGCTGTTCGAATCGGTCACCGCCTGCGCGCCGACCATCTGGTCACCGGTGACGATCACGCGCTTGTTCAGCAGGACCGGACCACCGCCATCACGACGCTGGTAGACCTTCGCTTCCGGCGGAATGCGGCCGGAGTTGATGGCGTCCTGTGCATTGCCGTCAACCACCGCGCGGTACTCGAGGGTAGCGGTGGCGCCGATCATGCGCTTGGCTTCGGCCGTGTCCTGCACGCCCGGCAGCTGCACGACCACGCGGTCGGCACCCTGGCGCTGGATGATCGGCTCGGCCACGCCCAGCTGGTTCACGCGGTTGCGCAGGGTGTTGATGTTCTGCTCGATGGCGCCGTTGGCGATCTGGGTGATCTCGGTTTCCGGCACGGTCACCGTGATGCGATTGCCACTGACGTCGTAGCCGAGGGTCGGCTGCGCCTTGACCAGGGCAGTGCGGGCACGCTGCGCGGCGTCGTCACCGGCGGACGGGCTCAGGTTGGCCACGATACTGTTGTCAGCACGGCGTTCCACCGACTGGTACGGAATGCGGGCGTCGCGCAGGGTGCTGCGCACGTCTTCGGTGTAAGCATCCAGGCGCTTGTCGAGCGCGGCCTTCTGGTCGACCTGCAGCACGAAGTGCACGCCGCCCTGCAGGTCCAGGCCCAGCACCATCGGGCGACCGCCGAGGTTGGCCAGCCAGTCCGGCACGGTCGAGGCCAGGTTCAGGGCCACGGTGTACTTCTCGCCGACGGTGTCACGCAGGGCGTCGCTGGCAGCGGACTGCGCCTTCAGGTCCGGCAGGCGGACGATCAGGCTCTCCCCTTCCTTCTCGGCACCGAGGGCGTCCACACCGGCCTTTTTCAGGTCGGCCAGCACACGGTCGCGCAGCGCGTCGTCGACCTGTCCGCCACGGTTGGCGGTGATCTGGACGGCCGGGTCCTTCTGGTAGATGTTGGGCAGCGCGTACAGCGCGCTGAGCGCCAGTACGATCAGGATGACGACGTACTTCCAGCGTGGAAATTCGAGCATTGCTTGGGTCCCGCGCGGCGCCATCCCCGGCGCCGCGGTTGTGCATCGGAAAGGGAGTGGCTTACTGGGCCGACTTCAGGGTACCGGCCGGCAGCACGTTGCCGACAGCGCCCTTCTGCACGCGGATGCGCACGTTGTCAGCCACTTCGATGGTGATGAAGTTGTCGCCGATGTCGGTGACGATGCCGGCGATGCCGCCATTGGTCAGCACTTCATCGCCACGTTTGATCTTCTCCAGCATGGCCTTGTGCTCCTTCTGCCGCTTCATCTGCGGGCGGATCATCAGGAAGTACATGATGGCGATCAGGATGACCGGGAACAGCAGCGTGGTCAGGCCCATGCCCTGCGGTTGGCCGCCGGCGGCCTGGGCGTGGGCGGCGGGAATCAGGAAAGCAAGCAGGTTCATCGTTGGTCCTTTGGTTGGGCGGCGCTCCGGCCCTTTCACGGGCACGGGGTGTCGACCGCGGATCTGGGTCAGCCTTGAAGTATGCCACGGCCCCGGGCGTTCGTCCTTGGGCCGTTTGGCAGGGGGGTACTCGGTTTACAGGGGCGGCGCGACCGCCCCGCGTGCCGCGTAGAAAGACTCACGGAAGGCCAGGAAGGTTCCCGCTTCGATGGCCGCACGGATGTCGGCCATCAGCTTTTCGTAATAGAACAGGTTGTGCAGGGTACCCAGCATCGGCGCCAGCATCTCGTTGCAGCGGTCCAGGTGGCGGAGGTAGGAACGGGTGTAGCCACCGGTGCAGGCCACGCAGCCGCAGCCGGGCTCGATCGGATCCATGTCGCGCGCGTACTGCGAGTTGCGGATGCGGACGGTGCCGAACGAGGTGAAATAGTGGCCGTTGCGCGCGTTGCGGGTGGGCATCACGCAATCGAACATGTCCACGCCACGTGCGACACCCTCGACCAGGTCTTCCGGCCGGCCCACGCCCATCAGGTAGCGCGGGCGGTCACCCGGCAGCTCCGGGTCCAGGTGGTCGAGCATGGCATTGCGCTCGTGCTCCGGCTCGCCCACGGCGAGGCCGCCGATGGCGTAACCGTCGAAGCCGATCGCCTGCAGGGCCTCGGCCGAGCGGCTGCGCAGGTCGGTGTGCACGCCCCCCTGGACGATGCCGAACAGGGCCGCGTCGTTGCCCAGCTCGTCATGCGCGTTGCGGCTGCGCTGCGCCCAGCGCAGGCTCAGTTCCATGGAACGGCGGGCGACGTCTTCGGTGGCCGGGTACGGGGTGCACTCGTCGAAGATCATCACCACGTCCGAATCGAGCACCTTCTGGATCTTCATGCTCTCCTCCGGGCCCAGGAACACGCGAGCGCCGTCGGTGGGCGAGGCGAAGGTCACGCCCTGCTCGGTGATCTTGCGACGGTGGGCCAGCGAGAACACCTGGAAGCCGCCGGAGTCGGTCAGGATCGGGCCATCCCAGCGGCAGAAGCCGTGCAGGCCGCCGTGGTCGGCGATGATGTCCAGGCCCGGGCGCAGGTACAGGTGGAAGGTGTTGCCGAGGATGATCTCGGCGCCCAGCGCGCGCACCTGGTCCGGCAGGATGCCCTTGACCGAGCCATAGGTCCCCACCGGCATGAAGGCCGGCGTTTCCACCGTGCCACGCGGGAAGGTCAGGCGACCACGGCGGGCACGGCCGTCGCGGGTCTGGAGCTGGAACTGCAATCGGGACATGGAGCGGTCGTTCAGGCAAATAGTCGCTCATTGTCTCCCAAAACCGGCTCGACCGCCCATTCAGGCCTGAACGGCACGGCAGTAGAGCCACGCCATGCGTGGCTTTCCTGGTCTCCAGGCACCTGCAAGTGCGCACCAACGGTGCGCACCCACCACAAGCAGGCAGAGGTCAGCGCCCTACCCCGCTTGCGGGAACAGCAGCATGGCGTCGCCGTAGCTGAAGAAGCGGTAGCGCTGCTCGATCGCGTGCTGGTACGCCTCGAACACCCTTTCCTTGCCGGCGAACGCGGAGATCATCATCAGCAGCGTGCTTTCCGGCAGGTGGAAGTTGGTCACCATCGCGTCGACGCTGCGGATGCGGTAGCCCGGGGTGATGAAGATCTGCGTTTCACCGGCGAACGGCAGCAGCTCGCCATCGCGCATCGCGCTTTCCAGCGCGCGTACCACGGTGGTGCCGACGCCGATCACCCGGCCGCCGGCCGCGCGCGTGCGCCGTACCTGCTGCACCAGCTCAGCGCCGACGTTCAGCCACTCGCGGTGCATCACGTGATCCTTCAGGTCATCGGCGCGCACCGGCTGGAAGGTGCCCGCGCCGACGTGCAGGGTGACATGGCCGAAGTCCACGCCCTTGTCCTTCAGCGCGGCCAGCAGCGGTTCGTCGAAATGCAGGCCGGCGGTCGGCGCCGCCACCGCGCCCACTTCGCGCGCGAACACGGTCTGGTAGCGCTCGCGGTCGTCCACGCCCGGCTCGCGCTGGATGTACGGCGGCAGCGGCAGCCGGCCGGCATGCAGCAGCCACTGTTCCAGCGATTCCGGCACGTGGAACTGCAGGACGTAGAACTCGCCATCGCGGCCCAGCACCTCGGCTTCGCCACCGGCATCCAGCGCGATGCGGCTGCCGGCCTTCGGCGACTTGCTGGCGCCGACCTGGGCACGGGCCTGCTGGCCGCCGAGCAGGCGTTCGATCAGGATCTCCACGCGGCCACCGCTGGCCTTCTGCCCGAACAGGCGCGCCGGGATCACCCGGGTGTCGTTGAACACCAGCAGATCGCCCGGCTGCAGCAGGGATGGCAGATCACGCACCTGCAGATCGGTGAAGCCATCGGGCGCCGGCGGGACCAGCAGCAGGCGGCTGGCGGAACGTTCGGCCAAGGGTGCCTGCGCGATCAGTTCAGCCGGCAGGTCGTAGTGGAAATCGGACTTCTTCAAGGCAGTGGGCGGCAACAGGTCGACAATGGCGCGCATTGTACGTCCAGCGTCTGCGAGCCGGCGCGCTTCGCGGCGAACGTCGCGCAAAATGCTGCTATGCAGCAGGTTTCTGCGGGGTTATCGCGCAAAAAAACAAGTGCTAGCATCGAGCCGGAAGTCCGCTGCACGAGCCTGCCCCCAAGCGCGCGTGATGACGCGCGTTTTGCTTTTGAAGACCCGTGCGACCCATTGTTTCAGGAGATCTGCAATGAGCTTCATCGAACGCCTCGCCCCCCTGCGCAACCAGCCCGGCACCCGCCTCACCTCCGGTCTGGACGATGCCACCCTGACCACCCTGTCCGCCAACCACCCGCAGCTGATCGCTGCGGTGGATGCCGCCGCCGAGGAATTCGCGCGCGTGCAGGCCGACCTGGGGCCGCTGCTGGCGCAGGACGAACAGGCGCAGATCGACGCGATGCAGGACGGTTTCGTCAATTTCTATGCCGATGACGCGGTGACCCCGTACGTGGCACTGGCCGCGCGCGGCCCGTGGGTGGTCACCCTGAAGGGCGCCGTGCTGTACGACGCCGGCGGCTACGGCATGCTCGGCTTCGGGCACACCCCGGATGCCGTGCTGGAGGCGATGGCCCGCCCGCAGGTGATGGCCAACATCATGACCCCCAGCCTGTCGCAGCAGCGCTTCATCACCGCCCTGCGCGCCGAGATCGGCCACCGCCGTGGCGGCTGCCCGTTCGCCCGTTTCATGTGCCTGAATTCCGGTTCCGAGGCCGTCGGCCTGGCCGCCCGCATCGCCGACGTCAACGCCAAGCTGCAGACCGACCCCGGCGCGCGCCACGCCGGCGCCGCGATCAAGCGCGTGGTGGTCAAGGGCAGCTTCCACGGCCGTACCGACCGCCCGGCGCTGTATTCCGATTCCAGCCGCAAGAGCTACATGCAGCACCTGGCCAGCTATCGCGGCGAGGACTCGGTGATCACCGTGGCGCCGTACGACGAGGCCGGCCTGCGCAAGGTGTTCGAGGATGCCGCACGCAACCAGTGGTTCATCGAAGCGGTGTTCCTGGAGCCGGTGATGGGCGAAGGCGACCCCGGCCGCTCGGTGCCGCCGTCGTTCTATGCCGTGGCCCGTGAACTGACCCGTGCCCATGGCAGCCTGCTGCTGCTCGACTCGATCCAGGCCGGCCTGCGCGCGCATGGCGTGCTCTCGGTGGTGGACTACCCGGGCTTCGAAGGCCTGGACCCGCCGGACATGGAGACCTATTCCAAGGCGCTCAACGCCGCGCAGTACCCGCTGTCCGTGCTGGCGGTAACCGAGCATGCCGCGCAGCTGTACCGCAAGGGCATCTATGGCAACACCATGACCAGCAACCCGCGTGCGCTGGACGTGGCCTGCGCCACCCTGGCCCAGCTGACCCCGCAGGTGCGTGCCAACATTGCCGAACGCGGTGCCGAGGCCGTGCGTAAGCTGGAACAGCTGAAGAACGAGCTGGGCGGGCTGATCACCAAGGTGCAGGGCACCGGCCTGCTGTTCTCGTGCGAGCTGGCGCCGCAGTTCAAGTGCTATGGCGCCAATTCCACCGAAGAATGGCTGCGCCAGCACGGCATCAACGTGATCCACGGTGGCGAGAATTCGCTGCGCTTCACCCCGCACTTCGGCATGGACAGCGAGGAGCTGGACCTGCTGGTGGGCATGGTCGGCCGCGCCCTGCGTGAAGGCCCGCGCCGCGAGCAGGCGGCGGCGGCGTAACCCCCGCTTCGGTAGAGCCGAAGGCAGCGGCAGGAGCCGCTGCCAACGTCGCTGGCGACGGCCCGAAGGGTGCCGGTCAGGACGACCGGCATAGCCCATGCTCGGCTGGCGCCTTTGCCGCGATCTGAACGAAGAGCAGCCGAGCGCGGCTCGGCTCTACAGAAGGCCTCTCAAGGCCTCATAATCCTTGGGCACCCCGTCCCTGACCGCCCTGCGGTCGGCGACGGGGCGTTTTCGTTTCCGGCCAAGAGACAGGAAGATCCATGAAATCGATCTGTGTGTACTGTGGTTCCAACGCTGGCAGCAAGCCGGCCTATACCGAACGCGCCATCGCACTGGGCGACCGCATCGCCCGCGACGGCCTGCGCCTGGTGTATGGCGGCGGCAACGTCGGCCTGATGGGAACCGTGGCCAATGCCGTGCTCGCCGCTGGCGGCGAAGTGACCGGCGTGATCCCACGTCAGCTGGCCGACTGGGAAGTGGCCCACCGCGGCCTGACCGAACTGGAGATCGTCGGTTCGATGCATGAGCGCAAGTCGCGCATGTTCGACCTCGCCGATGGCTTCGTCACCCTGCCCGGCGGCTTCGGCACCATGGAAGAGATCTTCGAGATGCTGACCTGGCGCCAGCTGGGCATCGGCAACAAGCCGTGCGCGTTCCTCGATGTGGAAGGCTTCTATGCCCCGCTGATCGGCATGATCGATCGCATGGTGGAAGAGCGCTTCCTGCACCCGGACCAGCGCCAGGACCTGTGGTACGGCTCGGACATCGAAGCGATGCTGGAGTGGATGAAGAACTACCAGCCGGCCCAGGCCTCGAAGTGGATCGACGAGAAGCGTCGCGCCGCCCTGCGTTGATGCAGCCGCACGCGGTGGCTCAGGCCCCCGCGTGCGACCACGGGGCAGGCCGCCCCAGCAGATAGCCTTGGCCGTAATCGCAGCCCAGTTCGCGCAGGGTCTGCCGCTGCGCCTCGGTCTCGATGCCTTCACCGATGGTCTCGATGCCCAGCGTGCGCGCCAGCGACAGTACGCCTTCGACCAGCGCGCGCGTGCTCTGCACTTCCGGTCCATGCAGGCCGGCGATGAAGCTCTGGTCGATCTTCAGCGTACTGATCGGGAAACGGTGCAGGTAGGACAGCGCGGAGAAGCCGGTACCGAAATCGTCCAGCTGCACCTGGATGCCGCGCTCGCGCAGCCCCTGCAGGATGCGCAGCGTGTGCGGGCCATCGTCCAGCAGCGCCACCTCGGTGATCTCCAGGCGCAGCCGGCGCGGATCGGCACCGCAGCTGTCGAGCAGGCCGAACAGGCGGTCACTGAATTCGGCGGAGCGGAAATGCCGGGGTGAGACGTTCACCGAGACGTAGCCGTCGCCCCCCTGCGCCAACCCTGCAATGACCTGCTCGTAGATCAGCCAGTCGACCTGTTCGATCAGGCCGCTCTCTTCACCCAGCTCCAGGAACGCGCCCGGCAGCAGCAGGCCGCGGCGCTCATGCTGCCAGCGCAGCAGCGCCTCGTGGCCCACCACCTCGCCATCGGACAGGCGCACGATCGGCTGGTAGAACGGCACGAAATCGCGGTTGTTGATCGCACGACGCAGGTCGGCTTCGAGGTCCAGGCTGCGCATGGCTTCTTCGCGCATGTCCTCGTCGAAGATCGCACAGCGGTCATGGCCCTGCGCCTTGGCCCGGTACATCGCTGCGTCCGCGTCGCGCAGCAGCTCTTCACCGGTGCGGTAGCGCGGATTCCACAGGGCAATGCCCAGGCTGCCGGACGGAAACAGTTCGCGCCCGGCGATCCACATCGACTCCTGCAACGCCAGCAGCAGGCGCTGGCCAAAGTCCAGCGCCTGTGCCAGGCCCTGGGGGCACTGCAGCAGCACAGCAAACTCATCACCGCCGAGCCGTGCCACCACATCTTCGGTACCGGCCATCGATACGATGCGCTTGGCCACTTCCAC
This sequence comes from Stenotrophomonas geniculata ATCC 19374 = JCM 13324, assembly GCF_001431625.1. Classification (GTDB taxonomy): domain Bacteria; phylum Pseudomonadota; class Gammaproteobacteria; order Xanthomonadales; family Xanthomonadaceae; genus Stenotrophomonas; species Stenotrophomonas geniculata. The sequence goes on from NZ_LLXT01000014.1 coordinate 9,626, forward strand.
CAGCATGCGGTCACCGGCAGCGTGGCCGATACTGTCGTTGACCAGCTTGAAGCGGTCCAGGTCGAGGAACAGCACGGCGAACACCGGGCCGCCCTCTCGCTTGGCCAGTGCCAGCGCATCCTGCAGGCGGTCCAGCAGGTGCAGGCGATTGGGCAGGCCGGTCAGCGCATCGTGCATGGCCTGGTGGGTCAGGCGTTGCTCGGCCCGCAGGCGTTCACCAATCTGCCCGAGCAACTTCTCGTTGACCTCGGCCAGCTCGCGGGTACGTTCTTCCACGCGCTTTTCCAGTTCGGCATGCGCCGAACGCAGCCGCTGCTGGTCGCGCTGACGGGCCAGGCCGGTACCGATGTTCTGCGCAACGAAGGTCAGCAGGCGCTGGTCATGCACGCTGAAAATGCTGTTCTCGCTGTAGCTCTGCACCACGATCGCGCCGACCACTTCGTCGTCGCGCAGCAGTGGTACGCCCAGCCAGCAGTGCGAACGCGCACCGGATTCACGCACTTCGCCACTGGCCAGCAGTGCATCGATCTGCGCGCGCGAGGCCAGCAGCGGGCGCCGGTTGCGCACCACGTATTCGGTCAGGCCCCGGCTGAAGGGCCGTGGCGCGCGGCTGGCATTGTGCTCGTCCACCGAATACACGAAATCCAGGCCGTTGCCGGCCGGGTTGACCAGGGCGATGTAGAAATTTCGTGCGTCGAGCAGGCGCCCAACCACGCCATGCACCTGTCCGTAGAACTGGGCCAGGCTGTCGGCCGACATCGCCATCTCGGCAATGTTATAGAGCGCGGTCTGCAGCTGTTCGGCGCGACGCCGCTCGGTTACTTCGTCCTGCAGGCTGTGGTTGGCGCGCTGCAGTTCCTGGGTACGCCGCTCTACCTGCTGCTCCAGCCGCACCTGCGCCTGGCGCCGGTCCATCGCGGTCTGCACATGCTGCGCAACGAAACCCAGCAATGCGCGCTCGGCCTCGCCATAGCGGGCCGCCTGTTCATAGCTCTGAACCACGATGGCACCGCATACACGGCCATCGCGCAGCATCGGCACGCCCAGCCAGTCCAGGCTTTCCGGCCCACGCTGCGGGTCGTGCTCCTGTTCCATCACCTGCGCCAGCAGTTTGCGCGAGGGACCACTGAGCGGTTTGCCATGGCGCAGCAGCGCCACGGTCAGGCTGCGCGGCATCTCGCTGGCGTCATGGCTCTGCGTGGGGTCGGCGACGAAGTCATCGACCTGATCGGCGAAGTACAGGAACCGGATCTGGTCGCGCACATCGTCGTATTCGACGATGTAGCAGTTCTCGGCATACATCAGCGTGCCCAGCACACCATGCACGTGGCGCAGCATCTCGGGCATTTCAAGGTCGGCACCGGCCAGGTCTGCAATCTGAAACAGGGCCTGCTGCAACCGCTCGGCCTCTTCCAGTGCCTTGATCTGGCCGGCCTGGCGGCCGCGCTGCAGCGCCAGCTCCATCGCCTGCCGGGCAACGCCCCACCATGCCGGCGAAGGCACTGCGCCTTCGACCGACAACAGCAGGCGCGCACCATCATGTTCCCAGCCGTGCTGGCCATCGCCCGCGCCGGGTGCCGCCGCATCACCTCCGGCAGCCGCTGTCGGCCAGCCCCCCTGGCCACGACCGAGCTGCGGGTCGTCCCAGCCGACGCGGACCACGGCCGTTTCCGGCAAAAGCGCATGCAACGCGCGCACCAGCGCCGTGCTCAGCACGGCCTCGTGTGGTGGCTCTTCCGCCGGTTCAGCATGCGTGGACAAATGACAATCTCTTGGCGCCGTCGGTGCGTCGCCTCCCCTGAGCCGCCGAGCATAGCGCGCCACCCGGGGGGCAATGGAAGCCCGTAAACCCCGAATCGTGCGCCCGTACGTTTTTCCTGCTGCCCGTAGCCCCTTCCGAGCCATGACCCTCGCCC
>NZ_LLXT01000015.1 GCF_001431625.1 Stenotrophomonas geniculata ATCC 19374 = JCM 13324
GGGGGGGGGGGGCGGCGGGGTGGGGGGGTGCGCCCCGGAGTGGGCCCGCCCGCGCCCCCGGGGACGGGTTTCCCCCCCCCCCCCCACCGGGCCCCACCCCGCCATCCCAGGGATCCTGCTGTTGCCCTTGCTTCGGCCGTTGCCTCTGCGGGTGCAGGGCGCAGCCCTGCCGCTTACCCAACAGGCTGCAGCGGCACCTTCGCCAGCACCCGCGCCCACGGGAACAACGGTCCCGGATCACGCTTGCGCGCCACCATCAGCGTCGGATCATCGCTGGCCGGCACCTGCTCCAGATCCAGCTGGTCGTGCCCGGCAATCCGCCGCAGCGACGGATAGCGCGCCACCAGCGCCAGCAGCAGCGCCTCCAGCGCCGCCAGCTGTGCCTCGGTGTAGGCCTCGTCCATCGCCTGATGGCGGCTGTCGAACCAGTCCGGGTAGCGCCCGGTGTTGACCAGCTCGATGCCCAGCGTATGCGCGTTCATGCCGCGCACGTGGTGGGCCACCCGTTCCGGTGCCACGTACTGCACCACGCTGCCATCGCGGTCGATGTAGAAGTGGCCGCTGTTGCCGGCGCCGCTGTCATACAGCACGCGCTCGCCGTACTCGCGGGCCATCGCCAGATCGGGCAGCTCGGTGCAGTGGATCACCACCATCTCCAGCGTGGCCGGGTCGCGCAGCGGCAGGCGGTCTTGATAGGGCAGGGGCTGCAGCTGCAGGCCGGGAAGGAGCGGGTTGGGCATCCAGCGATGCTAGCATTGCGGCATGAACCTGCCTCCTCTTTCGCCGCCGACCCGCTCCCACGGAGCGCGCGCATGAGCCGCGGCCACTGCATCCTGTCCCACGGTTTCGAGAGCGGCCCGGAAGCGACCAAGGTCACCGCGCTGGCCGACGTGGCGCAACGCCTGGGCTGGACCCATGAACGTCCGGACTACACCGACCTGGACGCGATGAGCGAGGTCAGCCGGGTGGGTGACGTGCGCACCCGGCTGCAGCGCCTGGTGGAACGCGCCGCCATCGCCGCCCAGCAGGGCCCGGTGGTGCTGGCCGGCTCCAGCCTGGGCGCCTACATCTCCGCCATCGCCTCGCTGCAGGTGCCTGTGGCCGGCCTGTTCCTAATGGTGCCGCCGACCACCATGGGCCCGATGCCGGCGCTGGATGCCGCGGCGGTGCCGACCACGGTGGTGCAGGCCTGGCATGACGACGTGGTCCCGGCCGCCGGGGTGATTGCCTGGGCGCAGGCGCGTTCGGCGCAGCTGCTGCTGGTCGACGACGGTCACCGCCTGGAGCACCACGTGGAGGCCTCCGCGCAGGCCTTCGAGCGCCTGCTGCGGCAACTGTGAAGCCCGGGCGCACGGCGCGCCCGCCCGCTTTGACTACAATGACAGCCCCGCCGCCCCCGGCGCGGGCCTGCCGGCCGTGCCTACGGCCCTCCTTTCCGACTGGCCCGGCCCCTGTGCCGCGCCCGACCATCTGCGAACCGATTCCGTGAAATTCTTCGTCTCCTGCGCCAAGGGCCTGGAATACCTGCTTGCCGATGAACTGTCGGTCCTGGGCCTTGCCAAGGCCACTGCCACCATTGCCGGCGTCAACGCCGAGGGCGAACTGGAGCAGGCGCTGCGGATCGTGATGTGGTCGCGCCTGGCCAGCCGCGTGCTGTGGCCGATCGACGAGTTCGAGTGCCCGGACGAGCAGGCCCTGTATGACGGCGTGCGTGCGCTGCCGTGGCATGAGCACATCAAGCCGGAGATGACCCTGGCGGTGGACGCACATGTGTCCGGCGACAAGATCACCCACGCCCGCTTTGCCGCCCAGCGGATCAAGGACGCCATCGTCGACCGCATGCGCGATGAGGGGCTGGAACGCCCCTCGGTCAACACCGACCTGCCGGACGTGCGCGTCAACCTGTCACTGCGCAAGGGCCGCGCCTCGCTGTCGATCGACCTCGGCGGCGGCCCGCTGCATCGCCGTGGCTGGCGCGGTGCCGCCCACGAGGCACCGCTGAAGGAAAACCTGGCTGCCGCGCTGCTGCTGCGCGCGCAGTGGCCGCGCCTGCACGCCGCCGGTGGTGGCCTGCTGGACCCGATGTGCGGCAGCGGCACGCTGCTGATCGAGGGCGCGCTGATGGCCGCCGACGTCGCTCCCGGCCTGATGCGCCATGGCAGCCTGCCGCCGAGCCGCTGGCTGGGCTTCGACAAGGCCGCCTGGAAGACCATCCAGAGCGAAGCGCGTGACCGTGAGGCCGCAGGCCTGGCCGCGCTGAAGCCGGTCATCCATGGCAGCGACATCGACCCGACCGCGATCCAGGCGGCACGCGAGAACGCGGAAGTGGCGGGTGTCGCCCACGCGATCCGCTTCACCCGCGCCGACGTCGCCGACCTGGCCGCGCCGGAGCAGGAGATCGGCGCGGTGGTCTGCAACCCGCCGTACGACGAGCGCCTGGCCGCCGATCCGGCGCTGTACCGCGCACTGGGCAACGCCCTGCAGAAGGCCGTGCCGCAGTGGCGTGCCAGCCTGCTGTGCGGCAACGACGAGCTGGCCTTCGCCACCGGTCTGCGTGCGGGCAAGAAGTACCAGATGTTCAACGGTGCGCTGGAATGCGCGCTGATCGTCTGCGACCCGATCGCGGTGCCGGGCCGCGATCCGGCACAGCCACGCGAGCTGAGCGAAGGTGCGCAGATGGTGGCCAACCGCCTGCGCAAGAACCTGAAGAAGTTCAAGAGCTGGCGTGCCCGCGAGGACATCACCTGCTTCCGCGCCTATGACGCCGACCTGCCGGAGTACGCCGCCGCCATCGACGTCTACGAGGAAGACGGCGGCAAGCGCCGTACCTTCCTGCACGTGCAGGAATACGCCGCACCGGCCGCCATTCCGGAGAACGACGTGCGCCGTCGCCGCAACGAACTGCTGGCCGCTGCGCGTGAAGTGTTCGGCGTGCCGCCGGAGCAGGTCTCGATGAAGTCGCGCGAGCGCGGCAAGGGCGGCAGCAAGTACGGCCGCTTCGAGCAGCGTGACGAGTTCATCGTGGTGCGCGAGAACAACGCGCTGCTGCAGGTGAACCTGTTCGACTACCTCGATACCGGCCTGTTCCTCGACCATCGCCCGCTGCGCCGGATGATGGCCGAGCAGGTGCGCGGCAAGCGTTTCCTCAACCTGTTCTGCTACACCGGCGTGGCCAGCGTGCAGGCCGCGGTGGCCGGTGCCGCCAGCACCACCAGCGTCGACCTGTCGGCCACCTACCTGCAGTGGTGCTACGACAACCTGGCGCTGAACGGGCAGGGCGGCAACCAGCACCTGCTGGTGCAGGCCGATGCCATGGCCTGGCTGGAAGGCGACCGTGGCCAGTACGACGTGATCTTCTGCGACCCGCCGACCTTCTCCAACTCCGCGCGTGCCGATGACTTCGATGTGCAGCGCGAACAGTTGAAGCTGCTGCGCGCAGCCGTGGCGCGGCTGGCACCGGGCGGCGTGCTGTATTTCTCGAACAACTTCCGCCGCTTCAAGCTGGAAGAGAACGCCATCGCCGAATTCGCCCAGTGCCGCGAGATCACCGCGCGCACCATCGGTCCGGATTTCGAGCGCAACGCGCGCATCCACCGCGCGTGGGAACTGAAGCGGTTGGGGTAAGTCCGCCAGTGCCGGCCGATGGCCGGCACCACCTATCTGGCCAGTAGATCCACGCCATGCGTGGATGGCGGTTACAGCAACCCCACCACCAGCCCGACCACCGGCAACGCGATCGCCAGCGGCGCGATCCATTTCGGTCGGTAAGGGTACAGCCCGAACGACAGCGCCACACCGCCCAGGGTCATCGTGCCCAGCCACAGCACCGGGCCCATCGCCCAGCCATGGTCGACCACGCACAACGCGAACGCCACCGTCAGCAGGGCCCAGCCCAGCACCCGCCACTGCGTGCGCCGTGCCGGGGGAGCTGCAGCCTTGCCGTGCAGGTCGTGCTGGTGCTTTTCCATCGCCAGCGACAGGGCGGTGAACGCAGAGAACGACAGCGTCAGAGCCAGCAGCATCATGCGCTGGCCTCCGCTTCGGCCGCTTCGACGGATGCCTTCGGCGCTGCTGCGGCAGCCGCGCGCTTCTTCTTCTCGGCCGCACTCAGCGGTGGCGTCCAGCGCTGCATGCGCCAGCCGCACATCGCCAGCATCGCGCCGAAGGCAATCATCGACAGATCAACGCCGGCCAGCACCCAGTCACCGTTGCGCAGGGTGACGCCCAGGTGGGCATGCGTGGTCAGCGCGTTGACCACCGGCACCAGCGCGAACGCGGCGGCGCCCAGGTACAGCTGCCACGCCCACATCATCCGCTTCGGCCAGATGAAAGCGGCCAGCAGCGCGCCGCCCCAAGCGTAGAAGAACACGTTGGCTTCCGCACTCGAGCGCTCGGCGATGGCCAGCGGCAGCAGGCGGTTGCCCCAGAAGTAGGCGGCAAAGGCGATCGGCAGCCCGGCCACGGTGCCGATGTTCAGCGCATCGACCAGGCGCAGGCCGAAGCCGATGCGTCCACTCTTGGCATGCTTGGGACGTTCCTTCACCGCCCACAGCACCACGCCGCTGGCGACCATCAGGCAGCCGACCAGGCCGGACAGGAAGAACAGTGCACGCAGGCCCCAGTCGGCAAAGCGTGCCAGATGCAGGCCGTACAGCACGCCGCGGGTGGCGGTGGCGCCACCGGAGGGCGGTGTTTCTTCCAGCAATGCACCGCTGACCATGTCGTAGCGCACGGCCGGGGTGTCGGTGGACAGGCGCTTGCCATCACGCTGGCGGATGTCGATGACCGCATTGGCCGCGCCCGGGTTGGACACGGTGAAGCCGGCCACTTCCACGCCGTGCCAATGCGCACGCGCGCTGTCCAGCAGTTGCGCGATCGGCAGCGGTGTTGCGCGGCCTTCGGCCGGCGCGGTCACCTCCGGCATGCCGCCGAAGGCTTCGCTGAAGAACTTGTCCTCGTCCTGCGGGTAGGCGACTTTCACGCCCCACGGCAGGTACATGATCATCAGCGTGACGATGCCGGTGTAGGTGATCATCGCGTGGTAGGGCAGGGCCATCACCGCGCTGACGTTGTGGAAATCGAGCCAGGAGCGCAGGCCCTTGTCCTTGCGGAAGGTGAAGAAGTCCTTGAAGATTTTCTTGTGGGTGATGACGCCGGTGATGATCGCCACCAGCATGAACATCGCGCAGAAGCCGACCAGATAGCGTGCCCACAGCACCGGGATGTAGTGCAGGTCGAAGTGCAGGCGGTAGAAGAAATCACCGCCGCGGGTCTCACGGGCCTTCAGTGCCTGGCCGGTGTTGGGGTCGAGCGTGGCATCGCCGAAGCCGCCTCGACGGCCACGGCTGGGGTCGGCCAGTTCCGGGGGCAGTCGCCAGAACATCTGCATGGCCGGGTTGCGCGGCTGCGGCAGGGTGACGAACCAGTTCTCGGCCTGCGCGGCGTTGGCCTGCAGGTAGTCCACCGCGCGCTGCGCGGCGACGTCGATGCTGACGTTGCTGGACGGCAGCTCCGGGCGCATCCAGCGGCTGATTTCTTCGCGGTAGTAGCTGGCCGTGCCGGCCATGAAAATCAGCAGCAGCAACCAGCCGACCAGCAGGCCGGTCCAGGTGTGCAGCCAGGCCATCGACTGGCGGAATCCGTTCTTCATGCCCAGGCCCCCAGCATGCGCGCGATGGCAGCCATCAGCAGGGCGGGAGCGAGAATGCCGACCCACGCACGCAGCGCGCTGCGGGTGGCGAACGCCCACAACGCCGCGCAGGCGGCGACCAGAATGGCCAGCAGCATGCCGGTCAGCACGGTCTGCCCGCGTGCGCCGGGCAGCGCCACCGCGCAGAACACGCTGGTGGCCGAAGCCAGCGCATAGCCGCCGAAGATCGCAGCCAACGAGCGTGACAGCACGCCCCAGCGCGGGTTGGAGAAGAAGGTGCGGGGGCTGGCGGTTGCGGGCGAGCGGTCCACGGCGTTCCTGCAGGTAGGGGAGGGGATGGAACGCGTCCGCGGCCCCCTTGCGCCCTGCGCATGTCGCCCAGCGTGTCCCATCGACGAAGCACCGCCCGCGCAGACGGGCAGCCCAGAGGTCGGGGATGTACACGGGCGATGGGCGCGTCTTCCGCGCCTGTTTGGCTAAGCGTACAACCGATCAGTAATGATAGGCATTCGCATTTTATGAATCAAGCATGATGAGCGCGAGGAGGGGCGACGCCTAGAACCTGAACACCACGGTTGCCGCATGCAGCAGCAGGCCGATCAGGCCGCCGACCAGGGTGCCGTTGAAGCGGATGAACTGCAGGTCGCGACCCACACTCAGTTCCAGCTGCTCGACCAGGTGTCGCTCGTCCCAGCCCTTCACGGTCTGCGCGATATGCGTGGTCACGCCCTCGCGCAGGCGGCCGGTCAGGCGCTGCGCACCTTCCAGCAGGTGCTGGTTGAGGGCCTCGCGCAGGGCCGGGTCAGCCTGCAGGCTGGCGCCCAGCGACGCGAGGCTGCGCTGCAGGTGGCCGACCAGCGCCGAATCCTCGCGCTGCAGATCGGCGCGCAGGCTGGCATGGATGCGTGCCCACAGGCCCTGCACGTAGTCCTGCAGGGCGGGGTGGTCGATCATTTCCTGCTTTAGCTGCTCGATGCGCTCGGCCAGGGCCGGGTCCTCGCGCAGGCGCTGCACGTAATTCTGCAGCCAGCTCTCGTAGTCCTGGCGCAGCGGATGCTGTGGCTCGGCCAGCACCTGCTGCAGTTCTTCCAGCACCGCCCGCGCCAGGCGCTCGGCCAGGCTGTCGCCGATCTCGTCGATCGGCTTGACCCAGTTCACCGTGCTCGACAGGGTGGGCCACTCGCGCTGGATGTGACGCACGATCAGCTGCGAAGCACGCTCCTTCACTTCCGGTTGCTCCAGCCAGCGCCCCAGGCGCTGCAGGCCCTCGTCCAGCACGCGCTGGTGGCGCCCATCGGCGGTCAGCAGGGCCAGCAGCTCACCGGCGGTGGCGGCGGCATTCCACTGCCGCAGCTGCTGCACCACAAAGGTGTGCAGCTGGCGGCGTACGGCGGTTTCGTCGAAGAAATCCAGCGCCTGCAGGGCCCAGCCGCGGGCCATGTCGGCCAGCATCCGCGAGCGCGCCGGATCGGCCAGCCAGCTGCCGAGGCGGCTGGCTGGATCGAACACCTGCAGCTTGGCCAGCAGCACGCCCGGCTCCAGGAACTGGTCACGCACGAACAGGGCGAGACTGTCGCCGATGCGTTCCTTGCTGCGCGGGATGATCGCGGTATGCGGGATCGGCAGGCCCATCGGCCGCCGGAACAGCGCGACCACAGCGAACCAGTCGGCCAGCGCGCCCACGGCCGCTGCTTCGCAGAAGGCCGAGACCCAGGCCCAGATGCCGCGCTCGCCCTGCCAGTGGCTGATTGCGAAACCGGCCAGCATCAACAGCAACAGGCCCAGCGCGAGGGCTTTCAGGCGCCGCAGCTGAGCGCGGCGCGGATCGTGGGCAGGCGTCATGCGGAAAGTCTAACCGCAGCTTGGTGACGCCTGTCTGTAGAGCCGAGCCCATGCTCGGCTGCCTTGCGCGTGGAAAAGAGCAGCCGAGCATGGGCTCGGCTCTACAGAAGCGCGTCGAGAGCGCTTAGAGCGCTTCCAGCTGCTTGCGCAGCGCGGCCAGCTGCGCGCGCAGGGTGTCGTTCTCGCGGGTCAGCGCGACCACGCGACGGCGCAGGGCCGGTGCATCCTCGCCCAGCTGTTCCAGTGCCGACAGAACCTCGGCATCGCGGCTGGCCACCTCGTCCTCGCTGGGTTCTTCGAAATCCATCTCGGCTGGTTCAGGCTTCGGTGCACGCGGCTTGCGCTTGGACTCGCGCACGCGCTTGGCGGCCTGCTTCAGCTCGTCCTTGCCACCGGCGGCGGCAGCGCGCTGCTCGTCTTCCGGCAGGTCGGCCACGGCCGCAGCGGCGCTGATCGAGATCACGCCGGCCTTCACCGCTTCCACCACCTCGGCCGCGGCCTGGGCGTGGATGCGCTCGATCATGCCGACCTGGCTTGTGCTCAGCTTGGCCTCGCGGGCCAGCTCGGCGCGGCTGATCTTCGGCGCCGGTTCCCACGGCGGGCTGTCCTCGCCCGCGTCTACGACGACGTCGGCGGTGCCGTCGCTCTCGCGCTGCAGCTGGGCCTGCTCGACCTGCTTGCGGGCGGCCAGGATGTCGCGCTTGCGCAGCGCCAGCACACCGCGCTGGAAATCGGACACGCTGCGGCGGCCCAGGTGCTGCTCGATCATCCACAGGTGCACGTCTTCCATGCTCTGGAAACGGGTGTTCTGCACGGTGTTGAAGGGCAGGCCGTGCTTCTGGCAGATGCCGAAACGGTTGTGGCCATCGACCAGCACATCACCCCACAGCACCAGCGCATCGCGGCAGCCTTCGGCCAGGATGCTGCGCTCCAGCGCGTCATGTTCGTCCGCGGTCAGCGGGTCGATGTAGGCCTTGAGTTCTTCTTTGACGACGATATCCATGGGCACGGCAGCGAGCAGGAGCGGAACCGCCCATTGTACCCGCTCGCCACCGCTGGCCCGGGCTCAGGCGGTGGCCCGGATCATCTCGCCCAGGGTGCCGGTGATCTGGTCGATCTGTGCCTTGTCCACGATCAGTGGCGGCGACAGCGCGATGATGTCGCCGGTGCAGCGCACCAGCAACCGGCCGTCGTGGAAGCAGCGCCGGAACACCTCGTAGCCACGGCTGCCGGGAGCATCGCGGCGCGGTGCCAGCTCGACCGCGCCGACCAGCCCGAAGTTGCGGATGTCGATCACGTTGGGCAGGCCCTGCAGCGCATGCAGCCGTTCCTGCCAGTACTCGCCCAGCTCGATGGCACGCTCGAACAGGCGCTCCTCGGCATAGATGTCCAGCGTCGCCAGCGCTGCGGCGCAGGCCAGCGGGTGGCCGGAATGGGTATAGCCATGGAACAGCTCGATGGCCTGCGGCGGGGCCTGCATCAGCGTGGTATGCACGGCGTCGCTGGCCAGCACGCCGCCCAGTGGCACCGCGCCGTTGCTGACCGCCTTGGCAAAGGTCAGCAGGTCAGGGGTGACCCCGAAGCGCTGCGCGGCGAACGGCATGCCGACCCGGCCGAAACCGGTGATGACCTCATCGAACACCAGCAGGATGCCGTGGTGGTCGCACAGCTCGCGCAGGCGCTGCAGGTAGCCGGGCGCAGGCAGGATGACCCCGGCGGAGCCGGCGATGGGCTCGACGAAGACGGCGGCAATCGTCGAGGCGTCGTGCAGCGTGATCAGTCTTCCCAGGTCGTCGGCCAGTTCCGCGCCCTGGCGCGGCAGGCCCTTGCTGAACGCATTGCGCGGCAGGTCCAGGGTGTGGCGCAGGTAGTCCACGCCACCCAGTTGCAGGCCGAACGCCCTGCGGTTGTTGGGCAGCCCGCCAAGTGCCATGCCGCCGAAACCGACGCCGTGATAGGCCTTCTCGCGGCTGATGAAGCGGGTGCGCTGGCCCTCGCCACGCTGGCGGTGGTAGGCCAGCACGATCTTCATCGCGGTATCCACCGCCTCGGAGCCGGAGCTGGTGAAGAACACATGGTTGAGCGGGCCCGGAGCCAGTGCGGCCAGTCGCTGCGCCAGCGCGAAGGCCGGCGGCGAGCCCATCTGGAAGGCCGGCGAGTAGTCGAGCGTGCGTGCCTGCTCGGCGATGGCATCGACAATGCGTGGGCGGGCATGGCCGGCGTTGCAGCACCACAGGCCGGCAGTGCCATCGAGGATCTGGCGGCCGTCGACATCCTCATAGTGCATGCCTTCGGCGCGCACCAGCATGCGGGGTGCCGCCTTGTACTGGCGGTTGGCGGTGAACGGCATCCAGTACGCGTCCAGTGACTCGGGGCGCTGGGTGGCCAGGTCGTGCAGGTCGCTTTCGGGACGCTTCATGCCAGCTCCGTCGGGTCCGATGCGACGAATGTAGCGCAGCCGCGTCACGGCGGAGTCGCGGCGGTCCCGGTATAACGAAGGCTCGTTGAATGTTGGAGCTTTCCATGGCTGATTTCCCCGACCGTAGCCATTGGCAGGCGCTGGCCCTCCAGCTGTCGATGCCGGGCCAGGCCTTCATCGACGGCCGCTATGTCGATGCCGCCAGTGGCGCCCGCTTCGACTGCATCAGCCCGATCGACGGTCGCGTGCTGGGCGCGGTTGCCGACTGCGACGCGCAGGATGTCGAGCGCGCGGTCCTGGCCGCGCGACGCAGCTTCGAGGCGGGCCACTGGTCGCAGGCCACTCCGGCCCATCGCAAGCGCGTGCTGCTGGCGATGGCGGCATTGGTGGAAGCGCACGCCGATGAACTGGCCCTGCTGGAAACCCTGGACATGGGCAAGCCGGTGCGTGACGCTCGCCGTATCGACCTGCCCGGCGTGGTGCGCTGCCTGCGCTGGACCGCTGAAGCGGTGGACAAGCTGTACGGCGAGGTCGCGCCCACCGGCCCGCACGAGCTGGGGCTGGTCACGCGTGAGGCCGCTGGCGTAGTGGCGGCCATCGTGCCATGGAACTTCCCGCTGTTGATGGCGTGCTGGAAGATCGCACCGGCCTTGGCCATGGGCAACTCGGTGGTGCTCAAGCCTTCCGAGCGGTCACCGCTGAGTGCGCTGCGGCTGGCCGCACTGGCCGCCGAGGCGGGCCTGCCGGAGGGCGTACTGAACGTGTTGCCGGGCCACGGCGCGCGCGTTGGTGAACCGTTGGCCCTGCACATGGACGTGGACGTGCTGGCCTTCACCGGTTCCACTGCCACCGGCGCGAAGCTGCTGGAGCATTCCGGGCGATCCAACCTCAAGCGGGTCTGGCTGGAATGCGGTGGCAAGAGCCCGCATGTGGTGTTTGCCGACGCCCCCGATCTGGACGTCGCCGCCAAGGCGGTGGCACAGGGCATCTTCTTCAACCAGGGCGAAGTCTGTACTGCCGGCTCCCGGCTGCTGGTCCAGCGCTCGATCCGCGAGGATTTCGTGCATCAGGTGATCGCCCATGGCCAGCACATGCAGCCGCAGCATCCGCTGGAGGCCGATGCACCGATGGGCGCGCTGGTGGATGCCGCGCATCTGCACAAGGTGATGGACGATATTGCACGCGCAGAAGGCGAGGGCGCGCGGCTGCTGCTGGGTGGGCGACGGGCCGAGGTCGAGGCCGGCGGCAGCTATGTGCAGCCGACAGTGTTCGACCAGGTGCGCCCGGAGCAGGCCTTGGCGCGTGAGGAAGTATTCGGGCCGGTGCTGGCCGTACTCGGCTTCGACGGCGAGGCCGAAGCGGTGCGCCTGGCCAATGACAGTCGCTACGGCCTGGCCGCGGGCCTGTGGACGCGTGATCTCAGCCGCGCCCATCGGGTCGCGCGACAGCTGCGCGCGGGTAGCGTATGGGTGAACGGCTGGGACGGTGGCGACATGACCGCACCGTTTGGTGGTTACAAGCAGTCCGGCAATGGGCGGGACAAGTCACTGCATGCGTTCGACAAGTACAGCGAGATCAAGGCTACCTGGATCCAGTTGTAACGACGCGATTGCTGGACGGCTGTTCGCTCTTTGTAGAGTCGAGATCCTATGT
>NZ_LLXT01000016.1 GCF_001431625.1 Stenotrophomonas geniculata ATCC 19374 = JCM 13324
GCCGCGGACACCCCCGCAATCCCACCCATCCCGTCCTTCGACAGTTTCCGGTGTGCCCACCACGGAAGAAAGAAAGAAGAGCAGGAGCGGGTCGCGCGCTTCTGTAGAGCCGAGCCCACGCTCGGCTGCATTCAACGGCAGCCGAGCGTGGGCTCGGCTCTACAGTTACAGAAGCTGGCGAAGCATGGCCTTCAGGCGTCGCCCTTCCAGCTGGAAGTAGTCGCGCTGCTCGCGCCAGGCGGGGAAGCGTTGTTCCACTTCGTGCCAGAACGCGGGCGAGTGGTTGGGCTGGATCAGGTGGCAGAGTTCATGCACCAGCACGTATTCGAACGCTTCCGAGCGGCCCAGCACCAGGGCCAGGTCCAGTGCCATGCTGCCGTCGGGGGCCAGTGAGCCCCATTGCGAGGACATCACCTTCAGCCGCAGGCGGCTGGGTGCGCGCGGCAGGGTGGGCAGGTACTTCGGCAGCCAGCGCCCGACGTCGGCGCGGGTCTGGGCTTCGTAGAACTCGCGCAGCAGACGGCGCAGGGTGGCGTCACCACCACGGGTGGGCCACTGCACGCAGGCGCCGTGCGCGTCGATCTCCAGGCGCGCATAGCGGCCTTCCTGCCAGCGCAGTGGCAGCAGTTCGCCGCGCAGGGGCAGCACGCCGTCTTCGCCGGGCTGCAGCGGCGCCGGCAGGCCCTGGCCCTGGTACTGGCGCAGCTGCAGTGCAAGCCAGTCGCGGTGCTGTTCCAGGAAGCGTTCGCCCATCGCCAGGCTTGCCCGCGGCGGCAGGGTCAAGCGCGCGCCGCGCTCATCCACGCTCAGCTTGATGCGCCGTGCACGCGGATCACGCACGCGCAGTACCTCGATCTCGGCATCCTCCAGGCGCAGGCGAACGGTGTCGCGCTGTACGGTGGCGGGCGGGGTCGGGCTGATCAGGCGGCGCAACAGACGGCTCATGCACCCAGCATAGCGCTGCTTGGGGCCGCCGGATGACCGGCGGCCGTCGGGCTGCCTGTTCAGTCAGCCTTGCTGAGCTTGAAGGCTTCTTCCAGCAACAGGAACAGGCGGCGGATCTCGGCGCTCTGCAGGGCGAAGCGGGCGTCGAACTCGGCGCGGCGGCCATCTTCGTCGGCATGCTCCAGCTGGTCCAGGGCACCGTCGAGGAACTTCAGCTTGCGCACGATCAGGTCGTCGCCGATCACGAAGGACAGGTTGTCCTCGAAGATCAGCGCCAGCTTGGTCACCTGCTTGCCGGCGTCCAGGTGCTTGTCGATCTCGTCGCAGCGCAGCTCCTGGTGCTGGCACTTGACTACCGCGCCACCTTCCACCGGGTCCTTCATCTCGCACTCTTCGCCCAGGCTCAGCCCGGTCGGCAGCGGCTCGCCGGCGATCCAGCCGGTCAGGATCGAGCGCGGCGCAACTTCGGCGTTTAGCGGCATCGCCGGGAAGCTGCCGAGCAGGCCGCGGATGTCGGACATGAAGTATTCGCCGGTCTTGCGGCTGGAGGTATCCACTGCCACGTAGCCGTGCTGCAGGTCGATGAAGGCGTCGTTGCGCGAGGACTTCACGAAGGCGCGCGGCAGCAGTTCATGCAGCAGGTCGTCCTTCATGCGCTTGCGCTCGCGGCCACCCGGGCGGCGGCCTTCCTTCTCCTCGATCTCCTCCAGCTTGCGCTCGAGCAGGTCGTTGACCACCGCCGCCGGCAGGATCTTGTCCTCCCCGCCCACGGTCAGCCACAGGTGCTCGGCGATGCGGTGGGAGAGCAGCTCCTTCTCCTCGCGGCCGAACGGTGAGATGAAACCGCGCGAGTTCATTTCCAGCGCGCCGACCGGCTTCAGCAGGGCGTGCGGCAGCAGGGTGTCGACTTCGGAAAAATCGGTGGTGGTCGGGAAACGGAAGAACGTCAGGTTGCGAAAGAACATGGAATTCCGGATGGCAAAGAGGAAGGGCGACCGACCTTAAACGGCGGGCGTCTCGGGATCTGCGTCGGCATCGGCCGGCGAACCGGCCAGCCAGGCGTGGGCGTCGGGCAGCGGCGCGTCGTCGCGACGGCCCAGCGCCATGAAATCGAACAGGGTGGTGTCAGCCAGCTGCGAGGGCCGGACTTCACTCATGGCGCGCGCGATCTGCTCGATGCGGCCCGGGTGGTCCTTCTCCCACTGCTTCAGCATCAGGCCGACCTGGCGGCGCTGCAGGTTCTCCTGGCTGCCACACAGGTTGCAGGGAATGATCGGGAACTGGCGCGCCTGCGCGTACTCGACGATGTCACTCTCGCGCACGTAGGCCAGCGGCCGGATCACCACATGCTTGCCGTCGTCGCTGCGCAGCTTCGGCGGCATGCCCGACAGCTTGGCGTGGTGGAACAGGTTCATGAAGAACGTGGCCACCATGTCGTCGCGGTGGTGGCCCAGCGCGATCTTGGTGAAGCCATGGCTTTCGGCGTAGTTGTACAGCGCACCACGACGCAGCCGCGAGCACAGCGAGCACATCGTCTTGCCTTCCGGAATGACCCGGCTGACCACCGAATAGGTGTCCTGTTCGATGATGTGGTACGGCACGCCCAGCCCTGCCAGGTACTCCGGCAGCACGTGCTCGGGGAAGTCCGGCTGCTTCTGGTCCAGGTTCACCGCCACCAGCTCGAACGGCACCGGCGCCTTCTTCTGCAGCTGCAGCAGCACATCCAGCAGGGTGTAGCTGTCCTTGCCGCCGGACAGGCAGACCATGACCTTGTCGCCGGCCTCGATCATGCCGAAGTCGGCAATCGCCTCACCGACCTGGCGGCGCAGGCGCTTGGCCAGCTTGTGCTGCTCGCGCTCGGCCACGCGCGGATCGCGGGCGGCGCGCGGCTGGGAACGCGGCAGGGGATCGGGAAGGGAAATCACGGCACTCATGGGTTCCATTCTAACGGCTCGGAGCGGCCACGGCCGGGGGTCGGGATTCCCCTCTCCCGGCAGTCATCATCGCTGTGTATGCTCGGAGGCTGTGGACACTTACAGCCCCGCCGAGATCGTCGAGCACCTCGCCGCCCTGCGCGCCGAGCACCGCCTGCTGGATGAACAGATCACCCGCATGGCCGCCAATGGCGAGGACGAACTGGAAGCCAAGCGCCTGAAGCGGCGCAAGCTGCAGTTGAAGGACTGCATCGCCAGGCTGGAAAGCCTGCAGATTCCCGACGAACCGGCCTGAGCGGTGGCCCATCCACGCATGGCGTGGATCAACTGCTTCGCCCCTGGTAGATGCCAACCTTGGTTGGCATGCCGTTCGCCGGGCATGGCCATGCCCGGCGCTACCTTCAATCCTGCGGCGCCGGCTCGTCCGGGCGTGCCGCTTCCGGGCTGACCCGTTCGATGGTGTGGCGCAGCTCGCGGCCGAGGATGAACTTGGCGTCCTTGGCCCAGGCATCCAGGCGCTCGTCGAACAGCAGCTTGCTGTTCTCGTCCGGCCACACCAGGCGCAGCTCGCGCAGCTTCTGGATGAAGCCACGGAACAGGGTGCGGTCGAAGAACTCCGGCGCGGCCGGTGCATAGAGCAGGCTCAGACGCTGCGCCGCCTGCTGGCACAGGCTTTCCAGCTCGGCCGCACCCAGCACGCCCGGGCCGTTCTTCACCAGCACCGAAATGGCGATGTAGTAGCGCTCGAATGCCTGCTGCAGTGAATGGCCAATCGCACGCAGGCGGAACACCTCGTCGGTCTGCCCGGTGTTGCGCGCCAGGATTCCACCGTCGTCATCGTTGACGTTCTGCAGCAGGCCCTCGCGCACGAACACGTCGATGGTCTGGTCGATGCGCTGGGCGAACTCGTCCTCGCTCCACGGCAGGAACAGTTCGGCCTGCAGGAACGGGTACACCGTGCGGCCCAGCTGGACCAGGCCGGTGCGGCTCATGCGGCGGTTGTTCTGGAAGCAGCAGGCCACCCACGACGAGGCGGTGAACAGGTGCAGCACGTTGTTGCGGAAGTAGCTCAGCAGCACCGCGGTATCGCCGCTGACGCTGAGGACATCGCCCAGGGGGTGCTTGACGCGGGTGAGGACGTTGATTTCCTCGGCATGGGCGATGATCCGCTCCGGCGAATGCGGGGTCACCGTCACCCGGTCCGAATACGGCATCTCGACCAGCAGCGTCTTGCACAGCTCGATCTGCGCGATCAGGTCGGCCTCGCCCATCGCGTGCTTCGGCGTGGACAGCAGGGCCAGCGCCAGCAGGTTGATCGGGTTTACGTCGGCGGCGCCGTTGATGCGCACCTGGATGCGTTCGGCCAGCGTATCCACCGTGGTCGACAGCCACGCCGGCTTCTCGTCCTCGGACACCGCCTCGCCCTTCCACTCCGGGGCCTTCTCGGCCAGCACGTCGTTCAGCGCGATCGGCTCGCCGAAGTTCACCACCACCTGGCCGTAGTTCTGCTTGAGCACCTTGGGGATGCCCCACAGCAGCGACCAGATCGATTCCTTCTCCTTCGGCCGGCCGGACAGTTCGTCCAGGTAGCTGCCGCCCTCCATCAGCTTCTCGTAGCCGATGTAGATGGGCTGGAACAGCACCGGCTTGCGCGGCTGGCGCAGGAACGCGCGCAGCGTCATCGAGATCATGCCGCCCTTGGGCTGCAGCAGGCGCCCGGTACGCGAGCGGCCGCCTTCGACGAAGTACTCCAGCGAATAGCCACCGGCCACCAGCTGCGCGACGTACTCACTGAGCACGGCCGAATACAGCGCGTTGCCGCGGATCGAGCGGCGGATGAAGAACGCACCGCCCTTGCGCAGCAGGGTGCCGACCACCGGCAGGTTCAGGTTGATGCCGGCCACGATGTGCGGCGGCACGATGCCACGGTCGTACAGCAGGTAGGACAGCAGCAGGTAGTCCATGTGGCTGCGGTGGCTGGGCACGTAGACCACTTCGTGGCCCGGCGCGGCGGCCTTGAACTTGTCCAGGTGGTGCACCAGCACGCCCGCATAGATGCGGTTCCACACGTGGCTGAGCATGAAGCTGGCCGAGCGCACCACCGGGCTGGAGTAGTCCGCGGCGATTTCCCAGGCGTAGGCATGCGCCTTCTTCCAGGCGTCGGCCGGCTTCGAGTTGTCGCGCTTGGCCTGCGAGGCGATCGCTTCGCGCACCGGTTCGGCCGCCAGCACCTGGTCCACCAGCAGGCGGCGGGTCGACAGGTCAGGGCCGATCACCGATTCACGGATGCGGCGGAAGTGCGTACGCAGCACGCGCTGCAGCTTACGTACCGTGCGCTCCGGCTCCAGGCCTTCGTCCACGGTGCTGCGCAGCGAGATCGGCGGGGCGAAGCGGACGATGGTACTGCGGCCGTTGAGCAGCACCGCCAGCAGGCGGCGGAAGCGGCCGACCAGCGCCCAGTTTTCCGAGAACAGCACCGCGAACCAACCGCTCTGCTTGTCCGGCGCGCGGCCGACGAAGATCGATACCGGCACCAGATGCACGTCCAGGTCATCGCGCACGCGATGGGCCTGCAGCACCTTGGCCAGCGAATCGGAATGGGTCTTGGCGCCACGCTGCTCGGGGATCAGCGAGTTGCTGGAGCTGCGCCGCGACAGCGCCAGGTAGGCGCGCTTGCGGCCGGTCGGATCACCGGCCAGCGGCACCAGCGGCGACGGCAGCCCAGCCTGGCGGCAGGCCTTGTCCAGGATCAGCGCGTTGGACAGGCCGTAGTCTTCCAGCACATACATGACCGGGCGGCCATCGTTGTACTGGCCCGGGTCTTCCGGCTCGATCTTCAGCGACAGCCACGGCTCGACCAGGCGGCCCAGCAGGCGAGCCCACAACGGGCGGCGGCCGGCCGGACGCGCGTGCGCGGGTGGCGGTACCGGGTTCGGGCCGGTACCGGTCGAGGGGGACGCCGGCACCGTATCGGCGGGCGTCGACTGGGATTCTTCGCCGGGGAACGGCAGCGGGTTCTGTTTCGACATCGGCGCCATTATGGCTTAGGCGGCGGCGTTGCCGCTTCCCCACCCTCGGCGGGGGCTTCAACCGGGGCGGGGGCCGCCGCAGCGCGGGCCGCATCGGCCTTGCGCAGCAACGCGTCGGTGTCGGCCAGGGTGCGGGTCAGGTACCAGTGGCCCTCGCGACGGCTCAGCGGCAGCTGCAGGGTCATTTCGCGGCCAGCCAGGTCGTAGTGCAGGCGTACCAGCGCATTGTCACCCTCCACCGAGAGCAGCTCACCGCGCACGCTGCGCAGCGCATCGTCCACGCCCAGCCCGTAGCTGCCCAGCACCGCCTTGAGGGTGTGGATGAACGGCGCGAGCTGCTGCAGGCTGCCTTCCATGCCCGCGGCCTGCATGCCGGCCTCATCCTCGAAGCCGACCTTGCTGGCTGCGCCGACCAGCGCGGCGATGGTGCTGCGCGCGCGGGCGCGGTCACTGATCGGTGCCCCCTGCGCCCAGCTGGCGAGGGTTTCGACGAGGGCGATGTAATGCGCCTGCTGGCCCGGTGTGTAGCCCTTCTGATGGCGCAGGTACTGCACACCGAAGTTGCCCATCGACTGCGCGGCCTGGCGCACGGCGCCGGCCTGGCCTGCCAGCTGGCGGTCGAAGCTGCGTTGCAGTTCGGCGCTGGCATTGGGCGCGCGCAGCGCGGCCAGCATCGGCAGCAGCTGGTCACCGAGCGGCAGCTCGGTCAGCGGCCACTGGCTGCGGCCCTCGGCCCAAGCCTGCTGCAGGCGCTGGTACTGGCTCGGCGGTACCGACAGCTTTGCATAGCCGACCAGATCGTCTTCGGCCAGGCGCAGGGCCATCGCCTGCACCGCCGCAACCGGTTCGGCCGCCGGCCTGGCCGGATCGTTGGCCGATTCACGACACGCGGCCACCGCCAGCAGCAGCATGGCTGCCAGCCCCCATCCACGCGCAGACCTTCCTCGCACTGCCACGCTCATGCACTCGGACTCCCCGGACCGGTCCGCATCTTGCGGCCTGCGACGTGACAGCGGCAAGCCGGGACGTCACGGTTTCCGCTGTTGCTTGTGCAAGTCACTGATCAGAATAAAAAAAGAGCCGGGATCACGGGGATCACAGGCTCTTCAAGCCGGCGCGGGGCCGGTGGACAGTGTTGTGGCACATGTCCGGTCCGAGGACCGGATGGCGGCGATCCTACGCTGCCGCTCAAGTTAAGGCAACACTTCACGTAGTTCCGTATAAAACATTGATTTTATTGATGAACCCGGCGCTTCGCATGGAGGCCATGAAATCTACGGCAGGTTTTGCGGCGATTCGGGCACAACCGCTGGTGGACGGATGCAAAAACGCCATCCCGCGCGGGTCGGGATGGCGTTCGGGCCTGCAGCCTGCGCAGCGGAATCTCAGCGCGCAGCCAGCGCCGACGTGATTTCCTGCTGGATGGCCCGGGCCGCGGCCTGCGGATCGGCGGCCAGGCGGATCGGGCGACCGACCACAATGGCATCGGCGCCATCGGCAAAGGCCTGGGCCACGCCAACGGTACGCTTCTGGTCATCGCCGACCGGGCCACCGGGGCGGATGCCCGGGCAGACGATCGAGAACCCGGCACCGGTGGCAGCACGGATCGGGCCGGCTTCCTGGCCCGAGGCGATCACGCCATCAATGCCGGCCGCCTGGGCGGCCAGCGCGCGCTCGACCACCACGTCCACCGGTTCACGGTCGATGCCCATCTGCGCCAGGTCCGGACGGCCCATCGAGGTCAGCACGGTCACCGCCAGCAGGCGCATGTCGCCGCTGTTGGCGGCGGCGCAGGCCTCCATCATGGCCGGGTGCCAGCCATGGATGGTGGCGTAGCTGACCGGCCACTGCGACAGGCGCTTGATCACCGCCGCAGCGGTGGCCGGAATGTCGAAGAACTTCAGGTCGACGAACACGCGCTTGTCGCGGCGGGCCAGCTCGTCCAGCACCTGGAAGTACTCGCCGGAGGCGAGCAGTTCCATGCCGATCTTGTAGAACGCCACGCTGTCGCCGAGGCGGTCGACCCACTCAAGCGCCTGCACGCGGTCAGGCACGTCCAGCGCGAAGATCAGGCGCTCGTCGTCGCGCAGCGGCAGCGGCGCGCGGCTCACGGTGCGTAGTCCAGGGCAGCGCGCTTGGCGTCGTGGCGGGCCTGGCGCGACTGGCTGTAGTCGTTGTTGAACTGCGCCGGCTCGAAGCCGCCGTAGGTCGGGTTCGGCAGCATCCACCAGCGCTCGCCGAACCAGTCGTGGTACTGCTGCAGCAGCGCGTCACGGCCGTCGTTGGTGTTGGCGGTCACTTCGACGAAATCGCCCAGCTGGTCGCCGAACTGCATCAGCACGCGGTACTTCTGCCCGGCCAGGCGGCGGCGGCAGTTCTTCTCGCTGCCGGCCTGCTCGCAGCCTTCGACCACGGTGCCCAGGCCCAGGAACACGCTGTCGTCGGCCACCGGCAGGCCCTGCTCGCGCAGGTTGGCCAGGGTCGCGTCCTTCAGGTGCACGGCGCGGTTGGAGATGTACAGCAGGGTCACGCCCTTGGCGTTGGCGGCCTTGGCGAAATCGACCACGCCCGGGATGGCCTTGGCCTTCTTTTCGGCCACCCACTGGTCCCAGCTCAACTCATCGTATTCCTTGCCGTCGCGCACCAGGCGCGCCTGGTAGGGCGAGTTGTCCAGCACGGTCTCGTCCACGTCCAGCACCACGGCCGGCTTCAGGCCCTTGGCCTCGTTGCCGCGTTCTTCCGGCACCAGCGCATCCCAGTGGGCTTCCTTCAGCGCGGCGTCCAGGTGGTCGGCGGCGGCGCGGTAGGTCTGCTCGGTGATCGCCTTGTACTCCTGCGCACGCTGCATCCACAGCACTGCATTGAGGTTGTCATTGGCAGTGGGATCGAGCGCGCCGTCCGCCTTGGCAGCGGCGGCCGGGGCCTCCGGTGCAGCGGCTTCAGCGGCAGGCGCATCCACGCGCTTGCAGGCAGACAGGCCCAGCGCCGCAGTGGCGAGCAGGGTCAGGGACAGGGAAACGGGACGACGCATGGATTCACCGGCAATCAGATATACCGGCGCATTTTACCGGCAAAGGCGGTCCCGGGACGGCTATGCTTGGCGGTTGACCCGTTGCCCTTCCGGAGGCCGCCATGACCGATTCCACCCAGACCCCCGACGTCCCCCTGCTCGACGCCGTGCAGGCCCGCCTGCTGGGCTGCCTGGTGGAGAAGGAGGCGACCACCCCGGACACCTATCCGCTGACCGTCAATGCCGCCCAATCGGCCGCCAACCAGAAGACCGCCCGCGAGCCGGTGATGAACGTCGATGCCGGCAGCGTGCAACATGCGCTGCGCCAGCTGGAGGCGCTGGGCCTGGCCCGCCAGCACTTCTCCTCGCGCGCGGACCGCTACGAGCACCGCCTGCAGGCCGCGCTGGACCTGACCCGGCAGCAGACCGTGCTGCTGGCGCTGCTGCTGCTGCGTGGGCCGCAGACGCTGGGCGAGCTGGTCACGCGCAGCGAACGCCTGCACCGCTTCGCCGACACCGACGAGGCCCGCCACGCCATCGATCGCCTGCAGCAGCGCGCGCTGCTGGTGGTGCTGCCGCGCGCCAGCGGCCAGCGCGAAGACCGCTACATGCACCTGCTGTGCGGCGAAGTGGACGGCGCGGCGCTGGCGGCGAAGTACGCCAGCAGCGGCGGTGGCAGCAGCGATGCGGCCGACCCGGGCCTGGCCGAGCGCGTGGCCCAGCTGGAAGCGGCGGTGGCCGAACTGCAGGCACAGTTGGCCGAACTGCGCGGTTGAGGGGGTGGGTGCCGACCGTTGGTCGGCACTGCATCTGAATAGTGCCGACCAACGGTCGGCACCTACCATCAGCCGCTACTGTGCCGGCCAGCGGCCGGCACCTACCAACATCAAGGGTCAGACCTGCGCCGCACCGGGCGTTGCATACAACCGGCTCGGGCTGTCCACGCCCGGCAACTGGATCACCCCGCGCGTCTGCATACCCAGGCCCTGCAGGATCTTCCCGGACACCACGTTGTCCAGATCGGTGATGCCATACAGATCGTGCAGGCCCAGCGCTCCACGCGCATGCGCGAACACCGCGCGTGCCGCCTCACCGGCATAGCCCTGCCCGGCGAATTCCGACAGCACCGCATAGCCGATGTCCGGCCCCGGCAGGCCATCCCGCCGCACCAGCCCGGCGTTGCCCAGCCAGGCACCATCGGACAACCGCTCGATGGCATACATGCCGAAGCCATTCAACGCATAGCTGTGCAGCACCCGCAGCGCGATGTATTCCCGCGCCTGTTCTTCGTCGCGCACGTTGCGGTCACCGATGAAACGCACGAAGCCCGGATCGTTGAGCAGGGCCAGCATCGGTGCCGCATCACGGTCCGGTTCAATGGCCCGCAGCCGCAGGCGCTCACTCTCGATCGGTTGCACAGGCAGACCTCCAGCCGAAACCCCGATTCTGCCTCAACCGCCGGCTGTTGCTTTTGATTTCCTCTGCATTGCCGTGGAAGGAAGCGCCCGGAATCTGTCAGAGGCCGGTCGGGGTGGGTTCGCGGGGGTATCCGCGCCATGGATGGCGCGGCTAAGCCCCCAAGGACGGGTTCACGGCGTCCCCCGCGAACCCACCCCGACCGGCCACACTGCGGAACCAACGCGCGCTCCACCACGGAGGGGCGGCGCCGTTGGAGCGCCCTAGTCGAACAGCGCCTCAATCGCCGCCAACCCCGCGCTCGCCCGTTCCTTCTTGCGCGCCGCATCGGCCACCGGATCGGCACCGTCGCGCTGGATCTCCTCGGCCGGAATCTCCTCGAAGAACCGGCTCGGCTTCAACCGCACATGTTCGCCAAACTTGCGCGTCAGCTTGCTGTAGCTCATCCACAGCTGGATCTTGGCGCGGGTGATGCCCACGTACAGCAGGCGACGTTCTTCCTGCAGGTTGCCCTCGTCCAGGCTCACCTGGTGCGGCAGCACGCCGTCCTCGCAGCCAACGATGAACACATACGGGAACTCCAGGCCCTTGGAAGCGTGCAGGGTCATCATGCGCACCTGATTGCCCCCCTCGTCCTTGTCGCTGCGCGACAGCAGCGCCAGCTGCCCGGCCAGGTCGGCGGCGGTGGCGCCACGCGGGCCGCCCTCGAACCACTGCGCCAGCTCCTCGATGTTGTTGGCACGGCGCTGGTAGCTAGCCTCTTCCTTGGCCTGCTGGCGCAGTTCGCTGAGCAGGCCCGATTCCTTGGCCACCTTGCGGATCATGTCGCCGGACGTCACCTGGCGCATCTGCGCCCGCAGGTCGCGCAGGATGTCGGTGAAGCGCGCCAGGCTGTTGGCCGCGCGCGGCGGCAACTGCTGCAGGGCGCCGATGGTCTCGGCCACATGCGCCATCGGCATGTCCTTTTCCTGCGCCAGCTCGGCCAGCCTGGCCAGCGTACCGGCGCCCACATCGCGCTTGGGCGACTGCACCGCCCGCATGAACGCGGTGTCATCGTCCGGGTTCACCAGCAGCCGCAGCCAGGCCAGCGTGTCCTTCACTTCCTGGCGTTCCAGGAACATGGTGCCGCCGGTCAGGTGGTAGGGAATACGCAGCAGCTGCATCGCCTTTTCCAGCGGGCGCGACTGGAAGTTGCCGCGGAACAGGATGCAGAAATCACTCCACGGCACGTTGCGCGACTGCGCCACGAAGGCGATTTCGGCGGCGACCTTTTCCGCTTCGTGTTCGCTGTTGCGGCATTCCCACACACGGATGCGTTCGCCGTCGGCCTGGTCGCTCCACAGCTTCTTCAGGTGCTCATGCGGATTGTTGGCGATCAGCGCGTTGGCGGCGCGCAGCACGCGGTTGGAGCAGCGGTAGTTCTGCTCCAGCTTGATGATTTCCAGCGCGGGGTAGTCACGCCCCATCTGCTGCAGGTTTTCCGGGTTGGCACCACGCCAGGCGTAGATCGACTGATCGTCATCGCCCACGCAGGTGAAGTTGCCCTTGTCACCGGCCAACTGCTTGAGCAGGCGGTACTGCGCGTCGTTGGTGTCCTGGCATTCGTCCACCAGCAGGTAGCCGATGCGCTCACGCCAGGCCAGCGCGATCTCCGGGTTTTCTTCCAGGATCTGCACCGGCAAACGGATCAGGTCATCGAAGTCGACGGCGTTGAACGCGGTCAAGCGCAGCTGGTAGCGCTCGTAGACGCTGGCCGCTTCCTTCTCGCGGTTGCTGCGCGCGGCGGCCATCGCCTGTTCGGGCGACAGGCCGGCGTTCTTCGCGCGCGACACCAGGTTCTTCATGTCCTCGATGTCGTCGGGCTTGGCCCCGGACATCAGGTCCTTGATCTGCGCAGCGGCATCATCGGCATCGAAGATCGAGAAGCCGCGCTTCAGGCCGACGGCGGCGTGTTCGATCTGCAGGAACTTCAGGCCCAGCGCATGGAAGGTGCAGATGGTCACCTCGTCGGCATCCTGCTCGCGCAGGCGCTTGGCCACACGCTCGCGCATTTCCTTGGCCGACTTGTTGGTGAAGGTGATCGCTGCGATACGGCGGGCCGGGTAGCGACCACAGCCGATCAGGTGGGCGATCTTCTCCACGATCACGCGCGTCTTGCCGCTGCCCGCACCGGCCAGCACCAGCAGGGGGCCTTCGATATGGAGGACGGCGGCGGCTTGGGGGGGATTGAGACCGTGCATTGGAGAGGGATTGTAGCGGGCCCGGGTGACGGCCACAGCCGCCGGCCGGTGGGGATGCTGAACGGCGTCGGCGCGTCGGGGCAGCGGCGTACAATCAGCCGATGGCCAAGCTCTATTTCTACTATTCGGCGATGAACGCCGGCAAGACCACCACCCTGCTGCAGAGCGCTCACAACTACCGCGAGCGCGGCATGCGGGTGGCGATCCTGACCCCGCGCCTGGACGATCGTGCCGGCGCCGGCGTGGTCGCCTCGCGGATCGGCCTGCGCGCCGAGGGCATGGCCTTCGATCGTGACACCGACCTGCAACGCTGGGTCGAGCAGGACCTGGCGACGAACGGGCCGATGGGCTGTGTGCTGGTGGACGAGGCGCAGTTCCTGACCCGCGCCCAGGTCTGGCAGCTCAGCGAGGTGGTCGACCAGCTGCGCATTCCGGTGCTGTGCTACGGCCTGCGCACCGACTTCCGCGGCGAGCTGTTCGAAGGCAGCCAGTACCTGCTGGCCTGGGCCGACGAGATGCAGGAGATCAAGACCATCTGCCACAGCGGCAAGAAGGCGACGATGACCGTGCGCGTGGACGAGCATGGCCACGCGGTACAGGACGGCCCGCAGGTGGAGATCGGCGGCAACGACCGCTACGTGTCGGTCAGCCGCGCCGAGTTCAAGAAGATCACCCGCGGTGAAGGGCGTATCGATCCGGCGCAGGTCCCGCTGCCGTTGTAAATGGTGTTCGGCAGGGCTGCGCCCTGCACCTGCAGAGGCAACAGCAACGTCAACAGCGAAAGCTGGCATTCCGTGGGATGGCGGGGCACTGTGGGTGTGCGGGGACGGCGCAAGTACGTCCATGTAGCCTTGGTCGCCGCATCCATGCG
>NZ_LLXT01000017.1 GCF_001431625.1 Stenotrophomonas geniculata ATCC 19374 = JCM 13324
TGCGACCTACGCATTACGAACCCAGCCTAGTGCCCTTACTATCGGCCCAGGAGACTAGCAACTGATCGGATAGGCCCTACTCTGGCCAAGCGGGCCGGCATGGAGCGTTGCCTCCTGCGTACCGAGCTCGCTTGGCAACGCCGTTCCGGAGATCGGCCGGAACTGCCCCAACTGATGGTAAGCGCTACCTAAGCCTTGAATCGTCCAGACCATCCGCGACGCGGGCGAGAATGAGGACCTTCCTCATCTACAAGAGCAATCTAGAGCTAGGCACGTACCGAGGAGCGTCGTAAGCAAGAGCAACGCCAAAGAACCTCCGGAACAATGGCGACTCGCCCCTACGGCAAAGGAACAAACCGAGCCTGAGCAATGGTTTATACCTGCGAGGCCTCTAAGTGAATCTATACAATTTACTTCTTATGCTTCCGGAATGGGTATTGTCAATAGTCTCGAGACATAGCCGTCGATGCCCTCTGAAAACCAAGAGTCTTTCGCAAAACGCTCGGACTCAAGCCTTGGCACAACAGTTTTATGATCGCCACTCCCCCAATACACCTGACTTCCAAAATCCGCATTACCAATAACAATACAGTCGCTATCATTGCTTTTCGCAACCAGCTTGACGCGCTCAAAATTCACCGGGTCAATCGCACAAACCATGTTCCAATCGCCCCATCCGAGCATAAGTCTCACGGGATCCGAGTCACCTAGTGCTGCTGCCCCCCCACTACGCATCTGCACCAAATCAAGCGTTATAGATACCGAGCTTGCGACTGCGAGCTGCTGCAGACTCGGCAATAAACCATCGGAGTTATCGATAGACGCCTTAACCAAGCTTTGCCGACTGAGGGCAGCCATGACCTCGTTCTGTGCAATGGGCCGAAACAAAGGGCCGGTGCGATCCGCCTGCCGTCCTGAGCGAACAGCCAGAGCATCCCTCCAGAACGCTGGTGGCTTCCCCACCAGCACGATTAAGTCACCACTAGTAGCTCCACTCCGACTTAGCGGTTGCCTATCGACACACAAGCCAATACCCGTGCCTGTCGCCGAAAAAATCCCCGCCTCCTTGAGGTTACCACCCAAGTATCGGATCTTATGAGCCAAACACGCATCCCTAATGCCTTCTACCAATCGCTCAAATACACGAACACTCCAGTCAGAAGGGCACTCTATAGCGGCGAGGAGACCAATTGGATCACAACCAGATGCCGCAAGATCAGACGCATTTATAACAACCAGTAGCCACCCGACCCAATACTTATCGTCGTCACCACCAATCACGTAAGCAGCAGGAATCGGAACTGGATCTGTCGTTAAGACAGCCACGCCAGCGTCCACCTGCACCTGAGCACAATCGTCGCCCAACCCATCCACGAGCGGAGAAAGAAACCTTCTAATAATCTCTCGTTCGCCAAGGTCCAGAAGCGTACTCATCTAACCCTCCGATACACAGCAATCTGCTCAGAAAGAATACTGGGATTCTGCCTTCTCTGCTCGGAAACCGCGCGCTCAACCAAATGCACGGTTTGAAACCCTATGCCTTCCATAGCATCATGCAACTGCGCGATGTACCCACGTCTAGAGGCTGACTCACCGACCACCAGACAGCAGAAGCCACCCTCAACCAACTTCTCGCGACAAGCATCCATGACGCGAACAAGCTCGCTCATGTAACTTTCGTAGGCGTCCTTACGATGCCTCTTACTTCGAGCCCCAATCTCTTTGAGACGTACAGGCTCCACATCGGCACCCATCCATTCGGCTGTGAGCCTCTGAGACTTTGCGTAGTCGCTGACTCCGAAGTAAGGCGGCGACGTTACAACAAGATTGACCGAGCCTTTCAAGCGCGCCAGCTCCACCAGCGCATCACCATTTATTACTTGAGCCCGCCGCAAACGTTCGCCCGGCCCGAGATAAAGCTCTCGTGCAGCGTAGGCTCGCTCGATCATCAACAGGGAGCGAAGAAACTCAACCAGGACATCAGCCCGCCGGCTCGACAACGGCATAGTGTTGTCGCAGATATAACCCCAATGTCTGGTCTCTCGACAGACTCTAATAAGAATCGAAGAGAAGGCCAAATGACCAAGCTTGCTTGAATCGCCCCGCAAGCCATTCAGCAGCCCCCAAAGCACACTCAGCTGCCGCCCAACGTCAGGCATGTACCACTTATCCATCTGCACTGTTGGAGGGTGAAGAATCGGCTGCCGCATGCGCGTCCTCAACAAGTCCCCTTCCAGCTGGTCGCGCGCCAACTCAGCCAATTCGTGAAGTGCTCTTTTGATTACAGCCTGGCGCTTCGGAATAGTTTTCCCCGAAGCGATCATCGCAGCAACCGGATTAATCTCTACACCGACTCCCCGCCGCTTCAGACGCTGCGCCTCAACCAATGTAGTACCCGAGCCAAGAAATGGATCGAGCACGACATCGCCCTCATCAGATAACAAACTAATCAATCCCGCCGGGATCTGCGAAACGAACCTACAAGGGTGCCAGTGCAGCGCCGAAAATTCGGACTCGCTGCGAGACCCCTCAAAGTCCCAATTCATGTCTCGCAGCCTAGAAACTGAAGCTACCCTGGATCTCATTAAGAATCTCGCGCTCAATGGAAACTCGCAACACCTGGCCCTCGTCGATCTCCAGCTCGCACAGAAATCGTCTTACCGCCTCAATTCTCGCAGCCTTATGAACACTTCCAGAAAGAAGGAACGCATAAACCACGACACCACTAGAATCCTCACCAACACTCCAACTACTTAGTGAGTCGGGCGCGTTAAAAACCATTCTTCTGCCAAACGTTCTTTTATCCCTTTGAACAAACGGCAATACATCAGACTTAAGATCAGCAGAAAAGGAACTGAAAATATGATTATAAATCTCACGCCTCGTCAAAGTATCAAGAGCCGTGCCCGACCGCAAATGGATGCAGTAAGCAAGCAAGGGAAGCTGACCAAAAAAAGAATCTAGCAAGCGTTTGTCAACGAATCGACTTGCCGCCATTTTTGCCAACAGCTGCTCATCAGTCAGCGACCAATCGTCGACCGAGACTTCAGCCGAGCTCATAACTTGCCCTACAGCCCTAGACAGCACAGCCTGAGATGCAACCGTCATTGCGTCAAAAAACAGCACCTCGTAGACACGCTTTCGCACTGCAAGCCATTCTAGAACGTCAACTGACCATTCGCTTGATAGCACTAAGCATCCGGCCCTCGTAACATCTAGCTGGGATGCGAGCCGCGAAGGAAATTTCTTATCAAACTCTAGTCCAAGAGCCCACCCCATTCTGGCGACGTTATCAAGATTGTCGAAATCCAAAGTCCCGAATAGAAGAACAGACAGCGGATGGCGCTTCGAGAGGATGTCGAGCACCAGACCTTGATCAATGCCATTTCGCCCAAGGATCTTTAAGAATCCGACACCTCTATTCGCGAACACTGCGTGCGCGACATTAGAGGAAACACTCTGCCCGAGGAGAACGTCGCTCGCGACTCTCTCGTGATTCCAGCCGATCTCCTCAGCGAGCAACGTCTCGAAAAGGTGACCAAAGGGGGGAGTTCCCACATCATGGACCAGAACGCACGCTATCAGAGCTCTTCGCTCTTCCTCGTCAAAAGCTGCCAACCGTGAGGTCGTGCAGATGTGCAATACGCCCATCGTATGGGAAAAGCGGCGAAGATCACCTAGCGTCGCGGTAGTTGGCGCAGTTGTATTGAGAAGTCGGACGCTCCCAAGGCGCCTTACCTCCGGGGCGAGCGCAAGGGCCTCGACATACTTCGGCACGTCGAATGCACCATAAAGAGGATCGAAGATCCTCATGACCTTCGCAAGACCGAACTGATTGAGCTAGCCGTTATCCACCCCAGAATTACGAGAAGCACAGCAGCTGTACCCTTCGCGGCGGGAACATCTGGCGCACACGCAGAGAGGAAGGTCCCAAGACATACAGAGATCGCTGGAAACCACTTATCAAAAAACTTGTTCTTCCGCTTCTTGAAAAGAAAAAGTACCGCCCGCAGAAAATTTTGCGACCCGAAATCGACCGCACTGCTTGCAACGAGAATCGAAGCCCAGGCCTGATTTAGCGAAGAAGCCCTAGCACCCTCGCCAACGATATACAGTCCATTTTTCGACACCATCGACAGCGCCACGGCGTTTGCCAAATCGAGGCCCACCAATGAAGCCATTGTCTTCTGCTTACACTGCAGCGTCGCAATTCCAACTAACAGATTAACGGGGGCAATAACATATTCGCGACCATGAAGAAGGCGCTTCTTTACGCGCCATTTGTAGTCATAGAAGTGAACAGCAAGGTAGTCTCCCTCCTGCATTAGATCTCGCCAGGCGGAGGATCTCAGAATGCGGTAGAACTCACTCATATTGTCTTGGCGATTCACCACAACAGCCAACGTGTGCATCACCGAATCCAGCTTTGACTTACCCGCGCCAGACATTGGCAACGGCGACTGATTACGAGCCCACCTCACCGAAACATCACACACACCCGTCTTTCCAGGTGCCATCAGCGAGAGGCCCAGAACTACCATGGACGAAGCAAGCGTCCTACTACGCTCATCGTGCTCACTATTGCTAACCCACCACTCCCCCCAAGAGCCATTGGAAAGCTGGCGGGCGATCAGTTCGCTTCGGATGTCATCCGCAAACTTCGAAAAATGCGCACCTGCCATTCGAACGGCTAGCAGAACGAGCGCCAAGCGCACGTTCTGAGAAAAAAGCTTGAGCTGCTCGCTCTCGCCCTTCCTGTACAAATTCCATTCATTTTCTAGCTCTTTAACGGCCTCATTGTTCGCAGGCAGGTCAACGTGACCGTTTGCGAGGGCACTAACGATCAGGCCGGCAGATGTTCCATAGGGTCCGATCTGCGTATGCCCTCTATCTCCATCAATAAATTGCCCCCATCCTCGCCCCGCTTTTCCCTCGACGCTCGACTCCGAGAATCGGCTGGATAGCAAATCCAGTGCGTGCCCGGCGATGTTATCAACCATGGCGCTTTTCCCACTCTTCGCGAAGCTCCTTAGCGTAACGGAGAGCGTCGTCGCGATTTGGATAATCCCTCCAAGAGGCAAGCTCTGTTCTGTCAATCGAACTAGCTATCATTCTTCTTAGCAACTGACGGGGAGCCCCGCTTGGCCCCGAGCAAATATCCCACGAGCGCTCGCTCTGAGATAATAGAAAATACTCGCCAGGGCCGGTAGCCCCTAGAGAATCACTCCATTCGGAGTAATTTGCAGTGACGCCAAAGTTAGATAACAACTCAGGACTCTGCTGGGGGACATCAGGAAACACAAGAAGATGCGCGTGATAGCAGTGCCTGTCGGCAACCAAGGTCTCGACGCATAGGGGAACTCTCCCATGCTCTCCAACGGCAACCTCCATCCCCATCCGTCGAAACATTGCACGTATTTCTGATAGAAGCGGGAAGAGCGAATTTCCACCATCTGAATGATCGTCAGCCCAAGAGGGGACATGCTCTTGCGTGGCTACAATCGTATAGTAAGGAACGATCGGGCCAAGGCCACACAGGGCATAAGCCCCCCCTTTTCTCGCAAACACGAGGTCCTCAGGCGGCGCACACAAGAAGCATCCGTCTGCCGCGGTCATTTTCGTTGGGTCCATTTCCACAACCACTACGCCCCCCCCCCTGGGAGATAGAAATGCTAGCTGCAACTGATACCGCAGGACGTCAACGATCCAGCTTGGATTGCAGGCGCCTTGCGATCTTTGCTAAAAAACCGCCAGCCCGGGCAGCAAGGAGCCGATTAAATTAAGGTCTCTGCTGCTTGGGCAGTCTTCTGTCAGACAACCAATGCCACTTCAACTATCGCTCTTACGTAGTGCATCTACACCTCCGTTCACTTCGGCACAGACGAGCGAACATTCCTCGTCTGCACTGAGACTTGGATCCCTTGATGCAAATCACCCCTTCCCCAGTCTATTAGGGAACTGGAGCGCAAACAAGCACTTATGCGAACACAAGCCTCAAGACAGCAAGTGTCTTGAACCTGCCTCCGAATAAGCAAGATACAGCCGACAAGGCCAGTCCAACAAGCGCCCCCTAAAATGGCATCTTCTAGCCTTACATTTTCAGTGAATTCCACCCAAAGGTGACCTTTGGGCACGGCCTGGGCACACAAGACGGGGGGGGGGAACGATCCAGCTCGAAGAGCGCTGCAGTACTGATGCAGTTACCCATGGCACCACAGATGGTCAGGCGCCCTTTTGGATCAATGACTTAGCCAACCCCAACTGGCAACCAGGGTGCCGATAAGTGCCTTGTAAGCCAAGTAGCCGTCACTTTGAGCCGATTCGGGCCCGTGAAGCCCCATGGAAAGCCAGGTTGGACTCACACCTACTTTCAAGGCGGACAGCGGCTCGCGGTGTACGCGCCTCGAGACCGAACCTACGTGTAGTACCTCTCATTGACGTTACGGTTGCAGGCGAGACACTTCCGATATGCACCAAAGCGCCCAGTACGCTCCCGGCCAAGCAAGCCACCGCATTCGCACACCAGCTGGCTGCGCCCTTGATCCCAGCGCCATAGCCGCACAGTAGCGACAAGTGCAAGGGTGACCGATACCGCGATAGCCAACGCAGGGAGCCATCGCGCCATCGCATACACCCCTGCAAGCACCGGACTCTCCCGGAGCATTCCCAACGGCAGCATCAGCAGCAACCCCAGCGCCAAAGCCCCAAGTGCGGGCGCATACATCCTTACCATCATCCACGTCCAACGATCCATGTAGCCGTCCCGCTGATTGTTTTATGCATCCTTGAGCATATCGGTCGCAGGGGATGAGACTTGAAAGGAACACATTCCTTACCGCCCGTACAAGATCGAACACCACCGCACGCTTCATACATGGCCACCACATCTTGCGGTTGCAGGCACGAGCTCGTACACCGCCGCCCACACGTTGCACGTTAGGCTTAGGGCACATGGACTTTGATAGCGCTTCGTATGCGCTTTACATCCGCATGCGGGACCTCCAAAGCGCGCTTTCACGGCCAAGTCCCCGTGCAACCTCGCGGCCAATTTCGCCGTGGATCAATGACAACTGCGGTTCACAACAATCGACATGATTATCCGGGTAGCCATCGAATCGACCATGTGTCATGTGGATCGTCATAAACACTGCATACATGGGCGAGCAATCTATACATCACAGTGATTGCCGGGAGGTTGCGCTCATAAGCGGCCTGCAGGATGCTCGCCAGGGCTCACCAGAAGCTCGCTGAGCGCGCCGCAGTACCGGCCAGCGACACCCCTACGCAAACACCGGTGGGATTCAACACAGAGGCTTACAGATCATCCTCGATGACTCCGAGGCGCGCTCTCCACACAACCCCGGCTATAATTTTCTGCGCGTCCCCGAAGGGGCGCGCATCTGGACCCGAGGTGCGAGGGCCGAAGGCCCGAGTACCGATGGGACCAGTCACGGGACATCAACGTTGGCATCCCAATAAATATCTACCTTCTCAAAGAGAAGGTAGTTGCTCTTGATTTATAGCTCTTATGGGGCCGCTGACAAGCAAGCTCGTTTGCGCTCATAAGACCTTATTGGCGCTCGCTATGCAGCCAGTTTTCGCCGTTGCTCCTCGCGATGCTTGCGCTGGCTGTTCCGGTTCTGCTCACGCCTCCTGTCCGCACGGGGATCGCCAGAGGCGCCTGCCGCGTTCAGCGCGCGTGTCACCTTCCGCTTTACGCTCGAGCACTGCACGGCGAATGGGCAGTTGTGACACGGCATATCCCGCACGTCGTTACGATTGCCGATGCACGCCGGAACGTATCCTTCAGGCGCGTCGTTGACCTCAGCAGGCACGGCGACCATCGCTAGCGCATCCCGGACCATATCTGCTTCAAACATCGCCTTGGCACGCGCCTCTGCCAGCGGTCCACCAGCCCCAAGATATCGCGCCAATTGGGCGGAACGGTCCTTTGCATGCAACACATCTGCACGCAATGCTCGCATTGCCGCAGCATGCACGGGATCTTCTCCAGACGGCTCCATAAAGAAGCGCCGATCCCAAGCGGGCAAGAACAACCGTTCACTAGCTTCAGCCCAGGTCGGATGTCCTCGCATCCATGCACCGAACAACTTCCCGGAAATCAGCTGGTTTGGCAATGGTGGGCGCTTCGCCTTCCGGCCCACGATCCATCGTTCCATGACGACCTCGCAGAACAGATCGTACGGCATTCCCAGTTCGTCAGCCTTCTGACGGGCCCGCCACAAGCTGGTAATAACCGCCCTGTCGTTCAATGCGAGACTTGGCGCACAGGGCTGCTTATGCGGCGCTTCGGAAAGGTCAAAGTGGCGCGCCCAAGCAGCACGGTACGCGGCGGTGTATGCCTCCGTGAAGGCCTGCGTGGCCTGCACCGGGGACATGTAGCGGTTCCCGATCCAACGGTTGCGCAGCAACAATGCCTCTTTAGCAAGCAAGCCTTTATCGATGTACGTGCGCTGGAAGACCAGCTCTCCCACCTGTCGCTCCACGGGATCAGCCGACTTCAGCGCGCGCTGATACGAGGCATCCCTGCTCTGCGCCTCCATCATGTTCTTCGCAGACGCCTTCTTTCGGGCCGGATTAGGCCGTTTTACCTTTGCCTTCCCGCCCGTCGCGCCTGACTCTTTGTTCCTAGCCATTCTCCTGCCCTCCTCGATAAAGACAGTGTTATACCGACCGGGCCGATGAAATCGCCGGTCTTCTGATGTTCACTAGCGCACGGCGCGCCCGGACGCTTCCGCTGCGGGCGCGCAATGGATTGGATGAGGGAACGGCCCCCAAGCGGTTGGATGGCGCTATCGCCAAATGTGACAGCCTGAACTTCACCTGGTCCCAGGCCATCCCTAGCCATCACGCTCCTTAGTGCCGTTAGGCGCAGAGGGGCCCCTCCGCACCCAACATGGTCGCCAAGGGCCGCTACCGGCTCGGGCCTCAGCGACTGACGGCGTCGAGTTCCATCACGTGCAGCTGTACTTCAGCAGAGACAAGCATTGCAGGAGTGATGCGTTTCTTGCCGCAGTGGCGCAAGTAGGTCACAGCACGCTGAACGTAGTCGCGGTAGTTGATACCGGTCATGTCAACCATCTGGCGAGCTTTCCAGATCGCACGGAACATCGAGGCATCGCATACGCGCAGGTCGAAGCGACGGTCAGTAGTCCCGATGTAGCGCTGCAGCATGTTCGCAAACTCAGTTGTGGCCTGGAATGCAGTCATCTCGCTGTAGGTGGAGGCGCGATGGATCTCGCACACCTTATCCAAGACCAGCTGCTCACGGCCCATGATCGTTTCAGAAATTGCGCTCTGCGCGGCGTGCAGCGCGTCCCTGCCCTCACGCTGCGCAGCGAAGAGGCGGGTGGAGCGATCAATATTGTTGTGCTTGTGCATGGTAGTTCTCCTGGTTGCTAGCGACTGCGAAATTGCCGTCGCTGGAAACAAGGTTGCCAAGCAAGTAAGTGGCGGACCCATTGAATTCAACCAGTCCACCACCTTAGGATGTGGCATGAGCCAACCACCCCATCCTGAGTTCAAGGCACTATTGATACTTGCCAGCGGGCTGACTAGTGATCTTGAAGTCCGCCTCAAGGAATACGACCTATCCCTCTCTGGATTCCTGGCGCTAGAGGCTATCGAGCGGGCACAAGGTGCCAACGCTTATCCGATGACGCGGGCGAGCCTCGCTCGACTGATTGGCACCACTCCAGCATCGATGTCTGTACTTGTTGGGCGTCTGATACGCAAAAAGATGGTGTCAGAAACGTCTATTGATGCCCGAGCTAAGAGACTTGCGATCACATCATTCGGGCACTCTAAGCTCGCTGGAGGAAAGGTAGCCTGGGAGGACACCTTTGAAAATCTTAGCGAGGCTCTATCACCCAACAGCAAAAGCCAGCTTCTGAAGGCCATTGATAAGCTGAAATTGACGCGTGAACACGAGCGCAAAGAGGAGCATCGAGCGGCCTACATGCGCACCCTCTCAAAGCAGTCAACCAAGAATGCAGTTGCAAAGAACCATCAACAGTCCAGAGTTGCTGAGTCCCGAAGGAGGGCTGAGCTCGAATGATCACGGCTGTATGGAGTGATCGATTCCGGTCCCCCACTACGGCAGCTAGGTAACGCGGCCTTCGCGAACCATCTAGGACTTCGTGCTTTGGATACGGATCATCCGCGCACATACTTAGAACCCGTTGTTCGCCAATGCGCACCAATCGCCGCACAAGGCTAGCCTGACAGGGTCGCTACTCCCCTGCATCGACAGCCCTGGGACAGCCCCAGATTGGCCGACAGGGCGATCCTAGAGCATCTATTCTGTGCAGCCAGCACGGCGACTGAGACAGTAGCCAGGTGACACCTCAGCTAGCGTAAAAAGGCCCACTGACGTTGCCATCAGCGGGCCTGGTTGCGGCAAATCTAGTTGCTCAGCGAGGGCGAATGCCCAAGCCCAGCAGCACAGCCCCAGCGATGGTCAGTGCTTGCCCTACTGCTAGCGCATGCATGTTGGCAATGTTGCCGTAACCGCCTGCTGAGGGGTTGATCAGGAAGTAAAGCCCAATGGCGAGTGCAACTAGCCCCAATGCCACACACGCCGCTGTCGAGCCACGCTCTTCCCGGGCGTTCGCGCTCGCACGATTCGATTCAATAATTGCCTTGGGCAGGTCCGCATAGCACTTAGGACACTTCGCGGATGATCTACCCGAGGGGATGGCAGCACGGCAAGCCGGGCATTGATAAAGGTTAGTTGCTGGATCGCTGGTTTGCATGTTCTCTCCTCCATGATTGGATGCACTGGGGTTTCCGACGTCAGCCACCCGTTGGACTACCCACCTGAGCGTCCTTGAGCAGATCACGCAATGCAGCGCGTTGCTCATCGTCCAGGCTGTATTCGGTATCGCAGACCCGGACCTCGATCCTGTTGGCACCGGTGAAGGCCCCCGCTTCTGCCAAGGTCATCTTCTTGCCGAACGAAAGGATTGCGTACTCGTATCGATTGAAGGCGGGCATGTCGCTGGGAAGCGAAACAGCCCTTCCGTCCACGAGCATGTCAAAGCTTGTACCGGCACAGCGAACGTCATAGGACATGTTGAAGGTGACGATGGCCGAAACAGTGAAAGAGTCCGACTTCGTAACAGCGCGGTCTCCGTCTACTACGCTGTGCAGGCTCAGAGAAATGCCCCTGCTGGTCTTCGACAGCTCCGATAGCTCCACTTTGGCCTCGTAGGAGGTTCGATCCTTGAAACGGTCGTATGACCGCTGTTGTTGAGCCACTACCTCCCCGGGAACAACAGCCGTCAGCACCAACGACATGACGGCAACATGCGTAATCCGGTTCTTCATCCCAACGTCCCCGACTGAGCGCTGACGGGCCCGGCCACCCCTTGCAGCCAGTCATACCTCGCACAACGCTATATACTGCTATGGTAATGACTTTTACTGATCAGGTATATGGCCCATGCTGCTGCAGGTTCACAGACCGTTACCTCCGCGTGCCCTCGGCCACTGTCATTACTGCAACGTTTTCCAAGCGGCTCTCCGAAGCTCGAGCACTGCGCGGGCTGTCCCAGCGCGCGCTGGGGGCGCTGGTGGATAAGGACCAGGACAAGAACCGGGGTGCCGTGCTGATCAACAGGTACGAGCGCGAACGAAACCAAGCTGACATGACCAAGGCTGCGGAGTTAGCCAAGGCATTGGATGTCCCGGTCGCCTACCTGTTCGCTGAGGACGATGACCTGGCTGCGGCGATCTTGGCTTTCGCTAAGCTTCCCTCTGGGGAGCGCCAAAGGATGCGGGAAGAGCTAGAGCGTTTGGCTGGGGAGCAGAGGGATTAGCCCCCCTCACGCCGCCAGCTTGGCAACTGCCGCCGCCAGGGTGTCCGGGGCCAGGTGGGCGTAGCGAAGAGTCATGGTGATGTCTGCGTGTCCCAAGAGCTCCCGCACGGTGTTCAGGTCCACGCCTGCCCGGACCAAGCGTGATGCGAAATGATGGCGCAGATCATGGAAACGGAACTCTTCAATGCGGGCGTTAGTAATAAGCTTGCCCCACCCTTTCTTGATGTCGGTCACGTCGAAGACCTTACCCGCACGGCGCTCGCCCGCTTGCCCAGCCCAACGCTGCAGGACTTCCATGGCTTCGACGTTTAGCGGGATGTGACGCTGCCTACCGGACTTGGCGCTCTCGGCGCGAATGGTCAGCATCTTGGCTTCCCAGTTGATGTCAGCCCAGGTCATCGAAAGCAACTCACCCCGCCTCATGCCCGTATTCATCGCTGTAAGCACCACCGGGGTCAGGTGATCGACGTACCCGTCCATCGGCAAGTCAGGCAGAACCGCTT
The DNA here is from genome assembly GCF_001431625.1 of Stenotrophomonas geniculata ATCC 19374 = JCM 13324. Taxonomy (GTDB): domain Bacteria; phylum Pseudomonadota; class Gammaproteobacteria; order Xanthomonadales; family Xanthomonadaceae; genus Stenotrophomonas; species Stenotrophomonas geniculata. The sequence continues at coordinate 12,344 of NZ_LLXT01000017.1, forward strand.
GCCGGTACTTACGTCGGGCAGCATTCGCGTTCGCCCTCCCCTCAACCCCGGCCAAATCGCGCGCTGCCAGCGCGGCCCGGAGCATCGCTTCCTCATCTGGGGACAGGAACCGAACCACCTTGCGGCTAGCTGCTGATCGCTGACGCATGCCCATGAGGGGGTTAGTCTCGATCAGCTTCCACTCAACGGCCCGAGACAAGGCAGACCGCAGGCAAGCAAAGTCGCGCGCTGCGGTAGCCTTGGTGACGGCGTCAGGGCCAGTGACACGCCCGCGCCACCATCGCTCCATTGTGGGCGCGTCAATTTCGATAATCTGACGACGCAGCAGCCACGGGAACACCGATCGGATGCGGTCCGGATACTGGCGACCACCCTTGAGCTCGGCAACCGCCCAAGGCTCGAAATGGTCGTTGAGGAGCACTTCAAGCGTGCAACTGGTGGGCTTGGACTTTGCGAGTGTCGGCAATCCCGACTGAACGTATTCAGCAACGGCTTGCCGGGCTTGGTCACGGGCCTGATCAAGTGTCAGATGCTCAACCGACCCCAAGGTACGACGCTTACCGTGCGCCCAGGTCACGATCCAAGCTTTGTGGCCCGAGGGTTGCACTCGCAGAATCAGGCCGCGAACCTGAGAGTCCCTGAGCTCGTAGGGGCGATCTCGGGGTTCTGCTGTGAGAACGATGCGCTTGGTGAGGGCGGATGACATTGGGCGGAGCGTCCGTAAGTGGCGATAAGGCCAACTTAGGACAGGATGCAAGGCCATGTTTGGATGCGGATCGTCCGCAGTGCACAGCCCCGCCCCATGTAGCCGCCAATTAAGTCACCACTTAATCTGAAAACCGATGAAATTCGAACAGACCTTCAGGTTCTACGGCACGTATACCAAAATCACCTCGTATCGATACCCATCACCAACTTCGTACACGTGAGCCTGAAGCACTAGATCACTCCTCCCCTCTTCTTCTGTGTAAAGATCAACCAGAACATTCCAAAAATCTCCATACCAGATGCAGACAGAAGAGTTCCAGGACTCATCTGGCAGCCTTTTCAAGTGTGCGCCATACGCGCGAATGTTCTCTAGCGCGCTTGCCCACACATCTGGGGCCTGAAGGGTTACCTGCGGTAGCGATGGTTCGCCACCTTGAATCAGAGCATCAACGATGGCTGCGAGCGTGGGCCGCCAAGCTTGCGGCACCGCAGTCTCGTTCTCACCATCTTTAGCTATGGTCGTCTCATTCATTGCTAATCTCTCCCGTGCAATTGCTTGTGACAGTCCAAACAGACCTCGGCATGATTGGAGGAAGTTGTGGGACCACCGTCGGCGTGTCGCTCGATATGATGCCCGGCGGAATTACTCCGATCAATTGACGTCCCGCAGCCTGTCGCGCACTTTCCACCTTGTTCAGCTCGCTTGGATTCTCGTGCGGAATCAGTGAACAACCGCTGCGGGTCTCGTTGTGCTACTGGAACTGCCCCCGGGCCCGTGGGTGGCTTTGGAAGATCTCCAACCATCTTGCCCGCGTCGCCGAGCTTTTCAGCTGTGCGCGCACCGTCAACAGCCTTCTCAAGTCCCCTGGCTGCCTTGATTGCCGTACCCGCGCCTCCGGGAACAAAGGGCACTGCAGCTGCCGTCGCATCAATCGCCACGCCGATTGAGTCGACAATACCTGCCCCCACATTACCTTGGCTAAAGTTCGAGTAGGCACTGGTCGCGCCCATCGCAATGTTCGCAACGTCCCATACGGTCTCGACAATGCGTCCATCAGGATCTTTGAACTTGTACGGATTCCCGTTCGCATACCGATAGCGATTGAATTGCCCAACCGGCTGGTCATACGCCGTCACCGGATCCACGGAC
>NZ_LLXT01000018.1 GCF_001431625.1 Stenotrophomonas geniculata ATCC 19374 = JCM 13324
CATCCAGTGCGGCCAGGCAGCGGTCGAGCGCGGCATCGTCCACGCACAGCGGCAACAACACGATCGCCCCCATCCCGCCTCCGTGGTTGTCGGTAGCCACAGACTAGCACTGAGAGGGTATCGGCCGGGCTGCACCCGGCACCCGCTTCAGGCCAGGGCAACAGCAACAGCCGAAGCAAAAGCTGGGTTCCTGGGGGTTGGCGGGGTGGGTCCGGTTGCGGAGGACGCTGCAAGTACGTCCATGTAAGCTCGGTCGCCGCTTGCTCGTGTGCGCTGTCCTGCGCACACGGCAAGACCGGGGTTGGGCATCCGGCCCAACCCGCCCGAGGCATGCCTCAGGCCCATGCGGCTCACGCCCCTGCGCAGCCCACCCGTCCGGCCACGGACACGTTGCTGGGTGCCACGGAAAGATCAGAAAAGCAGGAGCAACAGCGGATCGCTGCGCTCGTTGGGGCTGCCGACGACCTCTGTGGTGGGTACTCCTTTGGTGGGTGCCGACCATTGGTCGGCACCGCCGGTTGGTGCGGCACTCCAGTAGATCCACGCCACGCGTGGATGTGATCAACCGATGCTCGTGCGGTCGCGGCCGTCGCTCTTGGCGCGGTACAGCGCGCGGTCTGCGCGCTGGTACAGCAGCGCCGGGGTGCGGTCGTCGGCGTCCAGCTCCACCAGCCCCGCACTGAAGGTCACGCGCAGGCCGTCCACACCGGCCCAGTCGGGGTGGTCATGGAACAGGCCGCGCAGGCGTGCGCATAGCTGTGCGGCTTCCTCCAGGCGGGTGTCGTTGAGCAGCAGCGCGAACTCTTCGCCACCAGTCCGCGCGGGCAGGTCCGAGTCGCGGCTGGCGGCGGCGATCAGCCGCGCCACCTGCACCAGCACGGCATCGCCGATGCTGTGGCTGTGGCGGTCGTTGACGTCCTTGAAGTGGTCGATATCCAGCACCACCAGGCACAGCGGATGACCACTGCGCTGCGAACGCGCAAAGTCGCGGGCCAGCGTTTCATCGAAGGCACGGCGGTTGGCGAGGCCGGTCAGCGCATCTTCGCGGGCCTGCCGTTCGAAGGCCTCGGCCTGGCGTGCCAGGCGCTCGGCCAGTTCGGTCTTTTCCTGGTTCAGCGCCTGCAGGTGCACGGTCTTCGCCTGCAGGTCGAAGGTGGCCTCGTCCACCCGCCGCGCCAGGCGCAGGTTGCTGGCCTTCAGCTGCTGCAGCAGCAGGCGGTACAGCGCCACCAGCCCGGCCAGCAGCAACAGTCCACCCAACCCCTGCACGCTGCGTCGCTGCCACCAGAACGGCTCCACGGTGAAGCTCCATACCGCTTCCTGCTGGCCCCAGCTGCCACTCGGATGGGCCGCGGCCACGTGCAGGGTGTAATCGCCCGGCGGCAGGCCGACGAACTCCACGCTGCGCTGCGGGCCGCGTTCGACCCACCCCGCATCCAGGCCATCCAGCCGCGTGCGGTAGCGGATCCGGTCCGACATCAGGTAGCTCAGGCCGACATAGCTCACCGTCAAGCGACGGCCGCCGGGAATGTAGTTGCGGTCCGGGCCTTCCCAATGCACCGGTGCGCCATCCACCTGCACGCTTTCAATCGCTGCCGGCGGTGAAAGGCGCTCGCGGAAGCGCTGCAGGCGTTGCGGGTCAACGGTGCTCAGGCCTCCGGCGGTGACCACCCAGAACGTGCCGTCCTGGCGCAGGATCGCCGATGGCCCGGAGCTGCCGTTGGCCTGCGCATTGGCCATGCCGTCGATCTCGTTGTAGCGCTCCACCATCACCCGGGGTGCGCGGCCATCGGCCACGGCGTTGAGGGTGGCCATGTCGGTGCGCAGTACACCGCGGTTGCTGCTGATCCACACATTGCCAAGGCGATCCGGCACCAGCTGGAACACCGCATCCACCGGCATGCCCTGCTCCAGCCCCACCCGCGCCAGCGTGCCGTTCCGCCAGCGGTACAGGCCGCGGTCGCTGCTGATCCACATCGCGTCGCCCAACTGATGGAAGCCGAACACGCTGCGGCCACCGCCCAGCGGCGCCAGGTCGATCGACTGCACGTGGTCGCCGCGCAGCACGCGGATTCCCTCGATGGTGCCGATCCACAGGTTGCCCTGATGATCGTGCTCAAGTGCGGTGATCAGGCCGCTGGGCATGCCCGGGACGTTCGATACCTGCACACGGTCACCGTCGATGCGGACCACACCCTTCTGCGTGCCGGCCCAGACCACACCCTGCGGGTCCACGCTGATCGCGCGGATGTTGCCGCCCGGCATGCCATCGGCGGCGGCATAGTTGTGCCGCAGCCGGCCGTCACGACCAAGACGGTAGACGCCATCGCCGAACGTTCCGACCCACAGGTCACCGTCCGGGCCCTGCGCCAGGCTGAGCACCGAAGGTGCCTTGCCGCCGCGGTTGTGCAGCGGCATCGCACGGAAGCGGCCATCGGCGGTCTGCAGATCGAGGCCGCTGGCACTGCCGACCCACAGCTGGCGGTCGCGGTCCTCGAACACGGTGCGCACATAATCACCACTGAGGCCATCGCGCTCGGTGTAGCTGCTGAACAGCGTTTCGCGCAGGCGGTACAGGCCACCGTTGGCACCGACCCAGATGCTGCCCTCGGCATCCTCGCGCAGGCTGACCACGCGTCCACCCGGCAGGTTCAGGCCTGCCGGCAGCCGCTCCAGGCCATGTGCGGAGATGCGCAGCAGGCCCTGGTTCTCGGTGCCCAGCCACAGGTCTCCATGGCGATCCTGCAGCATCGAGGTCAGGTGCAGCTGGCCCGGCAGGCGGTGCATCAGCACCAGCTGATCATCTTCCACGCGGTACAGGCGCTCGCCGGCGACGATCCACAGCGCGCCGTCCGGAGCGCGGTACGGCCACGACAGGCCACTGCCGGCGCCCAGCCCCCACGCCGCGGGCGCCCGCTTGAGCACGCCGTCGTTGTCGCGCAGCACCAGCCCGTCCAACGTACCGGCCCAGACCCGGTCCTGCGCATCGACCACCAGCTTGGTGAAGCTCATCGCCATCGGCAGCTCGGCGGCCGGCGCCTGGTAGACGATGCCGGTGTCCGGCGTCAGATAGCCGATGCCCTTGCCTTCATAGAGCAGCCACAGGCGGCCCTGGCTGTCCATCTGCATGGACTGGATCAGTACCTGCGGGGTATCGGCCTGGTGCTCCCAGACCCGCCACTGGCCATCGTTACCGCGGTGGCTGACGTTGCCGCGCGAATCACTGATCCACAGCCCGCCCTGACGGTCGACGAACAGCGCACCGATGCCGTTGTCGCGCAGGCCCGGGCGGGTGCTGCGGTCGAACACGGTGAAATCGAGGCCGTTGTATCGCACCAGGCCTTCCCAGGTGGCGAACCACAGGTGGCCTTCGGGGGTCTGCGCGATGTCGCGCAGCGAGTTGTGTGGCAGGCCGTTGCGCGACGTCCATACATCGATGGCGTAATCGCGCAGCGGCGGTGCCCCCTCCTGCGCAGCCACCGGCAGTGCAAGGGCCAGCAGCAGCCACAGCAGGCCCTGTCGCAGCCATCGACCGATACCTGATCCGCAGCGCTCCGCCCAGCGCCCGATGTCCCCCTGTCCGGCCATCAGTGCAGCGGCGGCGGCCAGGCAGGGCTGCCGGGCCTGGCAGCATGCGGGAACTGCCAGGCAGCGCTGAACGGCATGCCGGCGGGAACGGGCTGGCTCATCGGGGGGAAACTGGGAAGATGCGCAGATGATAGGCCAAACCCGGCCCACGGCGTCACCATCGCCAGCCGCGAAGACTCAGCCCGCGCGCCCCGGCGGCGTTACCTGTGCACTGGCCGGCCACTGCACTACCGCCTCCAGCCCGCCTTCGGCGCGGTTCCGCAGCCACAGCCTCGCGCCATCCTTCTCGGCCAGAGCGCGGGCGATGGTCAAGCCCAGACCGGCGCCGCCGGTTTCGCGCGAACGCGAGGTCTCCACCCGCACGAACGGGTCGAACACGGCTTCCAGTTGATCTTCGGCCAGGCCGGGGCCGTCGTCGGCCACCACCACGGTGATCGCGCCGCCACTGCGCTCGACCCGTACCCTCACCCGGTAGGCGTACATCACCGCGTTGTCCACCAGGTTGGAAAACAGGCGGTGCATGGCCAGCGGACGCAACATCAACACCGCACCGCTGCCCCCTTCGAAGACGACATCACCGCCGCCCTCGGCGGTGTCTTCAACGATGCTCTCCAGCAGCGAATCCAGGTCCAGTGCGGCACGCTGCTCGGCGCTCTCAGCGCTGCGCGCCAGCTCCAGGCCTTCGCGCACCAACGCCTGCATCGCGGCCAGATCGCCGATCAGGCGCTCGCGCAGTACCTCGTCGCTGACGTTCTCCAGGCGCAGGCGCAGGCGGGTCAGCGGGGTCTGCAGGTCATGGGTGATCGCCGCCAGCATCTGCGTGCGCTCAGCCAGGTGCCGCTGCAGGCGATGCTGCATGGCATTGAAGGCTTCGGCAGCACGCTGCACCTCGCGCGGCCCGCGCAGCGGCAGGGGATCGCGCTGCAGGTCGTCGCCCAGGTCTTCGGCGGCGGCCGCCAGCTCCTGCAACGGCGCGCTGGCGATGCGCGCGACGATGTAGGCCAGCACCGCGATCGCCAGCACCAGCAGCGTCAGGAACCACGGATCAACGGCGAGGATGCCGTTGTGCGCCACCGCCGGCGAATCCAGCGCCAGCTTCAGCAACGTGCCGTCGTTGAGGGTCACGTCGACCGCACGGCACTTGGGCGGGATGAATGCCGGATCACGCTCGCGCGGGTGCTTGCGGTGCCCAGGCGGCGGCGGCGGCGGCAACAGGTCCTGCAGCTTGGGAATGCAGGAGCGGAACGAAGCGAAGTGCACATGCGCGCGAGCGACCGGGCCGGGCCGGTCATCCAGCACTTCCATCAACGCCGTGTCGGCCCGCCCCAGGCGCGCGCCGGGTTGCAGCGCGCGGACGCTCGGCCCACCGATTTCGAGCAGGCGCTCACGCAGCTCGGGATTGCCGTCGAGCAGGTTGACGTAGCCCTGCAGGCGGTCGGCGATGCGGTTCAGGTTCTGCCGCTCGAACTCCTGCTGGCGCTTGGAGGTGGCCAGCATGGTCGCGCCGATCGCGGCCACGCTCATGCCCAGCAGCAGGATCACGAACAACCGCCCGACCATCGAGGACAGGAAATGGCGCAGGCGCTTCATCGCGGCTTATTCCAGGTTCACCGAGGAGGCCAGTACATAGCCTTCGTTGCGTACGGTCTTGATCAGCCCGTCCGGGCCACCATCGTCGCCCAGCTTGTTGCGCAGGCGGCTGACCTGCAGGTCGATCGCGCGATCCTGTGCCTCGTAGTTGCGGCCACTGCTGAGCGCGACAAGCTGCTCGCGCGACAGCACCTTGTTGGCATGGGCGATGAACACCCGCAGCAGGCGGAACTCGGCGCCGGACAGCACCACCACGCGATCGTCCGGGTCCACCAGGTGGCGATGCTCCAGATCGAACACCCACCGCGAGAAGCGCGCACGGCGCACCGCCAGCGGCTCCAGGTTGGCCGGCAGCGCCTCGGTCCGGCGCAGCACGTTGCGGATGCGCGCCAGCAGCTCGCGCGGTTCGAACGGCTTGGCCAGATAGTCGTCGGCGCCCATTTCCAGGCCCAGCACGCGGTCGATCGGCTCGGCACGCGCGGTCAGCATGATCACCGGCGTGTTCGAGCGCGCGCGCAGGTCGCGGCACAGGGTCAGGCCATCCTCACGCGGCAGGTTGAGGTCGAGCACGATCAGGTCCACGTGCTCGCGTTCCAGCAACTGGCGCATGGCGGTGCCGTCGGCAGCCGTGCTCACCTGGTAGCCGGCACGGCCGAGCTGTTCGGCCAGCAGGGTGCGGATGTCGTTGTCGTCGTCGACGATCAGCAGTCGATGCATCGTGTTTTCAGTCTCCATGTCGCGATCATCCCGTGTCGGCAGCTGAACCGCATCCGGGGCAATGCGTACCAGTGTATCCACCCAAGGGCGGGATACCTGTGGTTACGCGTATTCACCGACAGTGTTACATAGAGACATACCCCGAGGATTGAGCCGCCCATCGCCCGGTCTTCACAATGCCCACCAACGCCGCCGCCGCGGCCCCGAGAGTGAAGCCACGACGTGACGTTCCGCCTGCTGCCCGCGACCCGCCGGGGTCGCCTGATACTGATCGCCCTGCTTGCCCTTGCCGTCGCCGCAGCCGCCTGGTGGCTGCTGCGCAAGCCCGCCGCCCCGGCGGTGGCGACCACGCCCGTCAGCCGTGGTGACATCGAGCAGACGGTGGAGGCCACCGGTGTGATCGACGCCTACAAGCTGGTCAGCGTGGGTGCCCAGGCCTCGGGCCAGATCAAGTCGCTGAAGGTGCAGCTGGGCGACACGGTGAAGGAAGGCGACCTGATCGCCGAGATCGACGCCACCACCCAGCAGAACCAGGTGCTCAACGCGCAGGCCTCGCTGGACCAGGTTACCGCCCAGCGCGCCGTGCAGCAGGCCACCCTGCGCCAGGCCGAACTGGAGTTCGCGCGCCAGCAGCAGATGCTGGCCGCCGAAGCCACCTCGCGCCAGGAATACGATGCCGCCGAGGCACAGCTGAAGACCGCCCGCGCCCAGCTGCAGTCCTACGAGGCGCAGATCAAGGGCCGCGAAACCGAACTGGGCACCGCCCGTGCCAACCTGGCCTACACCCGCATCACCGCGCCGATGGACGGCACCGTGGTGGCGGTGGTGGCCGAGGAAGGCCGCACCGTGAACGCCAACCAGACCGCGCCGACCATCGTCATGCTGGCGCGGCTGGACGTGGTCACCGTCAACGCCGAGATCTCCGAGGCCGACGTGGTCAAGATCAAGGCCGGCATGCCGGTGTACTTCACCACGCTGGGCGACCCGGACCGCAAGTACCACGCCACCCTGCGCCAGATCAATCCGGCACCGGCCTCGATCGCCAACGAGAATTCGTCCAGCTCCAGCAGTTCGTCCAGCTCCAGTTCCAGCAGCGCGGTCTACTACAACGCGCTGTTCGATGTGGAGAACCCGGACGGCACGCTGCGCATCGACATGACCGCCCAGGTCTCCGTGCTGCTCAAGCAGGCCAAGAATGTGCTGATGGTGCCGGCGGTGGCACTGGGACCGAAGCGCCGTGGCGACGAGCGCATGGTGCGGGTACTGGACGACAAGGGCCAGCCGCAGCCGCGCAAGGTCAGCGTGGGCATCAACAACGGCGCCTCGGCCGAGATCCTGTCCGGGCTGAAGGAGGGCGAGCGCGTGGTGGTGGGCGAAGCCGGTGCGGCCGGTGCCAGCGCCGGCGGCGGCAACCGCGGCGGCATGCAGATGCGGGTCGGCGGCCCGGGCATGGGGCGCCGATGAGCACGACGGCGCCGCTGCTGCGCCTGCGCGACCTGCGACGCGAATTCCCGGCCGGCGACGATGTGATCGCCGTGCTGCGCGACGTCAACCTGGACATCCACGCCGGTGAGATGGTGGCCATCGTCGGCCAGTCCGGCTCGGGCAAGTCGACGCTGATGAACATCCTCGGCTGCCTCGATCGCCCTACCCGTGGCAGCTACCAGGTGGCCGGCCGCGAAACCGGGAAGATGGAACCGGACGAGCTGGCCGAACTGCGCCGCGAACATTTCGGTTTCATCTTCCAGCGCTATCACCTGCTGGGCGACCTGGATGCGCGCGGCAACGTGGAAGTACCGGCGGTGTATGCCGGCAGCCCGGGCGCAGTGCGCAACGCGCGTGCCGAGCAGCTGCTGCAGCGGCTGGGCCTGAGCGACCGCATGCACCACAAGCCGGGCCAGCTGTCAGGTGGCCAGCAGCAGCGCGTGTCGATTGCACGTGCCCTGATGAACGGCGGCGAGGTGATCCTGGCCGACGAACCCACCGGCGCGCTCGACACGAAATCCGGCGAGGAAGTGATGGCGATCCTCGGTGAGCTGCACGCCGAAGGCCACACCATCATCATCGTCACCCACGACATGAGCGTGGCCGAACACGCACAGCGCATCATCGAGATCCGCGACGGCGAGATCATCGCCGACCGCGCCAACCCGAATGCGCCGACCTACCGTGCGCAGCGCGAGGCCAGCACCGGCGTGGCCCGCGGCAACAGCTGGCGGGCGGCCCGCGACCGCTTCACCGAAGCATTCCGCATGGCCCTGCTGGCGATGAACGCACATCGGCTGCGCACCTTCCTGACCATGCTCGGCATCATCATCGGCATCGCCTCGGTGGTCTCGGTGGTGGCGCTGGGCAATGGCTCGCAGCAGCAGATCCTGCAGAACATCAGCGCACTCGGCACCAACACCATCGACGTCTATCCCGGCCGTGGTTTCGGCGACATGCGCTCGGCGCGGGTACAGACGCTCAAGGCCAGCGATGCCGATGCACTGGCAAAGCAGAGCTACGTGGACAGCGCCACGCCCAGCGTGTCGACCTCGGTCACCGCGCGTTACCGCAACCAGTCGTCCACCGCCCAGGTCAGCGGCGTCAGCGAACAGTTCTTCCGGGTCAAGGGCGTGACCCTGCTCAGCGGCAGCTTCTTCGACAGTGACGCGGTGAAGGGCCTCGGCCAGGTGGCGGTGATCGACGAGAACACCCAGACCCAGTTCTTCCCCGATGTCGACCCGGTCGGCCAGGTGATCCTGCTCGGCAACGTGCCAGCACGCGTGGTCGGCGTGGCCAAGCGCCAGAGTTTCGGTTTCGGCGGCAGCACCAGCCTCAGCGTGTGGGTGCCGTACACCACGGTGATGTCGCGCATGCTCGGCCAGAGCCACGTCTCCAGCATCACCGTGCGCGTGGACGACGACACGCCGATGGATGCGGCGCAGGAAGCGATCACCCGCTTGCTGACGATGCGCCATGGCACCGAGGATTTCTTCCTCAGCAACAGCGCCGAAATCCGCCAGACCATCGAACAGACCACGCGCACGATGACGCTGCTGATCGGCGCGATCGCCGCCATCGCGCTGCTGGTCGGTGGCATCGGCGTGATGAACATCATGCTGGTGTCGGTCACCGAGCGTACGCGTGAGATCGGCGTGCGCATGGCCGTGGGTGCGCGGCAGAGTGATATCCGCCAGCAGTTCCTGATCGAAGCGGTACTGGTGTGCCTGCTCGGCGGCGTGCTCGGCATCGGCCTGGCCCTGCTGCTGGGCTCGATGATCGGCCGCTTCGCCAGTGACTTCCAGGTGCTGTTCTCCACCGCTTCGATTGTTGCCGCGTTCGCCTGCTCGACCCTGATCGGCGTGGCGTTCGGCTTCCTGCCCGCGCGCAATGCCGCGCAGCTCGACCCGGTCGAGGCCCTGGCCCGCGAATGAAGATGATGACCCGACTGCCCTTCCCTGCTCCCTCGCGCCTGCTGCTGGTGGGCGCTGTTCTGCTCGCCTTTTCAGGCTGTGCATCGGTGGGCCGCTACCCGGTGCAGGCCCCCGACGTGGCGGCCAGCTACGGGCGTGGCGACGCCACCCTCAATGCACCCGCCGACGACCCGCGCAGCAGCCTGGATACACCCGGCCGCGACATCCGCCAGGACACCTGGTGGACCGGCTTCGGCGATGAACGACTGGACCGCCTGGTGGCGCAGGCGCTGGCCGCCAACAGCGATCTGGCCGCCGCCGGCCTGGCCGTGCAGCGTTCGCGCCTGCAGGCTGGCCTGGCCAGCAACGCGCTGTGGCCGCAGCCTTCGTCCTCCGGGGTCAGTGGCAGCGCCAGCCGCGCCACCGACCAGGCTGATGACTGGCGCCGCAGCTATTCCACCGGCGTTTCGCTGGGCTGGGAGGTCGATCTGTGGGGCCGCCTGCGCACCCAGCGCGACATCGCCCGCTGGGAAGCCGAGGCCAGCGAGGAAGACCGGCAGAACACCGCGCTGCTGGTGATCGGCGACACCATCACCCAGTACTGGAACCTGGCCTATCTCAACCAGTCGATCGCCACCGGCCAGGCCAACCTGGAGCGGCTGGAACGTACCCGCGAACTGGTCCAGGCTCGCTTCGACGCCGGTGCGGTATCGCGCCTGGAAGTACGCCAGGCACTGCAGAACCTGCAGTCGCAGCGCTCCTCGCAGAGCGCGCTGGAACAGCAGCGGGTGGAAGTGCGCAATGCGCTGACCGTGCTGCTGGACGGCACGCCGTGGCCACAGCAGGACGAGCCGCAGGACCTGCTGGCCGCACGCAGCCCCGGGATCAACGAAGGCCTGCCGACCGACCTGCTCGGCCGCCGTCCCGACCTGCGCGCAGCCGAACTGCGCCTGCGCAACAGCCTGAAGACCATCAAGGTGACCGCCACCCAGTACTACCCGGCGCTGAGCCTGACCGGCAGCCTCGGGTCCAGTGCGACCTCGCTGGGTGATGTGCTGCGCAACCCGGTGGCCACCCTGGGTGCGGGCCTGTCATTGCCGTTCCTCAATCTGCAGCGCGCGCAGCTGGATACCGACATCGCCGGCACCGGCTACCAGATCGCCGCGACCAATTTCCGCAAGACGCTGTACACCGCGCTCTCGGAAGTGGACAACGCACTGTCGGCACGCGAGCAGCTGGCGCGCCAGGTGGCGGCCTCGCAGGCTTCGTATGACGAAGCGGTGGAAGTGGAGCGCGCGCAGGAAGTGCGCTACCGCGTGGGTGCCACCGACCTGCGCACCTGGCTGGAAGCGCAGCAGACCCGGCGTGATGCCGAGCTGTCGTTGGCGCGCGTGCGCCAGAGCCAGCTGAACAACGACGTGACCCTGTTCAAGGCGCTGGGCGGCAGCGCGGGCTGAGGCGGCAAGAGCGCCAACCAAGGTTGGCGACTACCGGCAGGTGTCGACCTTGGTCGACACGCTACTTCTGTAGAGCCGAGCCCATGCTCGGCTGCCTTGTTGATCGGGTATGCGATAGCCGAGCGTAGGCTCGGCTCTACAGATCAACCGCGCTGGCGCACGGCCTCGAACAGGCTGACGCCGGCGGCGACGGAGACGTTCAGGCTCTCGATCTCGCCCGGCATCGGAATCTTGACCAGGCCATCGCAGTTCTCGCGGGTCAGGCGGCGCAGGCCATCGGCCTCGCCACCCAGCACCAGGGCGATGTTGCCCTTCAGGTCCAGCTGGTACAGCGAAGCGGTGGCTTCGCCGGCCAGACCGTAGATCCACACGCCCTGCTTCTGCAGGTCCTTCAGGCAGCGCGACAGGTTGGTCACCGCCACTACCGGGATCAGATCGGCGGCACCGGCCGAGGTCTTGCGCACGGTCGCGTTCACCGTGGCCGACTTGTCCTTGGGGATGATTACTGCAGTCGCGCCGGCCGCAGCGGCCGAGCGCAGGCAGGCGCCGAGGTTGTGCGGGTCCTGCACCTCGTCCAGCACCAGCAGCAGGGCCTTGCCTTCGGCTGCAGTGACCAGGCCTTCCAGCTCGTTCTCGCTGTAGGTACGAGCGGCGGCATAGCGCGCGGCCACGCCCTGGTGGCGCACCGGACCACCCACGCCATCCAGCGCCTGGCTGTTCACCTTGCGCACGTCGATGCCCTTGCGGCGGGCGTTTTCCTCGATCTCGGTCAGGCGCGGGTTCTTCGCACCGGCCTCGACCAGCACTTCGCGGACGTTCTCGGCGTCGTTCTCGATGGAGGAGGCGACGGCGTTGACGCCGACAATCCACTGGCTGTTCTTGCTCATGCGGGCGGGGACCGGAAAGGGGGTGGCTATGGTAGAGCATCGGCGGGCCGGGCGCTGCGGCGGGCCCGCCTGTAGAGCCGAGCCTGCACCCGGCGGCCTTGGGTTCAGGCTGCGGCGACCCGCAGCCGAGCGTGGGCTCGGCTCTACAGGTGCGTTACCGGCTGCGCGGCGGCCAGTGTGGGGTGTCGTGGTCGGGATGCTGGTGGGACACGATCGTGGCCAGGAAATCCAGCGCGGCGATGTCTTCCTCGGTACGACGGGCCGGCAGGCTGGCCAACGTATCGACGAACGGCAGCTTGCGCTCGACCCCGTACTGGATCGTCGGCGGCAGGCGCTCGGGTTCGTCAAAGGCACCGGCCGCCACCGCCACGCCGTCCGGCGCCTCGTAGGTCAGCGGCGTACCGCAGTCGGCGCAGAAGCCCCGCCGCACCACGTTGGACGACTGGAAATAGCGCGGCTGGCCGCGGGTCCAGCTGAACTGCACGCCGCGCACCGACACCAGCGGCGCGTAGTAGGCACCGAAGGCCTTCTGGCACATCCGGCAATGGCAGATCGAGCTGTCGGTGAGCGCGCCACGCGCCTGGAAGCGGATCGCGCCGCACTGGCAGCCGCCGCTGTACTCGGGTTGGCCCTGCATCTGCGGTCCTCCGTAACGTCGTGCCAACCAAGGTTGGCACCTACCGGGTGAGGGATGTGCCAACCAACGGCTGGCACCTACCGGGTGAGGCAGGTGCCGACCGTTGGCCGGCACACCTTTCAATGCTGCTTCTTCGTCCGCTTGGCCGGCTTTCCACGCTCCGGCAGCGGCGGCAGGCCATCGCCTTCATCCTCGCCCTTGTGTTCGACCAGGCGGAAGTCGATCTTGCGCTCTTCCATGCTGGCCTTCAGCACCAGGATCCGCACGCGGTCACCCAGCCGGTAGCTGGCGCCACGGCGCTCGCCGGTCAGCGTCTTGCGGGTGGCGTCGAACTTGTAATAGTCCTGCGGCAGCTGGGTCACGTGGACCAGGCCCTGCACTTTCGACTCATCCAGCTCGACGAACAGGCCGAAGCTGGTCACGCCGCTGATCACGCCATCGAACTGGCCACCCACGTGCTTTTCCATCCACGCCGCGCGGTAACGCTCGTCGACCTCACGCTCGGCTTCATCGGCACGGCGCTCACGCTCGGAGCACTGCAGCGCCAGCGCAGCCATTTCGCGCGCGTTGTAGGTGAACTTGTCCAACGGCTTGCCGGACAGCGCGTGCTTGATCGCGCGGTGCACCAGCAGGTCGGGATAGCGACGGATCGGCGAGGTGAAGTGCGCGTACGCCTCCAGCGCCAGGCCGAAGTGGCCGTGGTTCTCCGGGCTGTAGATCGCCAGGCTCTGGCTGCGCAGCAGCACCGATTCCAGCAGCGTGGCATCGGGGCGGTCGCGGATCTTCTTCAGCAGCTTGGTGTAGTCACCCGGGCGCACCTTGGACCACGGCGGCAGGCTCAGCTTGAACTCCTTGAGGAATTCCAGCAGGTCGGCGTACTTGGTTTCCGGCGGCTTCTCGTGGATGCGGTACGGGGCCGGCACGTGGCGCGACAGCAGGTACTTCGCCGCCTCGACGTTGGCCGCGATCATGCATTCCTCGATCAGCTTGTGCGCGTCGTTGCGCACCAGCATGCCGGCCTGGGTCACTTCACCGCGGTTGTCCAGCACGAAGCGTACTTCACTGCTTTCGAACTCGATGGCACCGCGCTTGGCGCGTGCCTTGGACAGCACCTTGTACAGCTGGTGCAGGCGCTGCACCTGCGGCAACAGATCGCCCATCCAGGCCTTGGTATCGGCATCGTCCTCGCCCACAGCCTTCCACACCTGGGTGTAGGTCAGGCGCGCGTGCGAGTTCATCACCGCCTCGTAGAAGCGCGAATGCGTGACCAGGCCGTCGCGGTCGATCTGCATGTCGCAGACGAAGCACATGCGGTCGACCTTCGGCATCAACGAACAGATGCCGTTGGAGAGCGTCTCCGGCAGCATCGGCACCACGAAGCCGGGGAAGTAGACCGAAGTCGCACGCTTCTGCGCTTCCTCGTCCAGCGGCGTGCCGGGGCGGACGTAGTTCGAAACATCGGCAATCGCCACCACCAGGCGGAAACCGTCGGCATTCGGCTCGCAGTACACCGCGTCGTCGAAGTCCTTGGCATCTTCACCGTCGATGGTGACCAGCGGCGTGCTGCGCAGATCGACACGGTCGCCGATCATCGCCGGTTCAACCACCATCGGCACCGAGGCGGCTTCGTCCAGCACCTCCTGCGGGAACTCGAACGGCAGCTCGTGGCCGTGGATGGCGGTCTCCACCACCAGCGATGCGGTCAGCTTGTCGCCGAGCACGGCGATGATGCGGCCGATCGGCGGACGGCGGCTGTCCGGCGCCTGGGTCAGCTCGCAGACCACCAGCTGGCCGTCGCGCGCGCCACCGGTCTGGTCCGGCGGCACCTGTACGTTGCGCTGCACGCGCTTGTCGTCGGGCACCACGTAGTTGATGCCCATCTCGATGCTGAAGCGACCGATCAGGCGGGTCATGCCGCGCTCAAGCACGCGGGCGATGCTGCCTTCGCGGCGGCCACGATGGTCGATGCCGGTCACACGGGCCAGCACCTTGTCACCGTGCATCACCTTGCGCATTTCATACGGTGGCAGGAACAGGTCGTCGCCACCCTCGACCGGGCGCAGGAAGCCAAATCCTTCCGGGTTGGCGATCACCACGCCGGTGACCAGGTTCAGGGTCTGGATCGGGGCGAAACCACCACGACGGTTCTGCACCAACTGGCCATCACGGACCATGGCACCAAGCCGGCGCGACAGCGCCTCGGCCCGGTCAGGTGCGGTCAGGCCCAGGCGCGCGCCCAGTTCTTCGGCGGTCTGCGGCCCGTCGCAACGCTCCAGCAGGGCCAGGATGGCCTCGCGGCTGGCGATGGGCTGTTCGTATTTCTCCGCTTCACGCGCGGCATAGGGATCGTCGATCACCTTGCCGGTCGGCGGCAGCTTGCGGCCCGGGGCCGGGCCTGGCGCGTCGGTATTGCGGACCTTGCGGCCACGCGGTGGTGCGCCGCCTTCATTCAATTCGGGGAACCAGCCCGGCAACGGCTTGCCCGGCTTGGTGGTGCGGGCCGTGCCCGCCTTGGCGCCCTTCTTCGGGCCCTGGCTGCGGGAGGTGCTCCCGCCCTTGCTTGGTTTTTTGGTAGTCATCGCCCTACATGGTAGCCGTTGACGGCGTGCAGAACGGGTCAGTGGCCGTCTTGAAGGCCTTGCGTGAAAAATATTCAGGAAGTCGTTGACAGCCTGCGGATTCATCTTCACAATTGCGCCTCTGGAACGCCCAGGTGGCGGAATTGGTAGACGCACTAGTTTCAGGTACTAGCGGGTAAAACCGTGGAGGTTCGAGTCCTCTCCTGGGCACCAACGAAAAAACTCCTCGCTTCGGCGGGGATTTTTTTTGCCTGTAATCCGGCCCTGAGGCTCGCCCCTGATTCCTCCAGGAAGGAACTCCGACCGGTAATCGCAATGATCTTCACAAGGGTGTTGACACCCCCGTCACAACACCCCATAATTTCGCTCCTCGACGCCCAGGTGGCGGAATTGGTAGACGCACTAGTTTCAGGTACTAGCGGGTAAAACCGTGGAGGTTCGAGTCCTCTCCTGGGCACCACGTCGAGAATGAGAAAAACCCGCGAAAGCGGGTTTTTTCATGCCCGTGATTCGGCATCGCCGCGATCGACGGCCGGCATCACAACAACGGCCGCAGCACCAGTTCCAGCCCAAGCAGCAGCAGGAACCCAAGGAAACAGACACGGAACAGCCGCGCACTGATCCGCTGCCGGATCACCTGCCCCAGCCACATGCCCAGCAATGCCGGCAGCACCGCCAACGCACTCAGCCCCAGCTGCTGGATGCCGAATGCGCCATGCAGCACCAGGCCGGTGGTCAGCGAAATCGTCGACACAGTGAAGGCCAGCCCCAACGCCTGCACCAGCTCCTCGCGCTGCAATCCCAGCGACTGCAGATACGGTACCGCCGGCATCACGAACACGCCGGTGGCGCCGGTCACCACGCCCGACAATGCCCCCACCAGCGGCCCCAGCCAACGCTCGCGCCGCTGCGGCACGCGAAACACCGGTGCAAGCAGGGCATAGACGGCATAGACCACCAGCGCCACTCCCAGCGCAACGCGCGACCCGGTACGATCGACCCGCACCAGCAGCGCCGCCGAACCCAGTGTCACCGCCACCACCGCCAGCATCATCGGCCACAGGCGCCGCACGATGGGGCCCAGCGACGGCCCGGACAACAGCTGCCACGCGTTGGTGACAAAGGTGGGGATGAACAGCATCGATGCCGCCGCCACCGGCGACAACGCGCCACCGAGCAGCCCCATCGCCACCGTCGGCAACCCCATGCCGGTCACGCCCTTGACCACGCCAGCCAGCACGAACACCACCACCAGCAGCGCGTAGAAGTACATCGATTCATTCATGCCTTCATTGGATCGGGCCGTCGCCCGGCGCACAATGCGGTCTTCCCGGCCCACCCTTCGGCTGATCCGAAGGCTCGGGCGTTGCGATGAGGGCATGACATGCGGATGGATATCGCCGACCTGCGCCTGTTCCTGGCGATTGCCGAGGCGGGCAGCATCACGGCCGGCGCGGCGCAGGCGAACCTGGCCCTGGCCTCGGCCAGCGAACGCCTGCGCACGATCGAAGCCGATGCCGGCACCGTGCTGCTGAACCGCCATCCGCGTGGCGTCAGCCTGACTGAAGCCGGCGCCGCCCTCGCCCACCATGCACGCCTGATCCTGCAGCAGCAGGCGCAGCTGCGCGGCGAACTGCAGGCATTCGCGCATGGCGCGCGCGGTACCCTGCATCTGTATGCCAATACCGCTGCGCTGACCAACTACCTGCCCTCGCGGCTGGCACCGTGGCTGGCCGAACGCCCACGCCTGCATGTGGAACTGCTGGAGCGCACCAGCCCCGAAGTCGTGCGTGCGATCAGCGCTGGCCAGGCCGAGGCCGGCATCATCAGCGATGCGGTCGACGCTGCCGGCCTGCAGCAGCATGTGGTGGCCGAAGATCCACTGGTGATGCTGCTGCCCGCAGACCATCGCCTCGCATCGCGGCGCAGCCTGGCCTTCGCCGATGTTGCCGGCGAGACTTTCGTCGCCCTGGCCGATGGCAATGCACTGCAGACCTACATCGAGGACCAGGCACGCGACATCGGGCGGCGCCTGGACGTGCGCATCCGCATGAAGACCTTCGAAGGGGTGTGCATCATGGTCGGCCACGACATTGGTATCGGCATCGTGCCGCAGACCATCGCCCGCCAGCATCGGCGCAGCACGCATACCGTCGCCGTACCGCTCGCCGATGCGTGGGCACAGCGCCGCCTGTGCGCCTGTTTTGCCGAGTGGGCGCAGTTGTCATCGGCAATGCGCAGCCTGCTGCTTCACCTGGGTGTGCAGCCGCAGAAAAAGCTGTGAAATGTTGTTGACACATCCTCTGCCGTACCGCACAATTCGTCTCCTGAGTCGCCCAGGTGGCGGAATTGGTAGACGCACTAGTTTCAGGTACTAGCGGGTAAAACCGTGGAGGTTCGAGTCCTCTCCTGGGCACCACGACTCAAGATGATCAAACCCGCGAAAGCGGGTTTTTTCGTTTCCGGGGTTTGGCGAGCGTGGCATCGCATCTACCGCTCGAACTGTCGTATCTCGCACCACCCAGGCGTCACCCGCTGGTGCATACCTCCTCCCGGCGCGTCGTCACCAAACCCTGAACGGCTTTCTTCTGGGTCGCATTTCACATTGCGCGTTCAATTCGTAATTTTCCTAGTCGGAGATCTACCCGATTCCTTTTCGGTGGAAGGCAGATTTACGGGAGCCGGTTGCAGGTCTATCGCCACGACCTGACCAGCGCCCTCCCCTTTGCCCAAAGGACGCCCCAATGCAGCGCAGCATCATCTGCCCTCACTGCGACACCGGCTCGAACCACGGCGTACGCGTATGCGTGGGATGCCAGGCCGAGGTCCACTACGGCGCATCGAAGGAGGCCGTAATGTTCGTCTTTGTCGCCGCCATCATCTGCGGCGCACTGGTCGGCAGCCGATTGCAGGCCACTGCCGGCTGGATCACGTGCGGCGCCGTACTTGTGGCGGGAATGTGGGCCATTTCCCGATTGTTCCGTGATCGGGTGGTGTTCAAGCGCATCTATCGCACGCGCTGAACCTGCGCCGCTGCACTCCCCCAACGGCAGGGCCCGTGCGACCCGCGTTGCACAAACAAAAACCCCGCCTTGCGGCGGGGTCAAAATACAGCACGTGTTTCCAGGGAGTTTTCAGTGCCCGCCGCCGGCGGCCGCACCTGCGCCTGCGCCGAACGGCGGTTTGGCCAGCCACAGGAACGCGATGATCGCCAGGAAGATCCAGCCCAGCAGGAAGAAGATGTCGTTGAAGCCCATCTGCGATGCCTGGTGGTTGATCATGTTGTTCAGTACCGCGGCACCATGTTGCAGGTCGCCCTGCCCCATCGCCGTCACCTGGTCCTGCATGCCCGGCTGATAGACCGAGATGTGCTCGGTCAGGTCAGCATGGTGCACCTGGGTGCGCCGCGCCCACAGCCACGTCGTCAGCGACGCCGCGAAACTGCCGCCCAGCGTACGCAGGAAGGTGGCCAGGCCGGAGCCCGCCGCGATCTCGCGCCCATCCAGGTCCGACAGCAGGATCTGCAGCACCGGCATGAAGAACAGCGCGACGCCGATGCCCATGATCAACTGCACGCCGGCCACGTGGGTGTAGTCCACCTGCAGGTTGAAGTTCGAACGCAGGAAACTGGTCATCGACAACACGATGAACGCGACCGTGGCCAGCATGCGCATGTCGAAGCGCGATGCGTACTTGCCCACGAACGGGGTCATGATCACCGGCAGGATGCCGATCGGCGCCGTCGCCAGGCCCGCCCAGATCGCGGTGTAACCCATGTCACGCTGCAGCCACTGCGGAATCAGCAGGGCCACGCTGAAGAACGCCGCGTACGCCACCACCATCGCCAGCGTACCGGCGCGGAAGTTGCGATGCCGGAACAGCTTCAGGTCGACGATCGGATCCTTGTCGGTCAGTTCCCAGATCAGGAACACCGTCAGCGTGACCACAGCCACACACGCCAGCACCACGATCTTCATCGACGAGAACCAGTCCTCGTCATTGCCCAGGTCGAGCACCAGCTGCAGCGCACCGACACCGATCACCAGGGTGACCAGGCCGACATAGTCCATCTTCGGCTTCTCGATGTGCTCCGGGCGCCCCTTCAACTGGTTGCCCACCACCAGCGCGGCAAAGATGCCCAGCGGCACATTGATCAGGAAGATCCATTCCCAGCTGTAGTTGTCGGTGATCCAGCCACCGAGGATGGGGCCGCAGATCGGCGCAACCACCGTGATCATCGCCAGCAGCGCCAATGCCTGCCCACGTTTCTCACGCGGGTAGATCGAGACCAGCAGCGACTGCGTGATCGGATACATCGGGCCGGCCACGAAGCCCTGCAGCGCACGCGACACCACCAGCATGCCCATGCTCTGCGCCAGGCCGCACAGCAGCGAGGTGATGACAAAGGCCAGCGTGGCCCAGACGAACAGCTTGCGTTCGCCGAAACGGCGGCTGAGCCAGCCGGTCAGCGGCAGCGCGATGGCCGTGCTGACCGCAAACGAGGTGATGACCCAGGTCGCCTGCTGCGAACTGGCACCGAGATTGCCGGCGATGGTCGGCAGCGAGACGTTGGCGATGGTGGTATCGAGCACCTGCATGAACGAGGCCATCGCCAGGCCGACGGTACACAGGGCGACGCTGGGCGGCAGGAACCCGGAGGCCGCACCCGGCGCCGCCGGTGCACCCGGAGCGCCGGGCGCGGCTGGAGCTTGTGCGGACATGGCGACCTCAGCCCACCTTCGCCTGCTGCTGCGGCAGGTTGCCCTGGATGATCGTATGGATCACCTCGTCGGCATCATGCAGCTGCTTGGCATACACGTCGGTGTCGAACACCGTGCCCTTGGCCGCAGTGCTCGGCAGCACTTCGCCCTTCTGGTCGCGCAGGCTCACTTCAGCCTTCATCGACAGGCCGATGCGCAGCGGGTGTTCGGCCAGCTGCTTGGCATCGATGGCGATGCGGACCGGCACGCGCTGCACGATCTTGATCCAGTTGCCGCTGGCGTTCTGCGCCGGCAGCAGCGAGAACGCCGAGCCGGTGCCCAGGCCCAGGCTCTGGACGCGCCCCTTGTACTTCACGTCACCGGCGTACAGGTCCGACTTCAGCTCCACTTCCTGGCCCAGGCGCATGTGGCGCAGCTGGGTTTCCTTGAAGTTGGCCTCGACCCACATCTGCTCGGTCGGCACTACCGCCATCAGCGCGTTGCCCGGCTGCACGCGCTGGCCGACCTGCACCGAACGACGGGCAACGTAGCCGGTGACCGGCGCGACGATGCCGGCGCGGGCGTTGTTGAGGAAGGCCTGGCGCAGCTGCGCGGCGGCCGCCTGCACGTCTGGCTGGGTGGCGATCACGGTGTCGTCGACCAGCGCGCGGTTGCGCTCGACGGTCTCGCGCGAACCGGCCACGGCGGCTTCGGCAGCGGCCAGCTCGTCACGCGCATGGGCCAGTTCTTCATTGGAAATGGCGCCGGTGGCGGCCAGATCCTTGCGGCGAGCGAAATCTTCGCGCACGCGCTTCAGGGTCACCTGGCGCGCGTTCAGGTCCGCCTGCGCACCTTCCACGCTGCGGTACAGGCCACGGGTCTGGCGCACGGTCTTGGCCAGGTTGGCTTCGGCCTGCTGCAGCGCCACCGACGTGTCGGACGGGTCCAGCTGCACCAGCAGCTGGCCGCGCTCCACGCGCATGCCGTCATCGGCGTTGATGGCGACCACGGTACCGGCCACCAGCGGGGTGATCTGTACCTGGTTGCCCTGCACGTAGGCGTCGTCGGTCTCTTCGAACCAACGGCCGAACATGAAGTACCACAGCGCCAGTGCGGCAAGCAGCAGCACGACGATCACGAACAGGCCGCGCAGCAGGTTGCCGCGGCGGTTGGAGGCGGCCGGGGCCGCGGTGTCTTGGGTCTGGCTCATGGCGGAAGTCTTCAGGAATGCGAGGAATCGGAATGGGAGGCGATCGGTGCGCGGTCGGCGTCAGCGGGCTGGAAACCACCGCCCAGCGCCTTGCTCAGGCGCACCGAGGTCTGCACCTGCTGCGACTGCAGGCCGGCCAGCTGCTGCTGCGACTGCAACAGCGTGGACTGCGCGGTCAGCACGTCCAGGTAGCTGCCGATGCCGGCGCGGTAGCGCTGCTGGGCCAGGTCGAAGGCCGAGCGTGCGGTGTCCACGGCCTGCTGCTGCGAATGCGCCTGCTGCGCCAGCGAGCGCACCGCGTTGACCTGGTCGGCCACGTCGCGCAGCGCATCGAGCACGGTCTGGTTGTAGTTGGCCACCGCCAGGTCGTACTGCGCATCGGTGTTGGCCAGGTTGGCGCGCAGCTTGCCGCCTTCGAAGATCGGCAGGCTCAGCGCCGGGCCGATGTAGGCGAAGGTGGAACTGCTCTTCAGCAGGTCACCCACGTTCGGGGCGACCACGCCGGCCAGCGCGGTCAGGTTGAAGCTCGGGTAGAACTTGGTCTTTGCCACCTTGATCTGCTTGTCGGCCGCTTCCACGCGCCAGCGCGCGGCGACGATGTCGGGGCGACGGCCGAGCAGTTCGCTGGGCAGCACGCCCGGCAGCTGCAGCGCCACCGGGTTCAGCGGCTGCGGGCGCTGGATCGACAGGCCACGGTCCGGGCCCTTGCCAACCAGCGCGGCCAGTGCGGTGCGGGCCGCGTCGATGCGCTGCTGTGCGGCCTGCACCTGCTGCTGCGCGGCCGGTACCCGGGCCTCGGCCTGGCGCACCTGCAGGTCGCTGTCGATGCCGGCGCTGCGGCGCTGGCGGGTCAGCTCCAGCGATTTCTGCGAGCGGGCCAGTTCTTCTTCGGCCACATCATTGAGCTGCCACGCATAGGCGAGGTCGGCATAAGCCTGGGTGATGCCGGTGGACAGGTTCAGGCGTGCGGCCTGGGCTTCGACGGTGGCGGCATGCGCGCCATCCACGGCAGCTTCCCAGGCAGCGCGCTTGCCGCCCCACAGGTCCACGCCGTAGCTGAAGTCGAAGGCGACCTGGCTGCTGCCGGCGTAATGGCCACCGATCTCGCTGCCTGCCATCGACTCAGGCAGGCGCAGGCCGGTGTAGCCACCGGACACCGACAGGCTGGGCAGTTCGTCGGCACGTGCGGTGCCGACCTGGGCCTGGGCCTGGCGCAGACGCGCGTCGGCGGCGTCCAGGCTCGGGTGGCCGGCCAGGCCCTCGGCAACCAGCGCGTCCAGCTGCGCATCGCCCAGCGCCTTCCACCAGTCCCGCGCCGGGAAGCCGGTGGCGCTCAGGTCGGTGTCGGCCAAGGTGCGTTCGCTGTGCAGGCTGTCCACGTCAAGCACGTGGCCCTGCGGGTTGAGGCCACGACTGCTGGCGCAGGCGGCCAGGGCCAGGGCCAGCGCTGACACCAGCAGCGCGCGCCCGGACCGGCGGAGAGTGGAATGCGGGATCGGGTTCATGGGGTCGTCAGGGAATCGCGGATTCGGGTAAGGAGGGACAGCAGCAGCGTGCGCTCGTCGGCGGAAAGATCACGCAGGGCGTAATCCATCACCGCGTCGCCACGCAGCTTCAGCCGCGCCCACAGCGCGCGGCCTTCATCGGTCAGTACGATCTGCAGCGCCCGCCGATCCTGCGCATGCGGCTCGCGGCGGACGCAGCCCAGCGCCTCCAGCTTGTCCAACAGGCGGGTCACCGCACTGGGCACCTGGTCGATGGCCTGGGCCAGCTCGTTGGCCGTGCACGGGGCCATGTTGGAAAGCACCTTCAACCCGATGTAGTGGGTGAAACCGATACCCAGGTCTTCTTCAGCCATGGATGCGTCGAGTTGACGGACCAGGCCGTCGCGCACCTGGCGCAGCAGCAGGCCGAAGCTGGGGGGAGTGGTTGCAGGACAGATCATGGGGGAGCATTCTCTTCCAAAAAAAATATTTCTCAATGGAAATATTCGATCTGGCATCGAATGCTGTGTTGCAGCAGTGGGCTGGATCAATGAAGGCGCCTACCTTAATGATCTGGTCAGGTGGCCCGGTAGTACAATTCAGCCAATGGATGACACATTTCAGCCAGCGGATATGATGAACAAGGCAGAAATTCCCCCTCCCAAGCGCCTGCTCAGGGATGACGCACTGGACTGGTTCGAGCGCAATGACGGGCCACCGGCTGTCGCCTTCCGCTTCGACAGCCCGCAGGGATTGGTCCGAGAAGTGGATTGGCATCATCACCAGCGCGCGCAGCTGATCTGCGTGGAGCGCGGCCTGTTGACCACCCGGACCTCGCACGGGACATGGTCACTGGCGCCGGGCTCGGCCGGCTGGATGCCGCCGCTGGAGCCGCATACGGTCACCCTCGACGGCCCGCTGCGCGGCTGGGGCATGGCACTGGCCGCGCCGGCCTGCGCCACCCTGCCTGCCGATCCCTGCGTGCTGGGCCTGTCCAAGCTGGCGCAGGCGCTGGCCGACCGCATCTGCGAATGGCCGCTGGGCTATGACACCACGCCCGAGCGCCAGCACATCATCGAGGTGTTGCTGGACGAGATCCGCACCGCGCCGCGCCAGCGCATGCATCTACCGATGCCGCACGACCGGCGCCTGCTGAAGATCGCCTCGCAGCTGCTGGCCGACCCCTCCGACGAGCGCAGCCTTGCCGAATGGGCGCATTGGGCCGGCCTGTCGCCGCGCAGCCTGACCCGTCACTTCCGCGACGAGACCACGCTCAGCTTCGCCCAGTGGCGGCAGCAGGCCCGCTTGTCCGAGGCCCTGCGCCAGCTGACCGACGGCCGCAGCGTGGCCGACATCGCCCACGCGCTGGGCTTCAGCAGCGCCAGCGCCTTCGTCACCGTGTTCCGCCGCCACTTCGGGCTGCCGCCGGGGCGCTATCTGGCACGGGCCGGCCACGGCCTGGAAACCGGGCTGGACCCTGCACGCGGCTTGGCATCCCCCGCCGCATCCGGATAATCACAGGATTGCGAGCGGCGACGCCGTCGCCGCCTCCTGACAACAGGTAACAACGCCGCATGACCGAACTTGCCCGCCCCGTGTTCCACGGATTCGAACAACTGCCGCTGCGCGAGTACGCCGAACGCGCCTACCTCGACTACTCGATGTACGTGGTCCTGGACCGCGCCCTCCCGTTCATCGGCGACGGCCTGAAGCCGGTGCAGCGCCGCATCATCTATTCGATGAGCGAGCTGGGCCTGAACGCCGCGTCCAAGCCGAAGAAGTCTGCGCGCACCGTCGGTGACGTCATCGGTAAGTACCACCCGCACGGCGACAGCGCGTGCTACGAGGCGCTGGTGCTGATGGCCCAGCCGTTCTCGTACCGCTACCCACTGATCGAGGGCCAGGGCAACTTCGGCTCCAGCGACGACCCGAAGTCGTTCGCGGCGATGCGTTACACCGAATCCAAGCTGACCCCGATCGCCGAAGTGCTGCTGGGCGAACTGGGCCAGGGCACCACCGACTGGGCACCGAACTTCGACGGCACCCTGCAGGAACCGACCTGGATGCCGGCGCGGCTGCCGCACCTGCTGCTGAACGGCACCACCGGCATCGCCGTGGGCATGGCCACCGACGTGCCGCCGCACAATCTCAACGAGATCGTCAGCGCGCTGCTGCACCTGCTGGACAACCCCGATGCCAGCGTGCGCGACCTGTGCGAGCACGTGCAGGGCCCGGACTATCCGTCCAGCGCCGAGATCATCACCGCGGCCAATGACCTGCGCAACATCTACGAGACCGGCAACGGCAGCGTGCGCGCACGTGCGACCTTCACCAAGGAAGCGCACAACATCGTGGTCACCGCGCTGCCGTTCCAGGTGTCGCCGTCGAAGGTGATCGAGCAGATCGCCGCACAGATGCGCGCCAAGAAGCTGCCGTGGCTGGAAGACATCCGCGATGAGTCCGACCATGCCAACCCGGTGCGCGTGGTGCTGGTGCCGCGTTCCAACCGCGTCGACGCCGAGCAGCTGATGGGCCACCTGTTCGCCACCACGGACCTGGAGCGCAGCTACCGCGTCAACCTCAATGTGATCGGGCTGGACGGCCGTCCGCAGGTGAAGAACCTGAAGATGCTGCTCAGCGAATGGCTGACCTTCCGCAGCAACACCGTCACCCGCCGCCTGCAGCACCGCCTGCAGAAGGTCGAGCGCCGCCTGCACCTGTTGGAAGGCCTGCTGGTCGCCTTCCTCAACCTGGACGAAGTGATCCACATCATCCGTACCGAAGACGAGCCGAAGGCCGCGCTGATCGCGCGCTTCGGCCTGTCCGAGGAACAGGCCGAGTACATCCTGGAAACCAAGCTGAAGCAGCTGGCCCGCCTGGAGGAAATGAAGATCCGCGGCGAGCAGGATGAACTGGCCAAGGAGCGCGAGAAGATCCTCGGCATCCTCGACAGCAAGGCCAAGCTGAAGAAGCTGATCCGCGATGAACTGACCGCCGATGCCAAGAAATTCGGCGACGCACGCCGTTCGCCGCTGGTGCAGCGCCAGGCCGCACAGGCCATCGACGAGACCGAGCTGGTGCCGAGCGAGCCGATGACCGTGGTGCTGTCGGAGAAGGGCTGGATCCGTGCCGCCAAGGGCCACGACGTCGATGCGTCCGCCCTCTCCTACCGCGACGGCGACGGGCTGCAGGGCGCGGTGCGTGCGCGCAGCACGCAGCAGGTCGCGTTCCTCGACAGCGAAGGCCGCGCCTACTCGACGCCGGTGCACACCCTGCCCTCCGCACGTGGCAATGGCGAACCGCTGACTGGCCGCTTCTCGCCGGCAGCGGGTACCAGCTTCGTGACCCTGGCCAGTGCCGAGCCGGACACCCGCTTCGTGCTGGCCTCCAGTCATGGCTATGGCTTCGTCACCCGCTTCGAGAACCTGATCGGTCGCAACAAGGCCGGCAAGGCGATGCTGAACCTGTCCGCAGGTTCGTCGGTGCTGACCCCGTCGGTGGTCGCCAATGTCGCCACCGATCGCATCGTGGCAGTGACCAGCTCCGGCAACCTGCTGGCGATCGCCGCCAACGACCTTCCGGAACTGGACAAGGGCAAGGGCAACAAGATCATCGAGATCCCGAAGGCCAAGCTCGCCACCGAACGCGTGGTCGCCATCGTGGCGATCAGCCCGGGGCAGACCCTGCAGGTGCGCAGCGGCCAGCGCACCATGGGCCTGAAGTTCAACGAGCTGGATGCCTACCTCGGCGCCCGCGCCACCCGCGGCCACCTGCTGCCGCGCGGCTGGCAGAAGGTGGAAGGGTTGTCGGTGGAGTAAGGCGCCCGCCTGGTGGGTGTCAACCTCGGTTGACACGCCTTGCCTGACGTCAGACACGAAAAAGCCGGGGCATTCCCCGGCTTTTTCGTTGTCGGCTGGCGGGCGGTGGAGCAGCTGGCTGGCGAAAGCTGGCTGGCGGTGCTCCGGTGCTGGCGGGCGACAGAACTTTGTAGGGTCGAGCCATGCTCGACTCGGATCCAACAGCAGCCGAGCATGGCTCGGCTCTACAGAGAGCAACGCCGGCTCAGTGCGCCGGGGCGCCGTTGCCGTCGATCTTGCTCAGCTGGTACAGCTCCAGGCCGATGCGCTTGATCAGGCCCAGCTGCTGCTCCAGCCACCAGGCGTGGTCTTCCTCAGTGTCCTTCAGCTGCGCCAGCAGGATGTCGCGGCTCACGTAGTCGCCGTTCTCTTCGCACAGCTTCATGCCGGCGGCGAGATTGTTCCGAACCGCGTATTCAGTGTCGAGATCCTTCTGCAGCATCTCTTCCACGGTCTTGCCCGGCTCGGTGGCATGCGGGCGCATGTCCGGGTCGCCGCCGAGGAACAGGATCCGGCGCAGCAGCGCATCGGCGTGCTGGGTTTCCTCTTCCATCTCGTGGTTCAGGCGTTCGTACAGCGCGAACAGGCCCTGGTCCTCGTAGCGGCGGGAATGGATGAAGTACTGGTCGCGGGCTGCAAGCTCGCCGCGCAGCAGTTCCTTCAGGCAGGCGATGACGTCCGGGTTGCTTTTCATGGGGGGCCTCCTGTGAATCGATGTGACATAGGGTGCCGCATTTCAAAATACGGTGATCTAATCGGAATCAGTCGCAGTTGCGCCTGCGGCTACAATCGGCCCACGAGTTCGGAAAGGACGTGCGATGCGACGTACATGGCGTTGGGTGCTGGGCGTGTTGATCGCCATCGTGCTGGTCACCGCACTGGTCCTGTGGCTGCTGCTGCGCGGCAGCCTGGCCGATCTGGACGGCGAGCATGCGCTGCCGGGGCTGGCCAAGCCGGTCACCATCGAGCGCGATGCGCTGGGCGTGGTCACCATCACTGCGGGCAGCCAGGCCGACGCGATGCGCGCATTGGGCCGCGTGCATGCGCAGGAACGTTACTTCGAGATGGACCTGATGCGCCGCAGCGCCGCCGGTGAGCTGTCGGCACTGTTCGGACCGAAGGCCATCGACGCCGACAAACGCATGCGCGTGCATCGCCTGCGCGCGCGCACCGAGGCGAACCTGCAGGCCGCGCTGGGCGACAACGGCGCGGCCGTGCGTGCCTACGTCGACGGTGTCAACGAAGGGCTGGCCGGCCTTTCCGTGCGGCCGTGGGCGTACCTGCTGCTGCGGCAGTCGCCACAACCCTGGCAGGCCAGCGACAGCGTGCTGACCGGTCTGGCCATGTACGCCGACCTGCAGGATCCGAACAACCAGACCGAGCTTGCGCTCAGCCGCATCCGCGCAGTGGTGCCGCCCGCGCTGTACGCGCTGATCGCCCACGACGGCACCGAATGGGATGCACCGCTGTTCGGCGAACCGACCGGCAACGCCACACTCCCCGATGCCAGCCAGCTGGATCTGCGCACGTTGAAGGGGAAGTCGGGCACAGAACAGGAAGAAGCCGACGTCATCGGCAGCAACAACTTCGCGGTGGCCGGTGCACTCACCGCCGACGGTCGCGCGATCGTCGCCGACGACATGCACCTGGGCCTGCGTGCACCCGGCCTGTGGTTCCGCGTGCGCCTGCGCTATCCCGACCCGCAGGCCGCGGGCGGCCAGGTCGACGTCACCGGCTTCTCGCTGCCCGGCCTGCCGGCGGTGATCGTCGGCAGCAACGGGCACGTGGCCTGGGGCTTCACCAACAGTTACATCGATACCGCCGATTACCGCACTGAACCGGCCAACGCCGCCGTGACCGTGCATGAAGAACGCATCGCCGTGGCTGGCCAGGCCGACGTGCTGTTCCCGGTGCGCGAAACCGCCTGGGGCCCGATCCTGCATACCCATGCCGATGGCAGTGGCGATGCGCTGCGCTGGGTCGCCCACCTGCCCGGCGCGGTGCGCCTGGACTTCGGTGACCTGGCCCGTGCCGGTGACCTGGACGGTGCCCTGCAGTTCGCCGACCACGCCGGCATCCCCGCGCAGAACCTGGTGGTCGGCGACCGCAGCGGACGCATCGCCTGGCGGCTGATCGGCGCCCGCCCGGATCGCGGTCCGGGCTGCGCGCCGGCCGGCTTCAACGCCGCCCACAACCAGGACTGCGCCCCCTGGCCGATCCGCAGCGATGCCTCGCCAGCATTGATCGATCCCCCCAACCATCGCCTGTGGACCGCCAACGGCCGCGTCCTCGACGGCGAGGCACTGGCCCAGGCCGGCAACGGCGGCTATGACCTTGGCGCCCGCGGGCGGCAGATCCGCGACCTGCTGGCGATCCAGGAGCGCTTCGATGAACACGACCTGCTGGCGATCCAGCTCGACGATCGCGCGGTGTTCCTGCAGCGCTGGTGGGCACTGCTGCATGACGTCATCGAAGGCAGTGACGATCCTGCGCTGAAGCGGTTGAAGTCCGTCAGCCACCAGTGGGGCGGCCGGGCCTCGGCCAGCTCGGTCAGCTACCGGGTGGTGCGCGCGTTCCGTACGCAGGTGATGAAGACACTGTCCGATGCACTGCTGGCACCGGCCAATGCGCAGCTGGGCGATGACTATCTGGAGCCGCGCCTGGCGCAGCTGGAAGGCGTGGCCTGGCCGATGCTGCAGCAGCGCCCCGCCAACCTGTTGCCATCGGCCTACGACAGCTGGGACACGCTGCTGCTTGATGCCGCACGCCGCACCGAGAGCGAGCTGGCCAAGCAGGGCCCGCTGGCCAAGCGCACCTGGGGCGAACGCAACACCGCGGCGCTCTGCCACCCGATCGCACGGGCGTTGCCCGAGGTTGCCAAGCGCTGGCTGTGCATGCCCGCCGACCGCCTGCCCGGCGACCGCGACATGCCGCGCGTGCAGACGCCGAACTTCGGCGCCTCCGAGCGCATGGTGGTCTCGCCCGGCCACGAGGCCGACGGCATCGTGCACATGCCCGGCGGCCAGAGCGGGCACCCGCTGTCGCCGTACTGGGGCGCCGGCCACGAAGACTGGGTGCATGGGCGGCCGACGCCGTTTCTGCCCGGCAAGGCGCAGCACACGATGACGCTGGTGCCAGCGCGCTGACGGCGGCACCCACATGCCCAAGGGTGCGCTGCACGCTGTAGAGCCGAGCCCATGCTCGGCTGCTTCTGGCGCCGAGCCGAGCATGGACTCGGCCCCACAGTCGGCTCCACAGAATGTCCGCGCGGCGCTACCGGGTCAGCCCCTGCGCCGCTCGATCAGGTTCAGCAGCGGCCCGGTCATCGCCGTGGTCACCAGCGCCATGATCACCAGCACTGCAAACAGGCGGTCGCCGAGCAGGCCCAGCTCATAGCCCAGGTTGAGCACGATCAGCTCCATCAGGCCCCGGGTGTTCATCAGCGCGCCCAACCGCCACGCCTCGCGCGTGGGCATGCCCGCACTGCGTGCGGCACTGAAGGTGCCCAGCAGCTTGCCGGCCGTGGCTACCGCGATCACCACCGCGCACAGCACGATGTCGCTGGCCTGCAGCGCATCGGCGCGCATGCGCAGGCCGGTCATGGCGAAGAACAACGGCAGCAGCAGGGTCACCGCAAACGGCTCGACGCGGGCCATCAACAGGTTGCGCAGCTGCGCGTTGGACGACACCGCCACCCCCGCAGCGAATGCACCGAACAGCGCATGGATGCCGAGCATCTCGGTGATCAGGGCACTGCCCAGCGACAGCAGCAGGATGCCGAGCAGCCAGCGCCCTTCACGCCCCGGCACGATCTGCTGGCGGGCGAACCACGGCTTCACCAGCCCCAGCATCAGCGCCACGAAGGCGACCACGCACAGCAGGTTGAGGCTGGCCGGCAGCCATCCGCTGGCCTGTGCAGCCGCCACGATCAGCGCCAGCAGGCACCATGCGGTGGCATCGCCCAATGCCGCGCAGGCGATGGCGGTCTGCCCCAGCGGTGTCTGCGTGATACCGCGGTCGGCAAGGATGCGCAGCAGCACGGGGAAGGCCGTGATGCTCATCGAAATACCAACGAAAAGTGCGAATGCAGTGAAGCCCACGCCCTGCGGGCCGTGCTGCGGATACAGCCAGATTGCGAGGGCGACGCCGAGCACGAACGGCACCGCGATGCCGGCATGACTGACCGTGAAGGCGAAACACCGGCGCCCGCGCAGCGCCGCCAGGTCCAGCTCGGCACCGGCCACCAGCAGGAACATCAGCACACCCAGCTGGCTGAGCATGCCCAGCGGGCCCAGCGAACTGACCGGGAACAGGGCACCATGCAGCTGCGGCAACAGGCTGCCGAGCACCAGCGGGCCCATCATCAGGCCGGCCGCCATCTCGCCGATCACCGCCGGCTGGCCCAGCCGCTTCAGCAGCGCACCGGCGCCCTTGGCTACCAGCAACAGCACCAGCAGCTGCAGCAGGAACAGGCCCAGCGGCGAGGCCAGATGCTGCGCCCAGCCGCCCTCGGCCACAGCCGTAGCGCGGGCAACCGCAGCGGGTGCAGCAGGGCCAGCGAAGCGTGCCAGCAGTACACCGGCAAGCAAGGGCAGCGCGGCCCACGCCAGATAGCGCCATCCCCACTTCATCGGCGGCCGTTGGCTGCCGCGCGGTACGTCCATGAACATTCCCCAATGTGCAGGGCGCCGATGATACGTCGCAAAAAGGGGACGGAGGAGATTAAGTCCTCCTTGTACTCGCCGGGCGTGGCCCGGCGCTACCATCGCTCGGTAGCGCCGCGCCGTGCCCGGCGGAAGCATTACGCCAGGGCTTGTTCGTGCACGCCGGCGATCGCGCGGCCGGAAGGGTCGGCCGCCGCCGCAAAGCTGGCGTCCCAGGCAATGGCCGCCGGCGACGAGCAGGCAATCGACTTGCCGCCCGGCACAGTCTCGGCGGCCGCGCGGCTCGGGAAGAACTGCTCGAACAGGTGGCGGTAGTAGTACGCCTCCTTGGTCTGCGGCGGGTTGTGCGGGAAGCGCTTGTCGGCGGCCGCCAGCACACGGTCGCTCACCTGCGCTTCGGCATGCGCCTTCAGCCCGTCGATCCAGCCGTAGCCGACGCCATCGCTGAACTGCTCCTTCTGGCGCCACAGGATGCTGTCCGGCAGGTAGCCATCGAACGCCTCGCGCAGCACTGCCTTCTCGATGCGGCGGCCGCCAAAGCCGGCACCGACCATCTTGTGCGCGGCATCGAAGCGCATCGCCACGTCGAGGAACTCACGATCCAGGAACGGCACGCGCGGCTCCACGCCCCAGGCCATCATCGACTTGTTGGCACGCAGGCAATCGTAGTTGTGCAGGGCATCGAGCTTGCGCACCAGTTCGTCGTGGAATTCGCGCGCATCCGGTGCCTTGTGGAAGTACAGGTAGCCACCGAAGATCTCGTCACTGCCCTCGCCGGACAGCACCATCTTCACCCCCATCGCCTTGATCCGTCGTGCCAGCAGGAACATCGGCGTCGATGCACGGATGGTGGTGACGTCGTAGGTTTCGATGTGGCGGATCACTTCCGGCAGTGCATCCAGGCCTTCCTCGAAGGTGTATTCGAAGCCGTGATGCACGGTGCCGAGTGCCTCGGCGGCGATCGCGGCGGCGGCCAGATCAGGCGAGCCCTTCAAACCGATCGCGAACGAATGCAGCCGCGGCCACCAGGCTTCGGTCTGCCCACCATCCTCGATGCGGCGACGCGCGTAGCGTGCGGCAACTGCCGCCACCAGCGACGAATCCAGGCCACCGGACAGCAGCACGCCATACGGCACATCGCTCATCAGCTGGCGTTCCACCGCATGCTCGAACGCCTGGCGCAGTTCGGCCAGATCGGCCTGGCGGCCCTGCACGTCGGCATAGTCGCGCCACGGTTGCTGGTAGTAGCGCACCAGCTCACCACGGGCACTGTCGAAATAGTGGCCCGGCGGGAACTGCGCGACGTCGGCACAGGTATCGACCAGCGCCTTCATTTCCGAGGCCACGCGCAGGCGCCCCTGGGCATCGTGGCCCCAGTACAACGGCACCACGCCAACCGGATCCCGCGCCACCAGCACGCGTCCGGCAGCACGATCCCACAGGGCGAAGGCGAAGATGCCGTTGAGCTGCTCCAGCCACTGCGCCGGCGATCCGCCCTGGCGGTACAGCGCGTTGATCACTTCACAGTCCGAACCGGTCTGGAAGTCGTAGGCGGTAGTCAGTGCGGCCTTCAGTTGCTGGTGGTTGTAGATTTCGCCGTTGACCGCCAGCGCCAGCTGGCCATCGGCCGACAGCAGCGGCTGCGAACCACCGGCCGGGTCGACGATGGCCAACCGCTCGTGGACCAGCAGCGCGCCTTCGTCGAGGTACACGCCGCTCCAGTCCGGGCCACGGTGGCGCTGGCGCTGCGACAGTTCCAGCGCATGGCGGCGCAGGGCCGGAAGATCGTCACCGGCCTGCAGGCCGAAGATTCCGAAGATCGAACACATGGGGGAGCTCCTGTTGGGGAATTTCACGGGTGGGAAGGTGTTCGACCGGCCATCCAGGCCCGGGTGGGCGGCGCCCGGGCACAAAAAAACCCGCATCGGCTGATGCGGGTTTTCTGGTGTCCGGGCGTGTGTTGCTGTCTATCTACCCAGGGCGCAGTCCCGCATCGGCCGCGCACGATTATTCGCGCGCAGATTATTGCGGTTGTTGTTATTGACGGCGGTGGCCAGGCGAATCGACATGGCATCGACCCTACCCCGGTTTCCGGCGCGGCGCAACAGTTGCGTCGGCAACCACGCCTGAGGCGCATAATGGCGCGCCCTGAACCGGTGTAACAGGAATGCAACACTGCAATGGACGCATCGGGGCACTGGCCGCCCTGCTCTGCCTGGGCCTGGCGGCCTGCCAGACCCTGCCCCCGCCTTCTACGCTGCCGCAATCCCAGCGGCAGGCATTGGAACAACGCGGCACCGACGGCAGCTTCGAGGGTGCCTTCGATACCGCGCAAACCTTCGAGC
This sequence comes from Stenotrophomonas geniculata ATCC 19374 = JCM 13324, assembly GCF_001431625.1. Taxonomy (GTDB): domain Bacteria; phylum Pseudomonadota; class Gammaproteobacteria; order Xanthomonadales; family Xanthomonadaceae; genus Stenotrophomonas; species Stenotrophomonas geniculata. The sequence goes on from NZ_LLXT01000018.1 coordinate 33,114, forward strand.
GCTTCAACGATCCGCGCGCCATCGCCTACTACGAGCGTGCCGCAGCGGTCGCCCCCTGGACCTTCCACAACACCAAGGCGGAAGAAGCACTGGGCCGGATCTGGATCTCCGGCACGCTGCGCCATGCCGACAGCCCCCACATCAACCCGGCACCGGTGCTGCGCGCATCCTGGCGACGTGGCGAACGCGCCTATCTGGCGGCGGCCTACCACGGCAATCCCTATGCGTTCTACGAACTCGCCAAGGCCTATCGTCAGCGTGGCGACGCGCAACAGGCGCTGCGCTGGGACCTGCGCGAAATGATCTACAAGCGATACCCGAGTTCGTCGTCGCGACTGCCGGATGCGGTGGCCGCACAGGATGACACCGTGCATCCGCGGGTTGCGCAGATCCAGCGCCGTGCCGAGCGTGGCGATGCCGAAGCGCAGGTAGACCTGGGCGCGCTGCTGGAGGGGGGCATGGGACTGCCGCGCGATCCGGCGCGTGCGCTGCAGCTGTACCAGCGCGCTGGCGAGAAGGGCAATGTGTTCGGCCAGTACTTCGCCGGGCTGCTGCTGGGCCGCAGCGCGCCGGGGGTGGAGAAGGACACCGAGGCGGCGGCGCGCTGGTTTGCCAAGGCCGAGGCGCAGCGCTTCTACATGGCGGCGCCGAGTTACTGGAAGAAAGCGGTCGAGCCGCCGTTCTTCCTCTTTTCGGAATAGTGGAGCCGAGCCATGCTCGGCTGCTTCTGCCGGTAGACATCAGCCGAGCATGGCTCGGCTCTACAGGGATGCAGCCCCGGCGGGGGCGTGCCGACCAACGG
>NZ_LLXT01000019.1 GCF_001431625.1 Stenotrophomonas geniculata ATCC 19374 = JCM 13324
GAGAAACAGCCTCCTGTGTTTTTTCTGTGTGTGGGGGGGGGGGGTGTGGACAGGAAGGACACCCCGTAAACCCACCCCGGGGGGCTCGATGGCCCAATCCAGGGCGCCAACGGTCCTGCCTGCCCACACCGCCCCACCCCTGACAGATTCCGGGTGTCTGCCGGGCTTGGGGTCGGATCCCTCTGCCGTGCAGAGGGCTCTGATCCCTGAATCTGTCTGTGCGGGCAGGAGGCGCTAAAATGGCAGGATGATCGCCAATACCGCCGCTTACCATTTCGCCGTCATCGACGCTCCCCAGGCCCTCTGCGACCAGCTGCTGGCGCGTGCCGAGGCGGCGGAGCTGCGCGGCACGATCCTGGTGGCGGGCGAGGGGCTGAACCTGTTCCTGGCAGGTGCGCCAGAGGCGGTCGAGGGTTTCTACGTGGCACTGCGTTCCGACGCGCGCTTTGCCGATATGCGGGTCAAGACCAGCCTCAGTGAGCATCAGCCGTTCGCGCGGCTGAAGGCCAAGGTGAAGGACGAGATCATCAGCTTCCGCCGTGACGACGGCCAGCCATTGGACTATCCGCGCGCGCCGGCGATCGATCCGGCCACGGTGCAGCGCTGGTTGCGCCAGGGGCATGATGACGCCGGCAAGCCGGTGGTGATGCTCGATACGCGCAACCTGCAGGAAGTGGAGTACGGCACCTTCAAGGATGCGCTGGTGCTGCCCATCCACAAGTTCACCGACCTGCCCGAGGCGCTGGCGCCGCACCGCGAAGCGCTGAAGGACAGCACCGTGGTCAGTTTCTGCACCGGTGGCATCCGCTGCGAGAAGGCCGCGCTGTGGATGGTCAATGACGGCATGGACAATGTGCTGCAGCTCGATGGCGGCATCCTCGGCTACTTCGAGGAGGTGGGCGGCGAAGGCTACGAAGGCCGCTGCTTCGTGTTCGATGAGCGCGTGGCGCTGGACGCCGAGCTGAAGCCGATGGTGGACCAGCCGCTGCCGGAGCCGCGCCCCAGCGCGTTCTGACCGCGCTTCTGTAGCGCCGAGCCCATGCTCGGCTCTACACGATCCGGTGGGCGCTGAACCTGCCCCCACGGGAATCAGCATCCCGCCACCGTCACTGGCCGCGGCGCCGGGCCGTCCCCATGCATGGGGGATCCTGTGACGGAAAAACGCCTGATGATCCCGTTGTCGATCCTTGACCTGGCCCCGGTCTGCGAGGGCAGTGACACCACAGCCGCTTTCGCCAACATGCTGGAACTGGCCCAGCACGCCGATGCGCTGGGCTACCGCCGCTACTGGCTGGCCGAACACCACAACATGCCCGGCATCGCCAGCGCGGCCACCGCTGTGCTGATCGGCCATGTGGCCGGGGGTACAAAGCGCATCCGCGTCGGTGCCGGCGGCATCATGCTGCCGAACCATGCCCCGCTGCAGGTGGCCGAGCAGTTCGGCACGCTGGCCTCGCTGTATCCGGACCGCATCGACCTCGGCCTGGGCCGCGCGCCGGGCACCGATCAGCCGACCGCGCGTGCACTGCGCCGCTACTTCGACAGCGCCGACCAGTTCCCGCAGGATGTGCGCGAGCTGCTGCACTACTTCGAGCCGGTACAGCCCGGGCAGGCGGTGCAGGCGGTTCCAGGTGGTGGCCTGCGGGTGCCGACCTGGATCCTCGGTTCCAGCCTGTTCGGTGCGCGCATGGCCGCCTCGATGGGCCTGCCGTATGCGTTCGCCTCGCACTTCGCGCCCGACGTGATGGACGAAGCGCTGGCGGTGTACCGCCGCGAGTTCCGCCCTTCGGCCGCGTTGAAGCAGCCGCACGCGATGCTGGCCCTGAACGTTGTCGCCAGCGACAGCGAAGCCGAGTCACGCCGCCTTTTCACCAGCCAGCAGCAGAGTTTCGTCAATCTGCGCCGTGGCCGGCCGGGCAAGATTCCGGCGCCCATCGACGACATCGAATCGTTCTGGGAACCGCATGAAAAGCTGGGGGTGGAGCGGGCATTGGCCTGCACCGTGCTGGGTGATCCGCAGCAGGTGGCCGAGGGCATCGCCGCCTTCGTCGAACGGCACAAGCCCGACGAACTGATGCTCACCGCCAATCTGTACGACCACCGCGCACGCCTGCGTTCGTTCGAACTGGCGATGCAGGCCTGGCACGCCCGCCACGCGGGCTGAACAATTGCGTCACGGCCTGTTGCGGCCGATCCGCGTCTGATGGGGGCTCCCACTTCTGGAGTCCCCACCATGGCCGAGACCCGTGCCGAACACATTGCCCAACTGGCCGAGCTGATCAAGGACGTGGAGGTGGCCATGTTCACCACCACCGGCGTCGACGGGCGACTCTACAGCCGGCCGCTGGCCACCCAGCAGGTCGCCTTCGACGGTGACCTGTGGTTCGTGATCACCGGCGACAGCCCGAAGGTGGCCGAGATCGCGCTCGATCCGCGGGTCAACGTGGCCTACGCCTCGCCCTCGAAGAACACCTACGTGTCGGTGGCGGGGCGGGCACGCGTGGTCGATGATCGCGCGAAGATCGAGGAGCTGTGGTCACCGGCGATGAAGCTGTTCTTCCCCGGTGGCAAGGATGACCCCAACCTTCGCCTGATCCATGTGCGCGCCGACAGTGCCGAATACTGGGATGGCCCGGGCACTCTGCTGGGCACGGCGCTGAGCTTCGTGCTGTCTGCAGTGCAGGACGAGCCGGCGGCGTTGGCCGACAACGGTTTCATTGATCTGCGCTGAGGTTTCGCCCCGCCGGGCATGGCCCGGCGCTACCGGGGGCGCATCGTGGGTAGCGCCGGGCCATGCCCGGCGAGCGCAGTGGTCGGCTTTCAGAACCAACGCTGGAACAGTTCCACCGTATAGCCCACCAGCTGCCCCGAACTGAAACCGAAGAATGCGATCGCTGCCAGCGCCGCGATCCAGTTGAACAGCATCAGCGCGCCATCGCGTTCCAGCAGCGCCAACGAGAACAGCAGCAGCTGGAAGCCGAACAGGAAGTTGGTGAAGGGAATCGGCAGCGACAGCAGCAGGCCCAGCAACACCAGCAGCAGGCCGCTGAAGGCGTGGGCGGGCAGCGGTGTCAGCAGTTGCGGCATGCGTGGTTTCAGCATCTTGTCCAGGCGCCGAAGCGGGCGGTCGATGCGGTCCAGGAAACGGTGCATGGTGCCGCGCTTTGGCCCGCGGCGGGCGATGAAGCCCGGCAGCCAGGGGCGGCGCAGGCAGCACAGTATCTGCAGGCCGATCAGGATCACCAATGGACCGCTGACCGCGCCGCCCATGCCCGGAATCGGAATGAACGAGGGCAGGATCGCCACGAACAGGAACACGCCGAACGCGCCCTGCTGCAGGTTGCACAGGATCTGGCCCAGCGGCATGTGCTCGGCCGGATCGCCGGAGGCGAACATCTCCAGCAGGGTGCGGATGCCCTCGTTGCGGTAGGCCGGGCGCTGGGCGCCCGGGCCCTGGCCGGCCTCAGGCGGTGAGCTCATCGGCCTGCTCGTCGGACAACGTGCGCAGCAGCAGCTTGTCCACCCGCGCACCGTCCAGGTCGACCACTTCGAAGCGCCAGCCGGCCCAGTCGAAGTACTCGCCCGCGTGCGGAATGCGGCCGAAGTAGTGGATGCACATGCCGGCCAGCGTGTAGTAGTCGCCGTCCTCGGCGTCGGGCAGGTCGTTGCTGCCGATCAGTTCGCGCACGTCTTCGATCGGCAGTGAGCCGTCCACCAGCAGCGAGCCGTCCTCGCGGGTCACCACCAGCGCATCTTCGTCGGCGTTCTCCACCGCCTGCAGGCGGCCGACCACGGCACCCATCAGGTCACTGATGGTCACCAGGCCCTGGATCTCGCCGTACTCGTCCACCACCAGCGCCATCGACTGCTGTTCCTCGCGGAAGATCTCCAGCAGCTTCATCGCGTGGGTTGATTCGGAAACGTACAGCGGTTCCCGCAGGGTCTGGAACAGCGCGTTGTCGCCGCGCGCCATGCGCGTGGCCAGCGATTTCAGTTCGAGCACGCCGACTACGTCCATGTCGTTGTCGCGGTACACCGGGTACCGCGAGAACTCATGCTCGGCCATGATTTCCAGGTTGCGCTCCAGCCCGGCCTGGGTGTCGAGCCAGGCGATGCGGTTGCGCGGGGTCATCAGGCTGTCGGCGGTGCGGTCGCCCAGGCGCATCACGCGGTTCATCATGTCGCGCTCGTGGGCGTCGATCACCCCGGCCTCGTGGCTCTCGGCCACCAGCATGCGGATCTCTTCTTCGGTCACCGAGGCGACTTCATCCTTGCCCAGGCCGAACAGGCGCAGGACCAGCTGGGTCGTCTTGGACAACAGCCAGACGAAGGGCAGGGCCAACCTGGCCAGCCAGCTCATCGGCATGGCGACCAGGCCGGCAATGGCCTCGGAGCGGGTCAGGGCCAGGCGCTTGGGAACCAGTTCGCCGAAGATCAGCGTGATGAAGGTGATCAGCGAGACCGCCAGGGCGGTGCCTACCTCGCGCGCGTACGCAAAGCCGGGCATCAGGCCCTGCAGCCAGCCGGCGATCGCGTCGCCGATCGCATCACCGCCGAGGTAGCCGGTCAGCACGCCGATCACGGTGATGCCGATCTGCACGGTGGACAGGAAGCTCTCCGGCTTCTCCGACAGCTCCAGTGCCTTGGCGGCGCGCTTGGAGGTGGCGGCCATCTGCTTCAGGCGGCTCTTGCGCGAGGTCATGACCGACATCTCGGACATGGCGAAGAAGCCGTTCAGCAGAACCAGCGCGAAGACAATCAGGATCATTTCAAACACGGGCATCGTCCCCGGTTGGTGGCAGGGAGGGCGGGTGCTTGCGATGGCGGCTGGCGCTCAGGAACAGGGTCCGGCGCGGCGCAGGGAGATAAGGGTCGTCGTCCATAAGGTGCGCCCGAGGGCGCGCTGGCATCTTAGCAAAGGGGCGTGGCAGGGTGGCAACCGCCTGTTCAGGTTGGGGGCTCCAGAGCCCCGAAAGGGGACGGGGATACCCGTGATGGTCATCTAGCCGTCATAATTCCGTCTGGTGCCGTCCTTCCCGCGACGGCTGACAGGTTTCTCAATGTTCTCTCTGCAGACCATTTTCGGTTCCGGCAAACAGTTCTACACCCTGCTTGATGAGGCTGCCGTCGCGGCCTCCGACGCCGCCAAGGCGCTGCATTCCATGCTGCGCGAGGCCGACCGCCAGCCCGCGCTGGACGCCTTCAAGCTGGCCCGCCTGCGCGAGCGCGCGGCCTCGGACAAGATCAGCCAGGCGCTGGTAGACAGCTTCATGACCCCGATCGAGCGCGAAGACATCGAAGCGCTGGGTTCGGCCCTGTACAAGATTCCGAAGCAGATCGAGAAGTTCGCCGATCGCTATTCGCTGGCTACGACCCACCTGGAGCACATCGACTTCGCGCCGCGCGCGGCGATGCTGGAACAGGCTGCCGGCGTGGTGGTGGAGATGGTCGCCGACCTGCGCCACATGAACCTGGACCGGATGACCGCGCTCAACGAGAAGCTGCGCTCGCTGGAGAACGAGGCCGACCGCCTGATGCTCGAGCTGTACCGCGACATCTATTCCGGTCGCCTGGACAACCTGCAGATGTTCCTGCTGAAGGAATTCTTCGAGATCCTGGAAAAGGCCATCGACCGTTGCCGCGAGGCCGGCGTGGTGGCGTACCAGATCGTGTTGAAGAACAGCTGACGGACGCCGCCGCATGTTGACCCTTGTCCTGGTGGTGATCCTGGCCGCGCTCGTTTTCGAGTTCATCAACGGCTTCCACGACACCGCCAACTCCATTGCCACCGTGGTGGCGACCAAGGTGCTCTCGCCCGGCTGGGCGGTGATGCTGGCCGCCTTCATGAACCTCATCGGCGCGTTGACCGGTACCGCGGTGGCGCTGACCATCGCCTCGGGCCTGCTCAACACCAACGTGGTCGACGTCACCCCGCAGGTGATCCTGTGCGCCCTGCTGGGCGGCATCATCTGGAACCTGATCACCTGGTGGAAGGGCCTGCCGTCCTCGTCCTCGCACGCCCTGATCGGTGGCCTCTGCGGCGCCGGCCTGGCTGCGGCCCACAACAACTGGGACGCCCTGATCTGGTCCGAGCGCCTGGGCAGCTGGGCGCAGAACAAGGGCCTGCTGTGGAAGGTGTTCGTGCCGATGATCACCTCGCCGATCGCCGGCTTCCTGCTCGGCATCGTGGTGATGGTACTGCTGTGGGCGCTGATCGCCGGCCTGGCCAAGATCGGTGGTGCCATCGGCCGCCTGGCCCGCCCGCGCATCGTCAACGCGTTCTTCGGCAAGGCGCAGATCGCCTCGGCGGCCTACATGGGCTTTGCCCACGGCCACAACGATGCGCAGAAGACCATGGGCATCATCGCCATGACACTGATCGGTGCAGAAGCCACCGGCGCACTGAACGACCTGCCGTCCTGGCTGGCCTTCATGCATCCGGATGCGCATGCCGGTGACGGCATCGCGATGTGGATCGTGCTGACCTGTGCGGTGGTGATGGCTGCCGGTACCGCCTCGGGTGGCTGGAAGATCATCAAGACCCTGGGCCACAAGATGGTCAAGCTGCACCCGATCCACGGCTTCGCCGCGGAGACCAGCTCGGCCACCATCCTGACCCTGGCCGCCCACTTCGGCATGCCGGTCTCGACCACGCACAGCATCTCCACCGCGATCATGGGCGTCGGCTTCGCCAAGAACCCGCGCTCGCTGAAGTTCGGCGTGATCGAACGCATCGTCTGGGCCTGGATCCTGACCATCCCGGCAGCAGGCGGTTGTGCGTACCTGATCCTGAAGCTGTTCGAGCTGGTCGGCTGGACCTGATCTGCACGCACACGTTGCACAAAAAAAGCCCGCCGTATTCCGGCGGGCTTTTTTCATGGGCAGATCATTCTTCCGTATCAAGCGTGTCGACCAAGGTCGACACCCACCAGAGCAGTGCACGACGCCGTTCCGACAGTTCGCGGAGATCTGTCGAAGGCGGGGTGGGGCCGGTTGTGGGGGTGTCCGCGGCATGGATGCCGCGGACAAGCCCCCAGGGACGGGTTTACGGCGTCCCCCGCAACCGGCCCCACCCCGCC
>NZ_LLXT01000020.1 GCF_001431625.1 Stenotrophomonas geniculata ATCC 19374 = JCM 13324
AGATAAAGAAAAAGGGCTGCCGAAAGGCAGCCCTTTTTCTTTATCTGGCGCGGGACGCGACGCGCGTTGCGCGTCGCCCCACGCGTTGCTGTGCAACGCGTGGGCCCCTCCCTTTGCCGGCCTCTCCCCGCCCCTGTCGGGGCAGCCCCTCAACAGAGGGGCTTGTTCCTCCAGATGGATCTACCTGTCCCATCGCGAGCTGCGGGTTAAACTGTACGCATCACCTGCTGGAGCTTTTCCCCATGACCGCTGAAATCCTCGTCCCCGTTTCTTTCGGCGAGCTGCTGGACAAGATCTCGATCCTGCAGATCAAGTCCGAGCGCATCAGCGACGAGGGCAAGCTGGCCAATGTGCGCAAGGAGCTGTCGGCGCTGGAGCAGACCTGGATGGCACACCCGGCGGCGGTGAAGGACATCGCCAAGCTGCGTGCCGAGCTGAAGACGGTCAACGAGCAGCTGTGGGACATCGAGGACGACATCCGCCTGAAGGAGAAGGCGCAGGCGTTCGATCAGGGCTTCATCGACCTGGCGCGCAGTGTCTACCTGCGCAACGACGAACGCGCGCGCATCAAGAAGGCGATCAACCTGGCGCTGGGTTCGGCGTACGTGGAAGAGAAGTCCTACCAGGATTACGCGCAGCGCGCGTAATCCCCGGCAGCCTGCCGCTCACCCCAGGTGGTCGGCGACGTAGCGTTCGAACGCAGCGATACCGTCTTCGACAGTGATCAGTTCCATCACATCGTCGAACTCGATCTTGGTGCCCCACTTCAGATCCGCGGCCTGCTTGGCCAGGTACTTGCGCGCGGCATCATCGTAGCGGTCCACGCAGTAGCGGCGGTCGGAATAGGGACCGCTGCGGTTCGGGTTGCTGGCCGCATGCAGGCCCAGTACCTTGGCGCCCATCGCGTTGGCGATGTGCATCGGGCCCGAGTCCGGGGTCATCACCAGATTGGCGCGGGCCAGCAGTGCCGGCAGCTGCTTCAAGGTGTCCTTGCCGACCAGGTCCAGTGCCGGCGTGTGCAGCTGGGCCTGGATGGCATCGGCCATGCTGCGCTCCAGCTCGCTGCGGCCACCACACAGCACCACCCGCCAACCGCGCTGTGCGGCATGGTTGGCCACGGCTGCATAGCGGTCTGCATACCAGTTGCGGCGCACGTGGCTGGAACAGGGCGAGATCATCAGTACCGGTCGGCCATCGTCCTGCCATTGCGCGGCGGCCCACTCATACGCGGACTGCGGCACCGCCAGGTCCCAGCTGACCTCGGCCTGGCGCAGGCCAAGGGGTTCACAGAAGCTGCCGATGGCGTCCAGCACATGGATGCCGGGGCGGTCGGGGATGCGCTCGTTGATGAAGAGACCGTGCAGATCCTTCGATCGGCTGCGGTCGTAGCCGATGCGACGCTCTGCGGGAATGAAGGCCGACAGCAGGTTGGCGCGGAACGCCACCTGCATCTGCAGCAGCGCTTCAAAGCGCCCCGGTGGCAGCTGCCTGCGCAGTTCCTTGACCCCGGCCATGCCGCTCTTCTTGTCGTAGGCATGGAAGGTGACGCCAGGCAGGCCGTCGAGCAGCTTGTGGCCGGCCTTGTCGATGATCCAGTGGATCGGCGTGTCCGGGCGTGCGGCCTGCAGGGTGCGCACGAGGGGCACCACGTGGGTGACATCGCCAAGTGCGGACAAGCGCAGGAGGCACAAGGAGGAGGACGCTGATGCCATGTGTTGTTAGACTCAATGAAATGGTCGCATTCGACGCCAATGAAGCGCTGACGCCATGCCGCGAGGGTCGCGGCATCGGGGCCATTCTGTTCGACCGCGAGCGGCTGCGGCAAGCCGAGATCGGCCTGTTCTCACCCCAGCACTGGGGAAGCAGGGCCCGGCCGGTGGGTGAGGGCGGCCGTGGCAGCGCCTGGTTGGTCGATGCGCCGTTCGGCCCCAGCGTGCTGCGCCACTACTTGCGCGGTGGCCTGGCGGCGAAGATCAGCCATGACCAGTACTTCTGGCGCGGCGCGGACCGCACCCGCAGTTTCGCCGAATTCCGGCTGATGCGCGCGCTGCGCGAGAAGAAGCTGCCGGTGCCACGGCCGATCGCCGCGTTCTACATGCGCGAGGGCCTGCGCTACCGGGCCGCGATCCTGATGGAGCGGATCGAGGGTGTCCGTTCGCTGGCCGACCGTGCGCTGGTCGCTGGCCGGGGCGCACCGTGGGAGGAAACCGGGCGGCTGATCGCGCGCTTCCACCGTGCCGGCCTGGACCATGCCGACCTCAATGCGCACAACATCCTGTTCGACGGCAATGGCCATGGCTGGCTGATCGACTTCGACCGCGGGGTGATCCGCATCCCGGCGACCGCCTGGCGCGAACGCAATCTCAAGCGCCTGCTGCGCTCGCTGATCAAGCTGCGCGGCGAGCGCAGCATGGAAGACGTGCAGAAGGACTTCGCGCGGCTGCGCCGCGCCTATGACATGGCCTGGAACCGGGGCACCTGATGGACTGGTCGTTGCGTTTCCTCGGCGTCGGCAATGCGTCGGCGGTCGAGCTGGGGTCGCCGATGTCGGTGATCGAGCGGGACGGGCGTCCGTGGCTGACCATCGACTGCGGCGGTGAAGGCCTGACCGCGTTCAAGGCGCACTACGGCCACATGCCGCAGGCGTTGTTCGTCACCCATGTGCACCTGGACCACGTGGCGGGCTTCGAGCGCCTGTTCGTCGATACCTTCTTCAATGCGCACCGGCGCGGCAAGGTGCGCCTGTATGTGCCTGCCACGGTGGTGCCGCTGCTGCACAAGCGCATCGGGGACTACCCGAACGTGCTGGCCGAGGGCGGCGCCAACTTCTGGGATGCGTTCCAGCTGATCGTGGTGGGTGAGGCGTTCTGGCATGAAGGCGTGCGCCTGGAGGTGTTCCCGGTGCGCCACCATTGGCCGGAGACGGCCTATGGCCTGCGTCTGCAGGGCGCGCTGACCTGGAGCGGCGATACCCGGCCGATTCCGGAGATGCTGGCCCGTTTCGCCAACGACAACGAACTGATCGCGCACGACTGCGGCCTGCACGGCAACCCGTCGCATACCGGTGTGGACGACCTGGAGCGCGAGTACAGCGCCGAGCTGCAGTCCCGGATGATGCTCTACCACTACGCCAGCGTGGCTGACGGTGCGGCGCTGGCCGCGCGCGGTCACCGCGTCGCCCAGCCGGGGCAGTGCGTGCGGTTGGCGAGCCCGACGGCGCCGCACGTGCTGGCGCAGGATCCGCCGTGAGCGGTGTTGGCCAGCCCGTCGACGCGGCGCTGGCGGCCGAACTGGAGGCGCTGGAACGCGCGCTGCATGCGCCGCAGGTGCGGGGGGATCGCGAGTCCCTTGCGGCCCTGCTGGACGAGGATTTCAGCGAGATCGGCAGTTCCGGCCGCTGTTACGACCGTGCAGCTGCGCTGGCGGAGATCCCGCTGGAACGGGCGCAGGTGCGGATCGAATCGGAGCAGTACGCGGTCTCGCTGCTGACGCAAGACCTGGCCCAGGTGCGTTATCGCAGCCGCTACTACCTGGATGGCCAGCCGCAAGGCTGGGTACTGCGCAGTTCGCTGTGGCGCCGGCATGGGGACGGATGGCGCATGGTGTTCCACCAGGGTACGCCGGAAGCGCAGTAGCGCGGGGCCATGCCCGGCAAAGGGCGCCAACCAAGGTTGGCATCTACCAGAGGCGGGGCGTCGCCGGAAAAGGCGATGGCCCCGCCGGCTGACCTCGGCGCCCGCGTCGATCGATACCGTTGCTGCCTTCCGGCCCTGGCGGGATTTTCGACCTAGCGTCGCGAGGGGCCGACGGGGCCACCATAGAGACGTTGGCCGCCCAGTGGGTGGCCGGTTCACCGATCAGGGGAAGCAGCGCGCGATGCGCCGGAGACCACAGCCGGACTGCACATCGGCTGGCCGATGGCAGAACGCAACTATAGCGCAGGCAGGTACATCGACGCCAGCTTCGTGCACTGAATCGGCTGTAACCCGCGTCTGCTGGCAACGCCCCGGCGCGACCGGCGTTGCTAGAATACCGGCCAGGAGGAACGACCTCCCCCACATCGGGAATCAATGACCAGGACGGCCTGGCCCTACCAAGAGGAGGGCTGTCATGGCCTGGATCTATCTGTTGTTCGCCGGCCTGCTGGAAATCGTCTGGGCCGTGTCCATGAAGCAGTCCGAAGGCTTCACCAAGCTCACCCCCACCGTGGTCACGATCATCGGCATGATCGCCAGCTTCTGGCTGCTGGCGGTGGCCATGCGCAGCCTGCCATTGGGTACCGCCTATACGATCTGGACCGGCATCGGTGCGGTAGGCGCGTTCGTGGTCGGCATCGTGTTCCTCGGTGAGCAGGTCAGCCCGATGCGGATCGGTGCAGCGGTCTTGATCGTGTCCGGGCTGGTGCTGATGAAACTCTCCAGCAGCTGAATGCATTTAGTTGAGCGGGGAATGGATTCCCCGCGTCCTGCAGGTATATGCATTTTCGGCAAAGCCATTTTGTCCGCTCGTTTTATTTGACGCACGTCATGAAAATAACGAGCGTGATTCACATGCCGCTGGCGCCATCGGACGCACAGTGCCGCCATTCGTCATGCGAAACCGGGGAGTTTTCGCCTTGACGGACACGCCGGCGCACCTTTTTCAGGGGGCGTCGCGTGAAGATGTGAAGATTTTCAGGAGTTAATGCCGCCAGGCCTTGTTCCCGTATCGGGAGCCGGGATGGGCCGCATCGTCTTCAAAAAACCTGCCCGCAGTGCCATCCGGTCTTTTCATGGAGATTTACCGATGAACCGCATTTACCGTCTGGTTTTCAATCGTGCCCTCGGCGTAATGCAGGTTGCCTCGGAGGTCGCCCAGAATCCCGGCGGAAGTGCGATTACCGCGAAGCGGCCACCGCGATTGCGGGCGCATCAGCTGGCGGTCGCACTGGCAGCCACCTTGGCCAGCGGTTCGGCGTTCGCAGCGTGCACCGGCACAACGACGATCATCTGCGACAACACCCCCAACCCCACCAATTACAACAACCCCGCATCTGGCATCACGCTGCAGGTCAACTCCGGTGCAACGATGCGCTCATCTGCGACCTTGGGCGGCAATGCGGTGACACTGGGGGGCAGCAATGTCACGGTCAACAACAGCGGGCTGATTGATCCCAGCACGCTGCTGCTCGCTTCGGATGGACTGGTGGTCGGCAACAGCTCGGCCAGCGCGATCACTGTCAACAACAACAGTGGCGGCACGATCAACGGTGTATTCAATATCGCTACCTTGCTGGGTTTCGGCGGCCAGGCCATCGTGGCGCAGAATGGGGGCGGTGGCTCTCCCGGCCAGGTCACCACCATTACCAACAATGGCACGATTGGCGTGTCACTGATCGGCCTTGGCAATGTCGTTGATGCGACTTCGGTGGTGACCTATGGCGGGGCAGCCGCCAATGTGACGAATACTGGCAGCATCACCGGGCGGGTGGGATTGGGCTCTTCGTCGGGCAATACCTTCCTCAATGCGGGAACGGTCAACGGCAGCGTGCACCTGGGCGATTCGACAGGTGGGAATACCTTTACGGCCGTG
>NZ_LLXT01000021.1 GCF_001431625.1 Stenotrophomonas geniculata ATCC 19374 = JCM 13324
GAACCCAGCTTTCAGCGACCAACCCAACCCCACCACGGAGGGGCTCCGCCGTTCGCCGACTCCCGCCGAAGGCGCGCCTTCCACGGAAGAAAAAATTTCCAACAGACGTGTCGATTCCCAGCCCCCTGGTTCGTTGTACCCAGTGAAGGGCACGCACCACGCGTCCCCACGGGAGACTGCAATGAAAGTGATGGTGATCGTGAAGGCCAACGCCGACTCCGAAGCCGGCCGCATGCCCAGCGAACAGGAACTGTCCGAAATGGGCGCCTTCAACGAACAACTGGTGGCCGCCGGCATCATGCTCGCCGGTGAAGGCCTGCACGCCACCCAGCGCGGTCGCCGCATTCACTTCGGCAGTGGCGCACCCAGGGTCGAGGCCGGTCCGTTCGGTCCCGCCAGCGAACAGATCGCCGGCTTCTGGCTGTGGGACGTGCGGTCGCTGGAGGAAGCTGTCGAGTGGGCCAGCCGCGCGCCGTTCGGCAGTGGCGGCACGCTGGAACTGCGCCCGCTGATCACCGCCGAAGACTTCGGTGAAGCCTTCACCCCCGACTTACAGCAGCAGGAACAGCGTCTGCGTGCACAGCTGGAAGGTTGACCCGATTCATCTCCCTGCCGGGCAGGACCCGGCACTACTGCCCTGAACCGCACAACGGAGTATTGCCATGAAACTGATTCCCTTCCTCGGCTTCAGCGGCCAGGCCCATGAGGCGATGGCGTTCTACGCCAAGGCACTCGGTGGCCAGGTCACGTCGGAAATGAAATACCGCGACATGCCGCCCTCCGATGGCTCGCCAGGCTGCAACGAGATGCCGCCGGAAACCCTCGACCACGTCGCGCACAGCCAGCTGGAGATCGGCAGCGCCATCCTGATGGCCGCCGATGGCCCCGGCGGTGGCGAGGGTGGCTCGACCACCATCAATGTCGACGTCGACAGCATCGAAGAAGCCGAACGCGTGTTCGCGGCGCTGGCCGAAGGTGGCCAGGTGCAGATGCCGATCGCCGAAACGTTCTGGGCGCACCGCTGGGGCATGCTGATTGATCGCTACGGCAAGCCGTGGATGGTCAATTGCATGAAGCAGCCCTGATCCCTCCCTCTTTCCTCTTCATCCACAAGGAGCGTTACCAATGAGTGCACCACAACCGCAGATGATCTTCGTCAACCTGCCCGTGCAGGATCTGGAGAAGTCCAAGGCGTTCTTCACCGCGCTGGGCTACAGCTTCAATCCAACCTATACCAATGACGATGCGGCTGGCATGGTCATCAGCGAAAGCATCTACGTGATGCTGCTGACCCAACCTTTTTTCCAGCAGTTCACCAACAAGCCGATTGCCGATGCGCGCACCCACACGGAAGTGATCAATGCGCTCTCGGCGCCCAGTCGCGAGGCCGTTGATGTGCTGGTGGACAAGGCACTGGCCGCCGGCGCCAGCGAGCCGCAGCCGGCGCGCGACCTGGGCTTCATGTACCAGCGTGGCTTCCAGGACCTGGATGGCCATCTCTGGGAAATCGCACACATGGACGGCGAGCCGGGCTGACGGCCGCCGCAAGGGAGAACCCTCATGGCTTACGTGGATGCTTACGTGCTGCCGTGCCCGCAGGACAAGGTGGCGGCCTACCGCCGCCTTGCCCGCAAGGCCGGCGCGGTGTGGAAGGACCATGGCGCGCTGCAGTACATGGAGTGCGTGGCCGACGACGTGGAACCGGGCAAAAGCACGTCATTCCCGCGCGCGGTGAAAGCCAGGCCCGGTGAAACGGTGATCGTCGCCTTCGTGGTGTTCCGCTCGCGTGTGGCACGCGACCGCATCAACGCCAGAGTGATGGCTGACCCGCGGCTGGCGTCGCTGGGCCCGAAGGACATGCCGTTCGATACCAAGCGCATGTTCTGGGGCGGCTTCAAGCCCATCGTCGAAGCGTGAGCCATGGCGCTTGTGCGGGCCGGGCGTGCGTGCTGTGATCGGCGCATGCTCGATCCCGCACTGACGCAGCGTCTGGAAACCCTCTGGCGGATGGAGTCGCCGGTGTTGATCGCGCGCCTGGCGCGGCTGCTCGGGGGCGATGTCGGCCGCGCCGAGGAGCTGGCCCAGGACACCTGGCTGGCCGCGCTGGAGCGCTGGCCGGAGCAGGGCATCCCGGACAATCCCGGAGCCTGGCTGATGACCACTGCGCGCAACCGTGCCATCGATGTGCTGCGCCAGCACCAGCGCGTGGCGCAGCAGCATGCGCAATGGGGTGAGGAACTGCATCCGGCACCCCTGCCAGCGCCGGATGACAGCCAGGCGCTGGAAGATGACCTGGGGGACGATCTGCTGCGCCTGATGTTCGTGGCCTGCCATCCGGTGCTGCCGGCCGACGCGCGGGTGGCACTGACCCTGCGCCTGCTCGGTGGCCTGACCACGGCCGAGATCGCCCGCGCCTTCCTGCAGCCCGAGCCGACCATCGCCCAACGCATCGTGCGCGCCAAACGCACCCTGGCGCAGAAGCAGGTGCCCTATGAAGTGCCGCGCGCGGAGGCGATGCCCGAGCGGCTGGCTTCAGTGCTGGAGGCGATCTACCTGGTCTTCAACGAAGGCTATGCGGCCAGTGCCGGTGACGACTGGATGCGTCCGGCGCTGTGCGACGAGGCACTGCGACTCGCGCGCATTCTGGCGCACCGGCTGCCGGTGCCGCCGGTGCTGGGCCTGCTGGCGCTGATGGAGCTGCAGGCCTCGCGTGCCGCAGCACGGACCGATGCGCAGGGCGTGCCGGTGCTGCTGGACCAACAGAACCGCGCGCGCTGGGACTGGCTGCAGATTGAACGCGGGCAGCAGGTGCTGGCGCGCGCGCTGGCCGCCGGTGGCGGCGACGATCCCTATGTGCTGCAGGCGCGCATCGCAGCGTGCCATGCGGCGGCGCGGCGTCCCGAAGATACCGACTGGCCGCGCATCGCAACGCTCTATACGCAGCTGTTGCAGGTGCAGCCCTCGCCAGTTGTCGCATTGAACCGCGTGGTGGCGATATTGCGCAGCGACGGTGCCTTCGCGGCCTGGGCGCAGCTGCAGCCGTTGCTGGTGGACGCGCGACTGCGCGAGTACGCGCCGCTGCAGGTGGTGCACGGGGAACTACTACAGGCGTTGGGACGCGACTTGGACGCACGTCACGCTTTTGCGGAAGCCGCCAGACTCAGCCAGAACCAGGCAGAGCGCGGCCTGCTGCGGCAACGGGCTGGTCTGCCTCCCGCGGAGTGACCCCGACGAAGGCAGCACTTGTCGGCAGCCCCGTGAGCCGTTATGTTTCGCGCCCAGCGGACGCGTCAGCGTCCACTTTCCATGCGTATTGACCGAGGAGCGGTTGGATGTATTCAAGGACGAAGAGCGCATCGCGCGCTTTTGCGCGCCTGCTTGCCTGTGCCCTGTGCCTGGCCGTATGGCCGATGGCCGTGCAGGCGGCAGACAAATCACAGCAGGCCTATTGGGCCGGTTTTGCCTACACCGCTGATGCCGCCGCCGTGCAGGCGACCACGCCGCATGCGCATGCGGTGCTGGAACAGCGCGGCCTGATTCCGTTGAACCAGGCGCTGGCACAGTCGCTCAAGCGCCGCGCCCCGGCCCACCTGCAGCTGATTGACCAGCCGGTGGCGATGCTCGACGGCACCACCAGCGCGACCGTGCTGGCCGCGGCACTGGACCGCGAACTGGTCTCGGTCGAGCCGATCGGTGACCAGTACAAGGTGCTGGTGGAAGTTGCGCTGCAGGCGCTGTTCTTCGACTTCCGCGAGCGCCAGGTGATCGCGTCCTATCCGCTGACCCTGCAGCGCATCGACGTGCAGGATTACCGGCCGGACAACGACGATATCGACGCGATCGTTGCCGATCTCCTGTACGGCAGTGCCGATACCAGCCTGTCGCAGGTGCTGGCCGCCAGCCTCGCCCAGGCCAAGCTGCCCGATGCCGCCGTGCGTCGCCTGCAGGTCGGTGGCGTAACCCTGTCCGACGCGGTCCGCGCCAAGCTGCCCGACCCGAGGTGGGACGCCCCGCTGCGTGCCACGCTGGCCCACGAACTGTCCAAGACGCTGTCGTCCAATACCGGCGTCGGCCTGTTGCCGCCGGCCTCGGGCCAGGCGATCGGTGGTGCGATGGCGGCGCGCTTTGCCGACGGCAAGGTCTACCAGCTGAAGATTCCCGAGCCGGACTACGTCATCAACCTGCAGGTGGATGCGTTGAAGAACGGCGTGATCGAAGAAACCCCGGCGATGAAGACGATGCTGTTCGGCGCGTTCTTCACCGCCAAGGTGACCGAGCCGTTCTCCGGCAAGGTCTATTTCGAACAGCCGCTGCGCAAGGGGGCCACCAAGGTGGTGCCGGTCACGCAGTGGCAGGTCGACCAGTGGTCGGCCAGCTACGAAACCCTGCTGGCGGGCCTCGATGCCTTCGCCGGCGCCGCCGCCAAGCGCGCCGATTCGCGCGGCTGGCTGGACGAACAGAAGCCGGGCGGCCGCCCGTTGCAGCAGCAGACCCAAGCCCTCCAGGAGTTGATCAAGTCATGTCGTTGATGCGTACCATCCTGCTCATCCTCATCGCCCTGGTGGTGGCCTCGCCGGTCGCTGCGCAGACCGCCAGTTCGCGCGGTACTGGTTCGGCTAGCTACGGCCTGCGCCTGAGTGCCGACACCCGTGCCCAGGCCCTGAACAAGGCCAAGGTCAATGCACTGGAGGCGTACATCGCCGAAACCGGTGCGGCCAAGCTGCGCCTGTTCGAAGCGCGCCGCGCCGAGTTCATCGGCGAGATCGACCGCTACGTGCTCAGTGCCGTGCAGCTGTCGGACACCGAAGACAAGAAGGCCAAGACCTACACCGTCACCGTCCGCGCCGAGATCAACACCACCCTGCTGCAGACCAAGCTGGATGCAGGTTCGGCCGTGGCCGGTGCCACCGCCGCCCAGCGTTCGCTGCTGACCTTCCTGTTCATGGCGCGCTCGCAGGACACCGTGCAGTCGTTCCAGGACAAGGAATACCGCCGCGTCGACGCCAGCAGCAGCTACAGCGAGAACACCCGTGAAGGCGACAGCTTCCGTGGCAACTCGGTCAGCACCAACGGCAGCATCAACCAGAACGGTTCGATGTCGGTCACCAGCGGTGGCAGCACCACCCAGCGCAGCGACAACATCAGCTGGAAGGTGGCCAACGCGGCCGAAGTGAACACCGCGATGACCGGTGCCTTCAGCGCCGCCGGCTACGAAGTGGTCGAAGCCGAATACGTGGAAGGCGAGTCGCGCGGCCTGCTCAGCATCGAGCGCATCCGCAAGGACTTCAGCACCGGCAACGACCTGGCTCCGGCCACCCTGCGTGATACCGCCAACGGCATCCGTGCGGCCAACATTCCGTACATCGCCGTCGGCACCCTCGACGTCGGCATGCGCGACCGCGATCCGGCCAGCGGCAACACCCGCGTGTTCGTCACGGTCACCGGCAAGGTGCTGGACGTGACCGGTCGTTTCCCGCGCACCGTGTCGTCGGTGGGCCCGGTGCAGTTCTCCGGTACCGGTCCGAACGAAACCGTCGCCCGTACCAATGCGCTGCAGCTGGCGGCTGAAAAGGCTGCCCAGCAGATGATCAACGAACTGAACGTCAAGGCGGTCCGCTGACGTTACCGCTGCGCTCGCCG
This sequence comes from Stenotrophomonas geniculata ATCC 19374 = JCM 13324, assembly GCF_001431625.1. Taxonomy (GTDB): domain Bacteria; phylum Pseudomonadota; class Gammaproteobacteria; order Xanthomonadales; family Xanthomonadaceae; genus Stenotrophomonas; species Stenotrophomonas geniculata. Next base: position 5,641 of record NZ_LLXT01000021.1, read on the forward strand.
GGCATGGCCCGGCGCTACCGGCTCTGGTGGGTGCCGAGCTTGCTCGGCACTGACTCGCTGCCATCCCCGATCTCGCGTGCCGCGCTGCGGCCGTCTTTCTCATAAAGGAAATCCCATGATCCGCACTACCGCTCTTGTCGTGGCCATCGCTGCCGCCACCCTGTCGATGCCGGCCCACGCTGGCCTGGGCAAGCTGAAGGACCTGGCCGGTGCCGCCACCGGCACCTCCAGCAGCAGCGCCTCCAGCGCCGCCGCTCCGGACGAAGCCGCGCAGGAAGCGCTGGTGCGTCGTTTCGTTACCTCGCAGTCGCACTCGCTGCAGGCCCAGACCTCGTTCGCCCGCGCCTTCGGCCTGGCCGAGCAGGTGCAGCTGCTGGAAGCCGAGCGCCAGGCGCTGTCGTCGGGTTCGGTCAGCGTCGATGCGATGAAGAAGTCGGTGTCGGTCAGCGAAGCGGCGCAGGCGGCGATCAACGAGCGCCAGGCCGCACAGCCGGAACTGAACGCTGAATCCAAGCAGCACTACGCCGAAGGCCTGGTCTCGCTGCTGTCCTCGGCGGCCGAAGCACAGAAGCTGGGCGGCGAAGCCAGCAACTTCACCGCCGGCATGAAGAACCTGGGCGCGACCCAGCTGGCCACCGTCGGCCGCAAGCTGGCGGCAGGTGCATGGGTGGCCAAGGAATCGCCGGGCTTCATCCAGGGCCTGTACGGCTCGACCAAGTCGGCCGTGACCTTCGCCAAGAAGAGCAAGGTGAAGGTGCCGTCCAACGCCGATTCGATGCTCGACAAGCTCTGATCCGAGGCGAATCTCCATGCGTATGACCTACCGTTTGATCGGCCTGGGCCTGGCTGCCACGCTGCTTGCAGCCTGTGGCAAGCAGGACACCCCGGCCGCCGCGCCGCCCGCCAAGGACAAGGCAACCAGTGCACTGGCCAGCAATGCGCCCGTGGAAGCAGCGCCCCTGCGTGGCACGCCGGATTTCGGCGGCACCACCCAGGTCGCGCGCGAAGCCGACGGCATCGGCAGCACCCCGGAACTGGCGGTGCTGGCGGCATTGCAGTCGGCGGTGGCGCAGGTCAACGGCGTACGCGTGGCCAGCCAGATGCAGAGCCTGCGTGGAGGCCTGCATGTGGATGTGGATGACGAACACGTCGGCGATATCCGCGCCGACGCGTTCACCCAGCAGATGATCGCCGGCTCGCAGGGCGCGGTGCTGGGCTATGAAATCCTGTCGCAGGAAGAAGTGCGGCAGCTGGACGAGGAAACCATCGCCCGCGTGCGCGCCAGCGACGAAGGCTGGAGCTTCAAGGGCTCGGCGTCGGCCAGTGCGTCCGGCGAAGCCTCGGCCAAGGGCGGTTCGGCCTCGGCCAGTGTCAAGCAAAGCTACGACGAGAAGGTGAGTGTTGATGCCAAGCGTGGCGCCAGCTCCTACGATTCCGATGTGACCCATCGCAGCATGCGCAGCTACTGGAAGGTGCGCGTGCGCGCACAGATCGCCCAGTACCGTGCACCGGACGAGCAGGGCAAGCCGAAGATCGTGGTTGCACTGCCGCGCACAAAGGCCGGCAGCTACGCCGTGGGCGACGGCCGCGTGGACGCGGACGAAGTGGCCGACGCGATCCGCGCACGCCTGTCCGACACGCTGACCCAGACCCAGCGCTTCATCGTGCTGGACCGCGAGTTTGGTGACGAGCTGCAGGCCGAGATCGACCACATCAACAGCGGCAACGTGCGCCTGCAGGACACCGCACGCGTGGGCCAGCAGCTGGCGACCGACCTGATCCTGATCCCGACCATCGAACGTTTCGAGTACCCGCGCAGCGTGCGCAACCTGCGCATGTCCGACCGCCAGGTGACCTCGTACTCCGGTGGCGGGCGCATCACCCTGCGCCTGATCAACGCCACCACCGGCCAGGTGGTGATGTCCGACAGCTTCGACCACCAGCTGGCCTCGACCGGCCCCAGCACCCTGCCGCGCGTGGTCAACGGTCGCAACATGGCCGCGGCGATGATGGAATCGCTGTCCGGCCAGATCGGCACCACCATCGTCACCACCCTGTTCCCGGTGTCGGTGGTCTCGGTGGACGGCGACCAGGTGGTACTGAGCCAGGGCGGCGAAACGCTGCAGGCCGGCCAGCGCTGGCAGGCCGTGCGCCTTGGCGAAGAACTGAAGGACCCGCAGACCGGCCGCTCGCTGGGCCGCAGCGAACACCCGTGCTGCACCATCCGCATCGATCGCGTGGCTGCACAGACGTCCTACGGCACCATCGAAGACGGCGTAGACGCGATGCGCGGCGGCTTCCGCCCGGGCCAGATCGAACTGCGCCAGAAGCTGGGCAGCAAGCCGGCTGCCGCCGCCGCAGGCGCGACCGCCTCGGCCGCTCCCGCAGCTGGCGCACGCCCGGCCGCCAAGCCGAAGCCCAAGGCCGCGGCGGCCCCGGCCGAAGACCCGAACTGGTAACAGGCTCAAGCAACACACAGATGGGGTCAGAGCCCTTTCCCGCAGGGAAAGGACTCTGACCCCTTCTTGTTTCCGTCCGTGTCGACCAAGGTCGACACCTACCAACAGCGGCGTGTCGACCAAGGTTGACGCCCACCAACAGCAGCAGAAATGTGTCGAAGGCGGGGTGGGTCC
>NZ_LLXT01000022.1 GCF_001431625.1 Stenotrophomonas geniculata ATCC 19374 = JCM 13324
CCCGGGCCCCACCCCGCCATCCCACGGAATGCCAGCCTTTGACGTTGCCGTTGAAGTTGATTCGGCAGGTGCAGGGCGCAGCCCTGCCGCCATACCTACTCCGGCATCAGCACCAGGCCATCGGGGAACACGATCGCCGCTTCATCAGCGCTCACATCGAAGAACCCCACGCCGTGCTTCTCGGCCAGGTCCTGCACGCGGCCGTGCGCGCGCTCGGCCACCGAATACGCGAACGCGCCATAGATCACCTGGTGGCCGATGCTGTACTCGGTCACTTCGGCACGATCGTCATCGTCGTTGCTCAACGGGCCGTTCAACGGCGGGAAGTCCTGCGCCATCTCCGCGAACCACGCTTGCAGCGCCGGGCTGCTGACCGCCGGGTCGTCGTACTCGTGGCGCTCGTTCCACTGCGTCTGCTTCTCGAACCAGGCGATGAAGGCCGCCGCTTCGCGCGGGGCCGCGCTGGCCTCGAACACCATCATGTCGTAACTCATTGAACCGTCCTGTGGGGATCGCGAGTGGCCGCCGGGCATGGCCCGGCGCTACCGAACCACGATGGTAGCGCCGGGCCGCGCCCGGCGGATCGCATTACACGGACGGCGATTCGGCGCCTACCCATCCCGGCGCCAACGCTTTCGCCTCCGGGAACAACGCAAAGCGCAGCCCGATCAGGCCCATCAGCGCCTCGTCGCGGGCCTTGCAGGCGCCCACGCTGCCGACCCGGCCCAGCGAAGTATCCAGCCGCTCACGCAGCGCCTCGGCCGCCACAATGGGTTTGCGCGCGGCGATCTGACGGCGGTAATGCACGGCGATCTCTTCCAGGATGTGCTCGACCGCTTCGCGGCTGCGCTCGGGCAGCTCCAGCCGCGCGCGGCGCAGCTGCAGGATGTTCAGGCCGATGCGCGCCTCATTGAGCATGTCCACCGAAGCGATGTCACTGCCCTCGGGCGTCGCCGCCAGGCGCGGTGCGAGCAGGCCCAGCAGGTCGAGCATGCGCGCGGCGAAGCGCTGGCGGTCCTGCTGGCCACGTCCTTCGGCGGCTTCGGCCAGCGTGGTCCAGCCCTGCCGCACCAGCCGGCGCGCGGTCCATTCGGCACCCACCGAACGGAACAGGCGGGTCATCACCACCGCAAAGCCAATGCCGATGAACATTGCGATGGACGAGTTGAGGAAGGTCTGGATGTTGGCGCTGTAGGTGTTCTGCAGGCTCAGCAGCGCGGCCAGGTTCACTGTCAGCGGCAGCGCGAACAACGCGCTCTTGGGGTGGTGCAGCATCAGCCCCAGGGGCAGGAACGCCACCGCCAGCACCAGTGCCAGCAGGCCAAAGTCGTGCACGGCCGGGAACACGCCGAACAGGTACACGCCGGCCACCACCGAGGCGACCATCGCCCACACCAGGAACGACACCATGCTCGGTGCCGGATCGTCCTGTGCGGCGAAGAACGCGGCGGTCACCGCGGCCATCATCGCGCCGTTGCCGCCGCCTTCCCATCCCAGCGCGATCCACAGCACGCAGTAGCTCATCAGCGCCACGCCGGCACTGAGCGCGGAGAACAGCGCCATGCCGTAGTCGACGTGCTTGTCGGCGGCCACGCGTTCGGTGCGGATGCGGTAGTGCGCGCGGTCCAGCGGCGCGGTGCCGTGGTCGATGGCGTGCTGCAGGGTGCGGCAGTCCTGCCACAGGTCCACCAGTTCTTCCAGGCGCAGCAGCAGGCTGGCCAGCTGCAGGTGCTGCAGATCGCGGTCCACCTGCGGCTTCAGCGCACTGATGCGCGCGCGCAGGCGGGCGTACTCGCTGGCATTGGTCGGCCCGTCGAGCCAGTCGTGGATGGCGTCGATCAGCTCCGGCAGGCCTTCCGGCAACGCCTGGCCATCGCTGCGCAACGCACTCAGGCGGTCGGCGATCGAGGACAGCACCGGCAACAGCAGCAGCATGCGCTCGCGCAGGCGCTCCATCGACACCGCCGACCCTGCATGGCGTGGATCATCGCGGCGCAGGAATTCGATCAGCACCTCGAACTGCACCAGATCGGCGGCCAACCGGTTGCGCGGCGCGTGTGCACGGCCACGTTCCAGGATCTGCCGGCACCACTGCGCGGCGTCCTCCATCCAGTTGCCGATGCGGGCGCGCAGCATCGGGCGCACCGAGGCCGGGAACAGCAGCGAGGCGAACAGCACCGCCACCACCGTGCCGAGGATGATCTCCTCGCTGCGCGCCACCACCGTGTCGAAGATGGTTTCCGGCGAGGTCACCGCCGGAAAGCCGATGAAGGCGGTGGTGTAGCCGGCCAGCAGGAACGCGTAGCCGCGCGGGCCGCGGTTGAGCAGCGCCATGAACAGGCAACCGGCCAGCCAGATCGACATTGCAGCGCTCAGCACCAGCGGCGTTTCCACCAGTGCCGGCAGTACCAGCAGGGTGGCCAGGCCGGCCACCAGGGTGCCGACGATGCGGTACACGCCCTTGGCCCGGGTCGGGCCCAGCAGCGGCTGGCTGACGATGTACACCGTGCCCATCGCCCAGTACGGGCGCGACAGGTTGCCGGCCATGGCGATGTACAGCGCGGCCACCGCGGCCAGGTAGGTCTTGATCGAGAACAGCCAGGCCTGGCGGTCGGTCAGCGCTTTCATGGCCTACTTCGCTGCGGTCGGGGTGCCGGCTGCGGCGACGCTGGCCTGCCAGCCGCCACCCAGCACCAGGAACAGGTGGATCTGGTCACGCGAGACCTGCGCTTCGGCGGCGGCCAGGGTGGCATCGCTGGTGGCCAGGCTGCGGTCTGCATCCAGGCTGGACAGGTACGGCGTGCGGCCACCCTGGTACAGCCGGCGGTTCTGCTCGGCGGCCAGTGCGGCCTGTTCCTGCGCGATGCGCAGCGACTGCAGCCGGCGCAGGTCCTGCGCATAGCGGTCCAGCGCGGTCTGGGTCTCGCGCAGCGCCTGCAGGACCGTGTGGTCGAACTCGGCCAGCGCCGCGTCGGCACCGGCTTCGGCGGCGTGGATGCGCGCGTGCGTGCCCGACGACGGCAACGTCCACGAAATCAGCGGGCCGATCGACCATTGCTGGGTCATCGGCGTGCCGAAGTCTTCCAGGAGGCCGGCGGCACCCACCGAGGCACCCAGGCGGATGTCCGGATACAGTTCGGCGGTGGCCACGCCAATGCGCGCGGTGGCCGAGGCCAGCTTGCGTTCGGCCTGGCGCACGTCCGGGCGGCGCTGCAGCAGCGCCCGGCCATCACCGACCGGCAGCGGCTGCGCCAGGCCGGGGGCGTGTGCACAGTCGATCACGCCAGCCGGCAGCTGGCCCGGGGTCTGCCCGAGCAGGGCGGCCAGCGAATAGGCGGCCGCCGAGCGCTGCGCATGCAGCGGCGGCAGTGCAGCTTCCAGCAGCGCCACCTGGGCATTGGCGCGGGCCAGCTCCGGCGGCGTGCCACGGCCAGCCGCGATCAGGCGCTCGGTAACGGTGCGGCTGCGCTGTTGCAGCTGCAGCGAATGCTCGGCCACGTGCAGTTCGTGGTTGGCATGGCAGATTTCCAGGTAGCTGTCGGCCACCTGGGCGACCACACTGACCTGGGCCAGATCGCGTGCCGCCGCCACCGACTGCTCGTCGGCACGCGCCGCTTCGGCGCCGCGCTTGAGCTTGCCGAACAGGTCGAACTGGTAGCTGACCGCGAACTTGCCATCGGCCAGGTTGATCACCGGCAGCTCGTGCTCCTGCAGGAACGATTCGGCCGACAGCTGCGCGCGGCTGACGCCGGCCTCGGCCTCGTACTCGAAGCCGCCGGCGTCCAGCGCCTGTTCGTACACGGCGGCGGCGCGGCGCAGGTGCGCATCGGCGGCCTTCAGTTCCACGTTGTCACGCAGCGCCTGGGTGATCAGCCCGTCCAGCACCGGGTCGTTGTACAACGACCACCAGCGGTCGGGCAGCGCCTGGTTGGCGGCCACCTGCGGGTTCTGCGTATCGATGAAGGCCGCATTGGCCTCCGGGCGCTTGAACGCCGAGCCTTCCGGCAGCGCGTAGTCCGGGCCGACGGTCCTGCACGCGGCCAGGCTGGCCAGCGCGACGATCAGGCCGAGACGGGGCAGGGTGGCGTTCACAGGCCCGCCTGTGTCGGCGCGGTGCCGACCTTGTCTGCATGCTTGGTGCTGTTGGTCTGTACGGTCACCGTGGCGGTACGGCCGGCAATGAGCTCAACGCCCTTTGGCACTTCGTCGATAGCGATGCGCACCGGAATGCGCTGCGCCAGCCGCACCCAGTCGAAGGCCGGGGTCACGTTCGGCAGCAGGGTGCTGCCGTTGCTGCGGTAGCGATCCTCGATGCCGGCGGCGATGCTCTCGACATGGCCGCGCAGCGGCGCCGATTCGCCCATCAGGCGGATGTCCACGCGCTGCCCCGGGGCCACGCCGCGCAGGCGGGTTTCCTCGAAGTAGCCGTCGATGCGGAACGAGCCGGTGTCCAGCAGCGCCAGCACCGGCTTGCCGGCCACCACGTAGTCGCCCACGCGCATGGTGCGGTCGTTGACCCGGCCATCGGCCGGTGCGCGCACCTCGGTGCGGCCCAGGTTGAGCTCGGCCAGGTCGACCGCCGCCTGTGCGGTGCCCAGCGCAGCCTGTGCAGCCTGCAGCTTGGCGCGGCGCACTTCGGCGTCCTCGGCGGCGACCAGATCCTGCAGGCTGCGGTCACGGCCGATTTCGCGGCGCAGCTGCGCCACCGAGGCCTGGCGCTCGGCCAGGCTGGCCTTGGCCTGTTCCAGCGCGATGCGGTAGCGCGCGCGGTCGATCACGAACAGCACGTCGCCCTTCTTCACCGCCTGGTTGTCGGCCACGTTCACCGTTTCCACCAGCCCGGACACGTCCGGTGCCACCTGCACCACGTCGGCACCGACATGGGCGTCGCGGGTCCACGGCTCATCCATGTAATAGACCCACAGCTGGCGCAGCACCAGCAGGGCGACGATCACGGCTGCGCTGGTCAGCAGTATGGGCAGGGTCTTCTTCACGATCTTGTTCACGATTGCATCCAACGCAGGAGGTGGAACAGCAGGCCAAGCACGATCCCGTACAGCGCCAGGTTGAACAGCGCCGGGTGCCATACATGGCGATAGGCGCCGGCACGCTGCAGCAGCGCGTGCAGGCCGCTGTTGACCAAGTAGGCCAACAACATCAACCCGAGCAGGGTCGGGACGAACACTCCATGGAGACTGAATTCACCGGGCATCGGAAGGGGCGGGGGCGAGGTGGGGGAC
>NZ_LLXT01000023.1 GCF_001431625.1 Stenotrophomonas geniculata ATCC 19374 = JCM 13324
TGTGTACGCTGTCCTACGCACACGGCAAGACCGGGGTTGGGCGTCCTGCCCAACCCGCCCGAGGCATGCCTCGGGCCCATGCGGCTGACACCCCGCACTCCGACACCGCCCCACCTTCGACAGGTTCACGTGGCTGTAGGTAGTGGCTGTAGGTAGGTGTCGACCTTGGTCGACACATCTGTCAGATATCGAATGAAATTCCGGGGGTCAGATCCGTTTTCCACAGGAAAACGGATCTGACCCCAAAAGTATTTCCGACAGATCGCGGACCCACCCCGCCATCCCACGGAATGCAGGCCTTTGACCTTGACGTTGCCCTGGCCTCTGCGGGTGCAGGGCGCAGCCCTGCCGGCACCTATCCCCATTCAGACAGGTAAGTGCAGGTCACAGGATAAGCAGACGCCTTGTTGCCTCCGCCAATCGGGTCCACATTCCTGTGCAGGAGACGGGCCACCGCCCGTCGTCGAGACACCAGGAGACCTGCATGTCCGCTGCCCCCAGTACCGCCATTTCCCGCGATCCGGCCACCGGCCAGCAGATCGCCAGCCACCCTTTCGCTACCGACGCCGAACTGGACGCCATCCTCGATCGCGGCCAGGTTGGCTTCGCCGCCTGGAGCACGAGGAGCCTCGAACAGCGTGCAGACGTATTGCGTGCGATGGCCGCGGTACTGCGCCGCGACCGTGAAAAGCTGGCTGCGCTGGCTACTGCCGAAATGGGCAAGGTCCAGGCCGAATCCCTGGCCGAAATCGAGAAGTGCGCCGTGCTGTGCGACTGGTATGCCGACCACGGTGCGCAGTTCCTGCGCGACGAGCCGACCCAGGTGCCTGACGACAAGGCTTACGTGTCCTACCTGCCGCTGGGCGTGGTGCTGGGCATCATGCCGTGGAACTTCCCGTACTGGCAGGTGATGCGCGCGGCGGTGCCGATCCTGATGGGCGGCAACGGCTTCCTGCTGAAGCCGGCCGAGAACATCGTCGGTACCGCGCAGCTGCTCGATGCCGCCTGGCGCGACGCTGGGTTGCCGGAAGGCACCTTCATCGCCGCCAACATCAGCCGCGACGGCACCAGCCGCGCGATCGCCGATGACCGCATCGCGGCGGTGACCCTGACCGGCAGTGTGGCCGCCGGCCGCAGCATTGCTGCCCAGGCCGGGCAGGCGCTGAAGAAGGTGGTGCTGGAACTGGGCGGCTCGGACCCGTTCATCGTGCTGGCCGACGCCGATCTGGACGCTGCCGTCGATGCGGCGGTGGCCTCACGCTTCCAGAACACCGGGCAGGTCTGCATCGCCGGCAAGCGCATCATCGTTGAAGACGCGGTATACGACCGTTTCGTGGCGCAGTTCTGCCAGAAGGTGCAGGCGCTGACCATCGGCGATGGTCGTGAAGCGGGTAATCGCATTGGTCCGATGGCACGCCAGGACCTGCTGGAACAGCTGGATGCGCAGGTACGCGCCTCGGTGGACGCGGGCGCGAAGCTGCTGGTCGGTGGCCATCAGCTGGATCGCCCGGGCGCGTTCTACGCACCCACCGTGCTGGCCGACGTGGAGCCGGGCATGCAGGCCTTCGATACCGAGACCTTCGGTCCGGTGGCCTCGATCAGCCGCGCTCGTGATGCCGACCATGCGGTGGAGCTGGCCAACCAGAGCGAGTTCGGTCTCAGCGGCAACCTGTGGACCGGCGACCGTGCCCGTGCGATGCAGCTTGCGCGCCGGCTGCAGACCGGCGGCGTGTTCGTCAACGGATTCTCTGCTTCGGACCCGCGCGTGCCGATCGGGGGCGTGAAGAAGAGCGGCTTCGGCCGCGAGCTCTCCCACTTCGGCATCCGCGAGTTCGTCAACGCGCAGACGGTCTGGTTCGACAAGCGTTGACGCGCAGCTTCCATCCTTCCTGCAACGATCCATCATCAGTCCAGCGAAAAGGACGGCATTCCAATGTCCAAGGGTTCAGATCTGCTTGTCGCCGCACTTGAGAACGAAGGCGTCGAGCGCATTTTCGGTATCCCCGGCGAAGAGAATCTCGACGTGGTCGAGTCGCTGCGCCATTCCAGCATCGAGCTGGTCATCACCCGCCACGAGCAGGCAGCGGTATTCATGGCGGCCACCTATGGCCGCCTGACCGGCAAGCCCGGGGTGTGCCTGGCCACGCTGGGGCCGGGCGCGCTGAACTTCACCACCGGCGCCGCCTACGCGCTGCTCGGTGCGTGGCCGGTCATCATGATCACTGGCCAGAAGGGCATCGTGGCCAGCAAGCAGGCACGCTTCCAGATCGTCGACATCGTCAGCACGATGAAGCCACTGACCAAGCAGGCGCGGCAGATCGTCTCGGCGCGCACCATCCCGACGATCGTGCGCGAGGCATTCCGCACCGCGCTGGAAGAGCGCCCGGGCCCGGTGCTGCTGGAGCTGCCCGAAGACATCGCGGCCGATGAGGTCGGGGACGTGGCGCTGATTCCGCCGCACGCGGTGGATCGTCCCATCGCCAGTCCGGAAGCACTGGACCGTGCGGCGGCGATCATCCGCAATGCCAAGCGACCGTTGCTGATGATCGCTTCGGCGGCGTCGCGGCCGCAGTCCAGCGAGGCGCTGTCGGCGTTCGTGCTGCGTGCCGGCATCCCGTTTTTCACCACGCAGATGGGCAAGGGCGCGGTGGCCGGTGGTTCGGGCCTGTACATGGGCACCGCGGCGCTGACCGAGCGCGACTACGTGCACATGGCCATCGACCAGGCCGATGTGATCGTGACCATCGGCCATGAGGTCACCGAGAAGCCGCCGTTCGTGATGCGTCCGGGTGGGCCGACCGTGATCCATATCGGCTATTCGCAGGCGGCGGTGGAGCAGGTGTACTTCCCGCAGGTGGAAGTGATCGGCGATATCGGCCGCTCGCTGACCCAGCTGGCCGACCGCATCGAAGGCGCGGTGCCGAACGCCGATGCGCTGCTGCCGTTGCGCGCGACCATCCTGGAGCACCTGGCCGCCCGTGCCGAGGAGGACGGCTTCACTCCTCAGCGGCTGGTGCATGACGTGCGCCAGGTGATGCCGCCGGACGGCATCGTGGCGCTGGACAACGGCATGTACAAGATCTGGTTTGCGCGTAACTACCGCACTCAGGTGGCCAACACGCTGCTGCTGGACAACGCGCTGGCGACCATGGGTGCGGGTCTGCCGTCGGCGATCATGGCTTCGATCCTGCATCCGCAGCGGCGGGTGCTGGCGGTGTGCGGTGATGGCGGCTTCATGATGAACAGCCAGGAGCTGGAGACCGCGCGCCGGCTGGGCCTGAACCTGGTGGTGCTGATCCTCAACGACGGCGCCTACGGGATGATCCGCTGGAAGCAGGCGGTGGATGGCTTCACCGACTACGGCATGACCTTCAGCAATCCCGATTTCGTGAAGTACGCGCAGGCCTATGGCTGCAAGGGTCATGAGGTGACCGCCATCGAGCAGTTCATTCCGACCCTGGAGGCGGCGTTCAACGAGGGCGGGGTGCACCTGGTATCGGTGCCGGTGGATTACTCGGAAAACCAGCGGGTGCTGGTGGACGAGCTGCGGCAGGCCTTCCCGGGGAACGGCTGAGGTAGCGCCGGGCCACGCCCGGCGGATTCGTGCGCCGACCGACCGCCGGGCATGGCCCGGCGCTACCGGGCGCTGCCGGGGCCGGGGCGGGGCGGTTTTGGTATGCTGTCCAACCGGCTTTGCCGGCGCAGCATCCCCCCTCACTACACGATTCCCGCAGATCCATGAGCGAAGCTACCGATACCCCCCCCGTCGACGAAAACAAGTTGATTGCCGAGCGCCGTGAGAAACTCAAAGCGCTGCGTGGGCAGGGCATCGCGTACCCGAACGATTTCCGTCGCCAGGACTTCGCCGGGCGCCTGCAGGATGAGTTCGCCGATGCCGAGCAGTGGACCGCCGAAGCGCTGGAAGCCGCCGGCCGCACGGTGAAGATGGCCGGCCGCCTGATGGCCAAGCGCATCATGGGCAAGGCCAGTTTCGCGCAGATCCAGGACGAGTCCGGTCGCATCCAGCTGTTCCTGCAGGGCACGGTGCTGGGCGATGCCTATACCGCCTTCAAGGGCTGGGACGTGGGCGACATCATCGCCGTCGAAGGCGGCCTGACCCGGACCAAGACCGGCGAGCTGTCGGTCAAAACCGAATCGATCCGCCTGCTGACCAAGTCGCTGCGCCCGCTGCCGGACAAGTGGCATGGCCTGGCCGACGTCGAGCAGCGCTATCGCCAGCGCTACGTCGACCTGATCGTGACCCCGGAATCGCGCGCGGTGTTCATCAAGCGCTCGAAGATCATCCGCGCCATGCGCGCGTGGCTGGACAACCGCGACTTCCTGGAAGTCGAGACGCCGATGATGCATTACATCCCCGGCGGCGCGGCGGCCAAGCCGTTCACCACCCACCACAACGCGCTGGACCTGGACCTGTACCTGCGCGTGGCGCCGGAGCTGTACCTCAAGCGCCTGACCGTGGGTGGCCTGGAGCGCGTGTACGAGATCAACCGCAACTTCCGCAACGAAGGCGTCAGCACCCGCCACAATCCGGAATTCACCATGATGGAGCTGTACGAGGCCTATGCCACGTACAACGAGATCATGGACCTGACCGAAGGCGTGATCCGTGACGTGGCCCAGGCGGTCAACGGCGGCACCGAGGTGGAGTGGGACGGTGCGAAGATCGACCTGGGCCCGGCGTTCCGCCGCTGGCGCATGGACGAGGCGGTGCGTCACCACAACCCGGAAATCTCTGCGGCCGACTGCACCGACCGCGACGCGCTGCTGCGCCATTGCGAGCGCTTGAAGATCCGAGTCAAGCCGTCCTACGGCTGGGGCAAGCTGCTGCTGGAGATCTTCGAGGCCACTGTCGAGCACACCCTGATCCAGCCGACCTTCATCACCGACCACCCGGTGGAAGTCTCGCCGCTGGCCCGCGCCAACGATAACGATCCGGGCTACACCGACCGCTTCGAGCTGTTCGTCAACGGCAAGGAGCTGGCCAACGGCTTCTCCGAGTTGAACGACCCGGAAGACCAGGCCCAGCGCTTCCAGGCCCAGGTAGCGGCGAAGGAGGGTGGCGACGACGAGGCCATGCATTACGACGCCGACTACATCCGTGCGCTGGAGTACGGCATGGCCCCGACCGGCGGCCTCGGCATCGGCGTCGATCGCCTGGTAATGCTGCTGACCGGCAGCAGCTCGATCCGCGACGTGCTGCTGTTCCCGTACATGCGTCCGGAGCAGTAAGTCGTCTTTTTGACTCCTGTTTGTGCGCGCCGTCGCGAAATGAGACGGCGCGATTGACGCCTCCCGCACTCGGCGTATCGTTAATGCACTACCTTGACGTCTGTTATGGCTTGATCGGCGCCAGGGGGAGTGCGCATTGTGGAGAGTCCGCTTCACAATGTGATGACGATCATGAACCGGGACGCATGACACGGGAGTCAGGCCGATGCAGGGTGCGAGCGTTCGCAGCGGCAGGGTATCCTCGCCTGCTGATGATCCAGCATGGTCGAGAAACCAGGCAGAGTACGCGTTGAACATCGTCATTGTTGACGACCAGACGTCCGCCCGGACGATGCTGCGTCACGTCATCGAGGACATCGCGCCCGAACTGAGCGTGTATGACTTCGGTGATCCGCTGACCGCATTGGCCTGGTGCGAGGCGCATCCGGTCGACCTGCTGCTGCTCGATTACCGCATGCCGGAGATGGACGGGCTGGAGTTCGCCCGCCGTTTCCGCCGCCTGCCCAAGCATCGCGACATTCCGGTGATCCTGATCACCGTGGTCGGCGACGAGCCGATTCGTCAGGCGGCGCTGGAAGCGGGGGTCATCGACTTCCTGGTCAAGCCGATCCGCCCGCGCGAATTGCGCGCGCGCTGCTACAACCTGCTGCAGCTGCGCCAGCAGACCGAGAACGTGAAGCAACGCGCGTTGTCGCTGGAGCAGCGCTTGCTGGCAAGCATGCACGAGGTCGAGGAACGCGAACGCGAGACCCTGTCGCGATTGGCGCGGGCGATCGAGTTCCGTGATGCCGGCACCAGTGCCTACCTCGAGCGCATGGCGCGCGTAGCGGGGTTGATTGCCGAACAGCTGGGCCTGCCCGAAGACGACGTGCGCCTGATCGAGATGGCGGCGCCGCTGCATGACATGGGCAAGATCGCCATTCCCGATGCCGTGCTGCTCAAGCAGGGCAAGCTCAACGACGAGGAGCTGGCGATCATGCGCCGTCACCCGCGCATCGGCCATGAACTGCTCAGCGGCAGCCAGAACCGCTTCATCCAGGTCGGCGCATTGATCGCGCTGCGCCACCACGAACGTTACGACGGCAGCGGCTACCCGGATGGGCTGGTCGGAGAGGCGATTCCGCTGGAAGCGCGCATCGTCGCCGTGGCCGATGTCTTCGATGCACTCATCTCACCCCGTCCGTACAAGGAAGCATGGACCATGGAAGCCACACTGGCTTATCTGTACGCCCAGCGTGGCCGATTGTTCGACCCGCGCTGCGTGGATGCGCTGATGCGCGGTCACCAGCAGTTGATGGATATCTGCGCCCAGCACTCGACGGCATCGACGCGACCGGGTGGGTGACATGCAGGACCTGTTCGCACGCGTGAGGCGTCGGCTGGCGCAGCGTCCGGATTCGGAACATGGCCAGGCGATCGTGCGGGTGGTGCTGATCTCGCTGATCCTGGTCTATGTACTGTTGTCCGGTGCCCGCCTGCACCGGCTGGACCAGTACCAGGGCGTGCTGGCAACGGTGCTGACCGGGCTGGGCCTGTCGTTGCTGCTATGCGGTTGGCTGCTGTGGAAGCCTGAGCGCTCGGACCCGCGGCGCGTGGCCGGGATGCTGGCCGATTACGGCCTGATCGCGGTCGGCATGATCCAGATGGGCGAGCCGCTGGCGTGGGTGTATGCGGTGGTGATGTGGGTCACGGTGGGCAACGGCCTGCGCTTCGGGCCGCGCTACCTGGCCGCTGCCATCGTGCTGGCGATGGTCAGTTTCGGCACCACCGTGCTGTTGACCCCTTACTGGCAGGCCAACCTGGGCCTGGCCATTTCCCTGTGGTTGGGGTTGCTGGCAGTACCGTTGTGCTGCTCCTCCCTGCTGCGCCGAAGGATGCGACATCCGACCATGGATACGACGCCCGCCGCTGGCTCCGACAAGCGCTCGCTGCTGGCCCGCTTCAAGCAGCGGCTGTCCGGGCGCGAGGACAGCGAGCACGCGCAGAACCTGATCCGCATCATCATCACGGCGCTGTTCATCAGCTATCTCGGCTGGCGTTCGCTGAGCGGTGGCGGTGAAGCGCTGACGACGACGTGGCTGATCCTCGCCTTCGAGCTGACCATTTCCGCCGGCCTGCTGACCGCGATCCTGGTCAATCCGGGCGTGTCGCATGTGCGCCGGGTGATCGGCATGCTGACCGACTACACCTGCATGGCCTGGATCATGACGATCCAGGGCGAGCCGGCGGCACCGCTGTATGCGGTGATGCTGTGGGTCACGATCGGCAACGGCATGCGCTACGGCAGCACCTACCTGCGCGTGGCTACTGCCATGGGCTGCCTGGCCTTCCTGTGCACGGTGATGCTGTCGCCATACTGGCGCGGCCACGACTATCTGGGCTGGGGCCTGCTGCTGGGCCTGGGCGCGATTCCGCTGTACTTCGATTCGCTGCTGCATGCCTTGACCCGGGCGGTGGCCGAGGCGCGCCAGGCCAATGAAGCCAAGAGCCGCTTCCTGGCCAACATGAGCCATGAATTCCGCACGCCGTTGAACGGGCTGGCAGGCATGACCGAGGTGCTGGCCACCACCCGCCTGGACGATGAGCAGCGCGAGTGCCTGAACACCATCCAGGCCTCGACCCGCAGCCTGCTGGCGCTGGTGGAAGAGGTGCTGGACATCTCCGCGATCGAAGCCGGCAAGGTGCGCGTGGAGTGGCACGAGTTCGCGCTGGCCGATGTGCTGCAGGCGATCAATCTGATCCTGACCCCGCAGACCCGCTCCAAATCGCTGGACTATCGCGTGCAGGTGGACGACAACGTGCCGCCGCGCCTGCTGGGTGATGCCGGGCATCTGCAGCAGATCCTGCTGAACCTGATGGGCAACGCGGTCAAGTTCACCGACAGCGGCTACGTGCATCTGCGCGTGTCCAGCCCCGATGCCCTGGGCAGCGAGCGGATGCGCCTGCGCTTCGAGATCGTCGATACCGGCATCGGCGTGCCGGTGGCGTTGCGCGGGCGCCTGTTCAATGCCTTCGAGCAGGGCGATGTCGGCCTGGCCCGTCGCCATGAAGGCACCGGTCTGGGCACGGCCATTGCCAAGGGCCTGGTCGAGTCGATGGGCGGGCAGGTCGGCTATGCGCCGAACAGCCCGCGCGGCAGCGTGTTCTGGGTCGAGATCACGCTGGACGTCGCAGACACCTCATCAGCCACGGCGGTTCCCTCCGAGGTGGCTGAAGCTGGGAATGTCATCGCGTTTTCCAATCCCTTCCTGCGCCATCGTGCACGGGTGCGCAGCCTGCGGGTCCTGGTGGCCGACGACCACGAAGCCAACCGCATGGTGCTGCAGCGGTTGCTGGAGAAGGCCGGCCACAAGGTCACCTGCGTCAATGGCGGCGCCGAAGTACTGGATGCGTTGGAGCAGGCCAGTTACGACGCAGCGATCGTCGACCTGCACATGCCCGGCATGAGCGGACTGGACCTGCTCAAGCAGTTGCGGGTGATGCAGGCCAGTGGCATGCCTTACGTTCCCGTCATGGTGCTGAGCGCGGACGTCACCCCCGAGTCCATCCTGCGTTGCGAGCAGGCCGGTGCCCGCGCCTTCCTTGCCAAGCCCGTGGTGGCCACCCGCCTGCTTGAAGTGCTGGCCGATGTCGCCGCCAACACCCGCGCCGAGTCCGGCATCCAGTCGGTGCCGGCATTGCCGGTCGGCGATGGCGTGCTCGATACCGCAGTACTGGACGAGCTGGCGTCGCTGGGCATGGGCGATGGCTTCGAACGCAAGTTCATCGACCAATGCCTGGCGGACGTCGACGCGAGCATGGGCCAGCTGCAGGGCTGCGGCGAGCGCCAGGCCTGGGAGGATTTCCGCGAGCACGCACACGCGCTGCGCGGTGTGGCGAGCAACCTGGGGCTTGTCCAGGTTGCCGCCTCCAGTGGCGAAATCATGCGCATGGCGGACTGGCAGCTGAAGGGTGAATGGAGCGCCCGCCTCGGCAGCCTGGCGACCGCCCTGCGCAACGGCAGGAATGCGTTGGCTGCCCGTAGCGCGGGGGCACCGCACCGCGACGACAGCGAGCGCAGCCCGTCCTGACCCGCCAGACGCTCAGGCCGGGTCGCCATTGCGCCGGGCCTGCGCCCGTACCAGCCGATCCATGGTGCGCAGGGACTTCTCGCCGAGCTGCATGGCGGTGTCCACCCAGATCTCGGTGATCCGCATCATTTCATGCAGCGGCACCATGGTGGCGATCTCGTTGACCTCACGCATCGCTGCCCATGCGTGCGGAATGCGTCGGCTTTCCTTGATCACCTGTTCGACCGCGGCAACACCTTCGCCCACCGGCACCACGATGTCGACCAGGCCCATCTCCTTCAGCTGGCTGGCGGTGTAGAGGTTGCCTTCCAGCATGATCTTCTCGGCCAGGCGCGGGCTGATCCGCTGGCACAGGAAGGAGTAGGCGCCCATGCCCGGGAACAGGTCGAACAGCACCTCGGGCAGGCCCATCAGCACGCCTTCCTCGGCGACGATGGTGTGGCAGCTGAGTGCGGCCTCGAAGCCGCCACCCAGTGCATTGCCCTGGACCAGGGCGATGCTGTGGGCACGGGTGCCCAGGCCGGCATGGAAGGCATGCACGCCGCGCACGCAGCGCTGGGCATAGTCGAGCAGGCGGGCGCGGTCGCCTTCGCGGATCAGGCGGCAGAACAGTTCGAGGTCGCCCCCCAGGTTGAACACGTCGCTGTCCGAGGCAAGAACGACATGGGGTGACAGGGCGTGCGAGGCGCTGAGGCGGTCGCCCAGGTCGCGCTGGTAGTCGACGATGTCATCGACCAGGCGCGAGGCGAAGCACGGCCGGCCTGGCTGGTTGACCAGGTTGGCGTGCATGTGGATCCAGTAGACATCCCGCTCGGGCTCCTCGGTGATACGCAGGGTAGGGTGCTGCGAGGGGCGGGTGATGATGGGGCGTACTGCGGACATGGGAGTTCTCCGTGTGACCGTCCGGCCAACCGCAGAGCGGACGGAGAGGAGTGAGGGGGCGGGCTGAACGTGCGGCGGCGACTGATTCTATGCACCCGTCGTGAACCGCCCGCAAGCGCTGTACCGGCCATGTTCCGGTAACAGAAAGACCCCGCCGTCTCCGGCGGGGTCCCTGTATTGTCCCGTTGCCCGGAAACCCTTACTGGGCGGGCGTATCACGCAGCTCGCGACGGAGAATCTTGCCGACATTGGTCTTCGGCAGCTCTTTTCGGAATTCTACGATTCTGGGGTGCTTGTAACCGGTCAGGTTTGCCCGCGCATGTTCCTTGACCATTTCCGCGGTCAGGTTCGGGTCCTTCTTCACGATCACGACCTTGACCACTTCGCCGGACTTCTCGTCCGGGACACCGACGGCGGCGACTTCCAGCACGCCCGGCATCATCGCGATGACGTCTTCGACCTCATTCGGGTACACGTTGAAGCCGGACACCAGGATCATGTCCTTCTTGCGGTCCACGATGTAGAAGAAGCCCTTTTCGTCCATCTTCGCCATGTCGCCGGTGTGCAGCCAGCCGTCGGCGTCGATGGCGGTGGCGGTTTCTTCCGGCCGCTGCCAGTAGCCCTTCATCACCTGCGGGCCCTTGATGCACAGCTCGCCCACTTCGCCCAGCGCCAGGATATTGCCGTTGTCGTCCTTGATGCAGGCATCGGTGGACGGGATCGGCAGGCCAATGGCGCCGTTGTACTCGGGCAGGGTGAGCGGGTTGATGCAGGCTGCCGGTGAGGTCTCGGTCAGGCCGTAGGCTTCGACCAGGGTCACGCCGGTGACCTTCTTCCAGCGTTCGGCCACGGCACGTTGCACCGCCATGCCGCCGCCCAGAGTGAACTTGACCGAAGAGAAGTCGATCTCGTCGAAGCCCGGGGTGTTGAGCAGGCCGTTGAACAGCGTGTTGACGCCGGTGATGGCAGTGAAGCGGGTGCCCTTGAGCTCCTTGACGAAGCCCTTCATGTCGCGCGGGTTGGTGATCAGGTGATTGCAGCCACCGAACTTCATGAAGACCAGGCCGTTCGCGGTCAGCGCGAAGATGTGGTACAGCGGCAGGGCAGTGATGATCACTTCCTTGCCCGGCTCGATGCCCGAGGTGGACAGCCACGCCGACGCCTGCTGCATGTTGGCGATCAGGTTGCGGTTGGTCAGCATCGCACCCTTGGCCACGCCGGTGGTACCACCGGTGTACTGCAGGAAGGCGATGTCGTCGTGGTCGATCTCGACCGGCGGAAGCGCGTGGCGGCTGCCCAGCTTGAGCGCCTGCTTGAAGCGGACGGCGCCCTTGATGTGGTAGTTGGGCACCATCTTCTTGACGTACTTCAGCACGAAGTTGACGATCGCGCCCTTGGCGCCGAGCAGGTCGCCCAGGCCGGTGGTGACCACGTGCCTGACCGGCGTGTCGGCGATGACCTGCTCGACGGTGTCGCCGAAGTTGTCGACCACCACCAGCGCACTGACGCCCGCGTCGACCAGCTGGTGC
Source organism: Stenotrophomonas geniculata ATCC 19374 = JCM 13324 (assembly GCF_001431625.1). Classification (GTDB taxonomy): domain Bacteria; phylum Pseudomonadota; class Gammaproteobacteria; order Xanthomonadales; family Xanthomonadaceae; genus Stenotrophomonas; species Stenotrophomonas geniculata. The sequence goes on from NZ_LLXT01000023.1 coordinate 11,732, forward strand.
TTGAGTTCGCGCGCGGTGTACAGCGGGTTGACGTTGACCACGGTCAGTCCGGCGCGCAGCACGCCGAAGGTGGCCACCGGGTACTGCAGGCAGTTGGGCATCATCAGGGCGACGCGGTCACCCTTCTTGAGCTTGAGCTCACCCAGCAGGTAGGCGGCGAACTGGGTGACCAGCGCATCCGTCTCACCATAGGTGAGGACCTTGCCGAAGCTGGAGTAGGCGGGACGGTCGCGGAATTTCGCGACGGAAGCGTCGAAGACCGAGGCGACCGAATGGAATTCGTTGACGTCGATTTCGGCGGGAACGCCTTTCGGATAGCTCTGCAGCCAGGGACGATCCAGACTCATATTCCCCCTCCAGGAATCGTGATGTATTAGGTTCGGCCCTGAGCGTAGCGACAATGGCCGTTCATTGCAGCATACCCCGCCGTAGGGAAAACGCGAAGAGGCCCCGAAGGGCCTCTTTGCTGGGTAGTGCCGGCATCTGCGCTCGATCGGGCCGCTTGCGTCAGCCCTGCTTGCGCACCGGTGCGCCGTTGGCCTTGTAGTACGGCGCGGTGCTGCGGGCCAGCGGGGTGCGGCCGCGGATCACGTCGGCCAGCTTCTCGGCCATCATGATGGTCGGCGCGTTGAGGTTGCCGGTCACCACCTGCGGCATGATCGAGGCATCGACGATGCGCAGGCCTTCCAGGCCGTGCACGCGGCCCTGGCCATCGACCACCGCCATCGGGTCATCGGCATGGCCCATCTTGTTCGAGCACGACGGGTGGTAGGCGGTCTCGGCATGCTCGCGCACGAATGCGTCGATCTGCGCGTCGGTCTGCAGCGCGCTGCCCGGCGAGATCTCGCGGCCGCTGTACGGTGCCAGCGCCGGCTGCGCGAAGATCTCGCGGGTGATGCGGATCGCCGCGCGGAACTCACGCCAGTCCTGCTCGTGCGACATGTAGTTGAACAGGATGCTCGGATGTTCGCGCGGATCCTTCGAACGCACATGGATGCGGCCGCGGCTGGGCGAGCGCATCGAACCGACGTGCATCTGGAAGCTGTGCGCCTTGATCGGGTTGGAGCCGTTGTAATTGATCGCCACCGGCAGGAAGTGGTACTGCAGGTTCGGCCAGTCGAATTCGGCATCGCTGCGGATGAAGCCACCGGCCTCGAACTGGTTGCTGGCGCCGATGCCGGTACCCAGGAACAGCCACTCGGCACCGATCGCCGGCTGGTTGTACAGCTTCAGTGCCGGCGCCAGCGACACCGGCTTCTTGCATTCGTACTGCAGGTACATCTCCAGGTGATCCTGCAGGTTGGCGCCGACGCCTGGCAGGTGGTGCACCAGGTCGACGTCCAGGCTGCGCAGCAGGTCGGCCGGGCCGACGCCCGAGCGCTGCAGGATCTGCGGCGAGGCGATGGCTCCACCGCACAGCAGCACTTCGCGGCGCGCAGTGGCACGCTGCGGCTGGTCGTTGTGCAGCCACTGCACGCCCACCGCACGCTTGCCCGAGAACAGGATGCGGTCGGTCAGTGCGTGGGTGACGATGGTCAGGTTCGGACGCGGCTTGGCCAGGTCCAGGTAGCCACGGGCAGTGCTGGAGCGACGACCCTTCGGGGTCACCGTGCGGTCCATCGGGCCGAAGCCTTCCTGCTGGTAGCCGTTGAGGTCGTCGGTGCGCGGATAGCCAGCCTGCACGCCGGCTTCGACCATCGCCGCGAACAGCTCGTTGTTGCCGGCCTTCGGCGTGGTCACGCGCAGCGGGCCGTCGCCACCGTGGTAGTCATTGGGGCCGATGTCGCGGGTTTCGGCCTTGCGGAAGTACGGCAGGCAGTCCAGGTAGGTCCAGTCTTCCAGGCCCGGCATGCTGGCCCAGTTGTCGTAGTCCATCGCGTTGCCGCGGATGTAGCACATGCCGTTGATCAGCGACGAGCCGCCCAGGCCCTTGCCGCGGCCGCAGTCCATGCGGCGGTTGTTCATGAAGGGCTCGGGATCGGTCTTGTACGCCCAGTTGTAGCGCTTGCCCTGCAGCGGGAAGGCCAGTGCCGCCGGCATCTGGGTACGGAAGTCGAGCCGGTAGTCCGGGCCACCGGCTTCCAGCAGCAGCACGCTGACATCGGCATCTTCGGTGAGGCGGGTCGCCAGCACGTTGCCGGCCGAACCGGCGCCGATGATGATGTAGTCGTACTCGTTATGGGTGCTCATGGGTGTCTCCTGCAGGCCGGGGCGCGCTGCATGCAGGCGTCCCGGCGGAATGTCGGATCGGCGCGGTGGCCGGACGAGAGGGCGTGCTCGGGGCGCGCCGGTCAGAACACGCTGGCGTAGTCGCCCAGCTCGACCTGCACCGACTTGATGCGGGTGTAGTGGCCGAGGGTGGAGATGCCGTTCTCGCGGCCGACGCCGGATTCCTTGTAGCCGCCGACCGGCATTTCGGCCGGCGATTCGCCCCAGGTGTTGATCCAGCAGATGCCGGCTTCCAGGCGGTGGATGATGCGGTGGGCGCGGCTGACGTCCTTGCTGACCACGCCGGCGGCCAGGCCGAAGGTGGTGTCGTTGGCGCGGCGCACCACTTCGTCCTCGTCGTCGTAGGCGAGGATGCTCATCACCGGCCCGAAGATCTCTTCCTTGACGATGGTCATGTCATCGCGGCAGTCGGAGAACACGGTCGGCAGCACGTAGGCGCCATTGGCCAGCGCGCCTTCGGTGGCGCGGCCGCCGCCGGTCAGCAGGCGGGCGCCTTCGGTCTTGCCGCTTTCGATGTAGCGCAGCACGTTTTCCATGTGCGGGAAGCTGGTCAGCGGGCCGAAGTTGGTCTCGGCGGCCATCGGGTCGCCGATGCGGATGCGCTTGACGCGCTCGACAACAGCGGCTTCGAACGCGGCCAGCATGCTGCGCGGCACGAACACGCGGGTACCGTTGGTGCAGACCTGGCCGGAGCTGAAGAAGTTGGCCATCACCGCGATGTCGGCGGCGCGGTCGAGGTCGGCGTCATCGCAGATCACCAGCGGCGACTTGCCGCCCAGTTCCATGGTCACTTCCTTCAGCGACGAGGACGCGGCGCTGGCCATGACCTTCTTGCCGGTGGCGACGCCGCCGGTGAAGGAGATCTTCTCGATCACCGGGTGCTCGGTCAGCCACTGGCCGATCTCGCGGCCCGGGCCCTGCACCACGTTGAACACGCCGGCGGGCACGCCGGCTTCGGTGTAGATCTCGGCCAGCCGGATCGCGGTCAGCGGGGTCACTTCGGACGGCTTGAACACCATCGCGTTGCCCGCGGCCAGCGCCGGGGCCGACTTCCACATGGCGATCTGGATCGGGTAGTTCCAGGCACCGATGCCGGCGACCACGCCCAGCGGTTCGCGTCGGGTATAGAAGAAGCTCGATTCGCGCAGCGGCAGCTGGATACCTTCGATGGCGGTGGCCAGGCCGGCGTAGTACTCGACCACGTCGGCGCCGGTGACGATGTCCACGGTGGTGGTTTCGGCCAGCGCCTTGCCGGTGTCCAGGGTTTCCAGGTGGGCCAGTTCGTCGTTGCGCTCGCGCAGGAGCTCGACGGCACGGCGCAGGATGCGCGAACGCTCCATGGCCGTCATCGCGGCCCACACCTTCTGGCCTTCGGCTGCGCTCTGCACGGCACGTTCGACGTCGGCCTGGCTGGCGACCTGCACTTCAGCGATCACCTCGCCGGTGGCCGGGTTGATGGTCTTGAAGGTCTTGCCGCTGGTGGCATCGACGCGCTGGCCGTGGATGTAGAGCTGTTGTACGGGCAGGGTGGTCATGGGGCGTACTCCTTGGAAGGGGGCGGGTGCTGAAGCGCTTATAGCGCGACAGCCTGCAACTGGAAGTCGATATAGCCGTAAGCGATGCGCCGGGACTTCTCGGCATTGAACTGGCCGCCGACCAGGCTGCCGCGCAGCCACAGGCCGTCAATCATCGCGGCCAGGCCGCGGGCGGCCAGGCGGGCCTGCGGGTGGGGCAGCAGGCGGTTGAACTGGTGGCACAGGTTCGAGAACAGGCGCTGGTCGTTGGCGCGCTGCAGCCGGGCCAGTTCCGGCTGGTGCATGCTGGCGGCCCAGAAGGTGAGCCAGACGCGCATCGCGGTGCCGTTGATCTGGCTGTCGTCGAAGTTGCCATCGACGATGGCGCGCAGCTGCCCGCGCGGATCGTCGCCGGCGTCTGCGCGGTAGCGGGCGACGGCGTCCTTCAGTTCGCGCAGGATCTGCCGCATTGCAGCATTGAGCAGGCCGTCCTTGTCGCCGAAGTAGTGGGCGACGATGCCGCTGGACAAGCCCGCCTTCTTCGCGATGGTGGCGACAGTGGCATCGGCCATGCCGATCTCGTCGATGGTCTGGAAAGTGGCCCGGATCAGCTGTTCGCGCCGTACCGGTTCCACGCCTTTCTTCGGCATTGTCTCTCCACGGTTTGCGACCCGAAGGATCGGGCTGCCCGCCATTATGCTTTTTATTGATTGAACGTTCAATCAATAAACCCTAGGATGCGCTCGCGCCCCACGCCATGGGCCCGGTTTACCGGTCCGGCCCCGCCCATGTGCTCCCTCGGACTTGATGAGACGACCCCATGTCTTCCCTGGCTCATCCCAAGCGTTCGCCCCTGCGCTTGAACCGTTTTGTCTTCCTCAGCTCCTCGGTGTCGATCGGCATCCTCGGGCTGCTCACCGTTCTCTATCCCGAAGGCAGCGAGCACTGGCTGCAATGGGCGCAGGCCGAAGTGTCGGCCGCGTTCGGCTGGTGGTACATGCTGCTGATCGTGCTGTGCCTGGGCTTCGTGCTGTGGCTGGCGTTCTCGCCGTACGGCCGCATCCGCCTGGGCCACAACGAGGAATCACCGGCCTTCGGCTATGTCGCCTGGGTTTCGATGCTGTTCTCGGCCGGCATCGGCATCGCGCTGCTGTACTACGGCGCCTACGAGCCGCTGGATCATTTCCTCAATCCACCCGGGCAGCCCGGCGGCACCGTGGCCGCCGGCCGTGAAGCGATGGTGCTGACCTTCCTGCACTGGGGCCTGCATGGCTGGGCGCTGTATGCGCTGGTCGGCGTGGCACTGGGCTATTTCGCCTATCGCCGGGACCTGCCGCTGGCGCTGCGCTCTGCGTTGTACCCGGTCTTCGGTGAGCGCATCCACGGCCGCATCGGCGACATGGTCGATGGCTTCGGCATCCTGGCCACGCTGATCTCGATGGTGACCAACCTCGGCATCGGTGCGCTGGTGGTGCAGTCCGGCCTGGTCTACCTGTTCCACATCCCGGATACGCCGCAGGTGCTGGTGGCGATCGTGCTGGTGATGATGGTGGTGGCCACCATCGGTGTGGTGGCTGGCGTGGAAAAGGGCATTGCCTGGCTCTCCAACCTCAACGTGCGCCTGCTGTGCGGCCTGCTGCTGTTCGTGCTGGTCACCGGCCCGACCCTGCACCTGTTCGACGGCCTGATCCAGAACACCGGCGATTACCTCGGCGCGTTCGTGCGCAAGAGCTTCGACATGTACCTCAACGACCCGAAGGGCCGTGAGTGGATGGGCTCGTGGACGCTGTTCTACTGGGCCTGGTGGATCGCCTGGGCGCCGTTCGTCGGCCTCTTCGTGGCACGCATCTCGCGTGGCCGCACCATCCGAGAAGTGATCATGGGCGTGTTGCTGATCCCGCTCGGCTTCACCCTGGCCTGGCTGTCGATCTTCGGCAATACCGCCATCGACCTGGTGCTCAACCATGGCCAGGCGATCCTGGGTGAGGTGGCCAAGCACGATGCGGCGATGACGCTGTTCAAGCTGCTGGAATACCTGCCCGCCGCGCCGTATGTAGCCGGTGCCGCGGTGGTGATCGGTTTCGTGCTGTTCCTGACCCCGGTCGATTCGGGCACGCTGATGATCGCCAATCTGTGCACCCGTCGTGTCGATGACGGCGTCGAGGACGGTCACGACGCACCGATCTGGCTGCGCGTGTTCTGGGCGGCCGGCATCACCGTGGCCAGCGTCGGCCTGCTGCTGGCCGGCAACTTCAGCGCGATGCAGACCGCAGTGGTGCTGTGCGGCCTGCCGTTCTCGTTCACCCTGGCGTTCTACATGTGGGGCCTGCTGAAGGCGCTGCGTACCGACCCGGACGCGCCGCGGCGGTGAGCGCTTCTGTAGAGCCGAGCCCATGCTCGGCTGCTGTTGGCGCAGAACCAGCAGAGCCCATGCTCGGCTCTACAGGGGGGCATCGCAAACGCAAAGGGCCGGATCCGCAAGGATCCGGCCCTTTCCTCAATCGGGCGCAGCCGCGCCGTTACTTGCTGGCCAGCTGGCGCAGCACGTACTGCAGCAGGCCGCCGTGGCGGAAGTACTCGACTTCCTTCGGGGTCAGCAGCATCACCGACACCTCGAAGGTCTTCTTCGTGCCGTCGGCCTTGGTGGCGGTGACCGTGGCGCGCTTGCTGGCGCCGTCCTGCAGGCCGGTGATGTCGATCACTTCCGAGCCGTCCAGGCCCAGCGACTGCGCGTTTTCGCCGTTGCGGAACTGCAGCGGCAGCACGCCCATGCCGACCAGGTTGGAGCGGTGAATGCGCTCGAAGCTTTCGGCGATGACCGCCTTCACCCCCAGCAGCAGGGTGCCCTTGGCCGCCCAGTCGCGCGACGAGCCGGTGCCGTATTCCTTGCCGGCCAGCACCACCAGCGGCACCTTGTCAGCCTTGTACTTCATGGCCGCATCGTAGATCGCCAGCTTTTCCGGCTGACCGCCGCCGGCGGGGTAGTACAGGGTGTTGCCGCCTTCCTCGCCACCGAACATCAGGTTCTTGATGCGGATGTTGGCGAAGGTGCCGCGGACCATCACGTCATCGTTGCCGCGACGGCTGCCGTAGCTGTTGAAGTCGGCCGGCTGCACGCCGCGCTCCTGCAGGAAGCGGCCTGCCGGCGAGTCCTTCTTGATGTTGCCGGCCGGGGAGATGTGGTCGGTGGTGATCGAATCGCCGAACAGGCCCATCACGCGTGCACCATGCACGTCGTCGATGCTGCCGGTCTGCATGGTCATGCCATCGAAGTACGGCGGGTTCTTGATGTAGGTGGAGGCGTCGCTCCACTCGTACAGGTTGCCGTCCGGCGAGGCGATGGTGTTCCAGCGGGTGTCACCCTTGAACACATCGGCGTAGTTCTGCTTGAACATCTCCGGGCCGATGGTGGCGGCGATGACATCGCCGATTTCCTTGTTGCTCGGCCAGATGTCGCGCAGGAACACCGGCTGGCCATCGCTGCCGGTCCCCAGCGGCTGGGTGGTCAGGTCGATGTCGGTGGTGCCGGCGATGGCGTAGGCCACCACCAGCGGCGGGCTGGCCAGGTAGTTCATCTTCACTTCGGGGTGCACGCGGCCCTCGAAGTTGCGGTTGCCCGACAGCACCGAGGTGACCACCAGATCGCCGGTGGCGATGCCGGCGCTGACTTCGGTCGGCAGCGGGCCGGAGTTGCCGATGCAGGTGGTGCAGCCGTAGCCGACCACGTAGAAGCCGATCTTCTCCAGCTCCTTCAGTACGCCAGCCTTTTCCAGGTAGTCGGTGACCACGCGCGAGCCTGGGCCGAGCGAGGTCTTGACCCACGGCTGGCGGTTCAGGCCCTTGGCGGCCGCGTTGCGGGCCAGCAGGCCGGCACCGATCATCACCGCCGGGTTGGAGGTATTGGTGCAGGAGGTGATGGCGGCGATGACCACTGCACCATCCTTCAGCCGCACCTTGCGGCCTTCGATCTCGATGTCGGCGTAGCCCTTGGCCAGCTGCTCGTTGCCGACCGCGGCGCCGCCGCCTTCATTGACGAAGGAGGAGACGTCGTCGCTGCGCTTGTCACGGTTGGCGGTCATGCCGACCAGCGCTTCGCGGTAGTTCTTCTGCACGTCTTCCAGCAGCACGCGGTCCTGCGGGCGCTTGGGGCCGGCCAGCGACGGCTTCACCGTGCCCATGTCCAGTTCCAGCGTGGTGCTGTACTGCGCATGTGCACTGTTGGCGTCGTGCCACAGACCCTGCGCCTTGGCGTAGGCTTCGACCAGATCGATCTGCTCTTCGCTGCGGCCGGACAGGCGCAGGTAGTTCAGCGACTCGGCGTCGATCGGGAAGATGCCGCAGGTGGCGCCGTATTCCGGGGCCATGTTGCCGATGGTGGCACGGTCGGCCAGTGGCAGGTGCTGCAGGCCATCACCGTAGAACTCGACGAACTTGCCGACCACGCCGAGCTTGCGCAGCATCTGGGTAACGGTCAGCACCAGGTCGGTGGCGGTGGCGCCCTCGGGCAGCTTGCCGGTCAGCTTGAAGCCGACCACCTGCGGAATCAGCATCGACGACGGCTGGCCCAGCATGGCGGCTTCGGCCTCGATGCCGCCCACGCCCCAGCCCAGTACGCCGATACCGTTGATCATCGTGGTATGGCTGTCGGTGCCGAACACGGTATCGGGGTAGGCAACGGCCTTGCCATCCTTGTCCGCAGTCATCACCACGCGGGCCAGGTTTTCCAGGTTCACCTGGTGGACGATGCCGGTGTTGGGCGGCACCACCTTGAAGTTATCGAAGGCCTTCTGGCCCCAGCGCAGGAAGCCGTAGCGTTCCTGGTTGCGCTGGAATTCGATCTTGCCGTTGAGGTCCAGCGCGTCGGGCTTGCCGAACACATCGACCTGCACCGAGTGGTCGATGACCAGTTCGGAGGGAATCTGCGGGTTGATCTGCTCCGGCTTGCCGCCGAGCTTGACCACCGCATCGCGCATCGCGGCCAGGTCGACCACGCAGGGCACGCCGGTGAAGTCCTGCAGGACCACGCGCGCCGGCATGAAGGCGATCTCGGTGTCCGGCTCGGCCGCCGGGTTCCAGCGGGCCACTGCTTCGATGTGGTCCTTGCCGACGGTGATGCCGCCGTCCTCGTGCCGGAGCAGGTTCTCCAGCAGGATCTTCATCGAGTAGGGCAGGTGGGAGATGTCGAAGCGCTGGCCCAGCGTGGGCAGGCTGAAGTAGTCGTAGGTCTTGCCGCCGACGTTCAGCTGGCTGCGGGTGGAGAACGAATCGCTCATGCGGGGTAACTCCTTCTTGCGGATGGCTTGCAGTGGCCCGCGCATGGGCGGACCTGCTTGCGGTCGCCGCGGGCCTGGTGGCCCCGGAGGTTCCAGTATGAACCCGAAACTGAATGGATTCACCCGGGCCGGGTCCGGCCTGCGGCATCGGTTCCAGACTACAGGGGAAGGTGTATGGCGTATGTCACGTTTGTGGCCGATCCTTTGCGAGGCAAGGGCTGGCGGGTCGCCGGTCCTGTTCAGGGTGGAAGTATGCCCGGGGAAGTATGTATAATTTGTGCATACTCTGGAGGGCCTACCGATGGAAGCCACTGTTGCAGAACGCGGACAGATCACCCTGCCCAAGGCGGTGCGTGATGCCCTCGGCCTGACCAAGGGCACGCTGCTGAAGGTCGAGCTGGACGGCAGCCGCATCATCCTGCGCAAGAGTGTTGACGATGCCATTTCACGGGCGCGCGGCAAGTTCGCGCTGGACGGCTTCGAGTCGTCCGATGCGGCAGTACGCGCGGTGCGCGACGAGGAATAAGCCGTGATGATCGCCGTCGATTCACCGGTACTGGTCGAGCTGCTCAGCAATGGCCCGCAGGCCGATGCCGTGGAAGCCATCCTCCGGCAGAGCCTGGTCGGCGGCCGCGTGGTGGTCTGCGGCGCGACCCTGGCCGAGGTCTGCGCATCGCTGCGCGGCGGCGCCGAGGTGCTCGAAGCGCTGGAAGAAATGGGCGTGCACTTCAACCCGATGGAAGCCAAGTCGGCGTTGCGCGCCGGCGAGATGCACCGTCGCCACCGCCAGCGCAGCGGCAGCCGCCGCAGCCTGGACGAATTCATGGTCGGCGCCCACGCACTGCTGCAGTGCGATGGCCTGATCACCTGGAACGATACGTTTTACCGCGACTACTTCAAGGGCCTGAAGCTGATCGTGCCGCACGCCTGAGCCCACTTTTTTTCAACCTACGCATTACCCGGGAGTTGTCATGTTGGAAGCCTACCGCCACCACGTCGCCGAGCGCGCTGCGCTTGGCATCCCGCCGCTGCCGCTGAGCGCGCAGCAGACGGCCGATGTCATCGAACTGCTGAAGAACCCGCCGCAGGGCGAGGCCGAGTTCCTGCTCGACCTGCTGACCCACCGCGTGCCGGCCGGCGTCGATGACGCAGCCAAGGTCAAGGCCTCGTACCTGGCCGCGATCGCGCTGGGCAGCGAGCAGAACCCGCTGATCAGCCGCGAGCGCGCCACCGAACTGCTGGGCACCATGCTCGGCGGTTACAACGTCGCTCCGCTGGTGCAGCTGCTGGATGACGCCAGCGTCGGCACCATCGCCGCCAACGGCCTGAAGAAGACCCTGCTGGTGTTCGACGCCTTCCACGACGTGCAGGAAAAGGCCAAGGCCGGCAACGCCAACGCCCAGGCCGTGCTGCAGAGCTGGGCCGATGCCGAGTGGTTCACTGGCAACCCGGAAGTGCCGCAGAGCCTGACCGTCACCGTGTTCAAGGTGCCGGGCGAGACCAACACCGACGACCTGTCGCCGGCGCCGGACGCGACCACCCGCCCGGACATCCCGATGCACGCCCTGGCGATGCTGAAGAACAAGCGCGACGACGCGCCGTTCACCCCGGAAGAAGACGGCAAGCGCGGCCCGATCCAGCAGATCCTCGACCTGAAGGACAAGGGCCACCTGGTTGCCTACGTCGGCGACGTGGTCGGCACCGGCTCCTCGCGCAAGTCGGCCACCAACAGCGTGCTGTGGTGGACCGGCGATGACATTCCGTACATCCCGAACAAGCGCGCCGGTGGCGTGTGCCTGGGCGGCAAGATCGCGCCGATCTTCTACAACACCATGGAAGATGCCGGTGCGCTGCCGATCGAGCTGGACGTGTCGAAGATGGAGCACGGCGACGTCATCGAGCTGCGCCCGTACGAAGGCAAGGCGCTGAAGAACGGCGAGGTGATCGCCGAATTCCAGGTCAAGTCCGACGTGCTGTTCGACGAAGTGCGTGCCGGTGGCCGCATCCCGCTGATCATCGGCCGTGGCCTGACCGGCAAGGCGCGCGAGGCGCTGGGCCTGGCCCCGACCGACCTGTTCCGCCTGCCGGTGCAGCCGGCCGATACCGGCAAGGGCTTCTCGCTGGCGCAGAAGATGGTCGGCCGCGCCTGTGGCCTGCCGGAAGGCCAGGGCATGCGCCCGGGCACGTACTGCGAACCGAAGATGACCTCGGTCGGCTCGCAGGACACCACCGGCCCGATGACCCGCGACGAGCTGAAGGACCTGGCGTGCCTGGGCTTCTCGGCCGACCTGGTGATGCAGTCGTTCTGCCACACCGCCGCCTACCCGAAGCCGGTGGACGTGAAGACCCACCACACCCTGCCGGAGTTCATCTCCACTCGTGGCGGCGTTTCGCTGCGCCCGGGCGACGGCGTGATCCACAGCTGGCTCAACCGCATGCTGCTGCCGGATACCGTTGGCACCGGTGGTGACTCGCACACCCGTTTCCCGGTGGGCATTTCGTTCCCGGCCGGTTCGGGCCTGGTCGCCTTCGCCGCGGCCACCGGCGTGATGCCGCTGGACATGCCGGAGTCGGTGCTGGTGCGCTTCAAGGGCAAGATGCAGCCGGGCGTGACCCTGCGTGACCTGGTCAACGCGATCCCGCTGTACGCGATCAAGTCCGGCCTGCTGACCGTGGCCAAGGCTGGCAAGAAGAACATCTTCTCCGGCCGTATCCTGGAAATCGAAGGCCTGCCGGAGCTGAAGGTCGAGCAGGCGTTCGAACTGTCCGACGCCTCGGCCGAGCGTTCGGCCGCCGGCTGCTCGGTGCGCCTGAACAAGGAGCCGATCATCGAGTACCTGACCAGCAACATCACGCTGCTGAAGTGGATGATTGCCGAGGGTTACCAGGATCCGCGTTCGTTGCAGCGCCGTATCGAGAAGATGGAAGCGTGGCTGGCCAACCCGGAGCTGCTGGAGCCGGATGCCGATGCCGAATACGCTGCCGTCATCGAGATCGACCTGGCCGACATCCACGAGCCGATCGTGGCCTGCCCGAACGATCCGGACGACGTGAAGACCCTGTCCGAAGTCGCTGGTGCCAAGATCGACGAAGTGTTCATCGGTTCGTGCATGACCAACATCGGTCACTTCCGTGCCGCTGCGAAGCTGCTGGAAGGCAAGCGTGACCTGCCGACCCGCCTGTGGGTGGCCCCGCCGACCAAGATGGATGCCTCGGAGCTGACCAAGGAAGGCGTGTACGGCACCTTCGGTGCCACCGGCGCACGCATGGAAATGCCGGGCTGCTCGCTGTGCATGGGCAACCAGGCGCAGATCCGCGAAGGCTCCACCGCGATGTCGACCTCGACCCGCAACTTCCCGAACCGCCTGGGCCGCAACACCAACGTGTACCTGGGTTCGGCGGAACTGGCCGCGATCTGCTCGCGCCTGGGCCGCATCCCGACCAAGGAAGAGTACATGGCCGATGTGGGCGTGATCGCCGCCAGCGGCGCGGAGATCTACCGCTACATGAACTTCGACCAGATCGAGGAATACCAGGACGTGGCCAAGACGGTCGCTGCCTGATGCGGTAACTGAAAACCCCCGGCTCGCGCCGGGGGTTCTTGTTTGCGGGATGCCCTGTGGCGCCGAATCCATGCCCGGCTGCTGTTCGCGCGATGCGCGATGAGTCGAGCGTGGCTCGACTCTACAAAGGCATCCACGCATGGCGTGGATCCACTTCGCGTCAGCTGCGGGCGAGGGCGAGCAGGCGTTCCGCTATGCGTTCCAGTGGTACCTGTTCGTCCGCGGCGCCGAGCTTGAACGCTGCACCGGGCATGCCCCAGACCACACTGGTGGCCTCGTCCTGCACCAGTGTCGGCGCGCCGGCCTGGCGCATCTCCAGCAGGCCGCGTGCGCCGTCATCGCCCATCCCGGTGAGTATGGCACCGATGGCGTTGCTGCCGGCGTTCTGCGCGACCGAACGGAACAGCACGTCCACCGCGGGCTTGTGCCGGTTCACTGCCGGGCCGTCATCGACGCGGCAGCGCCAGCGCGCACCGTCGCGGATGATGCGCAGGTGCTTGCCGCCGGGTGGGAGGTAGGCGTGGCCGGGCAGCACCGCTTCGCCGTCGCTGGCCTCGCGCACGGCCATCGCCGAGTGTCGGTCCAGGCGTTCGGCAAAGGCGCTGCTGAAGCTGGCCGGCAGGTGCTGGGTCATCACCACGGCGGGCGCGTCGGCGGGCATGCCTTCCAGCACCACGCGCAGCGCTTCGGTGCCACCGGCTGACGAGCCGATCGCGATCAGGCGATCGGTGGTACGGAACTGCGGTGAGGCGGGGCGCATCGAGGGGGCTGCGTCCAGCATGAGTTTCGGGACTGCAGCGCGCACCAGCGGGCGCACCCGCGAGCGCGCCGCCATCTTGACCTTGGCGATGATCTCGTCGGCGTAGCCCTGCAGGCCGCGGGCCACGTCCAGCTTGGGCTTGGAAACGAAATCCACCGCGCCCAGCGCCAGTGCCTGCAGCGTGGTGTCGGCGCCTCGCTCGGTCAGCGAGGAAATCATCACCACCGGCAGCGGATGCAGGCGCATCAGGTTTTCCAGGAACGCCAGCCCGTCCATGCGCGGCATTTCCACGTCCAGGGTGATCACGTCCGGGGCCAGGCGCTTGATCTTCTCGCGCGCCAGCAACGGGTCGGCGGCGGTGCCGACCACGTCGATGGACGGATCGCTGGACAGGATCTCGGTGAGCATCTGGCGCACGACGGCGGAGTCGTCGACGATCAGGACCCGGCAGGGGGCGTTGCCGGTCAGGGTCATTCGAACAGCTCCACGCCGCCGGTGACCGGGGCCTTGGACAGGCGTGCACGCACCGCCGATTCGGTCGCGGCCACCTCGGCTTCATGGGCGTGCGGCAGGCGCTGCACCACCACGCGGCCGGTATCGGCGAAGAACCAGATCTTGCGCGGATGGATGCCGCACAGGTCCTCGGCGATGATCGGAATATGCTCGGCCTGCAGGTACTGGCGCACGAACTCGGCGTTGCGCGTGCCGACCGGATTGCTGGTGAAGCCCTTGAGCACGTTGGCGCCGCCGAACACCTTGGCTTCGATGCGCTTGCGGTGGGCGCCGCGCTTGAGCATGTCGTTGATCAGCAGTTCCATCGCGTAGCTGCCGTAACGCGCGGGCGCGCCGTCGCCGGCATTGCCCTCGGGCAGCAGGAAGTGGTTCATGCCGCCGATCTTCAGTACCGGGTCGCGCAGGCACGCGGCCACGCAGGAACCCAGCGTGGTGGTCAGCGCGGTGGTGTCGTCCACCACCAGGTACTGGGTCGGCAGCAGCTTGGCCGCGATGGTCTGGAAGCGCGCATCCTGGTAGCGCATCACATCGTCGGTACGCAGCGAGGCGTTCATGCGCCGGCCTTTGCCGCACGGCGATACAGCGTACGGCCGCAGGGCTGGATCAGGTCGGCGGCGTGCAGGTAGTTCTCCGAGTGCCCGGTGTAAAGCAGGCCGTCATCGGCCAGGTGCTGCACCAGGCGGCCGAGGATGGCACGCTGGGTCGGCTTGTCGAAATAGATCATCACATTGCGGCAGAACAGCGCGTCGAATGGTCCGCCGACGTCGTAGCGCGGGGCGAGCAGATTCAATGGGCGGAACTCGATCAGCTCGCGTAGTGCCGGCAGCACGCGGCACTGGCCCTCATTGGGGCCGCTGCCACGCTGGAAATAGCGCCGGCGCAGATCCGGGTCGAGATTGGTGACCCGGTCGATGTTGTAGACGCCACGGCCGGCGGTGGCCAGTACCTGGGTATCGACATCGGTGGCGACGATGCGCACCGGCGGCTTCAGCGTACCGAAGGCCTCACAGGCGGTGATCGCCATCGAATAGGGTTCTTCACCGGTGGACGCCGCGCATGACCACAGCAGCAGCGGCGTGCGGCTGGAGCGCTGCTGCAGTTCCTCGCGCAGCTTGTCGAAGTGGTGCGGCTCGCGGAAGAACGAGGTCAGGTTGGTGGTCAGCGCGTTGGTGAACGCCTGCCACTCGTCACCGTCTTCCTGCTCCAGATGGTCCAGATACTGCTGGAAGCTGCGCATGCCCAGCGTGCGCAAGCGGCGCGATAGGCGGCCATAGACCATGTCGCGCTTTGCCGGTGCAAGGGCGATGCCCACGCGCTGGTAGATCAGATCGCAGACGCGGCGGAAATCACGGTCGGCGAACTCGAATTCGCGCGGGCCGGTGACGATGGGAGTAGGACTTTGCACGGGGGACGTGTCCATCGGCAGAGGCGGCGGCCGAAGCCGCCGCGGGTGGGTCTCAGAATTCCTGCCAGTCGCTGTCGCTGGCGACGAAGGTGCTGGCGTTGCTGCCGGTGCGGCGGACCGGTGCCGGCGTTGGAACCGGCTGCGGGCGCGCCACGGCGGTGGCAACACGCACCGGTTCGACACGCGCGGCCACCGCCTTCATTGCGGCGGAGACCTGGTTGTCCAGGCGGAAGATCGCCACGGCGTCGGCCAGCTGGCCAGCCTGTTCTTCCATCGCGCGCGCGGCAGCGGTAGCTTCCTCCACCAGCGCGGCGTTCTGCTGGGTGGTCTCGTCCATCTGCACCACGGTCTGGTTGACCTGCTCGATGCCGGCGCTCTGTTCCTGCGAGGCGGCGGAGATCTCGGCCATGATGTCGGTCACGCGCTGCACCGAGGCGACGATCTCGCCCATGGTGCTGCCGGCCTGGTGGACCAGGCTGGAGCCTTCGGCAACCTTGCCGACCGAATCATCGATCAGGCCCTTGATCTCCTTGGCGGCGGCGGCCGAGCGCTGGGCAAGGGTGCGCACCTCGCTGGCGACCACGGCGAAGCCGCGGCCCTGTTCACCGGCACGTGCGGCTTCCACTGCAGCATTCAGCGCCAGAATGTTGGTCTGGAAGGCGATGCCGTCGATGACGCTGATGATCTCGGCGATCTTCTTCGACGAGGCTTCGATGGCCGACATGGTGTTGACCACCTGGCCGACCACGCTGCCGCCTTGAGACGCAACACCCTGCGCGCCGATCGCCAGCTGATTGGCCTGGCGGGCATGTTCGGCGTTCTGGCGCACGGTGGAGGTCAGCTCCTCCATCGACGCGGCGGTTTCTTCCAGGTTCGCAGCCTGCTGCTCGGTGCGACGCGACAGGTCGCTGTTGCCCGAAGCAATCTCACCGGCGGCCAGGGTGATGCTGGAAGCACTGGCCTGGATCTGGCCGACGATCTGGGTCAGCTGCGCGACGGTTGTGTTGGCGTCGTCACGCATGCGGGCGAACACGCCCTGGTAGTCACCCTGCATGCGCGCGGTCAGATCACCTTCGGCGATGGCCGACAGCAGCTGCGAGAGCTTGCCGAGGTTGTCATCGCTGACCGCCATCATCGCGTTGAGGTTTTCCAGCATCAGGCGAAAATCGTGATCGAAGCGCTGCGCATCGCCACGGCGGCTGAAGTCGCCGGCAGCGGCGGCACTGGCCAGCTGCTTGATTTCGGCGTTGATGCGGCCGAGATTGGCCTTGACGGTGTCGACGGTGGTGGTCATCGCCGCCTTTTCGCCGGGGTAGCGGGCGATGTCGCGGCTCAGGTCGCCGACCGCGTACTGCTGTACCACGTCCAGCACGTTATGCAGGGTCTGCACGTGGCCGCCTACCAGGGCGTTGGTTTCCTGCACCATCAGCCCGTACTCGCCGGGGAAGGCACTGGCGTCGATGCGATAGCTCAGTTCGCCGGCATCGTGGCGGCGGGCCATTTCGCGCTGGCCGCCGATCACTGCGTGCAGCTGCTGCTGCATGCCGGACATGGCGTCCAGCAGGCGACCGGGTTCGTCATGCGCCTGCGGACCGATGTGGCTGTCCAGCTTGCCGCGGGCGATACCCTCGGCGACGGCCGTTGCCTGCTTCAGCGGCACGGCGATGCGGTTGCCGATGAGCCAGCTCAGGGCCAGCACGATCAGTACCAGCACGCCACCGGAGACGGCCATGATGGCGGTGAACACCAGCGCCTGCTTCTGCACGTCGTCCATGTAGACGCCGCTGCTGACCACCCAGTTCCAGGGCGCGAACAGGCCGGCGTAGGCGACCTTCTCGACCTCGCCCTTGCTGCCGGGCTTGGCCCAGCGGTAGTTGACGAAGCCGCCACCGGCCTTGGCTGCTTCGACCTGGTCGTAGTAGATGCGCACGCCGTCGTCGGTGCGGAAGTCCTTCATGTCCTTGCCGACCAGATCCTTGCGGAACGGGTGCATCAGCAGGCGGTAGCCGGTGTCGTAGATGTTGAAGTAGTAGGCATCGTTCTCGGCGCGCATCACTTCCAGCGCCTGCAATGCCGCGCTCTTGGCAGCGTCCTCGCTGAGCTCGCCGGTACCGGCCAGCCGGTGATAATGCTGGAGGATGCCGTAGCTGAGTTCGACCTGGGTCTTCAGCGCGGTCTTGCGGGTCTCGGTGAGGTCCAGGTACTGCATGCGGGCGGCGATCACCGAGAGCGCGATCACGCCGAGCGCGATGAGCAGCGTCAGCAGGTTGAGCTTGCGCCGGACGGAGAGGTTGCTGAAGTAGTGTTGCCAGCGATGCAGGAGATTCATCGAGCAGGACCAGGTCGAAGCGGGCGGGCGGCGCCGAGCCGGTCAGCGGCGGGACAAGCCGTGACAACCCCGTTATCGGCCGATGGGGCGGGGGATTGAGGCGCAGTGTCCGAACGTATTCAGGTTTCCTTGCAGCGGCGGCTGCGGCGCTGCCTGCGGCAGGCTGGTTTTGAAGCAACAGCAACAGCAACAGCGGCTGGTCGGCGCTGGATTGTCAGTAAGTGGCTGGGCCGGGGTGGGCAGGCAGGACACGCCATAAACCCGTCCATGGGGGCTCGATGGCGCCATCCATGGCGCCAACGGTCCTGCCTGCCCACCCCGGCCCAGCCT
>NZ_LLXT01000024.1 GCF_001431625.1 Stenotrophomonas geniculata ATCC 19374 = JCM 13324
GCCAGGTGCCGATGCCCGCTGCGTGCGGGTCCATGCCCTGCTGCTTGAAGACGAGGAAGGCCGGGCCGAGCACCAGCATCGGCATGGCGCTGCTGGTGCTCGGCCCGGCCTTCCTCGTCTTCAAGCAGCAGGGCATGGACCCGCACGCAGCGGGCATCGCCACCTGGCAGCTGGGCATGGCCGCGCTGGTCATCATGGGCGTGCTCAAGTTCGTGCTGTCGTTCTTCGGCGAAGCGGTCACCCGCGCGCTGCCACGTGCGGCGCTGCTGGGTTCCATCGCCGGCATCGCGCTGGTGCTGATGGGCCTGCTGCCACTGCTGGAAACGCTGCGCTCGCCGCTGGTCGGCTTCACCACGCTGGGCCTGCTGCTGTATGTGCTGATCGCCAAGGGCAAGCTGCCGGTGCGTGGCCCCGGCGTGCTGCTGGCCTTCGTGTTCGGCACCGTGCTGTATTACGGCCTGGGCGTGGCCGGACTGGGTGCACCGGGCTTCCATGTGCCGGAATGGGTGCCACCGCAGGTGGTGCTGCCGCTGCCGACGCTGGGCTTCCTTGAAGGCCTGCCCACGGCGATGACCTACCTGCCGTTGCTGCTGCCGTTCGGCCTGCTGATGGTGGTCGGTGGCATCAACGTCTCCGAGAGCGCACGTGCGGCCGGCGATGACTATCGCACCCGTGACATCCTGCTGGTGGAAGCGGTGGCGACGCTGGTGGCCGGTGTCTGCGGCGGCGTTGCGCAGACCACGCCGTACATCGGCCAGCCGGCCTACAAGCACATGGGCGCACGCAGCGGCTATACGCTGCTGACCGGCCTGTTCGTCGGCATCGGCGGCATGCTCGGCATCATTTCCGGGCTGGTGCAGTGGCTGCCGCTGGCGGTGCTGGCACCGATCATCGTGTACGTGGCCATCGACATCACCACGCAGGCCTTCCAGGCCACGCCACGTCGCCACACCGGTGCGATGGTGTTCGGTTTCCTGCCGTCGGTGGCCTACCTGCTGGCGATCAAGGCACCCGGCTGGATCGCCCCGGACCAGCTGCCACAGCTGCTGACCAAGCTCGACGGCCACGGCCTGCCCGAGCTGGCGGTGATCTTCACCCTTGGCAATGGCTTCATCATCACCTCGATGCTGTGGATCTCGGCGGTGGCAGCGATGGTCGATGGCCGCCTGCGTCGCGCCTGCGGCTTCCTGCTGGTGGCGGCGGTACTGACCCTGTTCGGCCTGATCCACTCGGTGGACCCGCGCGGCGGCATCTACCTGCCGTGGGATCTGGAAGGCCTGGCGCGCATCATCAGCTGGCAGTTCGCGGGCGCGTATGTGGCACTGGCGGTACTGCTGGGGTTGCTGTCGTTGCAGAAGCAGCCGGTGAAGCCGCTGGGTGAAGGCACCGATCATTGACCGGGGGACGCCGGGCATGGCCCGGCGCTACCGTTCGGCGTCCAGCTCCGGGTAATGGCGGAAAATGCCATTCGTGTTGAACGCCAGCCGCCGTTCCGAGCCCAGGTAGGCGGCGATGTTCGGCCGCTTCGCCACCCGCTCCTGCAGCGCACGCAGAAGGGGCAGGGTCGGCGCCAGTGCCTGCATGCGGCGCGGGAACATGTAGTCCAGCCCGCTCAGCAGCTGGAACAGCGACAGATCCACATAGGAATGCTCGCGCAATGCATGTCGGCCTCCGTTGGCGGCCAGCACCTGTTCGAAGTAACCAAGGAACTTCGGCAACCGTTCGCCGCGCAGCGACGTGGCCCGGGCCTTGGCTTCGGTCTTCTGGTCTTCGTAGTACTTCGATGCGGCGATCGGATGGTGGGTGTCATGTACCTCTGCCACCAGGTCGGCGATGGTCAGCTGCAACTGCAGTGCCTGCATCCGCCGCGAGGCCGCTTGCGGCACCAGGTCCAACGTCGGGCCGAGAAAATCCAGGATGGCCGCGACCTGCGCGATGACCTGTCGCCCGGCCTTCAGGAACGGCGGTGCGAAGGGCTGCGCACCTTCGCTGCCACCGTCGAGGAACGGCTGCATCACTGCATCGCCGTGCACCCGCGCCATGTCGATGTAATCGGCGCCGGCATCTTCCAGCGCCAGGCGCACGAACTCGCCACGGCCCTGGATGCCAGTCCAGTAATACAGCGCGTACTGCATGGCAGTGCCTCCACAGGACAAGACCCACAGCCTCGCGCGTGGCGTGCAAAGCAGGCGTGAGCGCGGCTCTGCTGCAGGCCCGAACCCGAACGGCAGCGGAACAGGTGGGGAACCCGCTGGAATCGGTGGGGTCACACCCTCTCCATGCGTGTGAAACGAGGTGCTGCATCATGCAGAGTGGAAAGGCGGTATGGCCCTGGGTGTTGGGTGTGGTGGTGATCGGTGGCGCGGGCGGTTGGTTGTTCCGCGATCAGCTGAAGCGCCTGGCAGACGGTGTCTCGGTGCCGGTGCAATCAACCCCCTCCAGTACCAGTGCACCGCCACAACCGCAGGCGGCCGCAGAACCCGCGCCAGCGCCACCGCCGATCAAGCATCCGCTGGATACCGAGGCCGCAGCCGATCCGGCGCTGCCGAAGCTGGCTGACAGCGATGCCGCTGCCTGGGGCGCACTGAGCCAGCTGTTCCAGGGCGAGGGCCCGCTGACCCTGTTGCTGCGCGATCACCTGATCCAGCGCCTGGTCACCCAGGTCGACAACCTGGACAAGCCCAGCGTGCCGCCCACTGCGCTGGCCGCACGGCCGCTGCCGGGCAGTCTGCAGGTCGAGCCCGCTGAGGGCGGCGGGCGGATCGCTGCCAGCAACGGGGCACGCTATGCGCCCTATGTGCAGGCATTCACCGCGCTGGACCCGGCGGCGACGGCTACCGCCTACAAGCGCTTCTATCCGCTGATCCAGCAGGCCTATGTGGACCTGGGCCGACCCGACGGATATTTCAATGATCGCCTGGTCGCGGTGATCGACCATCTGCTGGAGACCCCGGAACTGGCCCAAGCGCCGCTGGTGCAGCGCGATGAGCGCGGCCGTTACCGCTTCGTCGATCCCACCCTGCAGTCGCGCTCGATCGGCCAGAAGGCGCTGCTGCGCATGGATCCAGCGCAGGCACGGGCAGTCAAGCAGCAGCTGCGGGCGATCCGCACCGCGATCACCCGCTGAACCCGTCCACCGCGCGGAACTGATCCGGATCAACGCGCCGACCACACCCACTCCGGCATGCTGGCCGCAGGCTGACTGGCCTCGGGGTGCAGTCGCAGTCACCCTTGAAACGGGGTGGGGCAACCGCATCTTTCCAGCATCGCCGGCGCGGGCCGGCCCTGATGACCGATGAGGATTCGCAATGCGGATGGACAAGCTCACCTCGCGTTTCCAGCAGGCGCTGGCAGACGCACAGTCGTTGGCCGTGGGCCGTGACAACAGCATCATCGAACCGGTTCACCTGTTCAGCGCGCTGCTGGACCAGCAGGGCGGCAGCACGCGCCCGTTGCTGGCCCAGGCCGGGGTGAACGTGCCGGTGCTGCGCGAGCGCCTGACCGAGGCGCTGGATGCGCTGCCCAAGGTGTCCGGCCAGGCCGGCAACGTTTCGATGGGCAATGACCTCGGCCGCCTGCTCAATCACACTGACAAGCTGGCTCAGCAGAACGGCGATGCCTTCATTGCCAGCGAGTGGTTCGTGCTGGCCGCGCTGGAAGACAACAGCACGCTGGGCATGGCGCTGCGCGCCGCCGGTGCCGACAAGACCCGCCTGCAGGCTGCCATCGACAAGCTTCGCGGCGGCGAGAACGTGCAGTCGGAAAATGCCGAGGAACAGCGGCAGGCGCTGGAGAAGTACACCATCGACCTGACCGCGCGTGCCGAGAGCGGCAAGCTCGATCCGGTGATCGGCCGTGACGAGGAGATCCGTCGCACCATCCAGGTGCTGCAGCGCCGGACCAAGAACAATCCTGTGCTGATCGGCGAACCCGGCGTGGGCAAGACCGCGATCGTCGAAGGCCTGGCCCAGCGCATCGTCAACGACGAAGTGCCCGAGGGCCTGCGCGGCAAGCGCGTGCTGTCGCTGGACATGGGCGCGCTGATTGCCGGTGCCAAGTTCCGCGGTGAATTCGAGGAGCGCCTGAAGGGCGTGCTCAACGACCTGGCCAAGAGCGAAGGGCAGATCATCCTGTTCATCGATGAGCTGCACACCATGGTCGGTGCCGGCAAGGCCGACGGTGCGATGGATGCCGGCAACATGCTCAAGCCGGCGTTGGCACGCGGCGAGCTGCACTGCGTGGGCGCTACCACGCTGGATGAGTACCGCAAGTACATCGAAAAGGATGCAGCGCTGGAGCGCCGCTTCCAGAAGGTGTTCGTGGGCGAACCGTCGGTGGAGGACACCATCGCGATCCTGCGCGGGCTGAAGGAGAAGTACGCCGTGCATCACGGCGTGGAGATCACCGACCCGGCCATCGTGGCGGCGGCCACGCTGTCCAATCGCTACATCACCGACCGCCAGCTGCCGGACAAGGCCATCGATCTGATGGACGAAGCCGCCTCGCGCCTGCGCATGGAGATCGACTCCAAGCCGGAGGAACTGGACCGCCTGGAACGCCGGGTGATCCAGCTGAAGATCCAGCGCGAGATGCTGAAGAAGGAGAAGGACGAGGCCTCGCGGCAGCGCCTGGCCGATCTGGAAAACGACATCGATGCGCTGGAGCGCGAGTTCTCCGACCTCAATGAAATCTGGAAGTCGGAGAAGGCCGCGCTGCAGGGTGCAACCAAGATCAAGGAGCAGGTCGAGCAGGCCAAGCTGGAGCTGGAATCCGCGCAGCGCCGCCAGGATTTCGCGCGCATGAGCGAGATCCAGTACGGCCTGCTGCCGCAGCTGGAGAAGCAGTTGGCCGCCGCGCAGGAAGCCGAGCACAAGGACTTCAAGCTGGTACAGGACCGGGTCACCGACGAGGAGATCGCCGAGGTCGTGTCGCGCTGGACCGGCATCCCGGTCAACAAGATGCTTGAAGGCGAGCGCGACAAGCTGCTGCGCATGGAAGAGGTGCTGCACAACCGCGTGGTCGGCCAGGAGGAAGCGATCAAGGTCGTCTCCGATGCTGTGCGCCGTTCGCGTGCGGGCCTGTCTGATCCGAACCGTCCGGCCGGCTCGTTCCTGTTCCTTGGCCCAACCGGTGTCGGCAAGACCGAGCTGTGCAAGTCGCTGGCCGAGTTCCTGTTCGACAGCGCCGACGCGATGATCCGCATCGACATGAGCGAGTTCATGGAGAAGCACAGCGTCGCACGCCTGATCGGTGCACCTCCGGGCTACGTCGGTTACGAGGAAGGCGGCTATCTGACCGAGGCCGTGCGTCGCCGCCCGTATTCGCTGATCCTGCTCGACGAAGTGGAGAAGGCACATCCGGATGTGTTCAACATCCTGCTGCAGGTGCTGGACGATGGCCGCCTGACCGATGGCCAGGGCCGCACCGTGGACTTCCGCAACACCGTCATCGTGATGACTTCGAACCTGGGCTCGCACCAGATCCAGGACATGAGCACCGACGACAGCCCGGAGGCCTACACGCAGATGAAGGCGGCGGTGATGGGCGTGGTGCAGGCACACTTCCGCCCGGAATTCATCAACCGCCTGGACGACATCGTGGTGTTCCACCCGCTGGACAAGCAGCAGATCAAGCAGATCGCGCGCATCCAGATGCGTGGGCTGGAGAAGCGCCTGGCCGAGCGTGGCTTGAAGCTGATGGTGTCCGACGCAGCATTCGACCTGCTCGGCAACGTTGGCTTCGATCCGGTGTATGGCGCGCGTCCGTTGAAGCGTGCGATCCAGGCACAGCTGGAAAATCCGCTGGCGCAGAAGATCCTCTCCGGTGCCTTCGTCAACGGCGACACCATCGAAGTCGGCAACGACGGCGGTCACCTGGTGTTCGCCAGGGCGTGAATCATGCGGGGCGCTGCCTGATCGCAGCGCCCCGTTTCCTGCGAGGTATGCCGGGCCTTGCCCGGCGCTCACTCAGAAGCGGTGCGTATAGCCGCTCATCAAGCCGAACTGGTTCGCCTTCTGCACGATCGGGCTGTCGGCGGCATCACCGAGCAGGCGCGTGCCTTCGGCCGAGATGTACCAGTTGCCGTTGCGGCCCACGCGGTGGCTCCACTTCAGGCCGACACCGGCACTGACCAGGCCGGCCTTTGGCTTGTGCTCGGCAAAGCCGGTACGCGCCGCCTGTTCCGGGCTGACGCCGTACCAGGTCTGCATGTAACCGCGGTTGCCGTAGTCGGTGGACACGCTGCCGCTGACCACGCCGCCGGCCAGGTCGAACAGCGGCATGCTCAGGTTCAGATGGATCTGCTGGGTGGCCAGGCCGTTCTCGGCCTTGTCCTCGTCCTTGCGGGTGAACTGCCAGGAGCCGCTCAGCACGGCTTCGCCCAGCGTATAACCAGCCGAGACGCCGACCAGGGGACGGGTATCGATATCGCCCATGCCGCGCAGGAAGTCCGAACCGCCAAGCAGGGAGTCCTTTTCCTTGCGGATGCCACTGGCGCCGACGTAGGCACGCACGCGCGTGTGCTCGCCGATGGACGTGCCCCAGCCGATGCCGCTGGTGCCCAGAAACCAGCCCCCTGGCGAGGTGACATCGAAGGACAGCGAAGGCGTTGCACGATACTCCTCGCTGCCACTGTAGCGAGGTGCCACGCCACCGCCGGCAGCGACCTCGAAGGTCCAGTGGTCATCCTTGGCGTGGGCGATCGGTGCGGCGAACAGCGGCAACAGGGCCAGGCAGAGCAGGGCAGGGGAACGGCGAAGCTGGGACATGGAAACTCTCGACAATGGGAGGAAGGCAGCGCGCGCATCCGGCGAGTGCTGCAGGGTCGTTAGCGTGGCGATACGCCGGCGACCGATCCGTCCGCAGTTGTGCGGGAGTTGTAATCAACTGTAATCGTGCCCGTGGGCGTTCAGCTGGCAGCCAGCGGCCAGTGCATTTCCAGGCGCGCGCCGCCCAGCGTGGCGCGGCTGATGCGCAGCTCGCCACCGTGGCGGGCGGCGATGCGGCTGACAATGGCCAGGCCCAGGCCGAAGCCGCCGGTGTCGCGGCTGCGGCTGTCGTCCAGGCGGGTGAATGGACGCATCACCTTCTCGCGATCGGCTTCGGCGATGCCGGGGCCGTCGTCATCCACACGCAGGCAGGCCCGGCCGCCGACGCCGACCAGCGAGACTTCCACCTGCGAATGCGTGTGGCGCAGCGCATTGCCCACCAGATTGCTCAGTGCCAGCTGCAGCAGGCGCGGCTCGGCATCCACCCGTGGCAACGCACTGGGCTGCACGCGCAGGACCACGCCGCCGCGTTCGGCATCACGGCGTGCATCGGCCAGACAGGCCTGCAGCCAGTCGTCGGCTTCGATGCGCTGCATCGGCTCGCCTTCGCTGGGATGCTCAAGACGCTCATAGGCCAGCAGTTCGCTGACCAGCCGGTTGAGTTCGGCCAGGTCGCCGTGCAGGCCCTGTGCCAGCCGTTCGCGGCGTTCGCGATCATCACTGTCCTGCATCAGGTCCAGGCCGAAGGCCACGCGCGCGATCGGCGTGCGCAGTTCGTGCGAGATCGCATGGGTCAGGTCGCGTTGGCGCTGCACCAGTTCGGCTACGCGCGCGGCCATGCGGTTGGAATGTTCGACGATGACCCGGATCTGCGAGCGCGGCGAGACCTGTGCGCGCGCCTGCAGATCACCGGCACCGATGCGGTCGGCGTGCAGGCGCAGCGCTTCAAGATCGCGCCAGAGCAGGCGCACCCAGGCGTACAGGCTGGCGCCGACCAGCAGCAGGATGCTGAGGTATGCCGCGATTGTCATGTACGTCGTCATCTGCACCGCGCCAGGCAGGCGCAGGTGCAGCCAGCGGCCTCCGATGCCTTCGATGGGCAGCAGGACCTGCTGGTATTGATCGCGCACGATGAAGCCATCGGCCTGCACGGCTGCCTGTTCCTGTGGGTCGAGCACGGGCGGACTGTCGAGCAGGGTCAGCGCGATGCCGTAGTGCGGCTGCCACTGCTGCAGGCGCTCACGCTGCTGGCCGGCGTCCAGGCCGGCCAGGCCACTGCGCAGGGCGTACACCTGCCCGCGCACCTGCTCGACGAACACTCGATCCTGCACAGGCGTGTAGATGCCGTCCAGGATGTGGTTGAGGAAAAACACCGACACCAGGAAGCAGGCACCAGTGACGAACCACAGCCACAGGAACAGCCGCTTCATGCGGTCCAGGCCGACGGGTTGAACTGGTAGCCGCGGCCCCACACGGTCTTGATCCGCCGCGGTTCGCGCGCGTCATCGCCCAGCTTGCGGCGCAGCTTGCCGATGCTGACATCGACACTACGGTCCAGGCCGTCGAAGCCGATGCCGCGCACCGCCTGCAGGATCTGGTCGCGCGACAGGATCTGCCCCGGCTGGCTGGCCAGCAGCCACAGGATCTCGAATTCGGTGGTGCCCATGTCTACCGGCTGGCTATGCAGATGCACCTCGCGCTGCATGCGGTCGATCAGCAGTTCACCATGCATCAGCCGGCAGGGCGTGCAAGTGTTGCTGCTGCCGTGGCGGCGGCGCAGCAGCGCGCGCAGGCGCGCCAGCAGCAGGCGCGGTTCGATCGGCTTGTGCACATAGTCGTCGGCGCCGGATTCCAGGCCCAGTACCTGCTCGATGTCGTCCTCGCACGCGGTCAGCATCAGGATCGGCACGTCGGAGAAGCTGCGGATCTGCCGGCACACGTCGATGCCGCCGAGGCCGGGCAGCATCAGGTCCAGCACCACCAGTTCCGGCGCATGCTGGCGGCAGGCCGCGCCGGCCAGGTCGCCACGGGCGACGTGCTGCACGGCAAAGCCATGCTCGTGCAGGTAGTCGCTGACCAGTTCGGCCAGGCGGCGATCGTCTTCCACCAACAAGACCTGGGTCGGGGTACCGTTGGCGGTGGGTGTCCAAGGGGATGGCTGCATGCGCGTGGGGCCTCCGTGCCCGGGCAGGAGCGCCCGGCGGCGAAGCCTAGCAACGGCCCATGACGGCTGTCTGAATCGCGGCCAACCTGATAACCGGCGGTACGGACGTCATCGCCAGCGGCTCTCAGTGCCACGCCCCGGCTGGCCTATGGTGGCGGTTTCCCCGGATGGAGCCTGGTGCAATGAGCGACCCGCAGTGGCAACTGGAAACCCTGGCCGTGCATGGCGGCTATCGGCCCGATCCGACCACCCGCGCGGTGGCGGTGCCGATCTACCAGACGGTGGCGTACGCCTTCGATGACACCCAGCACGGGGCCGACCTGTTCGACCTGAAGGTGCCCGGCAACATCTACACACGCATCATGAATCCCACCACCGACGTGCTGGAGCAGCGCCTGGCCGCCCTGGAAGGTGGCATCGGCGCACTGGCGCTGGCCTCGGGACAGGCCGCGATCACCTATGCCATCCAGACCATCGCCGAGGCCGGTGACAACATCGTTGCCTCCAGCGCGCTGTATGGCGGCAGCCTCAACCTGCTGGCCCACACGCTGCCGCAGTACGGCATCCAGGCGCGCTTCGCCGACCCCGCCGATCCAGCGGCGTTCGCCGCGCTGATCGACGAGCGCACCAAGGCGGTGTTCGTCGAATCGATCGGCAACCCGCGTGGCAACGTCACCGACATTGCCGCCATCGCCGAGGTCGCGCATGCCGCCGGCGTGCCGCTGATCGTGGACAACACGGTGGCCACACCGTTCCTGCTGCGCCCGTTCGAGCACGGTGCCGACATCGTCGTGCACTCGCTGACCAAATACCTGGGCGGCCACGGCAACAGCCTCGGCGGCGCGATCATCGACTCCGGCCGCTTCGACTGGGCCGCGCAGCCGAAGCGTTTCGCCCGACTCAACCAGCCCGACCCCAGCTACCACGGCGTGGTCTACACCGAAGCGCTGGGGCCGGCGGCCTATATCGGCCGCGCGCGCGTGGTGCCGCTGCGCAATACCGGCGCCGCGTTGTCGCCGTTCAACGCGTTCCTGATCCTGCAGGGCATCGAGACCCTGGCCCTGCGCATGGAACGCATCAATGCCAATGCACTGGCCGTCGCGCAGTACCTGAAGGCGCACGACAAGGTGGCCTGGGTACGCTACGCCGGGTTGGCCGACGACCCGGAGCACGCCGCCGCGCAGCGCTACCTGGGGGGACACGGCTCGGGCGTACTGACCTTCGGCCTGCCCGGCGGCCGTGAGGCGGGTGCACGTTTCCTCGATGCGCTGAAGCTGTTCACCCGCCTGGTCAACCTGGGCGATGCGAAGTCGCTGGCCACCCATCCGGCCTCCACCACCCATCGCCAGCTGGATGCCGCCGAACTGGCCAAGGCCGGCGTCAGCGAAGACACCGTGCGGCTGTCGATCGGCATCGAGCACATCGGCGACCTCCGCGCCGACCTGGAACAGGCCCTGGCCGGCGCCTGATAGCTACGCGCTTGGTCGTCATCGCTACAGGCGATCACCACCGGCACCGCGATGCGCTACGGTGGAACTGCCTCTCCAAGGCATGGCAACGTGGCGATCCAGATCCCCGGTCGATGCGGGTCGACCGGGGATTTTTTTGTGTCGCCGTGTCGACCAAGGTCGACACCCACCAACAGCAGCGGGGACCCACCCCGCCATCCCACGGATAGTCAGCCTTTGCTTTTGCCGTTGCCTCGGCAGGTGCAGGGCTGCAAGCCCTGCCGCACCCACACCCCTCACACCACCGGAATGCTGTGCTGCCCCAGATTCCGGTACGGCGGCGTGGACATGATCATCTCCGCCAGCGAATACGCCAGCTCACGTTCGGCCATCACCGTGCCATCGGCACCGTGTTCCAGCAGATGCTTCACTTCCGCATCGCTGTGTGCGCGCGCCAGCAGGGTCAGGTCCGGGTTGATCGCCCGCAGCTTGGCCAGCGCCTCACCGGCTTCCAGCGGCTGCGGAATCGCCAGCACCGCAATCTTCGCGCGCTCCGGATGGGCCTCGGCCAGCACCCGGTCGGCGGCGGCGCTGCCGCGGATCGCCGCCAGGCCCTTGGCGTGCGCCTGCTCGACGTGCTCCTTGTTGTCATCGATCACCAGCACCGGCACGCCACGGTCGCGCAGCACCTGGGCCAGTTCGCTGCCCACGCGGCCATAACCAATCACGATGGCGTGGTCATGCAGGTCACGTGAGGGACCGGTGGCCTCTTCGGGCTCGGCGGCCTGGGGTGACTGCTCCTGCTTGGCCTGCCAGCGGTCCAGCAGCCCGAATACCAGCGGGTTGAGCATGATCGACACCAGCGCACCGGCCAGTACCAGCGACTGGCCTTCCTTCGGCAGGATCTGCAGTGCCACGCCGAGGCCGGCGATGATGAAGGCGAACTCACCGATCTGCGCCAGGCTGGCCGAGATGGTCAGCGCGGTGCTGGTCGGGTGCCCGAACGCGCGCACGATGAAGAACGCAGCGGCCGACTTGCCGAACATGATGATCAGCACGGTGGCCAGCACCTGCCACGGGTGCTGGACGAGGATGTTGGGGTCGAACAGCATGCCGACCGACACAAAGAACAGGACCGCGAACGCATCGCGCAGTGGCAGCGAATCGTGCGCGGCCTTGTGGCTCAGCTCCGATTCGTTGAGCAGCATGCCGGCGAAGAACGCGCCCAGCGCGAACGAGACGCCGAACAACATGGCCGAGCCGAACGCGACGCCCAGCGCGATCGCCAGCACCGACAGGGTGAACAGTTCGCGCGAACCGGTACCTGCGATGCGCTCGAGGATCCACGGGATGACCCGGCGGCCGACCACCAGCATCACCGCCACGAACAGGCCCAGCTGCACGAAGGTCCAGCCGATGTCGGCCAGCACGCTGCCCAGCGAGTGCGATTCCTTGGCTGCTTCGGGGCCGAACACACCGGCCATCACCGGCATCATCACCAGTGCCAGCACGCAGGCCAGGTCTTCCACGATCAGCCAGCCGACCGCGATCTTGCCGCGCATTGTCTCCAGCAGCCGGCGTTCCTCCATCGCCCGCAGCAGCACCACCGTGCTGGCGGTGGCCAGCGAGAAACCGAAGATGACCCCGTGGATGGCCGGCCAGCCCATCAGCGAGGCCACACCCCAGCCGAGCAGGGTGGCCACCGCGATCTGGCCGATGGCGCCGGGGATGGCGATCGCCTTGACCGCCATCAGGTCCTTCAGCGAGAAGTGCAGGCCGACACCGAACATCAGCAGCATCACGCCCAGTTCGGCCAGCTGGTTGGCCAGCGCCTGGTCGGCGACAAAGCCGGGGGTGAACGGGCCTACGCAGATGCCAGCAACCAGGTAACCGACCAGGGGAGACAAGCGGAGCTTGTTGGCCAGCGCGCCGAAGATGAAGGCGAGCCCCAGGCCAACGGCAACGATGTTGATCAGGTCGGTGTCATGGTGCATCGGCACTCGCAGGCAATCGGGGGATGCCCCGATTTTCACCGATGAAGCCAGATACGGCAAACCCGCCGTCCACGTGCCGTGGCGGGCGGGTTTGCCCACGCATTTCTCCTCTACCCCCGCCTTCGGCGCGCCCCTTCAACAAGAAGGGGCTCTCCTCCAGATGCGGCCCGGGGTTGCCGGCCAGCGGCCGGCACTACCGCTTACCAGGTGTACTTGATCCGCCCGTACACATACGCGCCGTTGAAGCCGAACGGCGAGTAGTTGCTGTACGGCAGCATGCCGAAGGTGGAGTTCTGCAGGTCTTCGGTGCGGTCCGGGTACTTGTCCAGCAGGTTGTCGGCGCCCACGGTCAGGGTCCAGTTGCTGCTCGGCTTGTAGCTGGCCGAGGCATCCACCACCCAGGCATCGCCGTAGGTCTGGTCGCGCAGCGCGGTGGCCGAGTTGCGCACGGTGAACTTGCCGTAGCGGGTTGCGGCCAGGCCCAGTTCCCAGTGATCCGAACGCCAGGTGCCGCTCAGGATCGCCTTGTCGCGCGGGTAGCTGTCCTCGATGCGGCCGATCTCATCACGGCCGATCAGCGACTGGGTCAGGCCCAGCGTGCCAAACACCGCCGGGGTGCCGCCGATGCGGCGCACTTCGGTGTCGTTGTAGCTGTAAGCCGCGGTCAATTCCAGGCTGCTGGCGGTGAACGGCACCGTGTAGCTGGACACAAAGTCCACGCCACGGGTGCGCGTATCCAGGCCGTTGGTGAAGTACGAGAACGCGGTCACCTGCGGCAGGCCGAGGGTGCCCAGCAGCGCGCTGGTGGCCGCGTTGGTCGTGATGCTGGACGAGAGCGAGATGCGGTCATCAATGTCGATCTGATAGGCATCGACGGTGATGTACAGGCGGTCGACCGGCTGCAGCACCAGGCCCAGGCTGTAGGAGGTGGAGGTCTCGGCCTTCAACGGCGAGGCGCCCAGTGCCTGCGCGGCCGGGCTGGTGGTCGGGAAGGTGCCGCGTTCAACGAACACGCCATTGAGGAACTGGCTGGTGACGGCCTGGTAACCCTGCTGCGCCAGCGACGGTGCGCGGAAGCCGCTGGAGGCGGTTGCCCGCAGCGCAACCTTGTCGGTGAATG
The DNA here is from genome assembly GCF_001431625.1 of Stenotrophomonas geniculata ATCC 19374 = JCM 13324. GTDB lineage: Bacteria > Pseudomonadota > Gammaproteobacteria > Xanthomonadales > Xanthomonadaceae > Stenotrophomonas > Stenotrophomonas geniculata. The sequence continues at coordinate 13,494 of NZ_LLXT01000024.1, forward strand.
CATAGCGCGCCGACAGCTTGCCGGAGAAGCGGTCGCCGAAGTCCGAGTAGTCCTCGTAGCGGCCGGTAATGCCCGCCGAGAACTTCTCGGTCAGGTCCGCTTCCAGGCCTGCATAGACCGCGTAGTTGTGGCGGTCGGCATGCACTTCATTGGTCGGGGTGAAGCCCGCGAAGCCCTGCGCGCCGCTGCCGGTGTACGAGTTCAGTTCGCCCGGGTTCTGGTCCCACTTCTCCTTGCGGTACTCACCGCCGAAGGACAGCGTGACCGGGTAGGCCAGGCCCCAGTCCAGCGACTTGGTCAGATCGGCATTGAAGATGTCCTGCTGGTACTTCAGCGTGCCGTCGTAGAACGAGCGCGGGCTGGTCGCGCCGAGGCTGTAGTTGATGCTGTTGCGGGTGTGGAAGTCCAGAGTGTTCTCGCCGTGGTTCAGGCTCAGGTCCCAGGTCCAGCCGTTGTCGGTGTTGCCCTTGACCCCGGCCACCAGCGAGCGGTCCTTGGAGTACTGGTTGATCTCCGGCACGAAGCCGTCCGGGTAGGTCTGCGCCAGCAGCGCGCTCTGCCCGTTGTGGTTGCGCGAACGGTAGAACGCGAACGAGGTGATGTCGCGGTTGCTCAGCAGCGCGCTGGCGTAGCCGGTCACGTGGTCGCTGAAGTCGAAGCTCGCGTTGGCCGATGCCGCGGTCGCATCCACGCGCGGGTCGCCGACGATGAAGGTCTTCTGGCCGATGCTCGGGAAGTTACCGGTGTTCGGCGTGGTGCCGCGGTACGGGCCGGCGCGGTTGCTTTCGTCCTGCTGGCTGATCTGGCCGGCCACGTGCACGCGGCCACGGCCGTTGCCGAACTCGACGCCGGTATCGCCGGAGAGCTGGTACTTGTTGCCGTCACCGGCCGAGTACTGGCCGTAGTCCACCGCCAGGCTGCCGCCACTGCCGCTGCCCTTGAGCACGATGTTGATGACGCCTGCAATGGCGTCCGAGCCGTACTGTGCCGACGCACCGTCACGCAGCACTTCCACGCGCTCGATGGCGGCGATCGGAATCGCGTTGATGTCCACGGCGGACGAGCCACGGCCGATGCTGCCGTTGACGTTGATCATCGCCGAGGTATGGCGGCGCTTGCCGTTGACCAGCACCAGCACCTGGTCGGGTGACAGGCCGCGCAGCTGCGCCGGGCGCACGCCGCTGGTGCCATCGGTCAGGGCCGGGCGCGGGAAGTTCAGCGAGGGCAGGGCGCGCGACAGCGCCGTGGCCAGTTCACTGGTGCCGGTGGACTGCAGTGCTTCGGGGGTGATGATGTCGATCGGCGACTGCGATTCGGCGACCGTGCGGTCGGCCACGCGGGTGCCGGTGACGATCACCGTGTCCAGGGTGTTGGCGGCGGTGCCGGCCTGCTGGGCAGCGGCAACGAACGGAGAGCCACCGAGTGCGACAGCGACGGCGGCGGCGATCAGGCTGGTCTTGCGGGTCATCGGGATGGGGCTCCGGTTGGCGGGGGCGGCACCGGAATCGACATCACGGGGGTGAGGCGGACGGCGGTTGTTGCGGTGCGCAAAGCAGGAATTAACGGGATATTCAGTGGCTGTCAAATGCCGGTCATCGGGAAAAACGTTGCAGAAGCAACCATTTAGCCCGGATCGGAGCTTGCGGGGAGGGGCCCGGGAGGCGCGCGGCGAGGACGTGGGAGAGAGAAACGCCGGCCGCTGCGCATCCCGGGGCGCGTCAAGTATTCGTTAACGCTAGAATTGCGTCGCAGGAACAGTGCTCACCAGCACATTCCATTCGGTTATATGGACGCCTCCCCCGATGATCTCCCTTCGTAATTTCGCCTTGCGCCGCGGCGAGCGGCTGCTGTTGTCCAATGTCGACCTGACCCTGCACGCCGGTTACCGGGTGGGTGTGGTCGGCCGCAACGGTGCTGGCAAGTCCAGCCTGTTCGCGGCGGTGAAGGGCGAGCTGGAGGCGGACAAGGGCGATGTCGATCTGCCCGGCAAGGTGCGCATCGCCAGCGTTGCCCAGGAAACCCCGTCGCTTCCCGACCCGGCGCTGAGCTTCGTGCTGGGCGGCGACATCGAAGTGGCCGCGGTGCTGGCCGCCGAGGCCGAGGCCACCGCCCGTGAAGACTGGGAAGCGGTGGCCGAAGCCCACACGAAGATGGCCGAGCTCAATGCCTACGACGCCGAAGCGCGCGCCGGCAAGCTGCTGCATGGCCTCGGCTTCCCGGCCGAGACCCACCATCGCGCGGTGTCCTCGTTCTCCGGCGGCTGGCGCGTGCGCCTGAACCTGGCCCGCGCGCTGATGATGCCCAGTGACCTGCTGCTGCTGGACGAACCAACCAACCACCTGGATCTGGACGCGGTGTATTGGCTGGAGCAGTGGCTGCTGAAGTACCCGGGCACCCTGCTGCTGATCTCGCATGACCGCGAGTTCCTCGACAACGTGGCCACCCACACCCTGCACCTGCACGGTGGCGGCGCCAAGCTCTACCCGGGCGGCTACACCGACTTCGAGCGCCAGCGCGCCGAACAGCTGCGCCAGCAGCAGATCGCGCACGAGAAGGAACAGGCCGAGCGCGCCCACCTGCAGAGCTTCATCGACCGCTTCAAGGCGCAGGCCAGCAAGGCCGCGCAGGCGCAGAGCCGCATGAAGCGCCTGGCCAAGCTGGCCGGTACCGAAGCGGTGCGTGCCGAGCGCGAGTTCCGCATCGAATTCGCGCCGCCGGCCAAGCTGCCGTTCTCATTGATTCGCCTGAACCACGTCGAGGCCGGTTACGGCAAGAATGCGGTGATCCTGCACAACGTCGGCTTCGGCTTGGAAGCGGGCCAGCGCATCGGCCTGCTCGGCCCGAACGGTGCGGGTAAAACCACCCTGGTGAAAACCCTGGTGGGCGAACTGGCACCGATCGTGGGCGAGCGCATGGCGCATCCCGACCTGAAGATCGGCTACTTCGCCCAGCACACGGTGGAGTCGCTGCACGAAGGCCAGTCGCCGATGGAGCACTTCCGCGAAATCGCCCCGGATGCGCCGAACCAGTCGTTCCGCGATTTCCTTGGCAAGTGGAATTTCCCGGGCGACCGCGCGTTCGAGCCGGTCGATGGTTTCTCCGGTGGCGAGCGCGCACGCCTGGCGCTGGCGCTGATCGCCTGGCAGCAGCCGAACGTGCTGCTGCTGGACGAACCGACCAACCACCTTGACCTGGAAATGCGCGAAGCGCTGGCCGAAGCACTGGCCACCTTCGAAGGCGCGATCGTGATGGTCTCGCACGACCGCCACCTGATCGGCCTGGTCTGCGATACCTATTGGCGCGTGGCTGATGGCGTGGTCGAGCCGTTCGACGGCGATCTGGATGCCTACGCCGCATGGCTGCGTACCCGCCCGCAGGCACAGGGCACCAAGGCCCGCATGGAGCAGGTGGAAGAGCCGGTGGGGGTCAAGACCGCGCCGGTGGCGCAGGTGGTGCAGAAAAAGCCGGTGAACCCGCACAAGCTGGCCGCCGCCGAGGCCAAGGTGGCCGAGCTGGAAGGCGCGCTGGCCGAGCTGGACCGCCAGTTGGCCGACCCGGCCAACTACGCCGATGCCACCCGCATGGCGGTGATCGGCCGTGACCGCGAAACCGCCGCCGCGCAGCTTGAAAAGGCCGAAGCGGCCTGGATGGAACTGCTGGAGTCCTGATGCCATCGGTAGCGCCGGGCCATGCCCGGCGAGCGCAACGGATCGCAAAAGCCGCCGGGCATGGCCCGGCGCTACCCACGTCGCCTGCGTTTCATCCCTGCGCCTGCAGCCATTCGCGGAATCGCTTCGCCGGTTCACGCTCGGCGCGCGAGCGCAATCGCGTCAGCCAGTAGCGCCCCAGCTCCAGCGTGGTGCTGAACGGCTGCAGCAGGCGACCTTCGGCCAGCTCCTGCTCGAACATGCGCAGCGGCAGCAGCGCCACGCCGGCGCCGCCGACCGCGGCCATCGCCACTGTCAATGACGAATCAAACACCGGCCCGCGGGCTTCCACGCCACTCACTCCTGCCGCCTGCAACCAGCGCGGCCATTCGTCGCTGCGGTAGGAGCGCAGCAGCGGCAGCGTGCCCAGGTCGCGCGGCTGTTTCAGCCGCCGTGCCAGTGCCGGCGCGCACAGCGGCGCGAACGGCGCGTCGAGGATCGCCGTGCAGGCCTGGCCCTGCCAATCGCCATCGCCAAACCGGATGGCCAGGTCCAGGCCTTCGCCGGCCAGGTCGATGCGGTTGTTGTGGGTCTGCAGGCGCAGCTCGATGTCCGGGTGCGCGGCCTCGAATGCGGCCAGCCGTGGCAGCAGCCAGCCGGTGGCGAAGGTGCCGACCACGCCCAGCGTCAGCACTTCACGGGCCGGCCCGCCGGTATAGCGCGCAATGCTGGCGGAGATGCGCTCGAACGATTCGTTGAGCACCGGATACAGCGCCGCGCCTTCGTCGGTGAGCGCCACGCCGCGAGGCAGTCGGTGGAACAGGCGGATGCCGAGCCGGTCCTCCAGCCCACGGATCTGGTGGCTCAGCGCGGCCTGGCTGACACACAGCTCCAGCGCGGCACGGGTGAAGTTCTGGTGGCGGGCGGCGGCCTCGAAGGCGCGCAGCGCGTTCAGTGGCAGGGTGGGATGCAGCATCGTCGAGTCGTGAGCCTGGATGATGGCTGATCCTAACGCCTGGGCAGGGAAGGCCGCTAATCGCAGGAATTGATGCAATGGGCATCAATAAATCTAATGGCTTGTGCTGAATTTTCGCGCTGGTCGTCCTGGCCGTGGGTTCCAATAATCGAACGGTCCCCAGGAGAACCCCCGCATGCTCGCCCGTCGCCGATTCCTGCAGTTCAGTGGTGCCGCTGTTGCTTCTTCGCTTGCCCTGCCGTTGCTGGCACGTGCAGCGGGCAAGGCCGCCGCCAGCGAACCCACAGATGCCGCCATCAACGCCGCCGGTGATTTCGCCGCGCTGGAAAAGGCCTGCGCAGGACGCTTGGGCGTGACCCTGCTCGATACCGCAAGCAGTCGCCGCGTCGGCCATCGCCAGGACGAGCGCTTCCCGATGTGCAGCACCTTCAAGAGCATGCTGGCCGCGACCGTGCTCAGCCAGGCCGAGCGCGCACCCGCGCTGCTCGACCGGCGCGTACCGGTGCGCGAGGCCGACCTGCTCTCGCACGCACCGGTCACCCGCCGTCATGCCGGCAAGGATATGACCGTGCGCGACCTGTGCCGGGCCACGATCATCACCAGCGACAACACCGCCGCCAACCTGTTGTTCGGCGTGGTCGGTGGCCCGCCGGCGGTGACCGCGTTCCTGCGCGCCAGCGGTGATGCGGTCAGCCGCAGCGACCGGCTGGAGCCGGAAATGAACAGCTTCGCCGAAGGCGACCCGCGCGACACCACCACACCGGCGGCGATGGCTGGTTCGCTGCAGCGTGTGGTGCTGGGGACAGTGCTGCAGCCGGCATCGCGGCAGCAGCTGGCCGACTGGCTGATCGACAACGAGACCGGCGACGCCTGCCTGCGCGCGGGCCTCGGCAAGCGCTGGCGCGTTGGCGACAAGACCGGCAGCAATGGCGAGGACGCGCGCAACGACATCGCCGTGTTGTGGCCGCGCGCGGGCGGCGCACCGTGGGTGCTGACCGCCTATCTGCAGGCCGGCGCGATCAGCAATGAGCAGCGCGCCCTGGTGCTGGCCCAGGTGGGCCGGATCGCCGATCGACTGATTGGATGAGGTAACCGGGGTCATTCAAACGTGGCTTGCCGGATCGGTTCGGCGCGCGCATCCTGCGCGCGTTCGAACCCCACGGAAGACCCCGATGAGCCATGAGTTGATCTACCTGCTGCTGATCTTCGCGCTGCTGGTGATCCCGCGCGCGCTGCAGCGCTTCAGCCTGCCCGCACCCCTGACCTGCCTGCTGTTCGGCATCATCGGCATGCTCTGGCTGGGCGACCAGGCCCACGATGCGGTGATCGGCCTGCTGGCCACGCTGGGGATTTCCTCGCTGTTCCTGTTCGCCGGCCTGGAAGTGGACCTGCAGGCGCTGCGCCGTGGCATGTGGCCGCTGCTGGCGCATCTGGTGATCCGTACCGGCACGCTGTTCGGCGTAGGCTGGCTGGCCTGGCGCTACGCGGGATTGCCCTGGCAGGCTGCCGGCCTGCTGGCCCTGGCGCTGCTGACGCCCTCCACCGGTTTCATCATGGATTCGCTGTCGCGGCTGGGCCTGAGCGAGGACGAGCGGTTCTGGGTGACCAGCAAGGCCATCGCCGGCGAACTGCTGGCGCTGGCGGCGTTGTTCATCGTGCTGCAGGCGGGCGATCCGGGGCATATGGCGCTGTCCAGCCTGGCCCTGCTGGCGATGATGGTCGGCCTGCCGCTGCTGTTCATCGGCCTGGGCCGTTGGGTGGCGCCGCACGCGCCGGGCTCGGAATTCTCGCTGCTGGTGATGGTGGGCATGGTCGCGGCCTACATCACCTACCTGCTGGGCGTGTACTACCTGGTCGGCGCGTTCATCGCCGGGCTGGTCGCGCGCCTGCTGCACCAGCGCATGCCGTTGCTGGCCTCGCACGAGAACCTGCATGCGCTGCGCCTGTTCGCCTCGTTCTTCGTGCCGTTCTACTTCTTCAACGCCGGCACCAAGGTGCCCGCCGAAGCGCTCAGCTTCGAGGCCCTGGGGCTGGGCATCGTGATCACCCTGGTGGTGCTGCCGCTGCGCATCGGCGTGGTCTGGCTGCAGCGCCGGGTCATGTTCGGCGAGAGCTTCCGCAGCAGCCTGCGGGTCTCGCTGGCGTTGGCTCCGACCCTCATCTTCACCCTGGTGCTGGCGGCGATCATGCGCGAGCGCTTCCAGATTCCGGCGGTGCTGTTCGGCGCGCTGTTGCTGTATGCGGCGTTGACCACGCTGCTGCCGTCGCTGGTGTTCCGTACCCCGTTCGATGTCGATCCGGTCGAGCAGGAACCTGCAGGTGAAGGCGAAGCCGCGCCGGTGGCAGCCACAGAAACACTGCCGGCGGCATCTGCCCTCGATCGCTGAGCGGATGCTGCGCGTGCGGTTTGCGCACTTCGGCCATGGCCGTTAGGGTTGGGGTATGAAACTGCCTGCCGCCGTCACCGCTTCCGTCCTCCTGCTCAGCCTTGCTGCCTGTACGCAGCGCTCCGACACGGTCGCCCATGATCTGGCGACCGCACCGGCCGATGCCTTCATGGCCGCCATCGCCGCGCATTGCGGCCAGGCTTACGCCGGCAAGGTGGTGGAGGACACGCCGGCGCCGACAGGGAAGGACCCGTTCGCCGGGCAGCGTCTGGTGATGCATGTGCGCGGCTGCGCCGATCCGGCGCATGAGCTGCGCATCCCGTTCCACGTGGGGGATGACCACTCGCGTACCTGGGTGCTGATCCGCACGCCGAACGGGCTGCGCCTGAAGCACGACCATCGCCACGAAGACGGCAGCCCCGACGCGATCACCCTGTACGGTGGCGACAGCACGCCGCCGGGCACTGCCGAGCGCCAGCAGTTCCCGGCCGATGCCGATTCGGTGGCGATGTTCCGCCGCGCCGACATGCTGGCCTCCACGCACAACACCTGGGCGATGGAAATCGACCCCGACCAGACGTTCGTCTACGAGCTGACGCGCCCGGACGGCCGCCGCTTCCGCGTGCAGTTCGATCTGAGCAAGCCGGTCGACCTGCCGCCGCCGCCTTGGGGTGATGAGGCCGCGCAGCCAGCCCGGTAGCGCCGGGCCGTGCCCGGCGGGTTTTCTGCAGTTGACCGCGCCACTGCGCTCGCCGGGCATGGCCCGGCGCTACCCCTCACCGCGTGCCGAAACGTGCCCGGCAGCCGTTGCTCACCCACACCTGGCCACGCGAGTAGCCCCAGCTGCGGCCTTCCTGGCAGGCACTGCCGGACAGCTGCTGCTGCAGCACCGGACGGCCCTGGCGCTCATCCCAGTCGCAGGTCTGCGAGCGGTTGTTGTTGCTGCTGCAGGTCACCGTGTAATTGCTGTTTCCGCCGCCCCAGCCACCGCCGCCACCGCCCCAGCCACGGGCTTCGGCGAATTCGGCACGGCAACCGCCACTGACCCAGACTGCGCCATTGCGCACGCCCCAGGTACGCCCTTCGTTGCAGGGGCTGCCAGACAGCTGGCGGACCAGGCGGGCATTGCGCCAGCCGACCGGGCAGCTGCGCTCACGGTTGTTCTGGCTCTCGCAGCGGATGGTCTCGCCGGGCCGGCCGTTGTTGCCGCCCCAGCCACCGCCATTGCCGCCGCCCCAGCCACCGCGGGCCTCGACGAACTCCGCTCGGCAGCCGTTGGTGACCCAGATGCTGCCGTTACGGCTGCCCCAGGTTCGTCCTTCATCACAGTCCGAGCCGGACAGCTGGCGCACCAGCTGCGCATTGCGCCAGCCGGTGTTGCAGACCCGTTCGCGGTTGTTCTGGCTCTCGCAGCGGACCACGCCGCTCTGCGCATGCGCGGAAGGGGCGGGCAGGGCAAGGGTACCCAGGGCACCCAGGCTGAGGGTTACGGCCAGGCTGGCCAGGGACAGCGGTTTCATGGCGGCATCCCATACGGTGGCAGGTGCCCGACTATAGGGAGGGGGGGCGATCAAGCCGGTGTGACTGGCCGGATTTGCCCCGGCCGGGGCCTCGGCCGCAGAATACGAGGCTTTCCGGCCCCCATCCGGTGCCGGCGTTCTCCAGCGGAGCTTCCCCCCATGCGTACCCACTTCTGCGGCCTGGTCGATGAGACCCTGATTGGCCAGACTGTCACCCTCGCCGGCTGGACCGACGTGGCCCGTAACCAGGGCGGCGTCTGCTTCATCGATCTTCGAGATCATGAAGGCATCGTGCAGGTGACCGTGGAAGTCGACAACGCCGACGTGTTCGCCGTGGCCGCGTCGCTGGGCTATGAGGACGTGCTGCAGGTGGAAGGCGTGGTGCGTGCCCGCCACGCGGTGAACGACAAGATGCGCACCGGCAAGGTGGAAGTGATCGCCACTGCCATCACCGTGCTGAACAAGGCCGCGCCGCTGCCGTTCCACGCCCACGAGAACCCGGGCGAAGAAACCCGCCTGAAGTACCGCTACCTGGACCTGCGCCGCCCGGAAATGCAGCGCATGCAGCGCACCCGCATCAAGCTGGTGCAGGCCCTGCGCCGCCACCTGGACGAGAAGGGCTTCCAGGACATCGAGACCCCGATCCTGACCAAGGCCACCCCGGAAGGCGCCCGCGACTTCCTGGTGCCGGCGCGCATGCACCCGGGCGAGTTCTACGCCCTGCCGCAGAGCCCGCAGCTGTTCAAGCAGATCCTGATGGTGGCCGGCTTCGACCGTTACTACCAGATCGCGCGCTGCTTCCGCGACGAAGCCCTGCGTGCCGACCGCCAGCTGGAATTCACCCAGCTGGACATGGAATTCGCCTTCGTCCGCGAGCGCGACGTGCAGGACTTCGTCGAAGACATGATCCGCGCCATCTTCAAGGAAGTGGTGGACGTGCAGCTGGACGCCAGCTTCCCGCGCATGACCTGGGCCGAGGCGATGCGTCGCTACGGTTCGGACAAGCCGGACCTGCGCATCGCGCTGGAACTGGTGGACGTGGCCGAGCTGGTCAAGGACAGCGAATTTGCCGTGTTCACCGGCCCGGCCCACGATGCCGAAGGCCGCGTTGCCGCGCTGCGCATCCCGGGCGGCGCAGCGCTCAGCCGCAAGCAGATCGACGAGTACGCCGCGCATGCCGCCAAGTACGGTGCCAAGGGTCTGGCCTACATCAAGATCGCCGACAACGGCGAAGTCAGCTCGCCGATCCAGAAGTTCTTCAGCGAGGAATCCTTCGCTGCGCTGGTCGCGCACGTCGGCGCCGGCAACGGCGACATCGTGTTCTTCGGTGCCGGTGGCTACAACAAGGTCTCCGACTTCATGGGCGCGCTGCGCCTGAAGGCCGGCAAGGACTTCGGCCTGGTCGCCGACGGCTGGGCACCGCTGTGGGTCACCGACTTCCCGATGTTCGAGTGGGACGAGGAAGAACAGCGCTACGTCGCCCTGCATCACCCCTTCACCGCACCGGCCGTGGACGACATCGCCGACCTGCGCGCCAACGCCCGTACCGCCGTCTCGCGCGGCTACGACATGGTGCTCAACGGCAATGAGATCGGCGGTGGTTCGATCCGTATTCACCGTCCGGACATGCAGAGCGCAGTGTTCGAGCTGCTCGGCATCGGTGCCGAAGAAGCCCGCGCCAAGTTCGGCTTCCTGCTCGACGCGCTGAACTACGGCGCGCCGCCGCACGGTGGCATCGCCTTCGGCATCGACCGCATCGCCGCGCTGATGGCCGGCACCGAGTCGATCCGCGACGTCATCCCGTTCCCGAAGACCACCGGTGCACAGGATCTGATGACCGACGCGCCGTCGCCGATCGTCGACGCGCAGCTGGCCGAAGTGCACATCCAGGTTCGCCCCAAGACCAACTGATCAGGAGATCCAGGCAATGACCGAGTTCGCGTTTTCGCTGGAGTGGGAAAAGCTGGGCAATGAAGGCGCCGAGGCCAATCTGGTCACCGAGCGTGCACGCGTGTTCGGCGGTTGGCTGGTTCGTGTGGGTACCAACCCGGCGGCGATGGCCCTGACCTTCGTCGCCGACGGCGAAGGCCGTTGGGACGGTGAAGACTTCGGCGTCGAGGATTATGAGGACGACGAAGAGGAAGAGTACGACGAGGACGAGGAAGGCGAGGAAGAAGAGGACGAGGACGAAGAGGAATACGAGGAAGAGGACGAGGAAGAAGAAGCGGAGTCGCCTGAAAAGGCTTGACCCGCCCTTCGCCCTGACGTCAACTTCCTGCATGTATTCGATCCGCCGCGCTACTGTGGACGACGCGCCGACCCTGTCGGCGCTGGCTGCCCGCACGTTCACCGAAACCTTCGGCCATCTGTATCCGCCGCAGGACCTGCAGGCCTTCCTTGAGGAGGCCTACACGGTCGAGCGCCAGCGCGTGATCCTGGCCCACCCCGACTACGCGGTGTGGCTGCTGGAGCTGGACGGGGAGGCGGTCGGCCATGCCGCCGCCGGCCCCTGTGGCCTGCCGCATCCCGAGGTGAAACCCGGTGACGGCGAACTCAAGCGCCTGTACCTGATCAAGGCCCAGCAGAACTGTGGCTGGGGCAGCCGCCTGCTGGAAACCGCGCTGGCCTGGCTGGAGCACGAAGGCCCGCGCACGCTGTGGCTGGGCGTGTGGTCGGAGAACTTCGGCGCACAGCGCTTCTACGCCCGCTATGGATTCGAGAAGGCGGGCGAATATCTGTTCCCGGTCGGCGACACCCACGATCTTGAATTCATCCTGCGCCGCACACCGCGCGCAGCCTGACGTTCACCGCCGCTTGCTGCGCGCGCGTGTTCAATCACCGTACGTTCCCGCCCCGCTGACCGCCAGGCTGTTTGCATGACTCCCCCCGTATTGCTGCTGCATGGCATCTGGAACGCCCGTGCCTGGGTCGGGCCGCTGGCCTGGCGCCTGCGCGCACGTGGTTTCCAGGTGCACGCGTTCGGCTATTCCTCGGTATTCGGTGGTCCCGACGTGGCCGTGCCGCAGCTGCTGGAGCGGCTGACCGATGCCGGCCCGTTGTCGCTGGTCGGACACAGCCTGGGGGGATTGCTGGCGCTGGAGGCCTTGCGCCGCCAGCCGCAGCTGGATGTGCAGCGCGTGGTCTGCCTGGGCTCGCCGCTGCGCGGCAGTGGCACTGCGCGTTCGTTGTCCGAGCACGGCTGGGGCCTCGCGTTGGGGCGCAGCAGCGACCTGCTGCTGGATGGCCTGCCGGACTGGCAGGGCAGGGCCGAGGTTGGCCTGATCGCTGGTTCGGTGCCGCATGGGCTGGGCAGCTTGCTGGGGGCCATCGACGATGCCTCGGACGGCACCGTGGCCCTGGCTGAGACGCGCCTGCCGGGTCTGGCCGACCATTGCGTGGTCCGCACCAGCCACAGTGGCCTGGTGGTGTCGCCCGACGCCGCACGGCAGACCGCCCATTTCCTGCGCCACGGCCAGTTCGACCACAGCCGCGACGCGGCGGCGGCATAGGGGCAGGGGAGGCAGGGCCGCCCTGTAGAGCCGAGCCCATGCTCGGCTGCATTCCGTCGGGCCCATTGAGCCGAGCATGGGCTCGGCTCTACAACAATACGGGCCTAGACACGGTTGCAGCGCCCGATCAGGTAGAATCCGCGCCTTGATCCTGAAGCAGCCAGACGGTAGCACCCATGGGTAGAGGCCCCTCCATCGAAGCCCGCAAGAACGCGTCCGACGCGAAGCGCGGCAAGATTTTCACCAAGATCATCCGTGAGATCGGCGTTGCCGCGCGCGGCGGTGGAGGCGACCCCAACAACAACCCGCGCCTGCGCGTGGCGATGGACAAGGGCCTGGCCGTGAACATGTCCAAGGACGTGATCGAGCGCGCCATCAAGAAGGCCACCGGTGAACTGGAAGGCGTCGATTACGAGGAAATCCGCTACGAGGGCTATGCCCCGGGCGGCGTGGCCGTGATCGTCGACTGCCTGACCGACAACCGCGTGCGCACCGTGGCCGATGTCCGCCATGCGTTCAGCAAGTGCGGCGGCAACATGGGCACCGAAGGCTCGGTGGCCTTCATGTTCAAGCGCCTGGGCGTGCTCAGCTTCGCCCCGGGCGTCGACGAGGAAGCCATCACCGAGGCGGCCATCGAGGCCGGCGCCGATGACATCGTGGTCTATCCGGACGATGGCTCGATCGATGTGGTCACCAGCCCTGACGCGTTCAACGCGGTCAAGGATGCAATGACCGCTGCGGGCCATGTCGCCGACCATGCCGAGATCACCTTCCGCGCCGACAACGACATCAAGGTCGAAGGCGACGTTGCCCTGCAGGTCAAGAAGCTGCTGGACATGCTGGAAGACCTGGACGACGTGCAGGACGTGTACTCCAACGCCGAACTCGGCGCCGACGCCTACGCCTGAGCCGTCTTCGACGGCCTGGGCGCGGGCCGTTGAACGGTCACCGCGGACAGTCATGAGCCCATACGCCTGCCAGCGCCTCCCGTTCCGCCCCGCCAGGAGTGTCGCATGACCCGCATCCTCGGCATCGACCCCGGTTCGCAGCGGACCGGGGTCGGCATCATTGATGTCGACGCCACCGGAAAGGTCAGCCACGTGCATCACCAGCCGCTGGTGCTGCTGGGCGCCGACGATTTCCCGCAGCGCATGAAGCTGCTGGTGCTGGGCCTGGCCGACCTGTGCCGCGAGTACCAGCCGCAGGAAGTGGCCATCGAACGCGTGTTCATGGCCCGCAACCCCGATTCAGCACTGAAGCTGGGCCAGGCCCGTGGCGCGGCGATTTCCGCCGTGGTGCTGCGCGACCTGCCGGTGCATGAATATGCCGCCAGCGAGATCAAGCTGGCGGTGGTCGGTCGTGGTGGCGCCGAAAAGCAACAGGTTCAACACATGGTCGGGCTCATGCTCAACCTGAAAACCAAGCTGCAGGCCGACGCGGCCGACGCGTTGGCGGTGGCGATCACCCATGCCCACGTAAGGGCAACGGCCAACCGCCTGGGGCTCAGTGCCCGCCAGGCGTGGGGCCGCAAATGAGGAGCTGCACGCAATGATCGGTCGACTGCGCGGCATCGTCGCCTACAAGGCGCCGCCGTGGCTGGTGGTGGACGTGAACGGAGTGGGCTACGAGCTGGAGGCGCCGATGAGCACCTTCTATGACCTGCCCGAGCTCGGCCGCGAGGTCACCCTGTACACCCATTACGCGCAGAAGGAAGACAGCGTCTCGCTGTACGGCTTCCTGCGCGAGGGCGAGCGGCGCCTGTTCCGCGACGTGCAGAAGGTCAGTGGCATCGGCGCGAAGATCGCGCTGGCCGTGCTGTCCGGCGTCACCGTCGAGGAGTTCGCGCGCATGGTCCAGGCCGGTGACATCACCGCGCTGACCCGCATTCCGGGCATCGGCAAGAAGACCGCCGAGCGCATGGTGCTGGAGCTGCGTGACCGCGCCGCCCAGTTCGGCGCCGGCGGCGCACTGCCCACCGGCAGTGGCCCGGCCCCGGCCGACCCGCTGTCCGATGCGACCGTGGCGCTGCAGCAGCTGGGCTACAAGCCGGCTGAAGCCGCGCGCATGGCCCGCGACGCCTTCAATGAGGGCGACGAAGTGGCCACCGTGATCCGCAAGGCGCTGCAGTCGGCGCTGCGCTGACCTGCCTTTCTTTCCCCCAACCCACCGCCTGAGCTTCGCCAGGAGTCCCATGTCCAGCAGTCAAACCCCGCACGCCGCCGCCCCAGGCGGCCATGGTCACGCCCCTCCAGCCGGAGGCATGGCGCTGATCATTGGTGCGATCGGCGTGGTCTTCGGCGATATCGGTACCAGCCCGCTGTACACCCTGAAGGAGGCGTTCTCGCCGCACTACGGGCTCAACAGCGACCACGATACCGTGCTGGGCGTGCTGTCGCTGGCCTTCTGGGCACTGAACATCGTGGTCACGCTGAAGTATGTGACCATCATCATGCGCGCCGACAACGACGGCGAGGGCGGCATCATGGCGCTGATGGCGCTGACCCAGCGCACGCTGCGCAACGGTTCGCGCTCGGCTTATGTGGTGGGCATCCTCGGCATTTTCGGTGCCTCGCTGTTCTTCGGCGACGGCGTGATCACGCCGGCGATTTCGGTGCTGGGCGCCGTCGAAGGCCTGGAGGTGGCCGCGCCGGGCCTGCATGCCTTCATCGTGCCGATCACCGTGGTGGTACTGCTGATGGTGTTTGCCGCGCAGCGCTTTGGCACCGAGAAGATCGGCAAGGCCTTCGGCCCCATCACGTCGGTCTGGTTCATTTCGCTGGCCGCGATCGGTATCTACAACATCGTCGACGCGCCGGAAGTGCTGAAGGCCTTCAACCCCTGGTGGGCGATCCGCTTCTTCATGGAGCACAGCTGGCACGGCATCTTCATCCTCGGCGCGGTGGTGCTGGCAGTGACCGGCGGCGAAGCGCTGTACGCCGACATGGGCCATTTCGGCGCCAAGCCGATCCGCCACGCCTGGTATTTCTTCGTTCTGCCGTGCCTGGTGCTGAACTACCTGGGGCAGGGCGCACTGGTGCTCAACCATCCAGAGGCGCTGAAGAACCCCTTCTTCGAGGCGGTGCCGCCGTGGGCGCTGTATCCGATGATCATCCTGGCCACCATGGCCGCGGTGATCGCCTCGCAGTCGGTCATCACCGGTGCGTTCTCGGTCTCGCGCCAGGCCATGCAGCTGGGCTACATCCCGCGCATGCGCATCAAGCACACCTCGCACGACACCATTGGCCAGATCTACATCCCGGGCATCAACTGGGGCATCGCGGTGATGGTGATCGGCCTGGTGCTGGCCTTCCGCAGCTCGTCCAACCTGGCGGTGGCCTACGGCATCTCGGTGTCTGCGACGATGCTGATCGACACCCTGCTGCTGGCCCTGGTGGCACGCTCGCTGTGGCCGAAGGCACGCAAGTGGATCCTGCCGCTGTGCGTGGTGTTCTTCATCATCGACCTCGGCTTCGTCATCGCCAACGGTGCCAAGCTGCTGCAGGGCGCTTGGTTCCCGGTGGTGCTGGGCATCTTCCTGTTCACCATGATGCGCACCTGGCGCCGTGGCCGCGAGCTGCTGCGCGATGAGATCCGCAAGGACGGCATCCGCCTGGATACCTTCCTGCCGGGCCTGATGCTGGCACCGCCGGTACGTGTGCCGGGCACTGCGGTATTCCTCACCGCCGACCCGACCGTGGCCCCGCATGCGCTGATGCACAACCTCAAGCACAACAAGGTGCTGCACGAGCGCAACGTGTTCCTGCACGTGGAAACCCTGCCGATTCCGTATGCGATGGAAGGGCAGCGACTGAAGATCGAATCGATAGGCGACGAGTTCTATCGCGTCTACGTGCGCTTCGGCTTCATGGAGACCCCGGACGTGCCGCTGGCGCTGATGCGCTCGTGCGACCACGGCGGGATCTACTTCGACCCGATGGACACCACCTTCTTCGCCAGCCGCGAGACCATCGTCGCCACGGCCAATCGCGGCATGCCGATCTGGCGCGACAAGCTGTTCGCGTTGATGCACCGGAATGCCGCGCCCGCGACCGGCTTCTTCCGCATTCCGGGCAACCGATTGGTTGAGCTAGGCGCGCAGGTGGAGATTTAATCTCCACCGTCGATTCCTCCAGAGATCCGTCCACGCATGGCGTGGATCTACCGTGCCGACCAACGGTCGGCACCCACCAAAGCAGAACGCCGTTCCGACAGACCGCAGGAAACTGTCGAAGG
>NZ_LLXT01000025.1 GCF_001431625.1 Stenotrophomonas geniculata ATCC 19374 = JCM 13324
TCTTGGGGGAGGGCGGGATGCGATCCTTGCGCAGCTTGGCGGCGTGGAGCTCTTCGGTCAGGGTGTCCAGCACTGCGACGGCCTCGGATGTGAGGAAGATGGTCCGATTGATGGGCTTGCCGCCCTTGGGGTTCTTGGTGTCCCGGAACGTGGCCTCGGGACGCTGCTTGCTGTAGTCCAAATCCTCCCAGCGTAGATTGATGGCTTCGCTGCGTCGGGCCGCGGTCCAGCGCAGGAAGGCAATGGCAGCACGGGTGGATGGGGACATGGGGGCGAGGGCGGTCAGGATGTCCGCCCACTCCTTATCAGTAACCACCCGCTCACGCTCGTTCCGAACCTTGGGCTTGAGCGTGGCGTGGATGGGGTTGTCAATCTTGAAGCCCCAGCGCTTGATCGCCGCGGTAAAGACGCTGGAGAGAACGGCGAGTTGGCGAGTGATGGTGGCGGGGGCGAGGTAGTAGTCGTCTTCCAACGACCGGGCCATGCCGCCGTTGGCGAGGCCAAAGTCTTGGGGAGTGAGCTTGCCCACCGGCTTGCTGAAGGTGGCAGGGAAGCGTTGGGCGAGCAAGCGGAGGAGCCGGGCATCGTTGTCGCTCCCCTTCTTCTTGCCATCCTTGGCCTTGAGTGAGAGCACCTCGGAGATGTAGCGCTCGATCCAGACCCCCAGATTCTGGTTGCCCATCAGGTTGGAGGCGGGTTGCTTCTCTTCGTGGAGCGCGGCGCGCTCTGAAGAAGCGAACGCCTCGGCCTGGGCGAGGGCCTTGGCTCGGGTCGCCTCGCTGTAAGGGAAGGTGCGGTTGATGGCGTGCAGGTTGCCCGATGCATCCTTGCGCTTGATCTTCACCTGGAACGCCGAGCCGCGGTCGTAGACGCCCTTCGTGCGTGCAGCTTTTTTTGGACGGGCCATTCGTTCAGTCCTTTGATTGGAAGAATGGATTTTCCCAAGATTTTCCCTTGAGTTCAATAAGCCGTTGTTTTTAAATGACTAAGATGAGAATCGTTCGCATTCGTAATGCGTAGGTCGCAG
>NZ_LLXT01000026.1 GCF_001431625.1 Stenotrophomonas geniculata ATCC 19374 = JCM 13324
TTCGTAATGCGTAGGTCGCAGGTTCGACTCCTGTTTCCGGCACCAGTTGCATGAAAAGCCCCGGCCTTGGCCGGGGCTTTTTGTGCTTTGGTAGCGCCGGGCCATGCCCGGCGGAATGCCGGCCCCAGTAGTGCCAGCCCATGGCTGGCAGCCCCCAATTTCCGAATCTCGCGGCCAGCCCGGCTTCCCAGGCGCTTAGCTCCTCGCACAGTTCCTGACCTGGCAAACGCAGCGGTCATTCCTGTGCTATGAATATCCAGCCTTGCTTCAAGGCTCTTTCAGGGATTGGAAGGATGCGCAGGCTAGGGGGAACTGCAAGCGGTGTGTCGACCCGCTTGAGGGGTTGTGGAGATCGAATTCGCAAGTTGGGGGCATTCGGCACCTGGCTGTGCTGCGTTCTACTCATTGGCCTTGGCGTGTCGCCAGCCGCAGTCGCACAGACGACGGTCACGTACATCCACACGGACGCGTTGGGCTCGGTTGTGGCTGAGAGCGATGCCAATGGCAATGTGATAAAGCGCTATGACTACGAGCCTTACGGGGCCGTGGTGGGTGGTCAGGTCACGGATGGGCCGGGGTATACCGGGCATGTGAGTGACTCGGCGACCGGACTGAGTTACATGCAGCAGCGGTACATGGATCCGCAGTTGGGGGTGTTCCTGTCCGTGGATCCGGTGACGGC
>NZ_LLXT01000027.1 GCF_001431625.1 Stenotrophomonas geniculata ATCC 19374 = JCM 13324
CGCCTGGGAGCTGCTGTTCGAGCGCATGCCCCTGCGCCTGGACGATCGCCGCCACGCCGGCCAGCACCTGCTGGTGATCGGCGGTGCGGGCGGGGTCGGCTCGATGGCGATCCAGCTGGCCCGCCATGCGGGTTTCGAGGTGATCGCCACGGCGTCGCGCGAGGCCTCGGCCGACTGGTGCCGGCAGATGGGTGCCCGGCACGTGATCGACCACCGGCAACCGCTTCAGGCCCAGCTGCAGGCGCTGGGCATCGACGCGGTGCAGGTCGCACTCAACCTGGCCGACACCGATCACTACTGGGACGAACTGGGCCTGTTGCTGGCGCCGCAGGGACACGTCGGCCTGATCGTCGAGCCACGTGGGCCGCTGCGCATCGGCGATCCCTACAAGGCCAAGTGCATCGGCATCCACTGGGAGTTCATGTTCGCGCGCTCGCGCTTTGCCACTGCCGACTGCATCGAGCAGCACCGCATCCTCAGCCGCACGGCCAGCATGATCGATGCCGGCCAGCTGCGCGGCACCCTCAGCGAGACGCTGGGCCCGATCAATGCGACAAATCTGGACATCGCGCATCAGCGCCTGGCCGGCGGACGCACGGTGGGCAAGCTGGCGCTGGCAGGCTGGGGCGACTGACGCGTCATGTAGCGCCGAGCCCATGCTCGGCTGGTGGTGCCAGGCAAAGCAGCCGGGCATGGGCTCGGCGCTACAGATTCCGCCTGTAGCGGCGGATTGGTCGGCATCTGTATCTATTGAAGTGACTGGATCGGGATTACGGTGGGAACAGATCCCCCTCCCCCGAGACCGCCATGCCCACCGCCCTGCCCCTGCGCATGCTGCAACTGATCACCGGCCTGTTCCTGTACGGCTTCGGCGCATCGCTGATGATCCGTGCCGCCATCGGCGTGGCGCCCTGGGACGTGCTGTCGCAGGGCATCGCCGCGCAGACGCCGCTCTCGTTCGGGCTGGCCACCAATGTGATCGGTGCGCTGGTGCTGCTGCTGTGGTGGCCGCTGCGGCAGAAGCCGGGCGTTGGTACTGTGCTCAACGTGATGCTGATCGGCCCGTCCGCGCAGTTCGGGCTGTGGCTGCTGCCGCCGGCGGTCGGCCTGGGCTGGCAGCTGGCGATGTTCTGCGCCGGCATGCTGCTGGTCGCGCTGGCCACCGGCCTGTACATCGGCGCCAAGCTGGGCCCTGGCCCGCGCGACGGCCTGATGACCGGCCTGCACGCCCGTACCGGCTGGCCGATCTGGAAAGTGCGCAGCCTGATCGAGGGCAGCGTGCTGCTGCTGGGCTGGTGGCTGGGCGGCAATGTCGGCCTCGGCACGCTGGCCTTCGCCCTGCTGATCGGGCCGCTGTGCGGAATGACGCTGGGCTGGTTCGGGATTGGCCGGCCGATGCCCGGACCGCGCCCGGCGAGCGCACAGCGCGGCCACGGGTAGCCGCGTCCCCGGGCATGGCCCGGCGCTACCGATTCGCCAGCCCTTGCTCCGGCCGCCGTTTCGCGGCACGCTTCGCGCTTCCGTACGCAAGCGTATCGACCATGTCGCCAGCCAACGAAAGCGCCTATCCCCACCTGTTCGCCCCGCTGGACCTGGGCTTCACCCAGCTGCGCAACCGCGTATTGATGGGCTCGATGCACACCGGCCTGGAGGATCGCGCCCGCGACTTCCCGCGGCTGGCGGCCTATTTCGCCGAACGCGCCGAGGGCGGCGTCGGCCTGATCGTCACCGGTGGCTTCGCGCCGAATGTAGTGGGCTGGTTGAAGCCGTTCGGCGGCAAGCTGTCCTGGCCGTGGGAAGTACGCCCGCACCGCCAGCTCACCGCCGCCGCGCACCAGCACGGCGCGAAGATCTGCCTGCAGCTGCTGCATGCCGGCCGCTATGCCTACCACCCTTTGTCGGTGGCGCCGTCGAAGCTGAAGGCACCGATCAACCCGTTCACCCCGCGCGCGCTCTCGGCCAGCGGCGTCGAGCGCCATATCGCCGACTACGCACGCAGCGCGAAGCTGGCCCGCGAGGCCGGCTACGACGGCGTGGAAGTGATGGGCTCGGAGGGCTACCTCATCAACGAGTTCATCGCCCCGCGCACCAACAAGCGCACCGATGCCTGGGGTGGCGACGCGCGCCAGCGCATGCGCTTCGCGGTGGAGATCGTGCGCCGTATCCGCGAGGCCTGCGGCCCGGACTTCATCATCATCTACCGCCTGTCGCTGGTGGATCTGGTGGACGACGGCAGCAACTGGGACGAGATCGTGCAGCAGGCGCAGGCCATCGAGGCGGCCGGCGCAACGATCATCAATTCCGGCATCGGCTGGCACGAAGCGCGCATCCCGACCATCGCCACCTCGGTGCCGCGCGCTGCCTTCGCCGGGGTCACCGCCAAGCTCAAGCCACATGTGAAAGTGCCGCTGGTGGCGACCAACCGCATCAACATGCCCGACGTCGCCGAGCGCATCCTCGCCGATGGCGGCGCCGACATGGTGTCGCTGGCGCGGCCGCTGCTGGCCGACCCGCAGTGGCCGAACAAGGCCCGTGCCGGCCGCGCCGAGGCGATCAACACCTGCATCGCCTGCAACCAGGCCTGCC
This sequence comes from Stenotrophomonas geniculata ATCC 19374 = JCM 13324, assembly GCF_001431625.1. GTDB lineage: Bacteria > Pseudomonadota > Gammaproteobacteria > Xanthomonadales > Xanthomonadaceae > Stenotrophomonas > Stenotrophomonas geniculata. The sequence goes on from NZ_LLXT01000027.1 coordinate 2,587, forward strand.
TGGACCACGTGTTCGAGAACAAGCTGGCCAGTTGCCTGGTCAACCCGCGCGCCGCCCACGAGACCGAGCTGGTCTACCGCCCCACCACTACGCCGAAGAAGGTTGCCGTGGTCGGTGCAGGCCCCGCCGGCCTGGCCTGTGCCACCGTCGCTGCCCAGCGCGGCCACCAGGTCACCCTGTTCGATGCCAACGAGGAAATCGGCGGGCAGTTCAACGTGGCCAAGCGCATCCCCGGCAAGGAAGAGTTCTACGAGACCCTGCGCTACTTCCGCCACACGCTGCAGGAGACCGGCGTGCAGCTGCGCCTCGGCACCCGTGCTGATGCCGCCAACCTGGCCGGCTTCGACGAGGTGGTGCTGGCCACCGGCATCACCCCGCGCAAGGTCGATTTCCCCGGCGCCGACCACGCCAAGGTGGTCAGCTATCTGGACGTGCTGCTGGGGCGGGTCGAAGTGGGCGCCAATGCGGCGATCATCGGCGCAGGCGGCATCGGCTTCGATGTCGGCGAATTCCTCAGCCACGCCGGTGAGTCGCCCTCGCTGGACCCGCAGCGCTGGATGGCCGAATGGGGCGTGGACAGCACGTTCGAGGCCCGCGGCTCGCTGGCCAAGCCGCAGGCAGAAGCCTCGCCGCGCCGGCTGTGGCTGCTGCAGCGCAGCCCGGGCAAGCCCGGCGCGCGACTGGGCAAGACCACCGGCTGGATCCATCGCGCCACGCTGAAGGCCAAGGGCGTGCGCATGCTCGGCGGCGTCGAGTACTTGGGCGTGGACGACGAGGGCCTGCGCATCCGCGTGGAAGGCAGCGAACAGCTGCTGCCGGTCGACCATGTGGTGATCTGCGCCGGGCAGGAACCGAACCGCGCATTGCAGGCCGAACTGCAGGCCGCCGGCATCAACGCGCAGCTGATCGGCGGCGCCGATGTGGCCGCCGAACTGGATGCGAAGCGGGCGATCGACCAGGGCAGCCGGGTCGCCGCTGCGCTCTGATGAGGGCCTGAATGGGGGGCGGAATGTGATTTCCGTCACCCCTGCCGAACCTGAATGTCAAGCCGCACGGTTCACGATGCGTTCGGCTATCCCCCCCTACCTTGCGCCATCTTTCCGCTCACCAGCCAGTTTCCGGTGAGCCGGCGCAGCCCCCTCGATCGGTACTGATCGTTTCTTTTGGGGCTGCCCACGGGGCGGCCCCGATGGCCGCCTCCCCATGACGCCAAGTCGTACCCCGCCTCCTGTCGCCCCCGCGGCCGGAACCGGAGGGTGCGGCCCACACGGAGCAAGGAGTTATATGAAACTGGCCTGGATTCTCTGGCTGTCGCAGTTGTTGCCGCAGCCGGCCGCTGATTCATTGTGTTTGAGCACCACCGTTTACCTGGAAGCCCGCGACCAGACCCTGCGGGGCCAGCAGGCCGTCGCCGAGGTCGCCCTGCGCCGTCTCGACAGTGGCCTGTGGGGCGACTCGATGTGCCAGGTGGTCACCGCGCGCAAGCAGTTCGCACCGACCATCGTCTCCCCCGGTACCCAGCTGGGCAACGACGCCGCCTGGAGCGAGGCGATGAACGTGGCCTTCGACGCCGAGCGCAACTGGGCGCTGCCGGCCGGCGAGCGCCGCGAGATCGTGCCCGGTGCCAGCCACTTCGCCGCGCTGTCCATCGCCAGCCCGAACTGGCGCAATGCGTACCAGGTGGCCACCATCGGCGATCACACCTTCTACAAGGTGCAGAACCTCAAGCCGCGGCAGTCGTAACGATCCGTGCTGGCGGCAGCGTTGCCGCCCGCCGGCAGGCTCTGGGATAGTGGGCGTTTCCCGCCCGCATCACCTGGAGTTCCCATGAAGCTGTACAGCAAGCCCGGTGCCTGTTCCACCGCCGACCACATCGCCCTGCAGTGGACCGGCCAGCCGTTCGAGGTTGAACTGCTGAACAAGGACACTCTGAAGGGGCCGGAATTCCTCAAGATCAATCCGGCCGGTGCCGTCCCCGCACTGGTCGACGGCGACTTCGTGCTGCTGCAGAACGCCGCGATCATGGGCTATATCGCCGACACCTACCCGCAGGCCGGCCTCGGCGGCGATGGCAGCCCGCGCCAGCGCGCCGAAGCCACCCGCTGGCTGGCCTTCGTCAATTCCGATGTGCATCCGGCCTTCTCGCCGCTGTTCGCGCCGGGCAAGTTCATCGCCGACGAGAGCCAGTTCGATGCGATCCGCGCCGCCGCGCACAAGCGCCTGCGTGGCCTGTTCGAGACCGCCGACAAGCAGCTGGCCGACAAGCCGTGGCTGGCCGGCTTCCGCAGCTTCGCCGATCCGTACTTCTACATCACCCTGCGCTGGGCCGCCGGCACCAAGGTCGACCTGTCCGGCCTGGACAACCTGGCCGCCTACAAGGCGCGCATGGATGCCGACGCCGGCGTGCAGGCCGCGCTGAAGGCTGAAGGCCTGGCCTGATCTTGACCTGGGGTCGGATCCGTCTGCGCAGCAGGCGGCTCTGACCCCCTCGGTTCCAGCAGCGTGATCAGCCGATCTGGCGGATCACTTCGCCCTTGGCATCGCGCAGGTAGGTCGGCACCACTTCGATGCGCAGCGCCTCCACCACCGGGTAGATACCGCGCTCGGCACGCACGCCCGCCAGAGCCTGCAATCCCGCCTCGTCCAGTGCCCAGCGCGCGTTGTCGGCGGAGACGTCGCCCACTTCACCGCCCCTGGCCGGAACGAACTCCCACTGCCGCTCGCGGCTGACCAGTTCCAGCGATCTGCCGTGGCGCAGGCGCAGCGGCAGCAGCTCGCACACGCTGGCGACCTGGCCGGCCCCCAGCACCAGGGTGGTGACGCCCGCCTCCTGCCGCCAATCCAGTGTCTCGATGAACAACATGCCGGTACTGGAGCCCTCGCGCTCGCTGCCGGCCTGCACCTGTGCGGCCAGCGCCGGTTCCTCCAGCAGGTTGCCGCGATGCAGGTCGCTGATCCACAGCGGCATCGCCGGTTGCAGCGCCTGCAGCACGCCGCGCGTCGACCAGCGCTTGACCGCTTCCATCTCCTCATCGGTCAGCCCGACCAGCTGCAGGAACTGCAGGTGGCCATTGGCGGTGTCGCGTGCGGGCAACTGCGGATCCGCGACGAAGGCCAGATGGCACAAGCGCGTGCCGGTCTCCAGCGCGATCGGGCCGTTGGCATTGAGATGGTGACCGTCCTCGAACACGTTGCCACTGCCGAACACATAGCGCGCCAGGTTCTGCAGCAGGTTCATCGGCCACACCGGCGGGGTGCTGCCGGCGTTCTCACCGGCGTCGGCAGCGAGGCGGAAGGTCAGCTCGAAACCATAGCCGCTGGTGGCGGCATCACTGCTCTCCTTGGCATACAGCTCGGAGAAGCCGTAAGTGATGTAGTGCCAGTGGGGTACAGGCGCATCCGCCCAGTACACGCTGATGCCATCGAGAGGATCCTGGCCACCGAGCGTGTACGGCAGCGCGGTGCCGAAGTGACGCGGCTCCTGCCCGGCATACAGGGGCGCCAGCGCCGCATTGATCGCGTCCCAGCCAGGGGTGTCGGTGTCGTCGTGGTCGTCCTGCACGCGGGACTCCTTGTGGGGGGAAGTGAACCGATCACTTTACGCGGTGGCTCAGGCCTGCACGACCTCGCCACCACCATTGACCACGGCAGCCTGGGTTTCCTGCCACCAGCGCTGCGCCAGCGCCGGACTGCGCGCCTTGCCCACCGCCGCCAGCAGTTCCGGGCACAGGCGTTCCAGCGCCAGCGCATCGGTGCAGCGTTCGATCTTCAACTGCATGAAGTAGCCCTTCAGGCCCAGGTGGCGGCGTACCGCCTCGCTCATCGCGTCGTACAGCTGCTGGTACAGCGCCGGGTCCTGTTCGCGCCCGGTGCTGATGCCGCGCAGCGGTGTCACCTCGGCACTTCCGCCGATCACTTCGATCAGGCCCTGCGCTGACAATTGCTCCAGTGCGTCGGGCGGCGCACGCAGGCCTTCGAACAGGCCGCGCAATTCAGTGTCATCGCGATGGCCGTCGACCATCAGCAGGATCGAACGCAATGCCGCCGGCAGGCGCCGGCCACGGTCTTCGATTTCCTGACGGCCAGCCGCCGTCTTGGCGTGCAGCAATGCCATTGCCTCCCCCTCCCTCGATGCGCAATGCCGGCGCGCCCTGGCGGGCACGCTCCCCTGCAACCGAGCTTAGCGCACCGGTTGCAGGGAGGAAGCTGCGGTGCAGCAACGGCCTCCCCTGTAGAGCCGAGCCCATGCTCGGCTGCTTTGGCAAGGCATGCGGAGCCGAGCATCGGCTCGGCTCTACAGAAGCAGGTCAGCGGCCCAGCGCGCGACGGATTTCCTCCAGCGCGCTGGGATCATCCAGCGTCGACAGGTCACCCGGGTCGCGCTGTTCGGCCAACGCTTGCAACGAGCGCCGCAGCAGCTTGCCCGAACGGGTCTTGGGCAGTGCATTGACCACGTGCACATGCGCTGGGCGCGCTACCGCACCAAGCGAAGTCGTCACCGTCGCCATCATCTCGGCCACCACCGGCGCCGGATCCTCGCCATCAAGCCCCTGCTTGAGGGTGACGAACACCAGCGGCACCTGCCCCTTCAGTTCGTCCTTGACCCCGATCACGGCAGCCTCGGCCACGCGCGGATGGCTGGAAATGGCCTCCTCGATCTCGCGCGTGCCCAGGCGGTGCCCGGCCACGTTGATCACATCGTCGGTGCGGCCGAGGATGAAGGTGTAACCGTCATCATCGCGGATCGCCCAGTCCAGCGAGCTGTACAGCAGTTCCTTGAAGTGGCTGAAGTAGCTCTGCAGGAAGCGGCTGTCATCATTCCACACCGTGCTCATGCAGCCCGGCGGCAACGGCGGCGACACCACCAGCACGCCCTTCTGCCCCGGTGCGACTTCCTCACCGGTGTTCTCGTCGATCACCTTCATCCGATAGCCGAGATTGGGGAAACCCGGCGAACCGAAGCGCACCGGCTTCATCTCCAGGCCCGGCAGCAGGGTCAGTGCCGGCCAGCCGGTTTCGGTCTGCCAGTAGTTGTCGATGATCGGCTTGCCGAGCGCTTCGCTGATCCAGTGCGCGGTCGGTTCATCCAGCGGCTCACCGGCCAGGAACAGGTACTTCAGCGCGCGCAGGTCGTGGCGATGGATGAAGTCTGCGTCGTGCTTCTTCAGCACGCGGATGGCGGTGGGCGAAGAGAACATCGTTCGCACGTTGTACTGCTCGCACAGTGCCCACCAGATGCCCGGGTCCGGATTGGTCGGCAGCCCTTCGTACAGCAGCGAGGTGCAACCACCGATCAGCGGGCCGTACACATTGTAGGAATGACCGACAGCCCAGCCGACATCAGAGGTGGAAAACATCACCTGGCCAGGCTTGCAGTCGAATACCGTCTCCATCGACTGCGCCATCGCCACGGCATAGCCACCGACATCACGCTGCACGCCCTTCGGCTTGCCGGTGGTGCCGGAGGTGTACAGCAGGTAGCTCGGTTCGCTTGCTTCCAGCCATTGCACCGGCACATCGACTTCCCCGATCTGCGCACGCAGCGTGGCGTACTCCACATCACGGCCCGGCACGCGTGGTTCGGCTGCATCCAGCCCACGCGACACGATCAGCACATGCGGTGGCGGCGAAGCCGCTTCGGCGCAGGCGGCGTCGACCATCGGCTTGTACGGAATCAGCTTGCCACCACGCATGCCGGCATCGGCGGCGATGAGCAGCCTGGGCTTCGCATCGTCGATGCGCAGCGCCAGGTTGTGCGCGGCGAAGCCACCAAACACCACCGAGTGCACCGCACCGATGCGCGCGCAGGCCAGCATCGCGAACACGGCTTCGGCCATGTTCGGCATGTAGATCACCACGCGGTCACCGTGACCGACGCCGAGGTGCTTGAGCACGGCGGCGAAGTCGTTCACTTCGCGATACAGCTGGCGATAGGTGATCTCACGCGTGCTGTTGGTTTCGGTGGAGATAGCGACCAGCGCGAGCTGGTCGGCGCGCTCGGCCAGGTGGCGATCCACGGCGTTGTAGCAGAGATTGGTTTCACCACCGACGAACCAGCGCCGGAACGGCGGGTTGCTGTAGTCGAGCACCTGCTGCGGCGGTTTGTGCCAATGGATGCGCTTGGCTTCCTCGCCCCAGAAGGCCTCCGGCTCGTCGATCGAGCGACGGTAGGTTTCCTCGTAGTTCATGACGCAGCCCTCCCAGACAAAGTCATGGGTTCGAGGATAGTCCGGCGCTGGCGAGCGGGCCGCCCTACCTTGGTAGGGGGTGGGGTTTGTTCTGCAGGGCTTGCAGCCCTGCACCTGCAGAAGCCGAAGCAACAGCAGAAGCTGGCTTACCGGGGATGGCGGGGCGGGTCCGGTTGCG
>NZ_LLXT01000028.1 GCF_001431625.1 Stenotrophomonas geniculata ATCC 19374 = JCM 13324
ATTCATGCGCACCGGTGCGCACGGCCTGGTTGCGCACACTGCGGAACCAGGTACCCGGGTCATCATCGAAGGCGTTTTCCAGCGCGTGGCCGGGCTCTTCGGCCGGGCGGTTGACCACCAGCAGGCTGTCGGCCGGCAGTTCGCGGCCAAGTACCGGTGCCGTCGGATACGCATCGTCGGCAGCGGCGGCGGCGACCGCGAAGTCCAGCTGCAGTTGCAGGGGCTGGCGGATGTCCTGGCTGGCGGTGCGCACATGCAGCGTGCCGCGTCGTTCGGCGGCATCGAAGTACCAGCCTTCAGCAGCGGCGTTGAACGCAGCGGCATCAGCCAGCGCCGGCAGCGCGCGGCCAGCGGCCTGCACCGCACGCGGCGCCTGGCGGCTGAGTACGCGCAAGCCGTAGCGGCGCTGCGGCAGCTGGCCGTTGTACTGGCCCTGCACCGCATCGATCTGCACCTGCACCGGGCCACTGCCCTGCGCTGGCGCCTGCACGCGGATCACCTGCGTGCTCGACTCGCCCTGCTGGTAGCGGCGCGTGTTGCCATCGTCTTCGTACAGCGTGTAGTGCGACTCGCCCTGCGGGTACAGGTCGAAGGTCACTTCATCGAGCGGCTTCTCACCGTCGAACAGCATCGACGGGTACATCGGCAGGATCGCTCCGGCACGCACGAACACCGGCAGCGTGGCCAGGTCCACCTGGCGGTCGAGCTGGCGACCGTCGGCGCCGGCCTGCACGCGGCGGCCGTCCCAGTAGTCGATCCAGCCGCCGGCCGGCAGGTGGATATCGCGGCGCCAGCCACGGCTGGCCGCCTGGCTGCGGTACACCGGCGCCACCAGCAGATCGCGGCCAAGCAGGAACTGGTACTTGTAGGTTTCATCCTGCGCGTGCGGGTCGCGCGGGTTGTCCCACATCAGGCCACGCACCGGTGGTGCGCCGGTCTGCGCGGCCTCGTGCACCAGGCCGTACATGTACGGGGTCAGGCGCATCTTCAACTTCAGGTAATCGCGGTTGATGCTGCGGTAGGGCTCGTCGTACCACCACGGATGCTTGCGTGCGTTCGACGACCAGCCGCTCATGCCCATCAGTACCGGCGTGAACGCCTTCCACTGCAGGTCGCGGGTAAAGGTCTCGGCGCTGCCGCCGAAGATCGCATCGACGTCGCCGCTGGCATAGGCCATGCCGGACAGGCCGGAACCGACCAGGGTCGGCACATGCCAGCGGATATAGTCCCAGCTGCTGCTCTGGTCGCCGGTCCAGGCCACGGCATAGCGCTGGATGCCGGCCCAGCCCATCACCGTCCACAGGAACGGGCGCGAATCGGAATTGTCGAGGATGCCGTTGAACGCCTGGCGGTTGGCGTCCATCGCGAACTGGTAGCCCTTGCCGGTCCAGGCCACGTCCAGCTTCTGCACGCGGCTGCCGGCCTTGCCCACTTCCCAGGCGATCTTGTCGACGCCGTTCTCGGTCCACAGTCCGGTGCGGAAACCGTAGCCGGCCAGCCCCTTCACGGTTTCCGGCAACTGCTTGTAACCGCAGCCGTAGCCGTCGTTGGGCAGGATCCAGCCACCGGGCATGTCGTGGGCGCGGTACTGCTTGGCCACGCTGTCGATCACATCGGGGGTGGTGCCGGTCGGGCCGTCGCTCCAGCCTTCGGGCACGGTGCCGGGCTTCTTGCTGTTGTCGCCATCGTTGTAGCAATCGGCGTCGCCGTAGGACAGCGCCCAGCGCGCGACCATGTTCGGGCGGCCAGTCAGCTGGGTGTAGCGCTCGATCAGTTTCGGCAGGTCGGCGCCGACGAAGTAATAGGCATCGAAGCGGTCTTCGCGATGCAGCAGCGTGGACTGGTCGGCCTCGCGCAGATCGTAGCTGCCATCGCTCCAGGTATTGCGCAGCATGCCCCAGCCACGGCTGCTCAGCAGCATCGGTGCAGGGCTGGGGCGGTCGCCCTCTTCCCAGCCGCCGGAATAGGACACCTCCAGCTCGCGGCCCTTGAACTGGTAGCGGCCGTTCTGCTGGCCGCCACCGAAGTAGCCCTCATCGGCCTGCGAGGACAGCACCTGCACGCTCTGCGTGGCATCCAGGTCCAGTGGCTGCAGTTCCTGCCACAGCGCGGTGGGCTGGCCGTTGTCCAGCCGTTCCAGGCGCATGCGTAGCGGCTGCCGCTGTACATGCAGCACCAGGGACTCGGTCCGCACGCGGATTTCCTGCGCGTCTTCTTCCAGCTTCGCCTGCACGTTGGCCTTGGGCTGCGGCAGTACGATCGGCGCGGCCTTGTCGCCGGCGCCGGTCAGCGTGCCGTTGCGGCCGGCCTGCACGCGGACAATGTCGGTGGCCGGCAGTTCGATGCGGAGGCGCGCGCCCTTGTCGGTCTGCAGGTCCCAGCCCTGCACGCCGTCGCGGCTGGCGCTGGCGGCAACCGAACGCAGGTTGCCGACCGGCTCGGCCTGGGCCGGCATGGACGCCAACATCAATGCCGGCAACAGAGCCAGCATCAGCGGCGAGCGACGAACGCAGATTTCCACACGGACTCCCAACCCGTTCACCGGGCGTTTCGAAAGCGGTTGGGCCGACTCTAGGGCAGCGATTCGAAAGATGTCAACAAATTGAAAGGAAAAAGGAAGATATATTCCACTGAAACGAAAGTTGTTGCGTCGCAATACTTTGTGTAATCGATTGCAGCTGCCTGTTAAGCATTGTGCGATACGGCATTCGCCCCGTTCTTTCGTTTTCCCGAGCGCTCGGCAGCAGGAAAAGTCATCACGTCATTTTCTTTCTTTTTACTTTCGATGTTTGACATTTCGAAAGAAAACGCAGATGGTGCGCTGGCCCAACTGGAACCTCCGAATGGACGTCACCCTGCTTTCCGATGTGTCCGCCTGGCAGCGCCTTGGCGGAGCCGATACCGCTACCGAAATCGCCCAGCAGCCAGCGCTGTGGGAAGCCCTCGCCCAGGATCTGTCGCGTGCCCGCGACCGCCTGCAGGCCTTCCTCGGCGGCAGCCTCAACGATCCCAACCAGCGCGTGCTGTTCACCGGCGCCGGCAGCTCCGGCTTCATCGCCGAGATGGTGGCCGATGCGATCAACGCGCAGTGGCCGGCCGAGGTGCGCGTGGTGCACACCACCAGCCTGCTGACCCATCCGGCGCTGTACCTGCAGCGCGACCGCCCCACCCTGCTGGTCTCGTTTGGCCGCAGTGGTTCCAGTCCGGAAAGCGTGGCCGCGGTGGACCGCGTGCGCGCCGATGTGGATGAGGCACGCTTCCTCGACATCACCTGCAACGCCGATGGCGAACTCGCCCGTCGTGGTGCCGGCCGTGCCGATACCTGCACGCTGCTGATGCCGTCGGCCAGCTGCGATCGCGCCTTCGCCATGACCAGCAGCCTGACCTGCATGCTGCTGGCCGCACTGACCGTGTTCGATCGTTCGCCGTGGGATGCGCGCGTGGCGCGCCTGAAGCAGATCGCCGCGCTGGCCCGCGAAGGCCAGGCGCAGTGGGATGCACCGGTGGCGGTGCTGGCGCAGCGCCCGTTCAACCGCATCATCTACCTCGGCAGCGGCCCGCTGGAAGCGCTGGCGCGCGAGTGCGCGCTGAAGGTGCTGGAGCTGACCGCCGGCCGCGTGCTGGCGCTGGCCAACACACCGCTGGGCTTCCGCCATGGCCCGAAGTCGACGCTGGACGGCAACACCCTGGTGGTGGTGCTGCGCAGCGTGCAGCCGCTGGCGCGCCGCTACGAACAGGACCTGGTGGAAGAACTGCGCCGCGACGGCGTGGCCGGCCAGGTGCTGGCGATCGGCCCGCATTCGGACATCGGCGCCGACGACGAATACACCCTCACCGTGCCGGCACTGGACGATCCGTGGCTGGCACCGGTGTGGCTGGGCTTCGCGCAGCTGTTCGCGCTGCAGCGCTCGGCCGCGCTGGGCCTGACCCCGGACAACCCGTTCCCGGACGGCACCGTCAACCGCGTCGTCAAGGGCGTCACCATCCACCATGGCTGAGCTGATCGCCCACGCCTGCTACGGCATCGACATCGGCGGCACCAAGATCGAGCTGGTGGCGTGCGATGCGGCGATGCAGGTCACCTGGCGCCGCCGCGTGGCCACCCCACAGGGTGACTACGACGGCTTCCTGAAGGCGGTGGTGGCGCTGGTGGCCGAGGCCGATGCGGCGCTGGGCCGCAGCGATGCGGCCATCGGCATCGCCCTGCCCGGCGTGCGCGACCGCCGCAGCGGCCGCCAGCTCAGCGCGAACGTGCCGGCACTGACCGGCCAATGCGTGGCGCAGGATCTGCAGGCACGCCTGCAACGCCCGCTGCACTTCGGCAACGACCTGCAGTGCTTTGCCCTGTCGGAAGCGCATGGCGGGGCCGCCGACGGCTACCCCAGCATGTTCGGCGCCATCCTCGGCACTGGTGCCGGCGGCGGCTTCTGCCTGCAGGGCCGCCTGCTATCCGGCTTCAACGGCCTGGCCGGCGAATGGGGCCACTGGAGCGTGCCCGGCCACCTGCTGCAGCGACATGGCCTGCCGCTGATCGACTGCGCCTGTGGCCTGCAGGGCTGCGTGGAGCGCTACGTGTCCGGTAGCGGGCTGGCAATGATCGAGCGCCACCTCGGTGGCAGTGCCGCGGACGCCAGCGCCGTGATCGCCCTGGCCGAAGCCGGCGATGTACATGCGCGCAAGGCGCTGGACATCCACCGCGATCTGCTTGGCCACAGCCTGGCCGCGCTGGTGCTGGCGCTGGACCCGCACGTGATCGTGCTCGGCGGTGGCCTCTCGCAGTACGCGCCGCTGTACCAGCAGCTGCCGGCGGCCATCGCCGCTCATCTGTTCAACGGCGTGCAGGTTCCGCCGATCGTGCCGCCGCGCTTCGGCGATGCCGGTGGCGCACGTGGTGCCGCCCTGCTCGCCTGCCAACCCTCGTTTTCCTGATTGACCGGAGCCTGACCATGTCCCCGTTGCAGACCCTGCTTGCCTCCCACCGCGCCGGCGCCAACGTCGGCCTGTACAGCGTCTGCTGCAGCAACGAGCAGGTGCTGCGCGCCGCCATGCACGTGGCGCTGGCCCATGGCACCGTGCTGCTGATCGAGGCCACCTCCAACCAGGTCGACCAGTTCGGCGGCTACACCGGGATGACTCCGCCGCAGTACCGCGATTACGTCAGCACGCTGGCCGATGAAGAAGGTTTCCCGCGCGAGCGGCTGATCCTGGGTGGCGACCACCTCGGCCCGAATGCCTGGCAGAAGCGCCCGGCTGCCGAAGCGATGACCCACGCGCGCGTGCTGATCGAAGCCTACGTCGCCGCCGGTTTCCACAAGATCCACCTCGATTGCAGCATGTCCTGCGCCGATGACCCGGTGCCGCTGCCCGACGCCATCGTCGCCGCGCGCTCGGCCGAGCTGGCCGAGATCGCCGAACGCACCGCCGCCGATCATGGCCTGCCGCCGCCGGTCTACGTGATCGGTACCGAAGTGCCGATTCCCGGTGGCGAAGCCTCGCTGGCCGAAGGCCTGCAGGTGACCACGCCCGCTGCTGCCGCGCAGACCCTGGCGATTCATCAGCAGGCGTTCGATACGCCGCAGCTGCGCGATGCGTGGCAGCGCGTGATCGCCATGGTGGTGCAACCGGGCGTGGACTTCGACCACAGCAGTGTGCACGAGTACGACCCGGCCGCCGCCAGCACGCTGGCCGACTTCCTCGAACAGCAGCCGCGCATCGTGTTCGAAGCGCATTCCACCGACTACCAGCGCGAAAGTGGCCTGCACGCCTTGGTGCGCGACCACTTCGCCATCCTCAAGGTCGGCCCGGCGGCGACCTTCGCCTACCGCGAAGCGCTGTTCGCGCTGGCCGCGATCGAGGCCGAACTGCTGCCGGCCGCACAGTGCTCGCGCCTGCCGCAGGTGCTGGATGAAGTGATGGTGGCGCAGCCGAAGTACTGGCAGTCCTACTACCAGGGCGATGAGGCAGCGCTGCGCCTGCTGCGCAGCTATTCCTTCAGCGACCGCTGCCGCTACTACTGGGGCGAGCCCGCGCTGGTGCAGGCGGTGCAGACCCTGTTCGCCAACCTGGAACAGCACGCGCCGCCGCTGGTACTGCTCAGCCAGTACCTGCCGGAGCAGTACCGGGCCGTGCGCGAGGGCACCCTGGCCAATACGCCTACCGCGCTGGCACGGCATCGCGTCGGCCTGTGCCTAGGCGAGTACGCCCGTGCGTGCAGCGCCAACCAGGCCGGAACCCGCACGCATCACGCAGACGCGGCTGCCGCCGTTGCTGCGAACGGCTAATCTCTACCTTTCCCCGCGACACCGAGAATGGCCATGCGCAACACCCGCTCCCGCCGGCAACAGATCCTGCAGCTGCTGATCGAGCACGGCTCGGTGCAGGTGGCCGATCTGGTCGAGCGCTTCGGCGTGTCGGCGGTGACCATCCGTGCCGACCTGACCCACTTCGAATCGCAAGGCCTGGCCAACCGTACCCACGGTGGCGCCACGCTGGTACGCACGCCGCCGCAGGAACAGGACATCCACGAAAAGGACGCACTGAACCTGCCGCTGAAGGAATCGATCGGCGCGTGTGCCGCGCGCCTGGTGCGGCCCGGTGACAACATCATCATCGACTCCGGCTCGACCACGATGACCCTGGCCCGTCACTTGCGCACCCAGCGCGACGTGACGGTGATGACCAATGGGTTGAACATCGCCTGGGAACTGGCCAACGCGCCCGGCATCAACGTGCTGCTGACCGGTGGACTGCTGCGCCAGCAGTCGTTGTCGCTGCAAGGCAGCCAGGCCGAAGCCAGCCTCAACTCCTACAGCTTCGACACCCTGTTCCTGGGCGTGGACGGCCTGGACCTGCAGTTCGGCCTGACCACCCACGATGAAGCCGAAGCCCGCCTCAACCACCGCATGGTCGAGCGGGCGCGCCGCATCGTGGTGCTGACCGACGCCTCCAAGTTCGGCCGCGTCAGCCTGCACCGCATCGCACTTCTCGATCAGATCCACGCCATCATCACCGACGCCGGCATCGACGACGCAACCCGTGAAGGGCTGCAGCGGCTGGGCATCGAAGTGATCATCGCCGAGCCCACTGCATGACCGACACCCGCACCCTGCATGGCCGCATCCTCACGCCGCTGGGTTGGCGGCGTGGCCACGTCCACTTCGATTCGCACATCCGCCAGCTGCAGGTGGACGACCACAGCGGCGCTGACGACCTGCAGCTGCCGGTGATCCTGCCCGGCTTCATCGACCTGCACGTGCATGGTGCGGCCGGCGTCGACCTGATGCAGGGCGGCGACGTGGCACGCACCATCGCCCGCACCCATCTGCGTTTCGGTACCACCACACTGCTGGCGACCACCATGACCGCCGGCCTGGATGAGATCGAGCACGCGCTGCACGGCGTGGCCGCAACCATCGCAGCGCCCGATGCCGATGCCGCCTGCATTGCCGGCGTACATCTGGAAGGGCCGTTCATCAGCCCGCAGCGGCTGGGCGCGCAACCCAACCGCACCATCGAGGCGACGCTGGCGCTGGTGCAGCAGCTGCATGCACTTGCACCGATCCGGGTGATGACGCTGGCGCCGGAAATCGGCGAGCACACCGCACTGATTCCCGCGCTTTCGGCAATGGGCATCCGTGTGCAGCTGGGCCACAGCGCTGGCACTTACGAAGAAGGTGTTGCTGCGCTGCAGGCCGGGGCTTCCGGCTTCACCCATCTGTTCAACGGCATGACCGGCGTCGACCACTACCGGCCTGGCATCGCCGCGGCGGCGCTGGCACATGCGCAGTACGCCGAGATCATTCCCGACCTGCAGCACATCCATCCCGGCGTGATCCGCCTGGCCGCGCGCGCGATCCCGCGCTTGTACGCTGTGACCGACGCCACCGCCGCCACCGGCATGCCCGATGGCGAGTACGCGCTGGGCGAACAGCGCGTGCACAAGTGCGGCGGCTGCGTACGCCTGGCCACCGGTTCGCTGGCCGGCAGCGCACTGACCATGGACCAGGCGCTGCGCAACCTGGTGCGTGTGGGACTGGAACTGGCCGATGCCTCGCATCGCGTGTCCACCTTCCCCGCCGATTACCTGGGCCTGGATGATCGCGGTCGCATTGCGCCCGACGCCCGTGCCGACCTGGTGGTACTGGATGCCGGATTGCGCCTGCAGCAGGTGGTGATCGGCGGGCGCGTCGTCGATCTGACCTGACGCAAGCGATGCGGCCCGGATGCCGCGCGGGCTCCCTGTAGAGCCGAGCCATGCTCGGCTCGCCGCGCGAAGCGCGGCATGGGGAACCTCGATATCGGAACGGAAAGCAGCCGAGCATGGCTCGGCTCTACAGAATGCACTCTGCGACGAACCGCCGCCGGGCCTGGCCCGGCGCTACCACAGGAACTGCCGATGACTGCAAGCACCGCCCCGCGCTGGCCCGTACGCTACCTGCTCTTCATCGGCGGCCTGGGCGGCCTGCTGTACGGCATCGACATCGGCATCATCGCCGGTGCCCTGCCCTATCTTGAAGCGACCGCCAGTCACGCCTGGCAGCTCAGCAGCGAGCAGCTCGGCTTCGTGGTGGCGGCCGTACTGCTGGGCAGCGTGCTGTCCTCGCTGTTCGCCGGCATGATCGCCGACCTGATTGGCCGCCGCGGCGCTATGCTGCTGGCCGGCCTGCTGTTCACCGCCTCGATTCCGATCATGGCACTGGCCTCCGGCTACACGCCGCTGCTGCTGGGACGCCTGCTGCAGGGCATCAGTGGCGGTTTGATCGGCGTCGTGATTCCGCTGTACCTGGCCGAAGTGCTCAGCCCCGAACGGCGCGGGCGCGGCGCGGCCATGTTCCAGCTGCTGCTGACCGTTGGCCTGGTGCTGGCAGCCCTGATCGGCCTGTACCACGCCCATGCCGTGGATGCCGCCGCCGAGGCCGTGCGCTCGCTGCCGGTCGCGCAGCAGGCGCAGGAACTGTTCACGGTGAAGGACCACGCTTGGCGCACCATCTTCTGGACCTGCCTGGCGCCCGGCCTGCTGTTCTGCGCCGGTATCTTCTGGCTGTCCGAATCACCACGCTGGCTGGTGCGCCGCGGCCGCATCGATGAAGCCCGCCGCAGCCTTCAGCGCGTCCTCCCCGCCGCAGACGTCGAGCCCACGCTGACCCAGATCCAGGCGCCGGAATCGAGCAGCAGCGACGGCAAGCGCGATCCGCTGCTCAGCCGCCGCTACGTGGTGCCGTTCGTGCTCGCGTGCGTGGTGCTGGCCTGCACCCAGGCCACCGGCATCAACTCGGTGCTGGCCTACGCGGTCAACATCCTCAACCAGGCCGGCCTGTCCGGTTCGGTGGCCAACGGTGCCGACGTGGCGATCAAGCTGCTCAACGCGGTGATGACCGTGGTCGCGCTGCTGCTGGTCGACCGCAAGGGCCGCAAGTTCCTGCTGATGCTGGGCAGCGGTGGCATCTGCGTGGCCCTGCTGGCGGCGGCCACGCTGTTCTTCCAGGCCGAGCGCGGACGCGCCGATGTGCAGCCTCAGCTGCAGGCGGCGGTCAGCGGCGAAGGCCTGCAGCTGGTGCTGGATGACGCGCAGTGGCAACGCCTGAGCAATGGCATCGACAGCCAGGGCCGACCGATGCAGCTGACCGTGTCGTACGCCTATGGTGATTTCACCAATGTGCGCGCCCTGCGCAGCGACAACCTGATTGATCGCGAACTGCGCATCGAGCGCACCGGCACCGTGCAGCCGGACAGCGTGATCGGTGCGTTCTTCCGCAAACTCCACCTGAATCCATTTGCCGACCCGGCCAGCGCCAGCCAGGCGCCATTGCGCATCGAGCAGGCCCGCATTGGCCCGGTGCCGCCACCGGCACACGGCTGGGCCGTGGCCACCTGCATCCTGGTGTTCGTCGCGTTCTTCGCCGTCGGCCCCGGCGTGTGCGTGTGGCTGGCACTGTCGGAGCTGATGCCGAACCGCATCCGTTCCAATGGCATGAGCATCGCGCTGCTGATCAACCAGTTCGTGTCCACCACCATCGCCGCCATCTTCCTGCCCACGGTGGGCCACTACGGCTACGCCAGCATGTTCGTGTTCTGGGCGGCGTGCACCTTTGTGTTCTTCCTGGTGGCCGCGTTCTGGCTGCCGGAGACCAAGGGCAAGTCGCTGGAAGAGATCGAGGCACGGTTCGCCCGGTAGCGGTCGACCTTGGTCGACCTCCATGCGCAGCGTGGGGGTGTTGGCACGTCCGTCAGTCGCCAGTGATGTGCTTGGCCAGCGCCTGCGCCTCGACAACGCTGGGCAACCCGCTCAGCATCATCGATTCGCCGAACGGTCCCTGCACCGTCGCCACCATCAGCACGCGGCCATCCACGCTGATCGCCGCTCGCTGACCGACCAGTGCTGCCGTGCCATCGTGGATGCGCTGGTGCGCTTCGTGTCGAAACCGGATCTGCAGGCCCGGCTGCTTGGCCTCGTCCAGCACGTAGCGCACATCGGCGATGTCGGCGCTGCCAGCGATCGGCGGCTCGCGCAGGGCGAGCGTTTCGCCCTGCCACTGCGCCTGCCTGCCCTTGCCGTCCGCATCGACCGCGCTCAGGCGTACATCCACACCCGCGCGCGGCGCATGATCCTTGCCTGCCAGCGCACCGGGCGTGGCACCCGGCATGCATCCGGCCAGCACCAGCGCTGCGCCCAGCAGGAACGGAAACGCGCCCCTCACTTCAGCTTCCGCAGCTTGAACGCCACCAGCACCTGCAGCAGCCCGTACAGCAGGCTGCCAATGCCGATCCACAGCGTGGTCACCGCCACGCCTGCATACGGATTGGCCGCGAACAGCAGCCCCAGCACCACCGCCAGCACGCCACTGAGGATCAGCAGCCACTCGCCCTGGATCTGCTTGCGCACGCGGATCGCGAACACGATGCGATAGATGCCGGCTACCAGCAGCCACGCCGCCAGGAACAGCACCAGCACGCTGGCGGTGGCCAGCGGATTGATCACCGCCAGGATGCCGAAGCCCAGCGAGGCGATGGCATACAGCGCCAACCAGCCACGCGAGGCACCACTGCCGCCGCTGATCAGTGCGAACAGGCTGATGACGCCTTCAACGATGGCCATCACGCCCAGTGTCCAGGCCAGTGCCATCGCTGCGGACAGCGGCCAGCCAATGGCAACGATGCCGAAACCCAGTGCGACGAGCCCGTACAGCAGCAGGATCCACCAGCTGCGCCCAACCGCCGACAACAAGGGAGACAAGGGGGAATTCATGGCCACTCCTCCGATCCGGAACCGGCCTCATCCTAGCCCCTGTGGATGAAGAGGGCGATCACGGCGCCCGCGCACAGACCCACACGCGCACCTCCGCTGCGCCGGCCAGGCGCAGCGTCTCGGCGACCTCCATCACCGTGCTGCCAGTGGTCATCACGTCATCGACCACGGTCAGCCGCGAGGGCACGGAACCACGCACGTCGAACGCATCGAACAGGTTTTCCCTGCGCTGTTCGGCCGTGCGTTCAGACTGCGGTGCGCTATGCCGCTGCCGGTACACCCCCTGCCAGACCGGCATCGGCAGCAACCGGCACAGCTCGCCGGCCTGGTTGTAGCCGCGCTGGCGCAAGCGTCGCCTGTGCAGCGGCACCGGCACCAGCGGCGTGCACGACCACGGCGGCGGTGCGCGCTGCATCAGCTGCGCGAGCAGGCGTCCGGCGGCGAGATCCTGATGGAACTTGTAGCGGACCAGCAACTGGTCGACCGGCGGCAGGTACAGCAGGCTGGCATGCGTGGCGGCCTGTGGCGGCACCTCTTCGCGGCAGGTGCCGCAGACGATCAACGCTGTGCCCGGCAACGGCAGCGCGCAGCGCAGGCAGGCCCGGCCGGCCCAGGGCAGTCCGGCCAGGCAGGCATCGCAGAGATCGAGTCCATCGTGGCCCGGGTCACCGCAGACCAGGCAACGGAGCGGTAGCAGCACACGAAGTGCGGCCTGCACGTGGCGGCCCGGGTCGAAGAAGGCAGACATGCGCTTCAGCCTGACGGCGCCGTCAGTGCGTTGCCATCGGGGGGGCCCTCAACGAGCCGTAGGGGTTTTGTCGCCCACCCGCTGCCCCGATCACCTCACCGCGTTGGCGCAGGCTTCGCATCCACCCGGGTGCGATACACCATGTACGGCGCCTGCCGGCGGTCAACGCCACCATTGAATCCGGCCTGCCGATGCAGCTGGTTGGCAGTGAAGTACAGGTAGCCATCCGGCCCCATCGACAAGGTATCCGGCCACAGGATGCGCGGGTCGTGCACCACGGTCGTCCAGCGCCCCTGCGCATCACGGGCATGAATGGCGTTGTGCTCGTAGTCGCTGGCGTACAGCCGCCCGTTGGCATCCATCTCCATGCCATCGGAGGCGCCCTTCTCGCCGAGGTCAACGACCGCAGCAGCCAGCGCCGCCTCGCTCACCTTCGGGTCGCGCAACAGTGCGGTGGGCACGCTGTACAGATGGCGGCTGGACAGTGGCGTGTAGAACAGCGTACTTCCATCCGGCGAAAGCGCGATGCCATCGGCGGCAACGGTGAACGGTGCCGACGAACCGTCGGCCTTGCGCAACCGCATCTGCCGGCCCTCCACGATCGGCACGAACGCGGGATCGGCCGAGGTGGATACATGACCGATCAGACGCTTGGATGCCGCCCCCGTAGCGAGGTCGATGACGATGATGCCGCCAATGCCGCTCAGTGACGAGTCGGTCACGTAGGCCACGCCCTCGCGGCCGACACGGAAATCGAAGCGCACATCGTTGACATAGGTGCGCGCATCGATGACGTTGGCCGGGAACACCAGGGTCTTGGCCACGGTATTGGTGGCCAGATCGATCGCCACCAGCTTGGCGCCGCCGGCCTGCGGCGCTGAAAAGCCCGGTGCGGCGGTGTCCAGTACCCACAGCCGGCCCTGGCCATCGGCCACCACGCTCTGCACGCTGATGAAGTGTGCTGCCGGGTCGGGATCGTCCTTGCGGTTGATGCGTGCATCCGGATAGGGCACGGCACGGCCATCGCGCCACTCGGCCACACTGTAGGCCACTTCATCGCCCCAGCGCGGGAAGTTGACGAAGATCCGCCCGGTCTCGGACACCGCCACGCTGGTGGGCATGGCACCTTCGAAACGCGCCACCGGCTCGATGACACCGATGCTGCGTTCGCTGGGAAGCACAGGCGTGCCTGCCAGCGCCAGCGCGGGGGAACTGGCCAGGGCCAGGACGGCAGCCGCCAGGCTGCGGATACGGCAGTTGATCATGGTTGCTCTCGATGCAGGTCCGGGTACAGCCCCGGTGTCGACGCATCTTCAGCGGCGCACCCGGCATCGGGTAGACGGTGCAACGCGGAATCAGCTTCACTGCAAAAGTGAAGATTTCGACCTGATTGATCCTGTTGATCAAGGTAATCAGTGATGCCTATCCGCTGGCTCTGCTTTCGGCACCATCAACAACTCCGCCAACCCACGGTAGATCGCCACCCGGCAGACCAGCCCGGACACGCCACGCGCGATCAGCACCGTGGCCAGGATCGGCAGCAGCAGATCACCACTGTCGGTCAGCTCCAGCGAGATCACCGCCGAAGTCAGTGGCGCCTGAGTGACGCCGGTGAGGTACGCACACATGCCCAGCAGCACGAACGCGCGCGGGTCCACGCCGGGCATCAGCACCGCCAGGTTGTGGCCCAGTCCCGCACCGACCGCCAGCGCGGGCGAGAACAAGCCTCCGGGAATACCGGCCACGTACGATGCGAGGTTGGCCAGCAGCTTCATCAACCCGAACTCGTGGCCGACCACCGCCTGCCCCTGCACCAGGCTGCGCGCCTGCTCATAGCCGGTGCCGAACGCGCCTTCACCGAAGACCAGGGCGAGCAGTACCACCACCAGACCGCAGCCTGCGGCCAACAGAACCGGATGCCGCTGCCGCAGTTGCCCGAGCCAGCGCGGGCGGCCCGCCGCACTGGCCAGCACCGCACGCGCGAACAGGCCGCCCAGCAGGCCCGCCACCACGCCGCACAGCAGGATTGCCAGCCAGCCCTGGCCGAGCGGCAGGCGTGCGCTCACATGGCCGAAATAGGTGTAGTTGCCCAACAGGCCCAGCGACACCACGCCACCGACGATCACCGCAGTCAACAGGGTGCCCGAGAAGCGATGCTCGAAACGACCGCTGAGCTCCTCGATGGCGAAGACGATGCCGGCCAGCGGCGTGTTGAACGCCGCCGCGATACCCGCCGCACCACCGGCCAGCAGGAAGTGCGAGAGCTCGCGGGGATCCTTGAAACCGAACCAGCGGCCGAACAGGTACATCAAGCTGGCGCCTACGTGCACAGTCGGGCCCTCGCGGCCCACCGAGGCGCCACCCAGCAGTGACAGCGAGGTCAGCAGCAGCTTGCCGGCCGAAACCGCGGGTGAAAGGTTGGTCTTCCGGAACGGCTCATCGGCCTTGTCCAACGCGGCGATGACCTGTGGAATGCCGCTGCCGCGCGTGGGCTTGAGCACACCGGCGGTCAACCAGGCCAGCAGCGCGAAGATGCCCGGCGTGAGCAGCAGGGCCCACCACGGCGAGTGCGACGTGATGCGCTGGAACAGATGGAACGCCGCGTCGCTGGCCTTGGCGAACAGGATCGCCACCAGCGCCACGGCCACGGCGCCGCCCCAGAGCGCGGCGCGGCGGCGCCAGGCTTCGCTGAGAACTAGCGCGGTGATGCGGCCGCGGAGGCGATGGAGATCGGTCATGGGAAAGAGTCTGCGCGCCAGCGCTTTGGTTGGGCAGCGGCCACTGTGGCCGAAGGCCTTGCAGGATGTGGTGAATGCGCCCACGCGCCGGGAACCGCATGCTTTGGCAGCGATGGCACGCCGTCCCACATGTGTGAAGGCCGGCCGACTCCTTCCGGGTTCGTCCAACGCGCCTCGTGGAGGTAGCATTGCAGCCGCTGTCCTCTGGGGAGGGGTGCAGCTCCGCCGGCAACGACAGGCCGCCACCGCTCGTCATCGCGGTAGCGCTTGCCAGCACCTGCGTGCCGACATCTGCGTGAATTGCTTCGTTCTCGACATCCTCAATGACAATGGAGTGTGAGATGAATGCCTACGACCCGCTGGATCACATCATCCATCTTCGTGATGGCACGCTGCAGGAATCAGACCTTCGCCGGATTGTCGGTCGCGCGCTGCAGGCCAGGTCACCTTCCGGAATCGTTATCCATGTACATGGCGGCCGCGTTTCGCAGAAGCGTGGACGGCGCATCGCAGAAGCCTTGCATGACCCCTATGTGCGGGCACAGGCCTACCCCTTGTTCTTCGTCTGGGAAACGGGTGACATCGAAGCTCCGTTGAACAACCTGGGCGAGATCCTGGGTGCAGTACTTGCCAAACTTCTCTTCAGGAAAGTCCACGACAAGATCCTGGAAAAGCTAGGCGGCGGGCAGGTTCTCACGCCCGGTATGAAGATCCTCAACGCCGCGCCACCCGACGAGGAGAGCCTTTCGGCAGATCTCGCGCAGGAATTCGCTGATGATCCCGAGGTGAACCAGGCCATTGCCGAGGCCCGTGACGATTACAGGGAGGCGACGCTGGCGCCCGCCAACAAGATGCTGGCACACGAACCGCCAGCCGAACGCGCGGCCATCGTCAACGAGCGCACGGCCATGGAACTGTTTGGCACTCCGTCACCCAACAAAGCCGTGGCATTGAATTGGATCGCGCTGGCCATCAAGGTGGCCAGACTGGTGATACGCGTATGGCAGCGCCAGCAGAATGGTCGAGGGCGCCCAGGCGCCGTCTCTGCCGTGATCGTGGAAGAAGTGCTGCGTGAGTTCTATCTCGATGACGTGGGGCGCATCGGCTGGTGGAATCCCATGAAGAAGGACGCACAGGATTCATTCGACGGCCCCGCATCGGGTGGCGTCAGATTCCTGCGCGAGCTGCACAGTCAGTTGCAGTCCGAAGCCCCTGTTCCCCGCATCACGCTCGTCGGCCACAGCGCCGGCAGCATCTTCCTGTGCGAGCTGTTGGACCAGGCGGCGCAGATCCTTCCGGATCTGAAGTTCGACCTTATTCTCGAAGCGCCTGCGGTGACGTGTCGTCGGTTCGCGCGTGCCATCTCGAAGCACGAGGACCGAATCGGGAGGTTCCGGCAATTGGCGATGAGGGATGCCGACGAAGCCAACGAGCGCTCACTGTTCTTTCCCGGTTCGCTGCTCTACATCGTGTCCAACATCTTCGAAGATGCTGCCGATGAGCCTCTGCTCGGCATGGAACGCTTCTTCACCCGGGAGAACGTCTATCGCAACTCTGCGGCGTGGGCAGACATCTCGGCCTGCCAGGCGTTCTTCGCCCGGAAGGGAGAAAGCGCGGTGAGCTGGTGGACCCTTGATGACCTCAATGCCGACCAGCGCGAAGGTTGGGGCCACGGCTACTTCGATGACGGTCCCTTCATCCTCGGCAAGGTGACCGCGCTGATCAGCGAAACACCGCACACGCCTTGATGCCGATCACTTTTCGCGCTCGACGACAGAAGCAACGCTCCGGGCGGGATCGCCCGGAGCGCAAACACTGTAAACCATGTAAACATGAATATTGTTGACAGCCTGCGCGCGCCCACCCACACTGCCGCCCTCGCTCCACTCGTACCCAAGGTCCCGCCATGGCTGCTGCCATCCGCCACGACTGGCAACACGACGAACTGCAGGCGCTGTTCGATCTGCCGTTCCCCGAGCTGCTGTTCCGCGCCGCAGCGGTCCATCGCGAGCACTTCGATCCGGCGCAGGTGCAGGTGTCCACGCTGCTGTCGGTGAAGACCGGCGGCTGCCCGGAAGACTGCGCGTACTGCCCGCAGGCGCAGCGCTACAACACCGGGGTGAACCCGCAGAAGCTGATGGAGACCGACGCGGTGCTGGCCAAGGCACGCCAGGCCAAGGCCGCCGGTGCCTCGCGCTTCTGCATGGGTGCCGCGTGGCGATCGCCGAAGGACCGCGACATCCCGAAGGTGGCGGCGATGATCGCCGGGGTGAAGGCGCTGGGCCTGGAGACCTGCGCCACGCTGGGCATGCTCAGTGGCGAGCAGGCGCGTGCGCTGAAGGATGCGGGCCTGGACTACTACAACCACAACCTCGACACCGCGCCGGACTACTACGATTCGATCATCCACACGCGCCAGTACCAGGACCGCCTGGATACGCTGGAACACGTGCGCGATGCCGGCCTGAAGACCTGCTGCGGCGGCATCGTCGGCATGGGCGAGACGCGCGCGCAGCGCGTCGGCCTGCTGCTGGCGCTGGCCACGCTGCCGGCGCATCCGGATTCGGTGCCGATCAACAAGCTGGTGCAGGTGGCGGGTACGCCGCTGCATGGCAGCGCCGAACTGGACCCATTCGAGTTCGTGCGCATGATCGCGGTGGCCCGCATCGCCATGCCGCGCTCGATGGTGCGGCTGTCGGCCGGGCGCGAGGCGATGAGTGACGAACTGCAGGCGCTGTGTTTCCTGGCCGGCGCCAACTCCATCTTCTACGGCGACAAGCTGCTGACCACCGGCAACCCGGAAAGCGAGCGCGACCTGGCCCTGTTCGCTCGGCTGGGGTTGCAGCCGATGGCGGTGCAGGTGGATGCCGAAGGCCACGACCACGGCGGTACCGTGCACGCCGATATCAGTGCCGATACGCCCGGCTGTGGCTGCGCTCACGCGGCCTGAGACGGGCCGCAAGCAGGCGCCGCGGCAACGCGCTACCCTAGCCGCCCCGTCGACGCATTCAGCCACCATGGCCCGCCCCGACCTGACCGCCCGCCTCCACGCCCAGCGCGCTCTGCGCGATGCCCAAGGCCGTCGCCGCCCGCGACGCACGGTCACCCGTCGTGATGGCGTGCGCCTGGAAGTGGACGGCCAGTGGCTGACCGGCTTCTGCAGCAACGACTACCTGGGCCTGGCCCAGCAGTTCAGCGTGGTCAACGCGCTGCAGGACGCCGCCGCACGCGAAGGCGCTGGCGCCGGTGCCTCGCACCTGGTCTGCGGCCATCATGCCTTGCATGAGGCGCTGGAACGAGAGGTGGCCGAGTGGCTTGGCTATCCACGTGCGCTGCTGTTCGGCAGTGGCTTCGCCGCCAATCTGGCGGTGCAGCAGGCACTGCTGAGCGAAGAGAACGACGTGTGCGTGCAGGACAAGCTCAACCACGCCAGCCTGCTCGATGCGACCCGGTTGGCCGGTGCACGTCTGCGCCGCTATCCGCACCTGGATCCGGAAGGCGCAATGCGTCAGCTCAAGCACGCGCCCGATGGCGCGGCCATGCTGGCCACCGATGGTGTCTTCAGCATGGATGGCGACATCGCACCGCTGCGTGCATTGTCGCTTGTGGCACGCCTGCAGCAGGCGCTGTTCTATGTGGATGATGCGCACGGTGTCGGCGTGGTCGGTGATGGCCGTGGTGCCGTGGCCGCCGCCGGGCTGGGCGTGGACGACGTACCGCTGCAGCTGGTCACACTGGGCAAGGCACTGGGCGGTTCCGGTGCGCTGGTGCTGGGCCGCGACGACCTGATCGAGCATCTGGCCGAAACCGCGCGCCCGTACATCTACACCACCGCCGTGCCACCGGCGATGGCCGCTGCTGCGCTTGAAGCAGTGCGCCTGGCGCGCCGCGACCACTGGCGTCGCACAAAGCTGACCGACCTGATCGCGCTGTTCCGCACTGAAGCGCGTCGCCATGGCCTGGACCTGATGGCTTCGGAAACACCGATCCAGCCGCTGCTGTGCGGCGATGACCGCACCGCCGTGGCGATGTCCACGGCGCTGGAACAGGCCGGCTGGCTGGTCGGTGCAATCCGCCCGCCGACGGTGCCGGAAGGCAAGGCACGCCTGCGCGTGACACTGTCCGCGCTGCATACGCCGGAACAGGTGCGTGGCCTGGTGGAGGCCATCGCCAGCGCGCGCGATCGCGTGACCCTGGCCGTGCGTGAAGCCGCGCCACCGCCGCTGCCCGCTTTTGCCTGAGTTCCGTGTCGTTGCCCATGCATATTGACGTCACCGGCCGTGGGCCGGACCTGGTACTGATCCACGGCTGGGCCCTGCAGGGCGGTGTATTCGCGCCGCTGGTGCAGCGCCTGGCAGACCAGTTCACCCTGCACCTGGTCGACCTGCCCGGCCATGGCCACAGCCGCGACGACACCACGCCGCTGCGCCTGCCGTTCGTGGTCAGTGCCATTGCCGCGGCCACACCCCCGGCGGTGTGGTGCGGCTGGTCGCTGGGCGGCCTGTTCGCACTGCATGCGGCGGCCACGCTGCCGAAGGTCCGCGGTCTCGCGATGATCGCCGCCACGCCGCGTTTCGTGCGTGGCGAGGATTGGCCGCACGCGGTGGAGCCGGCGGTGTTCGAGCAGTTCGGGCGTGAGCTGGCGACCGACTTCGGCGGCACGCTGGAACGCTTCCTCGCGCTGGACGTGATGGGCTCGGCGCATGCCCGCGAGGAACTGCGCACCCTGCGCCAGCGCCTGGTCGAGCGCGGTGCGCCCACCGAACGCGCCCTGCTGGAAGGCCTGCGCCTGCTGGAGAGCACCGACCTGCGCGGGGCACTGCCGACGCTGGGCAAGCCCAGCCTGTGGATCGCCGGCCAGCGCGACCGCCTGGTGTCACCGGTCGCCATGCAGGCCGCTGCGGCGCTGGCCCCGGGTGCGCAGGCGCTGACCATCGCCCACGGCGGCCATGCGCCCTTCCTCGGCCATGCCGACGAAGTGGCCGCCGCCCTGCAACACTTCGTTGCCGGCCTGTCGCCGGCCGATGGCGGACAATGAGCCCCCTCCGAATTCCGCAGGATTGACGCATGGATCTGGGTATCAACGGCCGCTGGGCACTGGTCTGCGGCGCAAGCAAGGGGCTGGGCCTGGGCTGCGCGCGTGCGCTCGTACGCGAGGGCGTGAACGTGGTGATCGTGGCGCGTGGCGAGGCTGCACTGAAGGTCGCCGCCGACGAACTGCGTGCACTGCCCGGTGCCGGTGAGGTGCGCGCCGTCGCCGCCGACGTCACCACCGAGGCCGGCCGCACTGCGGCGCTGGCCGCCTGCCCGCAGGTGGACATCCTGGTCAACAATGCCGGTGGTCCGCCGCCCGGTGATTTCCGCAATTTCGAACGCGACGACTGGATTGCCGCGCTGGACGCCAACATGCTGGCGCCGATCGCGCTGATCCGCGCCACCGTCGACGCGATGATCGAGCGCGGCTTCGGCCGCATCGTCAACATCACCTCGTCGGCGGTGAAAGCCCCGATCGACATCCTGGCGTTGTCCAACGGCGCGCGCAGTGGCCTGACCGGTTTCGTCGCCGGCCTGGCGCGCCGCACGGTGGCCCACAACGTCACCATCAACAATCTGCTGCCCGGCCAGTTCGACACCGACCGCCTGCGCGCCAACTTCGCCCACAGTGCGGGCAAGGACGGCGATGCCGGCGAAGTCGCCGAACGCCGCCGCCAGCAGATTCCCGCCGGCCGCTTCGGCATGCCTGACGAATTCGGCGCCGCCTGCGCCTTCCTGTGCAGTGCACAGGCCGGTTACCTCACCGGACAGAACCTGCTGATCGACGGCGGCGCCTACCCCGGTACGTTCTAAGAGACTTTCGCAATGCCGTCCCACTTCGATGCCCGCCATGTCCGCCGCGCGTTCGCGCGTGCCGCCAGCAGCTATGACGCCGCCGCCGCCCTGCAGCGCGAGGTGCAGTCGCGGCTGATCGAATCGCTGGACTACCTGGAGGCACGCAAGCCCGAGGTGGTGCTGGACATCGGTGCCGGCACCGGCCACGCCAGCGCGTTGATGAAGAAGCGCTGGCCGAAGGCGCAGGTGATCGCGCTGGACGTGGCGCTGCCGATGCTGGACCAGGCCAAGCGCCAGGCCGGCTGGTGGAAGCCGTTCCAGCGCCTGTGCGGCGACGCCGCCGCATTGCCGTTGGCGGACAACAGCGTGGATGTGATCTTCAGCAACCTGTGCCTGCAGTGGGTGGACGACCTGCCGGCGGTGTTCGCAGGCTTCCGTCGCGTGCTCAAGCCCGGTGGCCTGCTGCTGTGTTCCACCTTCGGCCCGGAAACCCTGATCGAACTCAACGAAGCCTTCGCGGCCGCCGATGACCGCCCGCACGTGAGCCGCTTCGCGCAGATCGCCCAGTTCGGCGATGCGTTGATGATGGCGGGCTTCCGCGACCCGGTGCTGGACCGCGATCTGTTCACCCTGACCTACGACGACCTGCCCTCGTTGATGCGCGAACTGCGCGCGATGGGCGCGACCAACGCGCGGGTGGACCGCCGCCACACACTGACCGGGCGTAGCCGTTTCGCGGCGGCGGCAGCGGCGTATGAACCGATGCGGCGCGCCGACGGCAAGCTGCCCAGCAGCTGGGAAGTGATCTATGCCCATGCCTGGGCACCGGACCCCGGCGCACCAATCCGCGAAGGCGGGCATGACGTGGCCTCGGTGCCGGTGTCGGCGATTCCGATCCGACGCAAGCAGACCTGATCGAAAGCCGCCGGGCATGGCCCGGCGCTACCGGGCGCGCGATAGGGGCCGCACCGGGTGCACCAATGGTAGCGCCGGGCCATGCCCGGCGAGCGCAGCGGCGCGGCAGCCGCTCAGGTATTGGCCGGCGAACTCAGCGGCGGGCGCACCAGGTCGCGGTGGAAGAAGTAGATCTCCTGCACCAGGAAGCGCCAGCTGGTGTGGAAGCTGCGGAAGCGCGTGCTGGGCGTGGACGAGGCCAGCGCATCGATGCCCAGTGCCTTGCTCAGTCGCAGCGCGCGCGCCATGTGCAGCGGGTCGCTGACGATGATCACCCGGTGCAGGTCGCGCTGGTCCATCAGTCGCTTGGCTTCGACCAGGTTCTGCACGGTGTTGCGCGAAGCGGTCTCGATCAGGATCGCATCGTCCGGCACGCCATGCTTGAGCGCGTAGCGGCGCGCCACCTGCGATTCGGAGAAGCGCGCACCGGTGCCGCCATAGCCGCCGGTAAAGATCAGCAGCGGCGCGTACCGGGCCTCGTACAGGTCCAGTCCATGCCGGATACGTTCTTCGAACACCGGCGATGGCTTGGCGTCATAGGCGGCCGCACCCAGCACGATGATGGCATCGGCCTTGGCGGCCTGGTCGCGCTCGCCGACCCAGACGATCCAGGCAGTCACACCCAGCAGCCAGATCACCAGCAGGACAAACAGCCGCCACAGCCAGCCCAGCAGGCCGGTGCGAGGCCGATGCCGGTCGCGGCTCATGGCGCCCCCCAGCGCAACGCGGGCAGGTCGACGTTGCCGCCGGACAGCACCAGGCCCACGCGCAGGCCGGCAAAACGTTGCGGCTGTGCCAGCACCGCGGCCAGTACGGTGGCCGAGGATGGCTCGACCACCTGCTTGAGCACCTCCCACAGCAGGCGCATTGCGGCCATGGTCGCAGTGTCATCGACCACGATCACCTCGGCACCGGCCGCGCGCAGCAGTTCGAAATTGGGCGCGCCGATCAGGGTACGCAGTCCATCGCAGATCGTGTCCGGGGTGAACGCGCCCTGCCGCTCGCCAGCGGCCAGCGAGCGCGCGGTATCGTCGGCTCCGGCTGGCTCGGCCAGCACCAGGCGTGTCTGCGGGCTGGCGTGCTGCAGCGCCAGCGCAGTACCGCTGGCCAGGCCACCACCACCCACCGGCACTACCAGCACATCAAACGGGCCGTCGCTGTGCAGCAGTTCCAGGGCGGCAGTGCCCTGCCCGGCCATCACCGCCGGGTCCGTATAGGGATGCACCAGGGTCGCGCCGGTATCGGCCTGCACCCTGGCACAGGTGGCCTCACGGTCGGCAATGGTCGGCGGGCAGCGCCAGAGCGTCGCGCCATGGCGGGCAATATTGGCCAACTTCGCCGCCACCGCGCCTTCCGGCACCACCACATGACAGGGAATGCCACGCGTGCGCGCGGCCAGCGCCAAGGCGGCGCCATGATTGCCGGAGGAGTGGGTCACCACACCGGCACTGGCGCGATCGGCCTCCAGCGACCACACCGCGTTGCAGGCACCACGGAACTTGAATGCGCCACCGCGCTGCAGGTGCTCGGCCTTGAACGCCAGCTGTGCGCCGGCCAGCGCATCGAGCGTGCGCGAGCGCAGCACCGGCGTCACGCTGGCGTGCGGGGCGATCCTCGCCGCAGCAAGCAGGAGGTCATCGGCGCGGGGCAACAGTGAATCGCTCATGACGCAAGATTAACGTATGGCTTCGCGCTGGCGACCGGGACACAGGTCATGCCAGCATGCAGCCCTACGCCTCCATTCATCCTGGCCGGCGGAATTAAGGGCCGATTCAACGCTGGCGCCCGAAGCTGACTGCACACCCGTCCTCTGGGGGGACCCACCATGAAAATGCGCCTGATGCTTGCCGGTGGCCTGCTGCTGGCCCTGACCGGCTGCACCACCTACGACTATGTCGGCGGCGGCCGCAGCGGCAGCTACTACCACGGTGCGCCGTCGGTGGAGTACCGCTACCCGGCCGGCTATCCCTACAACTACGGCCCCTACTACGGTGGCTATGGCGGCTACTACGGCGGCTACGGCAATCCGTATTACTCGCGCCCGATCTACCGCCCGCCGCACAACCATCGCCCGCCGCCGCGCCCGGGCAATGGTGGCGAGCACCGTCCGCCGCCGCCGTCGCGACCGTCGTACAACGGTGGTTCGCCGTGGCGGAACATGGACTCGATGCGCCGTCCGCCGCAGTCGAACGCGCAGCCGTCGGCGCCCCCGCCGCAGGCCCGTCCGGCACCGGCACCGAGTGCGCCGAGGATGAACGGTTCCCCCTGGCGCAACATGGATCGTGCGACGCAGCGCACAGTTGAGCGCTGAACCGTCTTGCATTTCACACGGTCTAAGCCGCACTCTACGCGGACAGTGACGGCCCGCGTCACAAAGTGACAAAAACGACACGGGCCGCCGCAAAAAGCTCTACGTCGATATCCGACAGGAACATCTGGATCCCCCCTGTTCCGGCCCTGTCGGATGTCGGCACCTCTGAAGGCAGACGGCCCCGCAATGCGGGGCCGTTTGTTTTGTCAGGTCGCCAACCGGCGAAAGCCCAGCTTCAGTAGATCCACGCCATGCGTGGATGGCGCCTTCCCGACAGCCCCAAAAAAACAGGGCCGGACAGTCCCCCGACTGCCGGCCCTCTGCTCCCCCACCGTGCGCCTGTACCGGCCCCTGTTCCAATTCCGGTCACGGGCGCCTACGGCGCCAGCCACGATGGGTGCTATTGGGTTATCTGCAAAAATCCTGCCAACTTTAGGGCCGATTTCGCCACCAACTGGCCGGCGCCGGCGTCCGGACCCCGAATGGCGCTAAAATCGCCACCCCGGCGGCGCCTCCGGCCGCGCCTGCCCCAAGCTGAACAGCCCCCATGAACCCGTCCTTCCATCGTTACGACGTCATCGTCATCGGCGGTGGCCACGCCGGCACCGAAGCCGCGCTGGCCGCGGCCCGCACCGGCGTGCGCACCCTGCTGCTGACCCACAACATCGAAACGGTGGGCGCGATGAGCTGCAACCCGGCCATCGGCGGCATCGGCAAGGGCCACCTGGTCAAGGAGATCGACGCCCTGGGCGGTGCGATGGCGCATGCCGCCGACCGCGCCGGCATCCAGTGGCGCACGCTCAACGCATCGAAGGGCCCGGCCGTGCGTGCCACCCGTTGCCAGGCCGACCGCAACCTGTACCGCATGGCGATCCGCGCCATCGTCGAAGGCCAGGCCAACCTGACGGTGTTCCAGGCCGCGGTCGATGACCTGGTCATCGAAGGCGATGCCGTGCGTGGGGTCATCACCCAGACCGGCCTGCGCTTCGACGCCGAGGCCGTGGTGCTGACCGCCGGCACCTTCCTGGCCGGCAAGATCCATGTCGGCCCGACCCAGTACGCCGCCGGCCGCATGGGTGACCCGCCGGCCACCACGCTGGCCGCGCGCCTGCGCGAGCGTCCGTTCCAGGTCGACCGCCTGAAGACCGGCACGCCGCCGCGCATCGATGGCCGCTCGCTGGACTACAGCGTGATGGACGAGCAGCCGGGCGACACGCCGCGCCCGGTGATGTCCTTCCTCGGCTCGGTGGACGAACATCCGCAGCAGGTCAGCTGCTGGATCACCCACACCACCGAGCAGACCCACCAGATCATCCGCGACGCGCTGCACCGCTCGCCGCTGTACAGCGGCCAGATCGAAGGCATCGGCCCGCGCTACTGCCCGTCCATCGAGGACAAGGTGGTGCGCTTCGCCGAGAAGGCCAGCCACCAGATCTTCGTCGAACCCGAAGGCCTGGGCATCGTCGAGATCTACCCCAACGGCATCTCCACCTCGCTGCCGTTCGACGTGCAGCTGGAGATGGTGCGCAGCATCCGCGGTTTCGGGAACGCGCACATCACCCGCCCCGGCTACGCCATCGAATACGACTTCTTCGATCCGCGCGGGCTGAAGGCCTCGCTGGAAACCAAGCTGGTCAACGGCCTGTTCTTCGCCGGCCAGATCAACGGTACCACCGGTTATGAAGAAGCCGCCGCGCAGGGCCTGCTGGCCGGCCTCAACGCCGCACGCCAGGTGCGCGGGCTGGACGGCTGGTGCCCGCGCCGCGACGAGGCGTACCTGGGCGTGCTGGTGGATGACCTGATCACCCACGGCACCAACGAGCCGTACCGCATGTTCACCAGCCGCGCCGAGTACCGCCTGCAACTGCGCGAAGACAACGCCGACCAGCGCCTGACCCCGGCCGGCCGCGAGATGGGCCTGGTGGATGACCGCCGCTGGAACGCGTTCGAGACCAAGCAGGCCGCCGTCGCCGCCGAGCGCGCACGCCTGGGTGCACTGTGGGCGACCCCGGCCAATGCGCTGGGCCGCGAAGTGCAGGACACGCTGGGCGTGGCGGTCAGCCGCGAAACCAACGTGCTGGACCTGATCAAGCGCCCGGAGCTGGACTACGCGCAGCTGATGCAGGTGCCGTCGCTGGGCCCGGCGGTAGCCGACGCCAAAGTGGCCGAGCAGGTGGAGATCGGCGTGAAGTACGCCGGCTATCTGGATCGCCAGCGCGAGGAAATCGAGCGCCAGCAGCGGCACGAAGCCACGCCGATCGCTGAAGCCTTCGATTACGCGACGGTGCGCGGGCTGTCGGCCGAAGCACTGCAGAAGCTGGAGCGCGTACGCCCGCAGACCATCGGCCAGGCACAGCGGATTCCCGGCATGACGCCGGCGGCGATCTCGCTGCTGCTGGTGCATCTGGAACGCGCACGCCGCGGCCGCGTGGCGTAACACGGGACCGGTGGATGCCATCCACGCACGGCGTGGATCTACTGCAATGCGGCGCGCGATCCGCCTCTGGTAGGTGTCGACCTTGGTCGACACGGATGCATGAAGCATCCCGGCAGTTGCAGGTGTCGGCGGGGGGCCGCCATTGGCCGAGCGCGTATCATCGTCGCGAACGCCCTGATTTCCGGAGACTTCGATGAACCCGCTGCGCCCCTTCCGCGACAAGATGCCCGTCCTCGGCGAGCGCGTGTACATCGACCCGGCCTGCACCGTCATCGGTGACGTGGAGCTGGCCGACGACGTGTCGGTGTGGCCGGGCACGGTCATCCGCGGCGATGTCAACTACGTGCGCATCGGTGCGCGCACCAACGTGCAGGACGGCACCATCATCCATGTCAGCCACCACAGCCCGTACAACAAGGCCGGCTACCCGACCCTGATCGGCGAAGGCGTGACCGTCGGCCACGGCTGCATCATCCACGCCTGCACGATCGGCGATTACAGCCTGATCGGCATGGGCGCCTGCATCCTCGACGGCGCCCGCGTGGAGCGCCATGGCTTCGTCGGCGCCGGTGCGGTGGTCGGCCCGGGCAAGGTGGTGGGCGAAGGCGAGCTGTGGGTCGGCAACCCGGCGCGGCCGGCGCGCACGCTGAGCGACAAGGAGATCGAGTCGCTGCACTATTCGGCCGACCACTACGTGCGGTTGAAGGACGAATACCGGGGCTGAGCAGCCAACGCCGCCACGCGGCTCTGCTAAAGTCTGGGCCCGACCAGGACCTGTCGAGACCCCCATGCCTGTGGCTGCCTGCCGGAGAGGACTCCGGCGCCCACAACGAAGGCCATCGCGCTGATGGCCGCACCGATGCTCGATACCTACCGCGAGGTGGTGACGCCAGAGGGTGTGCCGCTGCAGTTGCCTGCCGCCGGCCCGGTACCGCGGGCGATGGCCTGGCTGGTCGATCTCGGCGTGCGCATCGCGGCACTGGTGCTGGTGTCCATTCCGCTGGCG
This sequence comes from Stenotrophomonas geniculata ATCC 19374 = JCM 13324, assembly GCF_001431625.1. Taxonomy (GTDB): domain Bacteria; phylum Pseudomonadota; class Gammaproteobacteria; order Xanthomonadales; family Xanthomonadaceae; genus Stenotrophomonas; species Stenotrophomonas geniculata. The sequence goes on from NZ_LLXT01000028.1 coordinate 27,269, forward strand.
CTGCTGGACAAGTTCGGCTCCGGCCTCTACCTGGTGCTGATGTTCCTGGTCTACTGGGCCTACCCGATCGTCTGCGAAGCAGTGTGGGGACGCACCCTGGGCAAGCGTGCGCTGGGGCTGCGCGTGCTGTCCCGCGATGGCGCGCCGGTAGGCTGGATGGCGGCGATCACCCGCAACCTGCTGCGCACGGTGGACATGCTGCCCTTCGGCTATGCGCTGGGCCTGATCAGCAGCCTGTTCGATCCGCATGGCCGCCGCCTGGGCGACCTGGTGGCCGGCACCGTGGTGGTGCATGCACCCGCGCTGTATCTGCCACCGCCGCCGACCATCGACAGCGTGCTGGCCCCGCCGCAGCCCCTGCGACCAGAGGAACAGGCCGCGCTGATGGCCTTCGCCGAGCGCGCGCCACGCTTGTCGGCGGCGCGCCAGCAGGAGCTGGCCGGTATTGCCGAGCCGCTGACCGGCACCCACGGCCAGGTCGGCGTTCTGCGCCTGTATGCGATGGCCAACTGGCTGCTGGGGCGGCGATGAAACAGGAGCAGTTCGTCGCCCGCTACCAGCGGGAATGGCAGGACCTGGAGCAGTGGCTGCTGCTGCGTGCCGGCGCCTCACGCCGCACGCGCCGCAAGGCCAGCGGCCTGGCACTGGACGACACGACCTTCCCGCAGCGCTACCGGCGGCTGTGCCAGCAGCTGGCGCTGGCCCGCGAGCGCGGCTACAGCCCGCAGCTGGTGCAGCGCCTGCAGCAGCTGATGCAGCACGGCCACAGCGTGCTGTACCGCACGCCGCCGACACGTTGGCGGGGTGCCCTGGAGTTCCTGGTGGCCGACTTCCCGCTGCTGGTGCGCAGCCAGGCGCGCAGCATGTGGGTAGCGCTGGCGATGTTCGCGCTGCCGGCGGTGGCCTGCTTCGTGCTGGTGCAGGTCTATCCGGACCTGATCCACATGCTGATGGACAACCGCCAGATCGCAGAGATGGAGCGCATGTACGATCCCGCCGCCGAGCGCCTGGGGCGTGACAGCGGCACCGACTGGATGATGTTCGGCCACTACATCATGAACAACATCAGCATCGCCCTGCGCACCTTCGCCAGCGGACTGCTGGCCGGGCTGGGCACGCTGCTGGTGCTGCTGTTCAACGGCGTGATCATCGGTTCAGTGGCCGGCCACCTGCAGCACATCGGCCATGGCGACCCGTTCTGGCGCTTCGTGGTCGGCCACGGCGCCTTCGAGCTGACTGCGATCGTGATCGCTGGCGGTGCCGGCCTGCAGCTGGGCATGAAGCTGCTGGCGCCGGGCCGGCGCAGCCGCCTGGACGCACTGGTCGACGGCGGCCGCATCGGCGCGCGGCTGTGCCTCGGCGTCGCCTTCATGCTGTTGGTGGCCGCCTTCATCGAAGCCTTCTGGTCATCGATCGCCGAAGTACCTGCATGGGGCAAGTTCAGCGTGGCCGGTGTGTTGTGGGCCGGCGTGCTGCTGTGGCTGTGGCGCGGCGGACGTGGAGCTGGCCATGCGCATTGACCACCTGGACGTGGCGCTGCGTGCCCGCAGTGGCTGGGAAGCGATGGAGCTGGGCACCGCGCTGTCCCGCCGTCACGCGCGCGCGCTGTGGGGCAGCTGGCTGCTGGCCAGTGCACCGCTGTTCGTGATCTTCAACGCGCTGGGCTGGTGGCTGGATGCCTTCGGCTGGGCCTGGCTGGCGATGTGGTGGTGCAAACCGCTGTTCGAACGTGCGCCGCTGTATGTGCTGTCGCGCGGCATCTTCGGTGAACCAGTCGGCACGCTGGCCGCGCTGCGTGCGCAACGTCACTGGGGCAACAGCGGCTTCTGGGGCTACCTGGGTTGGCGTCGTTTCAGCGTGCTGCGCAGCCTGTGCCTGCCGGTGAACCTGCTGGAAGGCAACACACCGGGCCAGCGCGGCCCACGTCGTCGTGCAGTGGCAGCCGGCGCAGTGGGCGCGGCACTGGTACTGACCGTGACCTGCATGGCGTTCGAAGCCGTGCTGGTGTCCGGCGCGATCGGTGCGGTGTTCATGTTCATGCCACTGGAGCTGATGTCCGAATCATGGCGCGCCGCATGGGACATGATCGGCCAGGACACACCCGCATGGGCACGGCTGGGCTTCAACCTGGCGTGCTGGCTGGCCTCGGTGCTGATCGGCCCGTTCTTCGTCGGTGCGGGCTTTGGCCTGTACTTGAACCGGCGCACGCAGATGGAAGCCTGGGATGTGGAGATCGCCCTGCGCCGCCTGCGCGAGCGGCTACTGCCGGCGGCATCGACGCTGGCCCTGCTGCTGTGCCTGGCACTGCCGCTGGTCTCCGCACCGGTGCATGCGCAGGACACAGACGCCGAGCCCGAACGCGCCATGGGCAAGCCCAACGACCGTGGCATCGACGCCGAGGAAAGCGACGAAGCACCGACCATCGACCCGGCCAACACCCCGGCAATGATCTTCGGCGGTACGCCGGTGGACACCGCCGGTTTCCGTCAGGCAGTGAACCGCGCCTATGAAGACCCGCTGCAGCGCCCGACCCGCCAGGTCACCCGCTGGAAGCCGATCGAACAGGCCGAGGAAGAGAAGAAGGAAGACAAGCAGCTGCAGCGTGACACCAACAGCAACGGTGAACGCAAAGCGCGCAAGGACGGCATCGCCTGGCTGGCGCGGCTGGCCGAATGGGGCCTGTGGGGGCTGCTCGGCGTCCTGCTGCTGGTGCTGCTGCTGACCGCACGGCTGTGGCTGCCGTGGCTGCGGGGCAGTGGCCGACGCAAGGCCGAGGCCGCACCGCCGGTGGTGGAGGAACAGGTGGAGTTGCCGGTGGTGCTGCCGCCGGACGTGGCCACCCAGGCCGGCCTGCTCTGGGACCAGGGCCGGCCGCGGCAGGCGCTGGCCCTTCTGTACCGCGCCAGCGTGCGCACGGTGGGCGAGCGCAGCGGTATCGCGCTTCCACCCGGTGCCACCGAAGCGCAATGCCTGCGCGCGTCGCGGCGCATGCCCGAGGCCAGCGACCGTGACCTGTTCGCGCGCATCGTGCGCATGTGGCAGTACGCCGCCTACGGTGGCCGCCTGCCCAGCCGCGCCGATTTCGATGCATTGGCCGATACGCTGCGCCAGCAGTACGGGTGGCAGGCATGAGCCCGCGCCTGTTCTGGTCGCTGCTGCTCGGTGCAGTGGTGCTGTTCGGTGTACCGCTGACGATCCTTTACCTGCGCACGCATGAGCGGGTGACCGAGACCGTGCAGCTGCCGCCGCAGGGCGAAGCTGGCTACAACCCGCTGTACGTGCTCGGCCAGGCCCTGCGCGCCGACGGCATTGACGTGCACTCGCGGCCACGGCTGGAACTGCGGCAAATGACGCTGGGGCCGCAGGACACGGTGGTGCTGCTGCAGGACAGCAGCGAACTGCCGCCGCCCGTCGCCAGCGCGCTGCTGGACTGGGTCGACGGGGGCGGCCACCTGCTGGTGCGGACGCCGCCACCGGCCGAGGACGATGCCGGCAGCACGCAGGGGCCCCTGCTGGATCAGCTGGGCGTGGACAGCCTGTTCCAGCGCAGCGACTGCCAGCCGTTCCATGTCGACGACGATCCTGGTCACGTTGAGTTCTGTGGAGGCCGCCGCTTCACCCTGGGTTTTGCCGCCAGTGCACAGGCCGAACGTCGCTGGGGCACGGATCGCGACCTGGTGTTTGCGCGCCTGCGCAATGGCCAGGGCAAGGTGAGCGTGCTGGCCGACATGGAGTTCATGCGCAGCGAGGTGGACTCACCGGCAGCGCGCCTGGCATCGGCAGGGGGCAAGGCCAGCGACGGCCTGCACGACGCGTCGCACCGCGACCTGACCCGCTATCTGCTCGATCCGAACTACGGCAAGGGTGCGGTCTGGCTGATCTACGCCAGCCGCCCGCCGTCGCTGTGGTCGCGCATGTTCTACCAGGGCTGGCCACTGTGGGCGCCACTGCTGCTGGCCCTGCTGGGCTGGTTGTGGGGCCGCTCGCAGCGCTTCGGCAGCCTGCTGCCGTCACCGGTACTGGAACGCCGTTCGCTGCTGGAACACGTGCGTGCCAGTGGTGAACTGCTGCTGCGTTTCGGCCACGGTACGCGCCTGTACGAGGCCGTACTCGCCCTGTTCCTGCACCGCCTGCGCCTGCGCGCACCGGTTGCGGCCGCACTGGAGGGTGCGCCACGCGATCAGGCCATCGCCGAGCTGCTGAAGTGGCCTCAAGGCCGCGTTGCCAGCGCGCTCACGCCCCCTCCGCCGCACGATTCCTCCGCCCTGCGCGAGCGCATCCGCTTGCTGCTCCAGATGAGATCCCTGCTATGACCGAAGTCCCCGAGCTGCCGGCGGCCGCCAACGCCCGCCTGATCGAACGCGTCGATGCCATCCGCACCGCCGTCGGACACGCCTTCATCGGCCAGGCCGATGTGCTGGACCAGATTCTGGTGGCCCTGCTGGCCGGCGGCCACGTGCTGATCGAAGGCGTGCCCGGGCTGGGCAAGACGCTGCTGGTGCGCGCGCTGGCCCAGGCCCTGGAGCTGGACTACGGTCGCGTGCAGTTCACCCCCGACCTGATGCCCAGCGACGTCAGCGGCCACGCGGTGTACGACCCGAAGAGCGAGAGCTTCAAGATCCGCCGCGGCCCGGTGTTCACCAATCTGCTGCTGGCCGATGAGATCAACCGTGCACCGGCCAAGACCCAGTCGGCGCTGCTGGAAGTGATGCAGGAAGGCCAGGTGACCATCGAAGGCAAGGCCTTCACCCTGGCGCCGCCGTTCATGGCGCTGGCCACGCAGAACCCGCTGGAGCAGGAGGGCACCTACCCGCTGCCGGAAGCGCAGCTGGACCGTTTCCTGCTGAAGGTGCTGATCGACTACCCGCAGCTGGAGGACGAGAAGCGCATGGTGACCGCGATCACCAGTGGTCGTGCTGCCAGCGATTTCGACCTGAGCCAGGTGCCGCGCGTGCTCGGTGCCGGCGAGTTGCTGGAACTGCAGCGTGCCACTGCAGCGATCACCGTCGATGACGAAGTGATCGACTACGCGGTGCGCATCGTTGCCGCCACCCGGCAGTGGCCGGGTATCGCGGTCGGTGCCGGCCCCCGTGGCAGCATCGCGCTGGTGCGTGCTTCGCGCGCGCAGGCGGTCCTGGCCGGCCGTGATTTCGTCACTCCGGATGATGTGCGCGACATCGCACGCCCGGCGCTTCGCCACCGCATCGCGCTGGCCCCGGAACTGCAGATCGAAGGCCAGGACGCCGACGACGTGCTGGGCGCGCTGCTGGCCAAGGTGGAAGCGCCGCGCCGATGAGGCCGGCCCCGCTGCTGCTGGCGCTGCTGCTGGCCTGGGCCGCCTTGGGTGGCCTGGTGCTGGGCGGGTTGCTGCCGCGCTGGAGCTGGGCGCTGGCGGCACTGGCGATTGCCGTGCCGGCGTTGATGGATCTGTGGCGGCAGTCGCGGCGTCCGTCGCCGCAGGTGCAACGCGAACTGCCCGAAGCGCTGGCACTGGGCGTGCGCCGCGAGGCCGCGCTGCGGCTGCAGGCAGACACGTCGATGACGGTGCAGGTGTTCGACCTGGTGCCGGGCGGCTGGCCGCTGGAATCGCTGCCGCAGCGCGTGCGCCTGCAGGCCGGCAGCGCCTCCACCCTGCACTATCACCTGCACCCGCTGCAGCGTGGGCACTTCCGCTTTGAAGGCGTGCACCTGCGCATGCGCTCGCCGTGGCGCCTGTGGTGGCAGCAACGCACGCTGGCTCCCGCGCTGGACGTGCGGGTCTATCCGAACTTCGTGCCGCTCACCCGCTTCGCATTGTTCAGTGCCGACCAGGCCTCGCGGCTGGTCGGTGCGCACGTGAAGCGCCGCCGCGGTGAGGGCACCGACTTCCACCAGATGCGCGAGTACCGCATCGGCGACAGCCTGCGCCAGCTCGACTGGAAGGCCACCGCGCGTGCACGCAAACTGGTCTCGCGTGAGTACCAGGACGAGAAGAACCAGCAGCTGCTGCTGATGCTCGACAGTGGGCGGCGCATGCTGGCCAGCGAAGGCGGGCTCTCGCATTTCGACCACGCCTTGAACGCTTCGCTGGTGGTGGCGTACCTGGCGCTGCGCCAGGGTGACGCCGCCGGCCTGTTTGCTGCCGGTGGTGAACGCCGCTGGGTGGCACCGCAGCGTGGCATGGGCACGGTCGAGCACCTGCTACGTGCCAGCTACGACCTGCAGCCGCGCGCGGTGGCCACCGACTACCTGGCTGCGGCCACCGAGGTATCGCTGCGCCAGCGCCGGCGCGCGCTGGTGATGCTGGTCAGCAACGTGCGCGACGAGGACATCGAAGACCTGCTGGCGGCAGTGCGCCTGCTGCAGCGGCGCCACCTGGTATGCGTGGCCAGCCTGCGCGAGCGCGAGCTGGACGGCGTGCTGGACAGCGAAGTGCAGACACTGGAAGACGCCACCCAGGCCGGTGCCGCCGCACTCTACCTGCAGCAGCGCGCGAAGGCGCACGACGCACTGCGCAGCGAGAACGTGATGGTGCTGGACGTGACCGCCGATGCCCTGCCCGGCGCGCTGGTGGAGCGCTACCTGGCGGTGAAGCGCGAAGGATTGCTCTGATACCAACGATCGCGCTGGTGGGTGCCAACCTTGGTTGGCACGAAACCCACAGCGCCGACCAATGTCGGCATCTACCAACGGCGATTGCCGGCCAGCGGCCGGCACTACCCCTGCAGCAATCGCCGCTGCAACCGCTCCACCGCACGCTGCAGCAACACCCGGTTGCGGGCCAGCTTCATCCACTGCGGCAGGCGCGAGAACATGGATCGGTGATGGCCGCGGCTTTCCCGCAACGTCGCGCTCGCGTACTCGTGCAGTGCCTGCAAATGTTCAGTGTTATAGGCCCACAGCAGTCCCGCGCGGGTCGGTTCGACCAGGCGCAGCGGCAATCCGAAGTGCGGATCGGCAGACTCGGCGTCACGCAACGGACGCACCACGACCGAAACATCGGTACTGCGATCACATTGCGCACATAGAGCAGCGAAGGACGCCGGTGCAGGCACGCCAGCGGGAACCCGGCGGCGCACATGCAGCCACTGATGCCCACAGAATCCACAAGGTTGGCGGCCCAGGATGTAGACCGCACCGACCCAGTCACCACTGTCCAGCGCTGAACTGCAGCCTGTGCAGCGGAATCGCGCCGTCCACCGGTAGGGTTTCCAGCTGGCGATCACCCAACCGGGGGTGTCGCAGCGATGGCAACGCACAGCGACGCGGTCCGCGAAGGCCTGCAGGCTGCGCCCGTCATCGAAATGCCGGCCCGGCACGGGCGTGGGACGCCCATGCCGGCCAGGCCAACGCCGCACCGTCATCAGACGTAGATCCGCGTCGGCGCCTCATCAACGATCGCGTGCGGCACGAAGCGCGCACTGTCGCGGGTGATCGCGCTGTCGTCCTCGCGGATGCCGATGCCGCAGGCGTGGTCGCCGATCACCCAGCTGCCGATCAGCGGGTAGCCGCCTTCGAAGCGGGTCAGCGGATGCGCGCGCTGGATGATCGCGGGGCCATCGTAGGGGCCGTCGCTGCGCTGGGTGCTGCCATCGGCCAGGTGCATCTCGATGTTCGCGCCTTCGCGCGAGAACAGCGGCTTGCGCACCCAGCCCGAGGCCAGTGCACTGCCGTCATCGAAATGCGCTTCCAGCAGATTCGGATGACCCACGTTGCGTTGCCACAACAGCGGCAGGATGCCCTTGTTGCTCAATACTGCCTTCCACGCCGGTTCCAGCAGCTGCATGCCCGAACCGGGCAGCGCGCGACCGAATTCCTCGGCCATCAGGTCTTCCAGCGGATACAGCTTGAACAGCGTGCCGATCACCGAATCATCCAGCGCGGTGAAGCGGCCGTCCTCGGACAGACCGATATCCTCGATGGCGATGGCCTGGCCATGCAGGCCGGCCTGCGAGGCGCAGTCGCGCAGGTACTCGACCGTGCCACGGTCTTCCTCCGAACTGCCCACCGCGCTGAAGTACAGCGGCGGCGGCAGCTGTGAAGCCAGTTCGCCGAAACGCTCGACCAGCGCCTCGTGGATCGCGTTGAACTGGTCGGCGTGCTGCGGCAGGCGACCGGCGTTGCGCTGGTCTTCCAGCCACTGCCACTGGAAGAAGCTGGCCTCGAACAGCGAGGTCGGCGTGTCGTAGTTCAGTTCGTACAGCTTGGCCGGGCCGGTACCGTCGTAGGCCAGGTCCAGGCGCCCGTACAGGTGTGGCTGGCGCTGGCGCCAGCTGTCGGCGATCCAGTCGCGGTAGTGCGACGGAATCGCCAGCTTGTCCATCAACCGTTCACTGGCGATGACATCGCCCACCAGGTCCAGCGCCATCTGGTGCAGCTCGGCGCTGGGGTCTTCGATGTCCTGTTCGATCTGGCGCAGGGTGAAGGCGTAGTACGCGCTTTCATCCCAGTACGGCTGGCCGTCGATGGTGTGGAAGCGGAAACCCGCCTCTTCCGCGCGTACCCGCCACTGGGCACGCTCGGCAATCCGGATGCGCTGCATGGGTCGATCAGCCGCCGTAGCTGCCGCTGGTGCTGCGGCGTGCGCTGGTGTTGCCGAAGCCACCACGGCTGGCAGTGACCGCACGGTTCGGCTCGCTGGTGACCGGCGCCAGGCCAGCCTTGCCGGCACCGATGCCGCTGGCGGTGTTCAGGCCACCGGTGCCGCCCGGTGCCGGGCGCGCCCAGCCAGCGTTCTTGTCCTGGTAAGCCGGTGCCGACGCCGGCGCCTGCGGGGCGAGGCCGCCGCGGTTGCTCAGCATCTGCGACATGAAGAAGCCCATCATCATCGGGCCGATGAACGAGGTACCCGCCGACGTGTGCTGCTGCACGCACTGTTCCGGCTTGTAGTCCTTCTCGCAGGCTTCCTTGCTGGCGTACTTCGGCGCCGCATCGGCGGCCTGCTTCTGCGCTTCGGCGAAGGCATTGCGGCACGACGACGGATCGCCGGTGGCCTCGGTGCAGGCTTCCACCGAGGTGTACAGGCCTTCCTGCACCTTCACCTCCGGCTCCTTCTGGCAGGCGGTGAACAGCAGCGGCGCGGCGCTCATCAGCAGCAGCGCGGTGGTGCGGGAACGTTTCATGGCCTCATGCCCTGTCGACGGATCAATGCCCCAATGATGCCAAATCCGGGCCAGCAACCGGAATCGGCAAAGTGGGAAAGATGAACGGCCTTTCATTTTCGTCGTTCCCCATCATCCACGCGTGGCGTGGATCCATCGTGTCGACCAAGGTCGACACCTACCAAGAGCCAAGAGCAACGCAGAGCGCCGGCCCCGACAGATCGCGGGAAACTGTCGAAGGCGGGGTGGGTCCGCTGGCGGGGGTGTCCGCGGCATGGATGCCGCGGCCAAGCCCCCAAGGAAGGGTTTACGGCGTCCCCCGC
>NZ_LLXT01000029.1 GCF_001431625.1 Stenotrophomonas geniculata ATCC 19374 = JCM 13324
GCATCCACCAGCAATGCACGAGCGTACAGGCCAAAGCGCGGATCGGCCTGGCGCACCGGGTCGATCTTCGCTTCGCCGGTGAGCGCAATCTCACCGAAGGTGTCGTTGATCAGCGACAGCGTCTCCGAGGCCGGGAAGGTGACGCGGTGCACCTCGCCGCGGAAGCGCATGGTGGTGCCATCAACACTGTTGACGCCGTCGAAGAGCACGTAGTACTCGGACTTGGTGCTTTCGAAGACCTTCACCAGGCTGTGCGCAGCGTACTCGTAGGTCTTGGCCACCACTGCCGTCTTGTCGGTGAGGAAGGTGACGATGCCGGTGGTCAGGTTGACGGTGTAGTCGGTGTCCAGCACCAACGGCGCGGCTGGGGTGCCGCCCTCCAGAACCAGTGCACTGATCGCCGCATACTCCAGCGCGACCACATCGCCCGGCTTGACCGTACCAATGGCCTCGTTGGCTGCTGAGCCGGCAGCCAGCTCCATGCGGGTGCCGTCCGTGGCCAGCGCCAGGTGATCGGTGTTGAGCTGGCCCAGGGTCAGATTGACGCCGAGGTTGCGCTCGGTGGTCATGGTAGCGCCGACACCGCGCACACCGGACCAGCTTTCCTTCTTGGTTTCACGAGTGCTGGACATGGTCAGCTCGAGGACGCTGGCGTCATACGCCCAACGCGCCGGTGCGCGGCTGCCGTCGGCATTGCGCAGGCCCAGGTACACACGACCCTGCAGGGAGAAATACTCGGTATCGGACATGGCTTACTTCGCCTCCTGGGCGATGGCAGGAGTCGCCTGGCCGTTGGCCTTGCGCGACGGATTGGGGGAAGAGTCGGCGTCGGGAGCGTCGATGAAGCCGCGCTCAACCGCCCAGGGCACCAGGTCGGCAGGAAGCTCCACCGTTTCGCCTTCCGCAATGGGCTTGCTCGCAAGCGTCAGGCCCGCCTTCTTGATCGTGTGCTTCTGAGTGGTCTGGGTAGTCATCGCGGAATCTCGGGTTGAAGAACGGCTTGGGTCTTCCATACGTCGACCCACAGGGCGGTGGCAGCGTCGTAGTCCTCGAGGTTGCCCTCGATGAGCTGGCAGGCACGGCCACCAGGAATGGGCGGTGTCCAGCCCAGCAGCGGCTGACGAACCTTGCCCAGCAGCAGGCGCAGCTCATCGATCACCTGCGCCCCACGCTGCTCGCGGTAGTTGCGGCAGACGGTCACCACCGCGAAGTTCACTTCGACCAACTGCGCCAGGCGCGACTGCTGGCCGGGGATCGAAACGCCGGTTTTGGTCTCCAGCGGCATCTCCCGGGCCAGCAGCACGTAGCAGCACGGCGCGGGGAAGTCGCGCAGCGCTGTAACGGCGGCGTAGTCGGCGCTGCCCTGCACCTGGCGCAGCTCCTTCTCGCTGACGCCCTGTCGGATGCGATCGCGCACCAGGCCAGTGTCGAAGGGCTGGGTGCTCACCGGCCGTAGTCCTGCAGGGTTCGATGGCTGAACTCTCGCGGTGGTGCACAGACCTCCGGTGCACCGCCGCTGGGCGCAGGCAGCGGGTCATCGGCGCCGAGGCTGAACTTGCCATCGCGCACCAGCTCCAGAAAGCGCAGCGCTTCCTTGTAGTCGCGCACCACCGGATCGGTGCGTTCCTCGGTGTTGACCCGGTCCTTGTGCAGCAGGTAGCGCGCAATCCATCGGGCCCAGGTGGACACGATCCCCGGTACCGGCGCTGGCAGCGGTACCGGATAGGGCTTGGGCTTGCGCATGACCAGGTAGCCGTTGATCACGCCATCGGCATCGTCCAGGGCGCTCTGCACGTGCGCGGCCGCCTCATCGGCGATCGCCACGTCGGCCGGGTCGAATGCGCTGCGATCGCTGCCGAGCAGCGTGGCATCCATCAGCGCATCGTCCACAACCGGATAGCGCTCCGGCGTGGCCACCTGCGCCAGCTCCTGGGCGAGCTTGGCCGCCGACAGCAGTGCGAGCGTGCAGTAGGACATGACGGCCGGTTACTCCAGCTCTTCCGGGG
>NZ_LLXT01000030.1 GCF_001431625.1 Stenotrophomonas geniculata ATCC 19374 = JCM 13324
GCCTCGGGCCCATGGCGCCAACGGTCCTGTCCAGGGCCACCCGCCGCCTTTGGACAATTTCCCGCGAGCGCGGCCAAAAGTCCGTGCCGTGCAGTGTCATCTACAAAACGAAAACGCCGGGCAATGCCCGGCGCTTCGCGCCCCGTCTGGTGGAGAGCCCCCCTCTGTTAAGGGGGGCGCGCCAGCGGCGCGGGGGATAGGTGAAATGCGCGGGCAATTCACCGGAGGTGGATCAGTTCTGGGGAACAACGTTCCTCAGAACTGGCCACCGAACGTGAATTGCAGCCGTTCGATCTTGTCATCGTCTTTCTTCTTCAGCGGGAAGGCGTAGCTGATCGAGATCGGGCCGACCGGGGCGCGCCACAGCAGGGCCACACCGGTGGACACGCGCAGTTCGTTGGCCTTGAAGTTGTCCACGCCGTTGTAAACGTTGCCGAAGTCGACGAAGGCTGACACACGTGCCGACGGGCTGTCGAACAGGCGCGGGAAGTAGGCTTCGACCGAACCAACGGTCTTCAGCGAACCACCCAGCGGCTGGCCTTCCGGATAGCCGTTGGTGACTTCGCGCGGGCCGAGGGTGTTGTCTTCGAAGCCACGCACCGAGTTGGTACCGCCGGCGTAGAAGTTCTCGAAGAACGGCAGGCCGCTGGCGGTCACCGTACGGGTGGTGCCGTCCGGGTTGGTCAGCGTGCGGGTGTAGTCGTTGCCATAGGCATCGCCGTAGCCCACTTCGGCACGGGTGTTGATCACCAGCGACGGCATGATCGGCCAGTACTTGCTGATCTGGTAGTTCAGCTTGTAGTACTCGATGGTCGAACCCGGCAGCGTGGTTTCCAGGCCAATGCGCTGGTAGGTGCCGCGGGTCGGCATGAAGTAGTCGTTGCGCGAGTCACGCGCCCAGCCCAGCTCGGTGCGCCAGGCATGGAACGTGCGCTTACCGACGGCGTTGATGTAGTCGATGATCGACTGCGGGGTCGAGCCCTGGTAGGTGGTGATCTGGTTGCTGTCGATGCCGAACATCAGCGAGACGGTATCGGTCTCGGTGATCGGCACGCCGAACACCACCTGCGCCGAACCATTGGTGCTGTTGTACTGCGCGGTGTTGAAGTCGGAGTAGTCCAGCTCGCGCCAGGACAGGTTGTAGCCCAGCGACACGCCGTCATCGGTGAAGTACGGGTTGGTGTAGCTGAAGCCGTAGCGCTGCAGGTAGCTGCTGCGCGAGGCTTCGACCGACACGCGGTTGCCGCCGCCGAGGAAGTTGTTCTGCGACAGCTGCACCGACGTGGTCATGCCGTAGGACTGCGAGTAGCCCAGGCCGAACACGAAGCTGCCGGACGTGGTTTCCTTGACGTTGTAGACGACGTCAACCTGGTCGTTGCTGCCGCTGACGGCCGGGGTTTCCACGTCCACCGACTCGAAGTAGCCCAGGCGCTGCAGGCGGATCTTGGAGCGGTCGATCGCGGCCTGCGAGTACCAGCTGTTCTCGAACTGGCGCATTTCGCGACGCATCACTTCGTCGGACGTACGTGTGTTGCCACGGAACAGGATGCGACGCACCGACACGCGAGGGCCGGGCACGACCTGCATGTTGATCGCCACGGTCTGTTCGGGGCGGTTGGTGGTCGGGATCGGGTTCACCTTGGCGAACGCATAGCCGATGTTGGACAGCGAGTTGGTGATGGTGTCCGAGCTGAATTCCAGCAGCGCACGCGAGAACGTGTCGCCGGACTTCTGGATCACCATGCGCTCGACGTCCTCCTGCGGGAGGATCGTGTCGCCGCTGACCTTGATCTCGGAGATCTTGTACTGCGCACCTTCGGTCACGCCGGCGGTGAGGAACATGTCGCGCTTGTCGGGGCTGATCGACACCTGGGTCGAATCAATGCTGAAGTCGACATAGCCGCGGTCGAGGTACCAGGAATTGAGCTTTTCCAGGTCGCCGGACAGCTTTTCCTTGGAGTACTGGTCGTCACGGCGGTACCACGACGCCCAGTTGTGCTCCTTGGACTCCCAGGTCTCCAGGATGTCCTTGCTCTCGAACTTCTCGGTGCCGACCAGGTTGACGTGACGGATCTTGGCCGCCTTGCCTTCCTTGATCGCGATCGCGATGTCCACGCGGTTGCGGTCCAGCGGGCTCACCGTCGGGGTGATCTCGACGTTGTACTTGCCGCGGTCGTTGTACTGGCGGCGCAGTTCCTGGGTCACGCGGTCCAGGCTCAGGCGATCGAAGGTGCCGCCCTCGGTCAGGCCGATGTCGGACAGGCCCTTGAGCAGCTGTTCGGACTTGATGTCCTTGTTGCCGGTCACGGTCAGCTTGTTGATCGCCGGGCGTTCCTTGACGGTCACCACCAGGATGCTGCCTTGGCGGTCCAGCTGCACGTCTTCGAAGAAGCCGGTCTTGTACAGGGCGCGGATGGTCTCGCCGACCTTGTTGTCGGTGACCGTCTCGCCACGCTCCACCGGCAGGTAGGTGAATACCGTGCCCGAGCTGATGCGCTGCAGGCCATCCACGCGGATGTCGCTGACAGTGAAGGGCTCGGCTGCCTGGGCCAGGGCGGGAGCGCCGGTGACGGCGGCGAGGGCGAGGGCCAGCAGGCGGCGATTGGGGAGTCGCGTCATGTCACGTCCGGTAGGAAGGTCGATTTCGTTGGTGCGGGATGCCGACGCTGTAGACGGCAACAACATGGAAAAGTTCATCGCGGGACCAGGCCGAGGATGTCGTTGTAGAACGCCAACCCCATCAACCCGGCCAGCAACGCCAGGCCGATGTACTGGCCGGCGGCGATGGCACGCTCGCTCAGCGGGCTGCCCTTGACCAACTCGATAAGGTAATACAGCAGGTGGCCGCCGTCCAAGATCGGGATCGGCAACAGGTTGATGATGCACAGGCTGAGTGACAGCAGGGCAAGGAACTGCAGGAACCAGTCCAGGCCGCGTTTGGCTGAAACATTGGCCACGCGGGCGATGGTCACTGGCCCGGAAACGTTCTGCAGCGAGGCTTTGCCGGTGACGATGCGGCCCATCATGCCCAGCGAATCGGCCGCCAGGCGGCCTGTTTCGCGCACGGCCACGGTGACCGCGTCGAGCGGGCCATAGCGCAGCAGGGTGTCATAGGGCGGGCTGAACGAGGTCGGGAACTGCACGCCGATCTGCCAGATCGGCTCGCCCCTGAAATCCTTGCCCTGGCGCGGGGTGACTTCCAGCGCCAGGCGTTCGCCGCCCCGCAGGACCTCGATCATGCCCGGGCCGCCAGCGCGGCCCAGCGTCTGGATCTCGCCGATGACCTGGTCGGCACCGTCGATGCGCTGGCCGTCGATCGCCACGATCAGATCGCCCGGCTGCAGCTGCCCGGCCACCACGGAGTCCGCGGTGAGCGAATCGACCCGTGCCGGTTGCAGCCACGACTGCCAGTAAAGGCCAGCCAGGATCGGCACGCGTCGTTCATCGAAACCGGGGGGCAGCTGCGACAGCGGCAGGGTGCGCACGCGCACCTGATCGGCCGGGTCCAGCACTTCCAGCTTCACGTCGCGGCGGTCCATCGCTGCGGCGGTCAGCGCCATGCTGGCCTCGCCGAGGGTGACCACCGGGCGCTCGTCCACGCGCAGCACGCGGTCGCCGCTGGTCAGGCCGGCGCTGGCGGCGATGCCGCTGACACGGCCGATGGTCGGCGAATAATCCTGCTTGCCGATCACGAACATCGCCCACAGCAGCAGGATGCACAGCAGCAGGTTGGCGATCGGTCCGGCGGCGACGATGGCGATGCGCTGCCAGACGGTCTTGTGGTTGAAGGCCTGGCCGCGCTCGTGCGGGTGGACTTCGACTTCGCGTTCGTCGAGGAATTTCACATAACCGCCCAGCGGGATGGCGGCGATGGCGAACTCGGTACCGTGCTTGTCCCGGCGCGACCACAGCGGCCGGCCGAAGCCGACCGAGAAGCGCAGGATCTTGACCCCGCACAGGCGCCCGACCCAGTAATGCCCGAACTCGTGGAACGTGACCAGCAGCCCGAGGCTGACGATCATCCACCAGACCGATCCGATGAAGTCAGTCATGCAGGCTCACAGTGGCGGGCAGGGGCGGCGTCGTCATGCGTGTGCGAGGCGGTCGTTCAGGCGGCGTCGATGGCGTTCAGGGTGAGCTGGCGTGCCCGCTGGTCGGCGGACAACAGGACCTCCAGTGTATCGGCTGGCTGGGTCGGCAGTGTTGAAAGAGCGTTAGCAACCAGTTCCGGGATGGTCAGGAAACCGATCCGGCCCTGAAGAAACGCTGAAACGGCCTCTTCATTGGCAGCGTTCAGCACCGCCGGCGCGGTGCCACCGGCCTGCATCGCCTGCCAGGCGAGGGCCAGGCAGGGGAAGGCGTCGGTGTCGGGGGCCTCGAAATCCAGCCGGCCCTGGGCCAGCAGGTCCAGCCCCGCCACGCCCGATTCGATGCGTTGTGGCCAGCCCAGGCCAACGGCCAGGGTGGTGCGCATGTCCGGCAGGCCCATCTGCGCCAGGGTCGAACCGTCCACGAACTCGACCAGCGAGTGGACCAGGCTCTGCGGATGCACCAGCACGTCGATGCGCTCACCGGGGATGCCGAACAGGTGGTGGGCTTCGATCACTTCCAGGCCCTTGTTCATCAACGTCGCCGAATCGACCGAGATCTTCGGGCCCATCGACCATTTCGGGTGGGCCACGGCCTGGGCCGGGGTGACCTGGGCCAGCGCGGCCCGGCTGCGGCCGCGGAACGGGCCACCGGAGGCGGTCAGCAGGATGCGGCGCACACCGGCACCGTCAATGCTGGCGTCGCGCGAGCGCAGGCACTGGAAGATCGCGCTGTGTTCGCTGTCGATCGGGATGATTTCGGCGCCGGCACGTTCAGCAGTGCGGGTCAGCAGCTCACCGGCCAGCACCAGCGATTCCTTGTTGGCCAGCAGGATGCGCTTGCCCGCGGCGGCCGCGGCCAGGGTGGAAGACAGCCCGGCCGCACCGACGATGGCGGCGACCACGGTGTCGCAGGCATCGCTGGCGGCCAGCTGGTCCAGCGCGGCATGGCCGGCATGCGCCTCGGTGGCCAGTCCGGCATCGCGCAGGCCGTCGCGCAGCTCGGCGAACAGTGATGCGTCGGCGATCACCGCGTGCGCGGGCTTGTGCTGGCGGCACAGCGCCAGCAGCGCCTGCACCTGGCGGCCGGCGGCCAGCACGGTGGCCTGATAGCGCTGCGGGTGGCGGGCGATCACGTCCAGCGTGGAGGCACCGATCGAGCCGGTGGCGCCGAACACGGCGACCCGGCGCAGGTCTGCGACAGCATTCATGGTCAGAACCCGAAGATTTCCTTGCCGAGTGCGAACACCGGCACCGCAGCCAGGACGCCGTCGACACGGTCGAGCACGCCGCCATGGCCCGGAATCAGGTGGCCCGAGTCCTTGGCGCCGGCGTGACGCTTGATCAGGCTTTCAAACAGATCACCCAGTACCGAGGCGAACACGGCCACCACCGAGGTGATCAGCAGGCCCGGCAGATGTGCGGTATCGATGCCGGCCAGCCAGCCCAGGCCGACGGCCACGGCGACACCGGCCAGCAGGCCGCCGAACAGGCCTTCCCATGTCTTGTTGGGGCTGATGCGCGGGGCCAGCTTGTGCTTGCCGAAGTGACGGCCGGCGAAATAGGCGCCCGAATCGGCCGCCCAGACCAGTGCCAGGGCAGCCAGCAGCCACAGGTGGCCCTGCTTGCCCGGCGGATCGCCGCCAGCATGGATCAGCACCAGCGCGGCCCAGGCCGGAACGATGGCCAGCGTACCGGCCAGCATCTTCACGATGCGCGAGGGTGCCGACGGTTGCGCGCCGAAATTGAAGAAGCGAAGCCAGACCAGCGCCGCCAACCACCAGGCGACGCCGGCCAGGGTGGTTATCTGGAACAGCACCAGCGTGCTGCCATCGGCCCAGACCAGCAGCACCATCAGCAGCAGGTTCAGCACCAGCAGCACGGTGCGTGCCAGGGTGTCTTCGATGCCGGCCAGCTTCAGCCACTCCCACAGGCCGATCAGCAGCACCGCCGCCGCCGCCGCTGCCAACCATTGGGTCGGCAGCAGCAGGATCGCGGCAATGGCGACCGGCGCCATGATCAGCGCGGCAAGGACTCGGGTCTTGGTCATGGGCTGGAAGTCTCGGTGGCCAGTGCGGCGATCTGGGCGCTGGTCAGGCCGAAACGACGCTCACGGCTGCCATAGGCGTCCAGCGCCTGCTGCAGCAGAGCGGGATCGAAGTCCGGCCACAGCGCCTCGGTGAACCACAGCTCGGTGTACGCCAGCTGCCACAGCAGGAAGTTGCTGATGCGGGTGTCGCCACCGGTGCGGATGAACAGGTCCGGTGGCGGCAGGTCGGCCAGGGCGACCTGGCTGCCCAGCAGCGATTCGTCGATCTGTTCGGGCAGCAGGCGGCCGGCGGCGACCTCGGCGGCCAGTGCGCGCGCGGCACGGGTGATGTCCTGGCGGCCACCGTAGCTGGCGGCGATCGACAGGGTCAGGGTGGTGTTGTCCGCGGTGCGCTGCTCGGCCAGCTGCATGCGGCTGACCAGCCCGGCGCCGAAGCGTTCGCGCTCGCCGATGAAGCGCACGCGCACGCCACGCCGATGCAACTCGTCCACTTCGCGGTCGAGCGCGCCGAGGAACAGCTTCATCAACGCATCGACTTCTTCCTGCGGCCGGCCCCAGTTTTCGCTGGAGAACGCGAACAGGGTCAGCGCCGGAATACCCAGCTCAAGGCAGCGCTCGATGGTGCGGTTGACCGCACGCGCGCCGGCCCGGTGGCCGATCACGCGCGGACGACGGCGCTGCTGTGCCCAGCGCCCATTGCCATCCATGATGATGGCAATGTGGCGGGGCAGGGCGGCCGGCAACGGAGGCGGGACTGAAGGCATCGACTTCAGACCGACAGCAGTTCTTTTTCCTTGTCGGCAACGACCTTGTCGACGTCCTTGATGTGGGTGTCGGTCAACTTCTGGATGTCGTCTTCACCGCGCTTCTTCTCGTCTTCGCTGATCGCCTTGTCCTTGACCAGCTTGGCGATTTCCTTGTTCGCGTCCTGACGGATGTTGCGGATCGCGATCTTGGCGCCTTCCCCTTCCTTCTGCACCTGCTTGACCAGCTCCTTGCGGCGCTCTTCGGTCGGCGGCGGCATGTTGATGCGGATCGCGGTGCCCAGGGTGTTCGGGGTGAACTCGGCGTTGTAGAGACCCTTTTCGATCTCCTTGATCATGCTCTTGTCGAACGGCGTGACGAGCAGCGAGTGGGCGTCGGCGTTGGAGATCGATGCGACCTGGTTCAGCGGGGTGCTGGCGTTGCCATAGGCGCTGACCGTGACGCGGTCCAGCAGGGCCGGGGTGGCGCGGCCGGTGCGGATCGAGGTGAGGGTGTGCTTCAGAGCGTCGATGCTCTTGGCCATGCGCGTCTGCGCGTTGTTCTTGATGTCGTTGAGCATCGCCCGGTCCTGGGTGTAACTGGAATCGGGCGATTATAGGCGAATACGGGACGCTGCCGGGCCTGAATCGGCCCGGAGCTCGCCTGGCACTCAGGCTCAGGCCGGGTCGCGGCCCTGGACCAGGGTGCCGATGTTCTCGCCGCTGAGGATCTTCAGCAGCTCGCCCGGCTGGCCCATGTCGAACACGCGCATCGGCAGGTCGCTGTCGCGGGCCAGTGCGAAGGCGGCGGTATCCATCACTTCCAGGCCACGGCGGATCACTTCGTCGTAGCTCAGGCTGTCGAAGCGGACCGCGTCGCTGTGCTTGTTCGGGTCCTTGTCGTACACGCCGTCAACCTTGGTCGCCTTCAGCAGCAGGTCGGCGCCGATCTCGATCGCGCGCAGGGCGGCACCGGAGTCGGTGGTGAAGAACGGGCTGCCGACGCCGGCGGCGAAGATCACCAGGCGGCCCTTTTCCAGGTGGCGGATGGCGCGGCGCCGGATGTAGTCCTCGCACACGTCGTTGATCTTGATCGCGCTCATCACCCGGGCCTTGGCGCCCAGCTTTTCCAAGGCGTCCTGCATGGCCAGAGCGTTGATGACCGTGGCCAGCATGCCCATCTGGTCGCCGGTGACCCGGTCCATGCCGCCAGCGGCCAGGCCGGCGCCGCGGAAGATGTTGCCGCCGCCGATCACCAGCGCAACTTCGGCGCCTGCCTGCTGGGCTTCGATGACCTCACGGGCCAGGCGGTTGATGATCTTCGGGTCGATGCCGTAGTCCTCATCTCCCATCAGCGCCTCCCCGGACAGTTTCAGAAGGATGCGGCGATAGGCGAGCTTGGACATAGGGACCTCGGGTGCGTGGAAATCGCGGGCGATTCTACGCGCATGCGGCGTCGGGCCAAAGTGTTTTGTGCACTGCGGCGCAAAATCCTGCCATCCGCCCCGGTCACGCGGGGCGTCCCGTTCAGCCCAGCTCCGCGCCGACGGTGGCTGAAAGCTTGTCGTGGCCGAGGGCGCCTGGGGAGCGGGCGATCACCCGGTTGCGGCCCAGGTTCTTCGATCGGTACAGCACATCGTCGGCGGCACGCAGCAGGTCCTGCACGTCGGCAAAGCGCTCGTAGCCGCCCTGGGTGGCCACGCCGGCGGAGAAGGTGACGAACAACGGACCTCCCTCCAGCTCGGCCATCGGCGTGGCGACGATGTTGGCCAGTACCCGGCGGATCACGTCCAGGGCCACGCTTTCGCTGGTATTGGGCAGGAGCGCGACGAATTCCTCGCCGCCGAAGCGGGCCACGGTGTCGCTGTTGCGCAGCTGGCCCTGCAGCTTGCCGGCAAAGGCGCGCAGCACCTCGTCGCCGGTCAGGTGGCCGTGGGCATCGTTGATCTTCTTGAAGTCGTCCAGGTCGATGAAGGCCACCGACAGCGGCCAGCCCTGGCGCCCGGCGCGCAGGAACTCCTGCTCCAGCACCGCTTCCAGCTGGCGGCGGTTGAGCACGCCGGTCAGGGCGTCGCGGTGGGCCTGGTCGGCCAGGCGCTTGGCCCGCGCCTCGAATTCGTCGGCGCGGCGGCGCGCCTGGTCGGCATCCTGCAGCTCGCGCAGGTTGCGCAGGGTGGCCAGCTCCTGCGCGTGGTCGATCAGCTCACGGACCCGCGAGGGCGAGTTCAGCCCGGCCTCGAACAGGCTGGCGATGTCCGGCAGGGCCTCGCTGATGCGGGTCAGCACCTGGTCGAAACGGGCGCTGTCGAGTTCCAGCCGGTCATGCACCTGGTGCAGGGCGCGCTCGCGGGCGGCATCGGCATCTTCGTCCAGCCAGATGTCGGCGACCGCGCCGGACAGCTGCACGCAGGCCTGGAACGGCGAATCGGCAGCGTCGTCGTCCTCGCTGTGGCTGATGCTTTCCACCAGATAGCGCGGCAGGCCCCATTGCTCGGCCACCCAGGCGCCGACATCGGCGTGGCTGCAGCCGAGCGCGTCGCGCTCGCGGGCAACCAGGTCCGTGTTGTCACGGGCTTCGCGCAGCAGCGGCAGGTAGCGCTCCGATTCGGCCTGGGCCAGGCACAGCACGCCCAGGTCCTGCAGCAGCCCGGCCAGCATCAGTTCCTCCAGGCGGCGCAGGCCACGGGCCTGGCCCAGCTGGCTGGCGGCCAGTGCGCTGAGAATGCTGCGCTTCCACGCGCGCTGGCGCAGGTCGTGGTCGGCACCGGCGCCGCCGGTCAGGCCCTGGGTGACGGTGAAGCCCAGGGCAAGGCTGATCGTGGCATTCAGGCCGAGCATGGTCAGTGCCTGGCCGAGGTTCTCGATGCGGCGACGACTGGCGTACAGCGGCGAATTGGCGATGCGCAGCATGCGAGCGCTCAGCGCCATGTCGATGGCGATGATGTCGGCGGCGGTGGCGATGTCCGCTTCCGGGTCCTGTGCCAGTTCGATGATGCGCAGGGCAATACCGGGTGGCGAAGGCAGGTTGCGGCAGAGCGCCAGGGCAGCTGTCAGCTCGGGAGGCATGTCGGGTCGTTCAATTCCATTGGGACAAGAATACCTAGGAATGCATCACAGTCCGCGATTTTCGTTCCTGCTATGTGACTGTGGATTCCCTGCGCCGAGTATCGGCTTGATTCGCGCGCAACGCAAAGGTGCCGGTGTGCGCGGCGTCGGTGTGCGCAACAACAGTTGGAGCATGAGCCTCCCATTGTCCCGGGCATAAAAAAAGAGCCGCGGATTCCCGCGGCTCCTTCTGGTCGCTTCGCAGCCGGAAGGCTGGAATCAGACCTGCATCGCCTTGGCAACTTCAGCGGCGTAGTCTTCCACGACCTTCTCGATGCCTTCGCCGACGATCAGCAGCTTGAAGCCAGCCACGTCGGCGCCAGCGGCCTTGACCACCTGCTCGACGGTGGTGTCGCCCAGCACGTAGGTCTGGCCGTACAAGGTCACGTCGCTGACGATCTTGTTGATCTTGCCGCTGATGATCTTTTCCAGGATCTCGGCCGGCTTGGCCTTGTCCTTTTCGGACATCTTGGCCAGCTCGATTTCCTTTTCCTTTTCGACGAAGTCGGCCGGAACGTCCGAAGCCTTGTTGTGCGGCGGCTTCAGGGCAGCCACGTGCATCGCCAGGCCACGGGCCAGCTCGACGTCGCCGCCGATCAGGTCGACCAGTACGCCAACCTTGCCGTTGGTGTGGACGTAGGCACCGATGTTGCCGGTGGTGTCGACCTTGACCATGCGGCGGATCTGGATGTTCTCACCCAGGGTCTGCACGGCGGTGGCGCGGGCTTCTTCAACGGTGCGGCCATCGGCCAGCTTGGCAGCCTTCACGGCTTCGACGTCGGTGGCGCCCGATGCCAGGGCGGCAGCGGCGACGGCATTGACGAAGGACTTGAAGTTGTCATCGTTGGCGACGAAGTCGGTTTCCGAGTTGACTTCGACCAGCACGGCCTTGCCGCCATCCTGGGCCAGGCCCAGGCGGCCTTCGGCGGCCACGCGGTCGGCCTTCTTGTCGGCCTTGGCGGCGCCGGACTTGCGCATGGCTTCAGCAGCAGCGTCGATGTCGCCGTTGGCTTCGGTGAGAGCCTTCTTGCATTCCATCATGCCGGCGCCGGTGCGCTCGCGCAGTTCCTTGACCAGGGAAGCAGTGATTTCCACGGGATTACCTCACGAAAGAAAGGGGTTGGGCCGGCATGGTGGCCGGCCCGTGTGACACGGTCCTGTCACGCGCCAAAGGCTGCGTGCAGGGAGGGTGGATGCCGGGCGTCCACCCCGGGGCCTGGATCAGGCCTGGGCGTCGTCGCCCTTCTTGGCCGCCTTCTTGGCCGGAGCGCGGCGGGCCGGCTTCTCTTCGCCTTCAGCAGCGGCTTCAGCGAACTCTTCCTCACGCACCGAGGCAGCGTGCGGAGCAGCAGCCTTGCCTTCCAGCACGGCGTCGGCAGCGGCGCGGGCGTACAGCTGCACAGCGCGGATGGCGTCGTCGTTGCCCGGGATGGCGTAGTCCACCAGTTCCGGGTTGTAGTTGGTGTCGACCACGGCGATGACCGGGATGCCCAGCTTCTTGGCTTCCTTGATCGCGATGTCTTCGTGGCCGATGTCGATCACGAAGATGGCGTCCGGCAGACGGTTCATGTCCTTGATGCCGCCCAGCGAGGCTTCCAGCTTGTCGCGCTCGCGACGCAGGCCCAGCACTTCGTGCTTGACCAGCTTCTCGAAGGTGCCGTCGGTTTCACCGGCTTCCAGTTCCTTCAGGCGGGCAACCGACTGCTTGACGGTACGGAAGTTGGTCAGGGTGCCGCCCAGCCAACGCTGGTTCATGAACGGCATGCCGCAACGCTCGGCTTCTTCCTTGATGGTTTCGCGGGCGCTGCGCTTGGTGCCCAGGAACAGGACGGTGCCGCGCTTCTGGGCAACCGACGAGATGAAGTTCATCGCGTCGTTGAACAGCGGGACGGTCTTTTCCAGGTTGATGATGTGGATCTTGCCGCGGGCGCCGAAGATGTACGGAGCCATCTTCGGGTTCCAGTAGCGGGTCTGGTGGCCGAAGTGGACGCCGGCTTCCAGCATCTGACGCATGGTGACCTGGGGCATTGCAGTACTCCTGATATGGAACCAGCGATTCCGCCCGCGGGGATAGGTATGCGGGACGCGTGGAAGCGCGATCGGTTCCGGGGTTGGGCTTCCCTGTTGCCTCCGTGGCCGAACTCCTTGCGGAGCACCCCGGCACGGATGGGGGCAGCAGGTGTGGATTCACCGGTGACGTCCGGTGTGGACGGTCTCCCGCGCACGCAGGCGGCAGGAATCCGGTCGATTATAGCCCGCTCGGTGCGCTCGCTGCAATTGCCGGGTCCGGCACGGTCAGATCGACCACGCGGCCGTCCTGCAGCCGGGCTTGGAAATGGCCACGGGCATAGCCGTCGGCATGGGCGGGGAGGGCCCAGCGACGTTCCCGGCCCGCCAGCAGGTAGCCGGCCAGTCCCGGCAGCAGCAGGGTGCGGCGGCCATCGTCGGCGACGAACGCAAGATCGTGCAGGCGGGCGTGTACGGTACCTGCGTTGCCCAATCGCAGAAAGGGATGTGACGTACCGGGTTCGATCCCGGCATGCAGCTCAGGCCGCGCCAGGGGCACGGCGTGTCCCCTGAACAAGGGCAGTGAGTACCGTGGCAGGTCCGGTTCAGTGGGCGCCAGAAGCACCCGGTAGGCCTGCTCGCCGGCAATGGGCGCCCTGTCCCGGGGCAGCAGCCAGATGCGTTGGCGGGTGCCGGGCGGGAGGTCGAGCCGGGCAGGGCTGGCCAAGATCTGGTCGCTGGGCCGCAGCTTTTCCGCGTCGGCCTGCTGTTCCCAGGTCAGGATCCGAACCTCGCCCTGCCAGCGGCCGGGACCGGGGTTGTACAGCCACAGCTCGCTGTGTCCCCCTTCGGCTGGCAGCTGCAGGGTGGTCGGCACCAGGTCCAGCGCCGACGCGGGCAGCGCCAGCAGCAGTACCAGCAGGCTCAGCAGGGTACGCATCAGTAGATGACGGTCACGGCGGGCGCCGCGTCGTCGCTGTCGGCCGGCGGCGCGAGATCGCGGATCTGTTGCGGAAGCTCGGGCGCGTCGCTGCGCTTGTGCGGTGCCGCGCATCGGGTGTTGCCGGCATCACCGCTGCAGCCCTCGACCACGGTCAGCCGGATCTGCAGGGGTGTGCTGCCGGGATCGGCCCACGCGGGCGTACTGGCGACCAGCATCGCCCCGATCAGAAGTGCGCGAACCACCTGCCATCCACCGTGCTGTAGGACCCGTTGCGCGGTATCGGCAGGTTGCGCCGGAACTGTAGAGCCGAGCCCATGCTCGGCTTGCCGGATGCCAGAAAATGAAGCCGAGCATGGGCTCGGCTCCACAGGGGACTCAATAGGTGATCGTCACCTGCACCAGATCGTTGTAGGTACCGGCCGCGGGCTGGCCGGTGACCGGCGGCACCCGGCCATAGATGGTCAGCTGCTGCGCGCTGCCACTTCCGGTGCCACCAACGGTATCGACGTTGAGGGTACTACCCCAGCGCAGGCTGCGCGCGGCATCGCGGTACAGCTCATAGGGGAGGTAGTAGGTGCCGCTGCCAATGGTGGTGGCCATGCGCCGGGTGGTGGAGGCGCCGGGGTTGTTCTGGCCATTGTTGAGGCTGATCTGGTAGGCAGTGTTCTTCAGGCAGGTCAGCGTGAGCGTGGCGGTCCGGTCGATGTTGGCGGGAATGCTGCCGGTGACGTTGCCGAAGTCCATGCTGGTGGTGACGTAGCTGCCGCATTGCGGCAGCACGTTGGCAGTGGCGGTGAAGCTGAATGCCCCACTGGCGCTGTTGGTGCCGGTCGCGCCGCCGTTGCAGGTGGCCGGCACGGTGGCGGTGCCGAGCAGGACTTCGTTCCAGGCCCAGGTAAGCACCACGTTGGCGCCGCTGAAGGTGCTGCTGTAGGCACCCGAAGCGAGGATCTGGTTGGCAGGGATCTGCGCGAACAGCTGCACGGACTGCGCACCGCTGCCGCCGGTCAGCAGCGGCACGCTGTAGCTCATGGTCAGCTCCTGCGCGGGTGGCGTGCCGCGCGGCACCAGGCCCGTGGCCTGGCTGTGGCTGGCGGTGTTGTACAACTGGAAGTTCATGGTGTCGCTGGTGGAGGTGGACATCGTACGGAAGGTGGAGCTGCTGCCGCCGCCACTGCCGGCGCCGATACCCACGCAGACGCGGACGCCGGTGGTGGCCAGCAGGCTCAGTGCGGCGGTGGTGCAGGTCACCGTGATGTTCAGCGTTGCCGCTGTAGGGCCGGGAGCGTTGCTGTTGATGTTGCCGAATGGCAGGGTCGGGTTCGCGATTGCCGTGCAGACCGCTGTCGCCCGGGCCGGCAGTGCCGCGAGCAGGCCGGCGACCAGCAGCACGCCGAGCAGCAGCACCCTCACGGCGCGACCTCCGGAATGCACTGCAGCGGTGCCGGCTTCGGCCGGGCGCCAGACGCCACCACCTTGGGCTGGTCGGGTACCTTCACCCGGCACTGGCCGCGGCTGGTGGTGATGTACAGCACGCTGCCGGCAGCGATGTCTTCCAGGTACAGCAGGCCGTCATAGCCCACCGTGGCCTGGCGTCCATCGGGCAGCTGCACTTCGCTGCCCACTTCGAGTGGCTGCCCGTCCATGCTCTGAAGCGTCAGGCTCAGAGAGGGACGGGAGCGCAACTGGAACGTCACGTGGGTACCGGCGCGCTGGCGCGGCGTCACCCAGTCCTCGATGCGGTCGGCACGCATGTCCTCGGGCAGGTCCAGGGTGTCGATCGAGACCCGGTTGCGCTGCCAGGACAGCAGCGGGCTGACCAGCAACAGGCCACGATCATCGGTGACGCCGATCAGGCGGTTCTCCAGACGCACCGGCACGCCGCCGACGCCGTTGGTGCTGATCACCGCGAACGCGTCCGAGACCTCGCGGGTGGCGAACGCGTGCCCGCTCATCCAGACCAGGCTGCCACTGGCGCTGCCGTAGGCATAGTTGAGCCCGCCCTGGCGCGAGGCGCCGAACGAGTAGCGGCCGATGTCATTGAGGATGCCGACTTCGGCCAGGCCGCCGTTGCCGTCCTCGCCGTGGCGCACCTGCGCGCGCCAGCCGATGCCGCCTGCACTGCCATCGCCGGGCACCGGCTGGGTGACGTCGGCCACCCAGGTCTGGCTGTCGCCGTTGCGCTGGCTGGACAGGCTGGCCTGGCGGTTGTTGCCCAGGCTGGCGGTCACCGACAGATAGATGCTGCGGTCATCACTCTGGTCCAGGTTCTGGTTCACCGACAGGTAGGCCGACCAGCGCTGGCTCCAGGTGCGCGACCAGAACAGGCTGGCATAGCGGTTGTCTTCGCCATCGGGGTAACGCAGGCGCAGGTAGCTGGCGCTGAGCGTGCCCAGCCGCAGCAGATCCAGCCCGACCGTGGCCTGTTCGCTGATGCTCGGCGGCAGGTTGCCCTGCAGCGCGCCGAGGTCACGGTAGTCGCCGTGGCTGCGCACGCTGCGCAGGTTGACGTTGAGACGGCGGTTGTTCCAGCTGTAACCCAGTGCCCACTGCCCGCCCTGCAGGCCGTGATGGTTGCTGTGCGCGTAGGCCGCGTTGAACACGCCGGCGCCGCCCAGCAGCCACCAGCCGCCGATGCCGGCCTGGGCCAGGCCACCTCCGCCTTCGGCATGCGCTTCACCGGTGAAGGTATCGCTGATGCCGCCGCGCCAGCTGGCACTGGCCACGGTGCGATCGTCGTAGGCGAAGGAGCGCTGGCCGAAGTCCTGGCGCAGGTGGCCGACGCCGACCGACCAGTCGGACAGTCCCTTGGCCAGCAGTTGCTGGGTGCCATAGAAACTGAAATCCAGTGTCTGCATGCGGCCGAATGCGTCGGTGACCACGACCTGCGCGTTGCCGGTGCCGCTGATGCCTGGCTGCGCGGCCAGCTGGAACGGGCCGACCGGGACCTGGCCGCTGTACTGGCGCAGGCCGTCGACATACAGCTCGACGGTGGAGGGCACCACGGCCTGGCCGAGGAAGCTGGGCGTGGGAGTGAGCACGCGATACGGCTGCAGGCCGTAGTTGCGGCCGATCTGCAGGCCGCCCAGGCGCACCGGGCGGGTCCAGTCGACGAAGCCGCTGTAGAAATCGCCGACCTCCAGCGTCATCGCCTTGTCGGGGAAATCCAGGCTCCAGCGCGTATCCAGGCGCACGCTCTCACCGCGCCAGCGACGATCGCCGGGCTGCTGGTAGCGTCGGCTGACCGCGGTGTTTTCGAAGGTACCGTTGCCGACGCCGAACAGGCGCAGTTCCGGGCTCAGGCTGAGGTTGCCGAGCGTATCCACCCGGCTGCCATACACGTCATAGTTGAGCAGCAGTCCGGGTGAGGCACTGCCTGCAGGGGCGCGCGTCTGCGGGCGGCTGAGCACGGTAGTCGGCAGGGTCAGCTGGTCCAGCGGCACGTCCAGCGACAGGGTCTGCAGGCGTGCGTCATAGCGCACCACCGCGCCGCTGATCTGGTCCAGGTACACCGGTGCATCGCCGTTGGCGTTGAAGCCGAGCTGGCGCAGCACGTCGGGGCTGGCCTGCAGGCGGCCACGGTTCTCGATGAAAGGCATCAGGCCGCGTGGGGTGCTGTTGAGCGCCACGTCCAGGTACAGCGTCTGGTTGGCGGTCAATGGTGTGGGCGGTGGCAGGATCGCATCGGCGGAGATGCCTGATACATCGGCGGCGGTGGCCGCTGCACCGGACACATCGGCGGCTTGGATCGCCGCAGGAGCCAGGGCAGCAAGCAGCGCACCCATCAACGCCTCAGCGAGCCGATGGAGGCGACAGCGGCGTCTGTTCCGACTCGCCATTGAGCTTGGCCGTGATCTGGTCGTTGTCGCGGTCGATCGCCGTGCGCTCGATCGGCCAGCGCATCACCTGCCCGGGCAGCACGTATCCCAGCAGTCCGGGATGCACGATGCGCGGGCGCGTGGCACTACCCAGCGCGAGATCGGCGATCTGCGCATAGCTGTTGCCCGCGTTGGCCACCTCGACGCCGTTGCGGCCATCGGGCAACTGCACCAGGCGGGCCTGCAGCTGCGGCGCAAGCTTGCCGGCGGCGGGCTGCACGAACACCGGTATCGAATAGCGCAGCACGAACTGCATCCCTTCGGCACGGGTGGCCAGATCGGGCACCTCGTCGACGATCAATCGGTAATGCTGCTGTGCAGGCGGTGGCGTCCTGTCCGGACGCATCACCCGGACCAGCTGCTGCTGTCCGGCAGCCAGTTCCTGCATCGGCGGGGTGACCACCAGCCCATCGGTGGGCAACAGTTGTTCCTGCCCGTCCTGCTGCACCCAGCGGAACACCCGCACCTGCAGCTTCACCGGCGAGGTGCCGCTGTTGGTCAGCCAAAGCTCGCCGGCGCGCTGGCGCGCTTCCAGCTGCAGGCTGGTCGGGGCGACCTGCAGGCTGGTGGCTTCGACCGGGGCGGCGAGTACCAGGCTCAGGACGAGCAGCGCCACGCCGGTGGCGCGCCACGGGCGGGGTCGGGCCATGCGGGCGTGCTCCATCAATAGGTGATCGTGGCGGTAACCGTATCCAGGTAGTTGCCGGTCGCCGGGTTGTTCGTACTGAGGTTCAGGATCTGGCCGTAGACGATGTAGGGCACGGCCAGCCCGGTGCCGATGCCAGCCTGGGTGTTGGTACCGGAGGTGGCACCCCAGACCAGGGTGTGTGCGGCGTCCTGGTAGAGCTGGTAGCCGACGTAGTTGTTGGCGGTCACCGCGGCGTTGGTGTTCTTCATCCGGCGGGTGGTGACGTCATTGGCGGTGCTGGCGTTGGCACCTGCATTCAGTGAAATCGTGTACGGGGTCAGTGCCGAGCACTGGGCGGTGACCGTGCCCTGGCCCAGGGTGGGGGTCGCCGTGGTCGAGGCGGCGGTGCCGAAGTCGACGTTGGTGGCCGCCGCGGCGGTGATGGTGCAGGCCTTGGTGACCACCAGGGTGACATTGAAGGTGGTGGTGTCTGCGGCCAGGGCCGGGCTGGACAGCAGAACCCCGGTCAAAGCCCAGGCAAGCGGGGAACGAAGCGCGGATCGCATGGACAACCTCCCTGACCCGAAGGTCCGTTGAACAAGGCGAAGGCGGCACGTTCGGCACCGCTTCGGCGACGGTGACCCCAGCTTAGGTGGCGTAAGTGTCTGTATTCCGTGATAAATGAGGAGGCGAAAGGGTGGCGGGGGTCACGCTTTCACTTTCCTTGCCGGAACCGTGCATGGCCCGGATCGCCAGTTGGGTGGCGTTCGTTCAGATTGTGGCCGGATCGGCGATAATGGCGGCCATGAGCGTGAATCTGAAAACCCCGCAGGAAATCGAGATGATGCGAATCGCTGGCCGCCTGGCCAGCGAAGTGCTCGACATCGTCACCCCCCACGTCAAGCCCGGTGTCACCACCGAGGAACTGGACCGCATCTGCCACGACCACATCGTGAACGTGCAGGGCGCCATTCCGGCCAACGTCGGCTACCGCGGCTTCCCGAAGACCGTGTGCACCTCGGTCAACAACGTCATCTGCCATGGCATCCCCAGCGAAGGGAAGGTGCTCAAGGATGGCGACATCATCAACATCGACGTCACCGTCATCAAGGATGGCTGGCACGGCGACACCAGCCGCATGTACTTCGTCGGCACGCCGTCGGTGATGGCCCGCCGCCTGGTGGAAACCACCTACGAAGCCATGTGGCGCGGCATCCGCGCGGTACGCCCGGGTGCCACGCTGGGCGACATCGGCCATGCCATCCAGAGCTATGCCGAAGGCGAGCGTTTCAGCGTGGTGCGCGAGTACTGCGGCCACGGCATCGGCAAGGTCTACCACGATGAGCCGCAGGTGGTGCATTACGGCCGCCCGGGCCAGGGCCTGGTGCTGCAGCCGGGCATGACCTTCACCATCGAGCCGATGATCAACGAGGGCACCCGCTACAACAAGGTGCTGCCGGATGGCTGGACCGTGGTGACCAAGGACCGCAAGCTGTCGGCACAGTGGGAGCACATGATCGCGGTCACCGAGACCGGCGTGGACGTGCTGACCCTGTCGCCGGGCGAGTCGCAGGTCTCCTGAGGATGCTGCCGGCGAGTTCGCTGCTGGACACGCCGGCCGCGTCGCTCAACGACCCGGACTGGGCTGCTGCCGCGCGCCAGGCGCTGCAGCAGGCCGACGCGCGCCTGTACCGCCGCTTCGACCAGGGCGACAACATCGAGCGCCTGCTGGCGCTGCGCGCGCGCGCCGCCGACCATCTGATCCGCCTGGCGTGGCAGCGTTGCCTGGCCGCCGATAGCGGGCTGTCGTTGTTCGCGGTGGGGGGCTATGGCCGCGGTGAACTGTTCCCGCGATCGGACATCGACCTGCTGGTGTTCGGTGATCCGCCGGCACAGTTGGCGCATGAATCCGCACTGGCACGCCTGTTCGCACTGCTGTGGGACTGCGGGCTCGCAGTCAGCCATGCGGTGCGTTCGGCGCCGCAGTGCCGTGAGGCGGCGGCGGACCAGACCGTGCTGACTGCACTGATCGAGGCGCGCCCGATCCTGGCCGATGATGCGGCACGTCGCGCGCTGCGCGAGGCCATCGACGATCGGGAACTGTGGCCGGCACGCGCGTTTTTCCTGGCCAAGCTGGAAGAGCTGCGCAACCGCCACCAGCGTTTTGGCGACACCGCCGACAACCTGGAGCCGGACCTGAAGGATGGCCCCGGTGGCCTGCGCGATCTCAACACGCTGGGCTGGATGGCACTGCGTGCCTTCGGCGTGCGTGACCTGGAGGCGCTGGTCGGGCTCGGCCATCTGGGCGCCGACGAAGCGGCAGCACTGAAGCGCGAACGTGCGGTGCTGGCGCGGCTGCGTTTCGGCCTGCACCTGGTGGCGCGACGCCCCGAAGAGCGGTTGCGCTTCGATTACCAGAAGACCCTGGCTGCACGCCTGGGCTTTGAAGACGATGCCGAGAATCTCGGTGTCGAGAAGATGATGCAGGGCTTCTACCGCGCCGCTCTGGTGGTGCGCCGGATCAGCGACCGCCTGCTGCAGCGCTTCGAGGAGCAGTTCGACGGCGAGGCGCAGCCGGAGCCGTTGACCGTGGGCTTTTCCCTGCGCCGTGGCTACCTGGCGGCCAACGAAGCCGACTGGCCGCGCGGCGATATCGGCCAGGTGTTCGCACTGTTTGCCAGCTGGGCCAACAATCCGCAGGTGCGCGGCCTGCATTCGCTGACCGCGCGGGCGCTGGCTGAAGCGCTGCCGCTGTTGCCGGCCTACGACCAGGCCGACGCCGATGCGCGCGAGCAGTTCCTGGCGTTGCTGCGCGGCCAGCGCCCGGTCGATACGCTCTCGCGCATGGCACGGCTGGGCGTGCTTGGCCAGTGGATTCCCGCCTTCGCCCAGGTCAGTGGGCGCATGCAGTTCGACCTGTTCCATGTCTACACCGTCGACCAGCACACGCTGATGGTCCTGCGCAACATCGGCCTGTTCGCCAGCAGCCGTGCCGACGAGCGCTTCTCGATCGCGCATGAAGTGTGGCCACGCCTGCGCAAGCCGGAGCTGCTGCTGCTGGCCGGCCTGTTCCATGACATCGCCAAGGGCCGTGGCGGCGACCATTCGGAGCTGGGCGCGGTCGATGCGCGCGCGTTCTGCCAGGCGCATGCGCTGAGCATGTCCGACACCGAACTGGTGGCGTGGCTGGTCGAACAGCACCTGCGCATGTCGGTGACCGCGCAGAAGCAGGACATCGCCGACCCGGAGGTGATCCATCGCTTCGCCACCCTGGTCGGCAGCCGCGACCGCCTGGACTACCTGTACCTGCTGACCTGCGCCGACATCGCCGGCACCAGCCCGAAGCTGTGGAATGCCTGGAAGGACCGCCTGCTGGCCGACCTGTACTTCGCCACCCGGCGCGCGCTGCGCGAGGGGCTGGAACACCCGGTGCCGGCAGCCGAGCGCGTGGCCGAGGCGCGTGACAGCGTGCGCGCGCTGGTGCGCGAGCGGGGTTACGACGATGCCACTATCGACCGCCAGTTCGCGGTGATGCCGGATGAGGGCTTCATCCGCCTGCGCCCGGAGCAGCTGGCCTGGCAGGCCGCCGCGCTGGTGCCGGTGAAGCAGGGCCAGGCGCTGGTGAAGGTACGCCGGATCAGCGTCGACGACCCCGCGCTGGAAGTATTCGTGCATTCGCCGGACCGCGACGGCCTGTTTGCCGCCATCGTGATGACGCTGGACCGCAAGGGCTACGGCATCCACCGCGCACGCGTGCTGGACGGCCCGGCCGATACCATCTTCGATACCTTCGAAGTGAACCCGGCCGATACCTTCGCCGATGGCAGCAGTGCCAATCTGGAAGCGGCGCTGCGTGACGCACTCAGTGGTGACCTGTCGCGCCTGCGGCCGTCACGCCGGGTGGTGCCACGGCAGCTGCGGCACTTCCGCTTTGCCCCGCGCATCGAATTCCGCGATGAGCCGGGTGCAACCCGTTTCGCCCTGGTCGCTCCCGACCGCCCCGGCCTGCTGGCCGATGTGGCGTTCGTGCTGCGCAACCAGGGCCTGCGCGTGCATGATGCGCGCATTGCCACGTTCGGCGAACGCGCCGAAGACACCTTCGTGATCAGTGACGAACACGACCTCCCCCTGACTGAACCTGCCCGGCAGCAGTTGCATGACGCGATGCTGGCCTGCCTGGACCCTGATCGAAACGCCGGAGACCCCGCCTGATGGCCACCAAGCCCGCCAAGAAGACCGCCGCGACCCCCAAGAGCGCAGCGGCCCGGAAACCTGCTGCCGCCGCACCGGCCGCGAAGAAGACCACTGCGCCGAAGAAGGCCGCTGCGGTGAAGGCCCCGGCGAAGAAAGCGGCTGCAGCGAAGAAGGCACCGGCCAGGAGCGCCGAAGCCGTCCGCGCCGAAACCATCGCCCGCAAGTCGCTGCGCAAGCCGTCGGCACCGGGTGTGGAAGAGCTGAAGTTTGGTATCGAGAGTGCCTTCGAGCGCCGTGCCACCTTGACCCTGCACGAGCTGGAAGGCTCGACCAAGCCGCTGGTCAACCGCGTGATCGACGGCCTGGAGAGCGGTGAGTTCCGCGTCGCCGAGCCGGATGGCCAGGGTGGCTGGAAGGTCAACGAGTGGCTGAAGAAGGCCGTGCTGCTGTATTTCCGCGTCAACGACATGGCGGTGGTCGATGCGCGCCCGGCGCCGTTCTGGGACAAGGTCGAATCGCGCTTCGCCGGTTATGACGAAGCGAAGTTCCGCCGCGGCGGCGTGCGCGTGGTGCCGGGCGCGATCGCCCGCCGCGGTACCTACTTCGGCAAGGACGTGGTGCTGATGCCGAGCTTCACCAACATCGGCGCCTACGTCGGCGAAGGCACCATGGTCGACACCTGGGCCACCGTCGGTTCGTGCGCGCAGATCGGCCAGCACTGCCACCTGTCCGGTGGCGCCGGCATCGGCGGCGTGCTGGAGCCGCTGCAGGCCAGCCCGACCATCATCGAGGACCACTGCTTCATCGGTGCCCGTTCGGAGGTGGTGGAAGGCGTGGTGGTCGGTCACCACAGCGTGATCGGCATGGGCGTGTTCCTCAGCCAGAGCACCCGCATCTACAACCGTGCCACCGGCGAAATCACCTACGGCTACATCCCGCCGTACAGCGTGGTGGTGTCCGGCTCGCTGCCGAGCAAGGACGGTACCCATTCGCTGTACTGCGCGGTGATCGTCAAGCAGGTTGATGCCAAGACTCGCAGCAAGACCAGCGTCAACGACCTGCTGCGCGGCCTGGCCGACTGAAGGTGGCTGTGCCGGAGGATCTGGCGCAGTCCGCGATCTACCGGCATCCGTCCGACAGCCTGTTCGGGCGGATGCTGCCGCGCCTGCTGCACGCCCCGCGCTGGACCCGGCTGCGCCGCGCACTTTCGCGGCGCTGGCCGATGCCGGCAATGGTCAGCGATGTGCGCGATGTGGTCTACGTGAGCTGGTGGGTCGATGTGCGCCACGCACCATCGCCACCGCCGGGCCATCATTACGTGGTCCATGCCGGACGTACGCCTTACACCATCCTCAGCTACCGTCACGGCCACTTCGGGCCGGCGTTGGCCGGACCGCTGCGCTCCCTGATGCCGTCTCCAAGGCAGAGCAACTGGCGCTGGTACCTGCGTCGTGACGACGCTCCGGACGGGACACCGGTGGTGCTGTTCGACCGCAACGTGATGGACCAGCTGCCCTTCGTCGCCGGCGCGCGTGCCTTCAGCGATGCCATGCAGCCGCATCTTTCCACCCGCTTCGAACATGCGGTGCGCACTGATGGCCGTGGGAATACCCGGATCGAAGGCGGGCAGGGCAGTGCGCCGGAGCTGTACCTGCAGTGGCAGGCTGCTGCGGGCTGGGAGGACGCGGCATGGACGGCGGCTTTCGGTGGCCATCAGGCCCTCCTGCGTTTCCTCACCTGCCAGGACGAGGCCATCGCCCGTACCTGCGACTGTCGCTGGGCCAGCACCCGTATCGCGCTGCCGGTCGAGATCGACCGCCTGCAGCCGCTGCAGCTTGAAGGCGAGCTGCAGTGCCCGCGCCTGCAGGCGCTGGGTGTGAACCTGACCGAGGGGCTGGCCTTCCTGCTGCCACGGGTGCCGTTCCGGGTCGTGTCCGAGCGCCTGTTGTGAGATTCTGGCCCTCTGTTTTCCAGCATCACAGATGGCCATGAGCACCACTGTCTACGGTTTGAAGAACTGCGATACCTGCAAGAAGGCGACCAAGTGGCTGGACCGCTTCGGCGTGCCGTACACCTTCGTCGACTACCGCGACAACAAACCCAGTCCGGAAACCCTGCTGGCGTGGGCAGCGCAGCTGGGTGGCCTGGCGGCGATGGTGAACAAGTCGTCCACCACCTGGCGGCAGTTGCCGGACAACCGCAAGGCCGCCGATTCCGAGGCCGAATGGAAGCTGCTGCTGCGCGAGTACCCGCAGCTGATCAAGCGCCCGCTGGTGGTCACCGCCGACGGCACGGTCAGCCAGGGTTTCAGTGACAACGGCTTCAAGGCCCGCTTCGGCGTGGGTGACGCATGAGCGCGGTCCTCGACCTGACCTGCGAACTGATCGCACGACCCTCGGTGACGCCGGATGATGCTGGCTGCCAGGCACTGCTGGCGGCACGCCTGAAGCAGGCCGGGTTCCAGTGCGATCACCTGCGCCTGGGCGAGGTCGACAACCTGTGGGCGACCCACGGCCAGGGCGCGCCGGTACTGATACTGCTGGGCCATACCGACGTGGTGCCGACGGGTCCGCGCGAGGCCTGGACCAGCGACCCGTTCACGCCGCAGATCCGCGATGGCGTGCTGTATGGCCGTGGCGCCGCCGACATGAAGGGCAGCGTGGCCGCGTTCGTGGTCGCCGCCGAGCAGTTCGTCGCCGCGCATCCCGATCACCCCGGTACGCTGGCGGTGCTGCTGACCAGCGACGAGGAGGGCGACGCCATCGATGGCGTGCGCCACGTCGCACGGTTGTTCGCCGAACGCGGCCAGCGCATCGACTGGTGCATCACCGGTGAGCCGTCATCGACCGCGATCCTGGGCGACCTGCTGCGCGTGGGGCGTCGTGGCAGCCTGTCGGCCAAGCTGCGCGTGCAGGGCGTGCAGGGCCACGTGGCGTATCCGGAAAAGGCACGCAACCCGATTCACCAGGCGGCTCCGGCCCTGGCCGAACTGAGTGCACGGCGCTGGGACGAAGGCTACGAGAGCTTTCCGCCGACCAGCCTGCAGATCTCCAACATCCACGCCGGCACCGGTGCCAACAACGTGATTCCCGGCGAGCTCGAAGTGGATTTCAACATCCGCTACAACCCGCACTGGGATGCGCCGAAGCTGGAGGCGGAGATCACCGCACTGCTGGACCGGCATGGCCTGCAGTACACGCTGAAGTGGCACCGCAGCGGTGAGCCGTTCTACACCCCGGAAGGCACGCTGCGCGCCACCGCCCGTGCAGTGCTGGCCGAGCACATCGGCCGTGCCCCGGAAGAAAGCACCGGCGGCGGCACGTCCGATGCTCGCTTCATCGCGCCGCTGGGTGCGCAGTGCATCGAAGTGGGGCCGGTGAACGCCAGCATCCATCAGGTGGACGAGAACGTGCGCGTGGACGAACTGGAAGCACTGCCCGGGCTGTACCAGCGGCTGGTGGAACGGCTGCTGGTGTAAGGACGGTGAGGTGGGAATGGTGGGTGCCGACCGTTGGTCGGCACGCCCCCGCCGGGGCTGCATCCCTGTAGAGCCGAGCCATGCTCGG
>NZ_LLXT01000031.1 GCF_001431625.1 Stenotrophomonas geniculata ATCC 19374 = JCM 13324
CCCCAGGCGATCCTGGCCAGCTTCCTTGCCAGAATGTTGAAGACGGCGGTGCTGGGGTGACCGCGTTTTGCCAGCTCGTCGTAGAGCGGTTGCCCCCGGCGACACCGCTTGAGCCCCATTGCAGCCATGTAGAGCATCTGGCGCAGCATCGGTGCGCCCTGTTTGGACAGCCGACGTCGTCCAGTTCTGCCGCCAGACTCGTTGGGCCGGGGATCCAGGCCGGTGCAGGCAATCCATGCGTTGGCGTTGGCCAACGGCCAGCGCGTCATGTAGTAAATCAGGTGGGACGCGACGGCAGGGCCGATACCCGGGATGGTCAGCAGGCGCTTGTAGAGCGCGCCATGCTCTCCATCGCGGCCCAAGCGCTGCAGTTCGCTTTCCAGCTCCGACAGCGTCCCAGCCAGAGCGCAGAACAGATCAGACAGCTCCCCAGGGTCACTTTTGCTTACCCCGAAGGATTGCTCCAGGCGCGCGCGCGTCTCCACCAGCGCTCGCCGCTTGCGCAGCAAATCGTGCATCTGTTGCTGCTCGTCGGTACGCGGTACGTATTCACGCAGGCGGTCGCTCTCCTTCTTCACATAGCGGGCGATCGCTTGGGCGTCCATGGCGTCTGTCTTGCCACGCGAGCCCGTCGCCCGGGCATAGTTCTTGATCAGCCGTGGATCGATTACATAGACAACGTGGCCCGCCTGGCCAGCCATCCGAGCCAACAACTCGTAGTACCGCCCCGTCGCTTCCATTCCAATCCGGCATCGCTGGGGCAAGGTTTTGAGCCACTTGGCTATCCCGGCCCGGGTGTTGGCGACCCTGTCACCGGCCTTGCGGTCGGCCACCGCCGGCACGAACTCCTTGGAGTCCACGTCCACGCCAATATCGAGAGAATCAGACATTTGTACGGCTCCCAGCTATCTTTAAAGGGCTGGGGTGGTACCGCACCGACGTTAGCTTGCCTACATCGACGATCCCCTTTGGGGGCCGTACGATCCTTTATCGACGTTCGTGTGCGGGATGGGGATCGCTCGACTCGTCTGTCGGCTGGTATCCGCAGATGCATGCTTGACGGTCC
Organism: Stenotrophomonas geniculata ATCC 19374 = JCM 13324; assembly: GCF_001431625.1. Taxonomy (GTDB): domain Bacteria; phylum Pseudomonadota; class Gammaproteobacteria; order Xanthomonadales; family Xanthomonadaceae; genus Stenotrophomonas; species Stenotrophomonas geniculata. The sequence continues at coordinate 1,067 of NZ_LLXT01000031.1, forward strand.
CTCCACCCTGGCTCCTACATACCGCGTAGGAGCCGGGAGGAACATACAAGCCATGCTCGACTGCTGTTTGCCAGGAGCCGTCGAGCATGGCTCGACTCTACATGGCAGGCGTGTGAAATGTTATATGATTACATTTCATCCGCACCCTTCCACCCCCATGAAGACCTCCACGCTGGTGGCCGCCCTCGCGGCCGCTCCGCTTGCACCCGAACCTCTAG
>NZ_LLXT01000032.1 GCF_001431625.1 Stenotrophomonas geniculata ATCC 19374 = JCM 13324
CGAGCCCACGCTCGGCTGCTCCTCCGCCTTGCACAAGGCAGCCGAGCGTGGGCTCGGCTCTACAGTGATGGCCACGCCGGGCTTGGGCTTGGCCGCATGAACGCGGCGGCTGGCGCGGGATGCGGGTAGAATTGCCCGCTTTCCCGCCACCCGAATGGATTAAGCGCCATGACCGGGACGCCAGACGTCTTTCCGCCCGCCACGCCGGGCGGTACCCCGCTCGTTGCCCTGCCCGCTGGTCCGCGCAAGCCCGACCAGGTCAAGGGCAAGCTGTACATCAAGACCCACGGTTGCCAGATGAACGAGTACGACTCGGCCAAGATGGCCGACGTGCTTGCCGCCAGCGATGGCCTGGAACTGACCGATACCCCGGACGACGCTGACGTCATCCTGGTCAACACCTGCTCCATCCGCGAGAAGGCGCAGGAGAAGGTATTCAGCCAGCTGGGCGTGTGGAAGGGCCTGAAGAACAAGGGCCGCGAGGTCATCATCGGCGTCGGCGGCTGCGTTGCCTCGCAGGAAGGCGAAGCGATCATCAAGCGCGCGCCGTTCGTCGACCTGGTGTTCGGACCCCAGACCCTGCACCGCCTGCCGGAACTGATCCGCGCGCGGCGCGAACAGAAGCGCCCGCAGGTGGACATCAGCTTCCCCGAGATCGAGAAGTTCGACCGCCTGCCGGAGCCACGTGCCGATGGCGCCTCGGCGTTCGTGTCGATCATGGAAGGCTGCTCGAAGTACTGCTCGTTCTGCGTGGTGCCCTACACCCGCGGCACGGAGGTCAGCCGCCCGTTCGAGGACGTGGTGGTGGAAGTGGCGCAGCTGGCCGCACAGGGTGTGCGCGAGATCAACCTGCTCGGCCAGAACGTCAATGCCTACCGAGGGCCTTATGGGGACGGCGAATTCGCCGACCTGGGCCTGCTGATCCGTACCATCGCCGAGATCGACGGCGTCGGCCGCATCCGCTTCACCACCTCGCATCCGCTGGAGTTCAGCGATTCGCTGATCGATGCGTTCCGCGACGTGCCACAGCTGGCCAACTTCCTGCACCTGCCGGTGCAGGCCGGCAGCGACCGCGTGCTGTCGGCGATGAAGCGCGGCTACACCGCACTGGAATTCAAGTCGAAGATCCGCAAGCTGCGCACGGTGCGCCCGGACATCTCGATCAGCTCGGACTTCATCGTCGGCTTCCCCGGCGAGACCGATGCCGATTTCGAGAAGACCATGAAGCTGATCGAAGACATCGGCTTCGACCACAGCTTCTCCTTCATCTATTCGCGCCGCCCGGGCACGCCAGCGGCCGACCTGGAGGACACGATCAGCGATGCGGAGAAGCACGCGCGGCTGTCGCGCCTGCAGGAGCGCATCAATGCGCACGCGGCCAGCATCTCTCAGAAGATGGTGGGCACGGTGCAGACCGTGCTGGTGGAAGGTCCGTCGCGCAAGAATCCGAACGAGCTGACCGGCAAGACCGAGAACATGCGCTCGGTGAACTTCCCGGCGCCGGCGCGGCTGATCGGCCAGTTCGTGGATGTGGTGATCACCGAAGCGCTGACCAATTCGCTGCGCGCGCGGGTGGTGGCGGAGTAAGGTCTGGGTGTGCCGACCAACGGTCGGCACCCACCGGAAATGATGCCGGCCAGCGGCCGGCACTACCGAATGACAGGCCTTAATCCAATCGCTTGCGGAAGCGCAGGATCGCCAGCGTCATCATCACCACGATGAAGGCCAGCAGCGCCAGCGCGTCGTGCCACAGCTCCCACAGCGAGGCGCCGCGCAGCATGATGCCGCGCACCAGCCGCAGGAAGTGGGTCAGCGGCAGCACTTCCGCCAGCCATTGCACCGGCCGCGGCATGCCCGCAAACGGGAACATGAAGCCCGACAGCAGGATCGACGGCAGGAACAGGAACAACGTCATCTGCATCGCCTGGAACTGCGAGCGCGCGCGCGTGGAAATCAGCAGGCCCAGTGCGAGGTTGGCCAGCACCAGCAGTACTGCGGCCAAGTAGATGTCCAGCAGGCTGCCGCGGATCGGCACCTGGAACAGCCAGGTGCCCAGCACCAGCACCAGCGTGGTCTGCAGCAGGCCAATCGCTGCATAAGGCAGCACCTTGCCCACCATCAGCTCGCTGCGCGACACCGGCGTGGCGATCAGCAGCTCCATGTTGCCGCGCTCGCGTTCGCGCACCACCGCCACGGCCGTAAACATCACCAGGGTCATGGTCAGGATCACCCCGATCAGGCCCGGCACGATGTTCACCGCCGAGCGCCGCTGCGGGTTGTAGAAGCTGGTCACGCTGATAGGACCACTGGCGATGCTGCCTTCGCGCAGGGGACGCGTGTTGCTGGTCGGACGCGTGTCCAGCGGCACCTGCGTCAGCTGGATCGCTGCGCTCTGCACCACGGTGTCGCTGCCATCGACCAGCACCTGCACTGCTTCGCGACCGTCGAAGCGGCGACGCTCGAAGTCGGCCGGCACCACGATGCCGACACTGATCTCGCCACGGCGCAGCGCCTGCATCAGTTGGTCGGGCGTGTACGCCTCGCTGCGCGGCGTGATCACGCCGGTGGCGACCATGTCCTGCACCAGCGCGCGCGAGGCGGCACTGTTGGCCTGATCGGCGACACCGGCGTCGAGGTGACGCAGGTTGAGATTGATCGCATAGCCGAACAGCAGCAGCTGCATCACCGGAATGCCGACGATCATCGCCAGCGTGATGCGGTCGCGCCGTAGCTGCCGCAGTTCCTTGAGCATGATCGCCCACAGCCGGCGCAGGTTCATTCCGCCGGCTCCCGGCCACGACCACGGGTGGCGGCCACGAACACGTCTTCCAGGTTCGGTGCCACCTTCTCGATGCTGGCCTGCGGGTCAGCACTGGCCAGCGCACGGCCCAGCACTGCGATGTCCGCCGCTCCCTCATTGCACAGCACGCGCAGATGGGTGCCGATCTGCGCCACGCTGAGCACGCCGGGCAGATCGGCCAGTGCGCGGCTGGCCAGGCGCGGCTGCGACGCGGTGACCTGCAGCGTGCGCCCTTCCAGCCGTGCGCACAGCTCGGCCGGGGTGCCGTCGGCCACCAGCGCGCCACGATCAAGGATCGCCAGGCGGTGGCAGCGCTCGGCCTCGTCCATGTAGTGGGTCGAGACCAGCGCGGTGGTGCCCGCATCGGCCAGTTCGAACAGGGCCTCCCAGAAATCGCGGCGCGATTCCGGATCGACTGCGCTGGTCGGCTCGTCCAGGAACAGCAGCTCCGGAGCGTGCACGACAGCGCCGGCCAGCGCCAGGCGCTGCTTCTGGCCACCACTGAGGGTGCCGGCCAGCTGCGGCTGCCTGTCCAGAAGACGATACTGCTGCAGCAGTTCGTCGACCCGCTGCCGGGCCTGCGCGCGTGGCAGATCCTGGATGGCGGCGAGGAATTCCAGGTTCTCGCGTACCGAAAGATCTTCATACAACGAGAAGCGCTGGGTCATGTAGCCGATGCGCCGGCGCAGTGCTTCGGCCTGCTCGGGAACCGCCAGGCCCAGCACCTCGATCTGCCCGGCACTCGGTTCCAGCAGGCCGCACAGCATGCGGATGGTGGTCGACTTGCCCGACCCGTTCGGCCCCAGGAAGCCATAGACCTGGCCACGCGGCACGGTCAGGTCGACATTGTCCACGGCCAGCAGATCGCCGAAGCGGCGGGTCAGGCCCTGCGCGTGCACCGCGATGTCCGCACCGGTGTTCAGAAGCGCACCTGTACCGGAAGGCCCGCTGGCAGCTTCTGCATGTCGCTGTTCCCGTCCACTTCGATCTCGGCCAGATAGCTCAGGCGCTCGACGTCATCACCGGTCAGTGCGTAGTACGGCGTGAACGACGGCTCACTGCGGATCGCACGCACGTGCCCCGTCAGCACCGTGCTGCCTCCCTCCAGCTGTATCTGCGCGGCCTGTCCGACCTTGACCTGCAGGCGCAGCGGTTGCGGCAGGTAGACGCGTGCATAGGGGCGCTCGCCGACCAGCATCACCGCCAGCGGCGCGCCGACCGGCGCCTGGTCCCCCTGCCGGTAAGGCAAGGCATCGACCACGCCGTCGCGCGGTGCGCGCAGTTGCAGCTTCTGCAGGTTGACGCCCTGCACCACCTGCTGTGCCTGTGCGGCATCCGCGGCCGCCTGGCCCTGGGCGATATCCTGCACACGGCTGCCGTGCACCCGCTCCAGCCAGGCCTGCTCGGCAGCACGCGCGCTGGCCTCGGCATTGCCGGCAGCGGCGCGTGCACGATCCAGTTCAGCGGCGGCAATCAGGCGCTGCTGTGCCAACGGCTGGACACGTCGGTAATAGGCAGTTGCTTCGGCAGCCTGTGCGCGCAACGCGGCCAGTTGCGCCTGGGCCTGCGCGATCTGCTCCTGGCGTGGGCCGATCTGCAGTTCTTCCAGCTGGGCCTGCGCACGCGCCGCATCAGCCTGAGCTGCGGCGAACTGCGCGTCTCCCCGCGCCGGGTCCAGCTGCATCAGCACGGCCCCGGCCTTGACCTGCTGTCCCTCGCGCACCTCCATCGTGGCGATGACTTCGGCCGCCGGCGCCGGCACCGTGATCCGGTCCCATTCCAGCGTGCCCAGTGCAGTCGGCGTTGACTGCCCACACCCCGCCAGCAGGCCGATGCCCGCCAGTCCGATTCCACGCATCCCGTTGCCGATGCCCATGCCATCCCCTCCTGCGACGGCGACACGGTGCCATGTGCCCCGTGCACCCTCAATGATTCCGATCAGCCCTGACGGTTTTTTCACCACACGTGGGCAAGCCTTTTGCTGCAAGGCTCCGCACCACCTATCCACAGGTTGATTCGGCATCATTCCACAACCGCTGTGGAAATCCGCAGGGACGTGGCTTTGTTGCTCGCCCGGCAACGAAACCTGCACTGCCATCACGATGAATGACCCCGTACAGGCCACCCGTGGCAGTGCTGCCGCAGCGACGAACGGCCATGACGCTTTTTTCACCAGGACCTCATGGGCCTTGTGGCACAAGCATCGCAGAGGTCTATCCACAGGTTTCCGCGTGCCCCGTCCACACCGGGTGTGGAAAACGCTGTATCGACCGTCTGCTGGCCGTGTGCCCCGCACGCGCGCTACCCTTGTCCTCCCTGAATACACTGCGGTGGAAGGCGTCGGCCCCACCCCAAGCAATGAAAAGCATCGATCATCGAGACTTCACCCTGTCGCCGGAAGACAACGAGCGACTGGCCAACCTGTGCGGCCCCTTCGACGGGCACCTGCGCCAGATCGAGCTGAAGCTCGGCGTGGAGATCGCAAATCGTGGCTTCGTGTTCCGCATCAGCGGGCCCAAAGAAGCCATCGTCGAGGCGCAGAAGCTGGTTGAAGCACTGTACGCCGAAGCCGGCGAAACCACCTTCGACAACCACGCCATCCACCTGCGCCTGGCGCAGGCCAATGTCGAGCAGATCGCCGAGCGCTCCTATGAAGCGCAGGACGTGACGATCAAGGTCAAGCGCGGCACGGTGCGCGGCCGCGGCGCAAACCAGGGCCGCTACCTGCACCAGATCGCCACCCACGACATCAACTTCGGCATCGGCCCGGCCGGAACCGGCAAAACCTTCCTGGCCGTGGCCAGCGCGGTCGAAGCACTGAATGAATCGCGGGTGCAGCGCCTGATCCTGGTGCGCCCGGCGGTGGAGGCCGGCGAGAAGCTGGGCTTCCTGCCCGGCGACCTGAGCCAGAAGGTCGACCCCTACCTGCGACCGCTGTACGACGCCCTGTACGAGATGATGGGCGTGGAGAAGGTGGTCAAGCTGCTGGAGAAAAACGTCATCGAGATCGCACCGCTGGCCTACATGCGCGGCCGCACGCTCAACGATGCGTTCGTGATCCTGGACGAAGCACAGAACACCACCATCGAGCAGATGAAGATGTTCCTGACCCGCCTGGGTTACGGCTCCACTGCGGTGGTCACCGGTGACCTGACCCAGACCGACCTGCCCAAGCATGTGAAGTCCGGCCTGCGCGACGCCATCGACGTGCTGCGTGAGGTCGAGGGCGTGAGCTTCACCTTCTTCGAATCCCGTGACGTGGTCCGCCACCCGCTGGTCGCACGCATCGTCAGCGCCTACGACCGCCGCGACCTGCATCAGATCCAACCTGGAGCAACTCCATGACCCGTGGTCCCGTGCGACTGGACGTCGCCGTCAGTTATGCCCTGCCGCGTGCCGGCCTGCCGGCGGCAGTGAGCTTCCGCAAGTGGGTGGCCGCCGCGTTGAAGGGCCGCATCCGCGAGGCCGATCTGGCCATCCGCGTGGTCGATGCCAAGGAAGGACAGTCCTTGAACCGCCACTACCGCGGCAAGGACTACGCCACCAACGTGCTCAGCTTCCCGGCCGAAGTACCCGAAGGCCTGCCCAAGGGCGTCAAGTTCCCGCTGCTCGGTGACCTGGTGATCTGTGCACCGGTCGTGGCACGCGAGGCCGACGAACAGGGCAAGGCGCTCAATGCCCACTACGCGCACCTGACCGTGCACGGCGTGCTGCACCTGCTCGGCTGGGACCACGAGGACGACAAGGAAGCCGAGGCGATGGAGCAGCTGGAACGGGAGATCCTGGCCGAGCTGGGTATCGACGACCCATACGCGGGCGAGCGCTGAGCGGGCCACCGCCCGTCGCCACGACTACAAGGGGATCAAGGATGACTCCGGGAAACAGCTTCACGACGTTTGCGATGAGCGCGGGCCTGTTCGCCGGCCTGCTGATGCTGGGCGCGCACACCGTGCGCCGCCTCAGCGCTCGTGAACCCGCCGGCAGGCACTGGCTGCTGCGCAGCCTCGCCCTGCTCTCGCCTTTGTGCCTGCTGGCTGGGCTGGCGACGGGCATGATCGGCCCCCACCTCACGGGTAGAGCGGAACCCGCCCACCTGCCCGGTCTGTGGGAAACGTCGATGGTGCTGATACTGGTCGGTGCCCTGACCCTGCCGGTGCTGTGGCGAACGCTGCTGCAGCAGCGGCTTGGCAGGCCGGTCAACGCACTCCCGTTCTTCCATGCCAGCCGCACCTCGTTGCTGGTGCTGTTCGTGCTGGCCGTGATCTACATGAAAGTGGCCAGGACAGCCGCATCGGAACTGATGCCCTGGCTCACCAGCCCGGGCCTGTGGCCGGCAGTGGCGCGCATTGCGGGTCAATCGATGCACATCGCCATGCTTGCGGTCGTGCTGACCCTCTCACTGATGGTCGCGCGGCGGGCGATGACCGGATTCCTGCGCCTTCTCACCGGGCTGTTCAGGCGCTCACCGGAGCTATGATGGCGGCCCTTCGCCTGCGGAAACCGCCCGTGTCACTGCGCTGCTGCCTGCCTTTGCTGTGTGCCCTTGCGGTCCCAGCCGCCTTCGCTTCCAGCCTGGACCTGCCGGCGCTGATCGAATGCCGCCAGGGCGTGGCCGATCAGGCCGCGCTGGCGCCGTTGCTGGCCGACCCGCTGAAGGCCGTGGCCCAGGGCCTGCAGCCGCTGCCACAGGGCAACCAGTTCATGAGTGAGTTCCGCCTGGCCCAACCGATCAGCGTGTTCGGCATGAGCACCGAGCGGGTGGCCGTGGCCGGCGCCAGCATCATGGCGGTGCTCGACCAGGCCGACCCACGCCCGCTGGCCAAGCGCCTGGCGCTGGAGACCGGCTACGACCAGGACGGCAAGTTCATGGCCGGCCGCGAGCTGGTCAGCCGCGACGTGACCGACCCGAAAACCGGCGAGGCCCAGATCGAGTCGATCATCCTCAGCGTCTCCACCGTGGCCTCCCACCCGGGCAAGACCCTGGCCGGCTGCACCTACAGCCTGGACCTGCCCGAGGAGGAGCCGGCCCCGGCCGCCCCTGCCCCGGCCACCGGCAGTCACTGACAGGCCGTCACATCCTGCTAGACTTGGGCCAACGCCCGGCCTGCCGGGTGCCTTTTTTCCAGAGATGTCAGAAGACGACAGTAGTAGCTCCCCTGCGGAGCACAGTGAAAAGAAGCGCGGCTGGCTTGAACGCCTGACCTCCGCCTTCTCCGGCGAACCCCATACCCGCGACGAGCTGGTCGCTGTCCTGCACACCGCGCAGGAAGAGGGTCTGATCGCCGCCGATACCCTGAAGATGATGGAAGGCGCCATTTCGGTCGCCGAGCTGACCGTGGGCGACGTGATGATTTCGCGCTCGCAGATGGTCTCGCTGCCGGTCGAAGCGCCCTTCCTGGAACTGATGAAGCAGGTGGTCGAATCCGGTCATTCACGCTTCCCGGTGCACGGCGAGAACAAGGACGACATCCTTGGCATCCTGCTGGCCAAGGACCTGCTGCGCGGCGTGGTTGCCGACAACGGCCCGGCCAACGTGCGCGAGCTGCTGCGCCCGGCGGTGCTGATCCCGGAGGCGAAGAAGCTCAATGTGCTGCTGAAGGAGTTCCGTCTGTCGCGCAACCACATGGCCATCGTGGTGGACGAGTATGGCGGTGTCGCCGGCCTGGTCACCATCGAGGACGTGCTGGAACAGATCGTCGGCGAGATCGACGACGAGCATGACGAAGCTGAAGATCCCTCGGCGCAGATCGCGATCCAGTCCGACGGCCAGTACGTGGTCGACGCGCTGACCCCGATCGGCGACTTCAACGAGCGATTCGGCGCGACGTTCTCCGACGAGGACTACGACACCATCGGTGGCCTGGTCACCGAGGCCGTGGGCCATCTGCCGGAAGTCGGTGACGAGCTGGCGCTGGACCGTTTCATGTTCCGCGTGGCCCGCGCCGACGCGCGCCGGGTACAGGCCTTCCACGTGACCGTGCTGCCGCCGGACGCGCAGGACGACGCTTGAAGCGCCGCGGCCTGATCCTCATGGTGTGGCTGGCACTGTGCGTGCTGGCCATGGCCATGGCCCTGCCGCTGGCCGCGTTCGCGAAGCCGGCGGCGGCCCCGCCTGCCGCTACGGCGCCCGCCAGTACTGAAGCCCCCGCCCCGCGCATCGGCGTGGTCACCATGCAGCCGGGCACGGTGTTCTTCGAACGCTTCGGCCATGACGCCATCGTGGTGCTTGATCCGGTCAGCGGTGAGGCGACCTCGTACAACTTCGGCTACTTCGACCCGTCCGAGGACGATTTCATCAGCCGCTTCGCACGCGGCGACATGATGTATTACCTGGTGGCGCTACCGCTGCAGCAGGATCTGTCCTACTACGACGAGACCGGCCGTGGCGCCAGCGTGCAGTGGCTGGACCTGCGCCCCGACCAGGCACGTGCGCTCGCTGCCGATCTGGCCGAACGGGCCAAGCCGGAAAACGCGCGTTACCACTACGACTACTACACCGCCAACTGCGCCACGATGGTGCGCGACACGGTGGACAAGGCACTCGGCGGCGGCCTGCAGTCGCAGCTGTCGGGGCGCTCGCGCGGCAACACCTACCGCAGTGAATCGGTGCGCCTGGCCTCGCCGGCACCCTGGATGTGGCTGGGCTTCGATGTAGGCCTGGGGCCGTTCGCCGACCAGCCGCTGTCGCGCTGGCAGGAAGCCTTCGTACCGATGCGCCTGGCCGATGCGCTGCGCCAGGCACGTAACAGCGATGGCCGTCCGCTGGTGCAGTCCGAACAGGAACTGCTGCCGCACCGTATCGATCCGGAGCCGAAGGAATCCGCGCGCCGCTGGTGGCCGTGGCTCCTGCTCGGGCTGATCGTGGCCGGCGGCGTGCTGGCGCTGCGCCGCCGTCCGCGCCTGCTGGCCGGGCTGGCGCTGCCGTTCTGGCTGCTGTGTGCCCTGTTCGGCGGCGTGCTGGTGTTCCTGTGGGGCTTCAGCATCCACTACGCCGCGTGGGCCAATCGCAACCTGCTGTTGCTTTCGCCGCTGGCGGTGCTGCTGCTGCCCGGGGCGATCAGCCTGCTGCGCCGGCGCGTGCCGGGCCGCATGTTCAGGATCGTACTGTGGCTGCTGGCGGTACAGGCGGTGGCCGCGCTGGTGCTGCACTGGCTGAGCCTGCAGGCGCAGTACAACGTGCAGTGGATCGTGCTGCTGCTGCCCGTCCACGTCGCGCTGGCATGGGTGCTGGGGCGTACTCCTCACTTGTCCAAAACACAGCCCTGACGCACGATGGCGGGCATGTCATTGCCCGCCTCCGCTGCCGCGCCCGCCTCGGCCAACCCCGCCTGCGTCATCAACTGCGTCCACTACGATGACGAGGGCAAACGCCACGACATCACCCTGGACGCCATCAGCGATGTCATTGCCGGTGGCAATGGCTTCGTCTGGGTCGGCCTGTACGACCCCAATGACGATGTGCTGTTGAAATTGCAGGAAGAGTTCTGCCTGCACGACCTGGCCATCGAGGATGCGCGCAATGCGCACCAGCGGCCCAAGGTCGAGACCTACGGCAATTCGATGTTCGTGGTGGTGACGACCGCGCAGATGGTCGACGAGCGCATCCAGTACGGCGAAACCCACGCCTTCCTCGGCCCGCGTTTCCTGGTGACGGTGCGCCATGGCGCTTCGCTGTCCTACGCCCCGGTACGCGCGCGGGTCGAGCGCGAGCCCCAGCTGCTGAAAATGGGCCCGTCGTACTGCCTGTATGCGGTGACCGACTTCGTGGTCGACAACTACCTGCCCATCGTGCACCGCTTCCGCGACACCCTGGACCTGCTCGAAAAGGACATCTTCGCCGACACCTACAAGCGCAGCACCGTGGTGCGGCTGTACGAGCTCAAGCGCGAACTGAACAAGATGCGCATGGCGGTGGCGCCGCTGCAGGACGTGCTGGCACAGCTGCGTCGCTATCAGGGCGAACTGATCCCCGACGAGGTGAAGCTGTACATCCGCGACGTGCACGACCACGCGGTACGCATCAGCGATGTGATCGACACCCTTCGCGAGATGCTGGGCACCGCACTGAGCGTGAACCTGTCGCTGGTGACGCTGGCGCAGGGCGAGACGGTCAAGCGGCTGGGTGCATGGGCGGCGCTGCTGGCGGCGCCGACGCTGATCACCAGCTGGTACGGCATGAACTTCAGCCACATGCCCGAGCTGAGCGAACCGTGGTCCTACCCGCTGATGATCGTTGGCGTGGGCGGCGTGTGCGTGGGGCTGTACCGGCTGTTCAAGCGCGCCAAGTGGCTGTAGATCGTATCGACCAACGGTCGATACCCACCAGACCGGTAGGCCACGACCGTTGGTCGTGGCGCATTGCATGATCCATCAAGCCACGTAGACGGTCTTGATGTTCATGAACTCATGGATGCCATGGTCGGCCAGTTCGCGACCGAAACCGGACTGCTTGCTGCCACCGAACGGCAACCGCGCATCGCTCTTGACGATGGCGTTGACGAACGCGGCGCCGCATTCCATCCGCTGGGCAAAGCCTTCGCCGCGCACCGCGTCGCGCGTCCACACGCTGCCGCCCAGGCCGAAACGAGTGTCGTTGGCCACGCGCAGCGCCTCAGCTTCATCCTTGACCCGGATCACCGCCGCCACCGGCCCGAACAGTTCCTCATCGTAGGCCGGCATGCCAGGACCCACCTGGTCGAGCACGGTGGCTGGATAGCCGGCATGCGTGCCGGCAATCGGCTCGCCACCGATCAGCACGCGCGCGCCCTTGGCGACGCTGGCCTGCACCTGCTTGTGCAGTTCGTCGCGCAGGTCGGCGCGCGCCATCGGCGCCAGCGTGGTGCCGCGCTCGTCAGGGTCGCCATACTGGCGCTCGCCCGCCGCTTCCACGAAGCGACGGGTGAATTCATCGGCCACCGCATCGACCACGATGAAGCGCTTGGCCGCGATGCAGGTCTGGCCGCTGTTGTCGAAGCGTGACTTCACTGCCGCGGCCACGGTCTTGTCGAGGTCGGCATCATCGAGCACCACGAAGGCATCGCTGCCGCCGAGCTCCATCACCGACTTCTTCAGCTGGCTGCCGGCATTGGAAGCGATCGAGCGCCCTGCCCGCTCGCTGCCGGTCAGCGTCACCGCCTTCACCCGCGCGTCGCGCAGCACCTCGGCGGCCTGGTCGTTGTCGATGTGCAGTACATCGAACACGCCATCGGGCAGGCCGCCGTCACGGCACACCGCCAGGATCAGGTCGGCGCACTGCGGCACGTTGCTGGCGTGCTTGAGCAGGGCCACGTTGCCAGCCATGAACGCCGGGGCCAGGAAACGGAATACCTGCCAGATCGGGAAATTCCACGGCATCACCGCGAATACGCAGCCGATCGGCTCATAGCGCACATAGCTGCGCTGGGCTTCGGTGTCGATCAGCTGCGGCTTCAGGTAGTCGGCCGCGTGGTCGGCGTAGTACTCGCAGGCGGCAGCGCACTTGTCGACCTCGGCCAGCGCCTCGGCCTTGAGCTTGCCCATCTCGTGGGTCATCGCCTGCTGCAGGTCATCGCGACGGGCGCGCAGCTGCGCGGCGATCTGGCGCAGGATGGCGCCGCGGTCCTGGAGCGAGTGATCAGCCCAGCCGGGGAAGGCATCGGCAGCGGCCTGCAGGCGCTGCTCGATGTCGGCTGCACCCATCAGTTCATGGCGGTAGGTCACCTGGCCGGTGGCCGGGTTGATGATCTCGACAGTCATGGGGGATCTCCATCTGGAAGACCCCCATTGTGCGCCGCCGGCCGTGAGCCGGGTGTTGCCGGATCAGCCGTTGTCCTGCCGCGCCAGCTGCAGATCGCGCTGGCGCCGCTTCTCCGCACGCGCATTGATGTACCAGCCGATCACAGCAGCGATCGACACCGCCGACACCAGCAGCGTGGCCAGTGCGTTGATCTTCGGGCTGATGCCCATGCGCACCGAAGCGAACACCTTCATCGGCAGCGTGGTCGAGCCCGGCGTGGCGACGAAGCTGGCCACGACCACGTCATCCAGCGACAGGGTGAAGGCCAGCAGCCAGCCCGCCACCAGCGCCGGCGCGATGATCGGCAGGGTGATGCGGCCGAACACGGTCAGCCGGCTGGCACCCAGATCCATCGCCGCTTCTTCCAGCGACAGGTCCATTTCCTGCAGGCGCGAGGACACCACCACGGTGACGAAGCACAGGGTGAAGGTGACGTGCGCGATCCAGATCGTGGTCAGGCCGCGTGCGGGAAAACCGGGAATCGCGCCCATCGAGGCCAGCAGCGCCATCAGCGAGAAGCCCAGGATCACATCCGGCATCACCAGCGGTGCGGTCACCAGTGCACCGAACAGTGGCTTGCCACGGAAGCGCTTGAAGCGGGTCATCACCATCGCCGCCAGCGTGCCCAGCACGGTAGCCGTGCAGGCGGTCCAGAACGCGACCACCAGGCTGGTCCACATCGCATCCATCAGCGCGCGGTCGGCGAACAGGTCACTGTAGGCGCGGGTGGAGAACCCGGCCCAGACCATCGCCAGCCGCGAGCTGTTGAACGAATAGAACATCAACAGCAGGATCGGCAGGTACAGGAAAGCGAAGCCGAGCAGCAGCACGCCCAGCCCCAGGCCCCTGGCGGTACGCGGGCTCATGCCTGCTTCCCTTCCAGCAGGCGCTGCTGGGAACGGTTGAACAGCAGGATCGGGACCAGCAGCAACAGGATCATTGCCACCGCCATCGCCGAGGCGCCCGGCCAGTTACGGTTGTTGAAGAACTCGTTCCACAGCTGGCGGCCGACCATCAGCGTCTCCGAGCCGCCCAGCATTTCCGGGATCACGAATTCACCGATCGCCGGAATCATCACCAGCATGCAGCCAGCGATGATGCCCGCCTTCGACAACGGCAGGGTGATGCGCAGGAACGCCTGCCACGGCTTGGCACCCAGGTCGTAGGCCGCTTCCAGCAGCCGGTGGTCATGCTTGACCAGGTTGGCGTACAACGGCAGCACCATGAACGGCAGGTAGCAGTAGACGATGCCGATGTAGGCGGCAGTCGGCGTATCGATCAGCTGCAGCTTGGGCAGGCCGAGGCTGGTCATCAGCGACTGCAGGCCGGTGAACTGCAGGAACTGGTCGAGCAGGCCGTTGCGGTCCAGGATCGCCTTCCACGCGTACACGCGGATCAGGAACGAGGTCCACGACGGCAGCACCACCAGCATCATCGCCACGTTGCGTGCGGCCGGTGACAGGCGGGCGATGGCGTAGGCCATCGGGTAGCCGATCAGCAGGGTCAGGGAGGTGGAGATCGCCGCGATCTTGATCGAGCTCAGGAAGGCCTGCGCATAGATCGAATCGCGGAACAGCGCCAGGTAGTTTTCCAGGTTCAGCTTCAGCGAGAAGCCGCCATCCACGTACTGCAGCAGCCAGGTGTACGGCGGCGAGCCGACCCGGCTGAGCGAGAAGCTGATCATCAGCACGATCAGGAACGGCACTGCGAAGAACAGCAGCAGCCACAGGTACGGAATGCCGATCACCGTGGCACGCAGCCCCGGCAGCCAGCGCTTCAGGCCGGCCGTGCTCATGAGGTCAGCACCACGCCGTCGTTGTCGCGCCAGTGCACCCACACACTGTCGCCCCAGGTCAGGCCATCGCTGGCCCAGCGCTGCGAGTTGGCGAAGTTGGCCAGTACCTTGGCGCCGCTGGGCAGGCGCACGTGGTAGACCGAATGGCTGCCGAAGTAGGCGATGTCCTCGATCACACCCTGGGCCTTGTTGGTGTGCCCTTCCGGCTCGTCCTTGCCGATCATCACCTTCTCCGGGCGCAGCGCGAACGCGACCGGCTGCCCTTCATAGCCGGTGATGCCATGGGCGATGTAGATCGGCGCCGGGAACAGCGGCGAGCGCACGGTGACGTACTCGGGCAGGTCCTCGTCGATCACCCCGTCGAACAGGTTGACCGAACCGATGAACTCGGCGACAAAGCGGTTGGCCGGCTGCTCGTAGACCTCGTCCGGCTTGCCGACCTGCTGGATCCAGCCGGCATCCATCACCGCGATGCGGGTGGCCATGGTCATCGCTTCTTCCTGGTCGTGGGTGACCATCACGCAGGTCACCCCCGACGATTCGATGATGCTGACCAGTTCCAGCTGCATCTGCGAGCGCAGCTTCTTGTCCAGCGCGCCCATCGGCTCGTCCAGCAGCAGCAGCTTCGGCCCCTTGGCCAGCGACCGCGCCAGCGCCACGCGCTGCTGCTGGCCGCCGGAGAGCTGGTGCGGCTTGCGCTTGCCCAGGTGGCCCATCTGCACCAGATCGAGCATCTCGCCGACGCGCTTGCCGATCGCGTCCTTGCCCAAGCCATCCTGTTTCAGGCCGAAGGCGATGTTCTGCTCGACCGTCATGTGCGGGAACAGGGCGTAGGACTGGAACATCATGTTGACCGGCCGCTGGTACGGCGGCAGCGCGTCCAGGCGCTGGCCATCGAGGGTGATGCTGCCTTTGGTGGGCGTCTCGAAGCCGCCGAGGCAGCGCAGCAGGGTCGATTTGCCACTGCCGGAGCCACCGAGCAGGGCGAAGATCTCGCCCTTGCGCACGTCCAGATTGACGTCGTCGACGGCGACGAAACCGTCGAATTCCTTGCGCAAATCACGAATGGAGAGATAGCCGGGCGCACCGGTCGTGTCGACGACGGCGGCTACCGGCTGGGCTTCAACGGGCATGGGGGCTCCGGGAGCGGGCGGTGGACAGCGGCCGCCATTCTACCGGCCGGGGGCCGCAGGGGATATGACGGCAGCAGGTGGAACCGGCCGGTAAGCGGCCTCGGGGCCTCGAGGGGTGTCGGTTTTCCCCCGCCATGCTGGCCTGTCCGCCGGAAGGCCCGGGCTCTCTTCGACGCCCGGGCGGCCGTCCCGACCAGACACCACGGGCGGCAGCCCGATCTGCAACATTTTTCAGAACGGGATCCATTGAAAGCCAAGGACATTCCCCGCGCAATGCCTCGGATCAAGGCCTTGCATGGACCCACACTGGTGATTCCCCCGGAC
>NZ_LLXT01000033.1 GCF_001431625.1 Stenotrophomonas geniculata ATCC 19374 = JCM 13324
ATCCCCTCCGTCCCCTTTTTCCCTCAGCCTTCCAGCGCGTCGAGGTAGCTGCGGCGCCAGTGGTTGATGTCGTAGGTGCGCAGATGTTCCATCATCGCGTGCCAGCGCTCCTTGCGCCTGCTCAGCGACATCGTCGCTGCCGTGGCGATGGCGTCGGCCACGCCGTCCAGATCATGTGGGTTCACCAGCAGTGCCTGCTTCAGTTCGTCGGCAGCGCCGGCCAGCAGAGACAGCACCAGCACGCCGGGATCCTCCGGGTCCTGCGAGGCCACGTACTCCTTGGCCACCAGGTTCATGCCATCGCGCAGCGGCGTGACCAGGCCGACCGCCGCCGCCCGGTAGAAGCCGGTGAGCGTGGCATGGGTGAAGTTCTGGTTGACGTAGCGCAGCGGCGTCCAGTCCGGCTCGGCGTGGCCACCGTTGATGTGGCCGGCGATCTGTTCCAGCTGGCTGCGCAGCTGCCGGTACTCGGTGACGTCGCCGCGCGAGACCGGCGCGATCTGCAGGTAGGTCAGCGAGCCGCGCTGGTCGGGGTGGCGCTCAAGATAGCGCTCGAAGCCGAGGAAGCGCTCGGGCAGGCCCTTGGAGTAGTCCAGGCGATCTACGCCGATCGCCAGCTGGCGGTCACGCAGGCTGTTGCGCAGATTCTTCACCGCGGCCTTGGTGGCGGCGGTGCCGGCCTGGCGTGCGATCAGCTCGGTGTCGATGCCGATCGGGAAAGCCGCCGCACGGAAGCGGCGCCCGCCCGGTGCTTCCAGCTCGCCGTTGTCGAGTACGCGGCCACCACCGAACAGGCGCAGGTAGGTCTGGAAACGATCGGCGTCGCGCTGGGTCTGGAAGCCGACCAGATCGTAGGCGTACAGCGCGGAGAACAGTCGCAGGTGGTCGGGCATCGCCTGCAGCAGGTCGGCCGACGGCATCGGGATGTGCAGGAAAAAGCCGATGCGGCAGCCGATGCCGCGCTCGCGCAGCAGTGCGCCGAGCGGGATCAGGTGGTAGTCGTGGATCCAGACGATGTCATCCTCTCGCAGCAATGGCGCGAGCTTGTCGGCGAACAGCGCATTGACCTTGTGGTAGGTCTCGCGGGTGCCGCGGTCGTAGTCGACCAGGTCCAGCCGGAAGTGCAGCAGTGGCCACAGCGTGCGGTTGGCGAAACCATTGTAGTAGCCATCGACTTCGCGCTTGCTCAGGTCCATGGTGACGTAGTCGATGTCACCGTCCTTCTGCCGGTGCAGCGTGCCGCTGCCTTCCTTTACGGTCTTGCCGCTCCAGCCGAACCACAGGCCGCCGCGCTCCTTCAGGGCGGCCAGCAGGCCGACCGCCAAGCCGCCTGCGCGGTTCTCGCCGGGCACGGCCACACGATTTGATACCACGACCAGACGACTCACGATGCCTCCTGCCAGGACCGCGACAGGCGCATCGCGGCGGTGATCAGGCCGACGTGCGAATAGGTCTGCGGGAAATTGCCCCAGGCCTCGCCACTGTCGAAGGCCAGATCCTCCGACAGCAGGCCCAGATGGTTGCGCTGCTTCAGCAGCAGCTCGAACATCTCGCGTGCTTCGTCCATGCGCCCGATTGCTGCCAGCGCATCGATGTACCAGAAGGTGCAGATGGTGAAGCTGGTTTCCGGCTCGCCGAAGTCATCCGGCGCGACATAGCGGTACAGCGAATTGCCATGCTTGAGGTCTCGGCCGATGGCATCGACGGTGGCAATGAAGCGCGCATCCAGCGCGTCGATGAAGCCGATATCGGCCAGCAGCAGCAGCGAGGCATCCAGCCGATGGCCACCGAAGGTATCGGTGAAGTGGCCCAGCTCCTCGCTCCAGGATTCGGCCATGATGCGCGCGTGGATGGTGTCGGCGCGCTCGCGCCAGTAGCGGGCGCGGTCATCACGCTTCAGGCGCACGGCGATCTTGCACAGGCGGTCGCACGCGGCCCAGCACATCGCGCTGGTATAGGTATGCACTTCGGTGCGGCCGCGGAATTCCCACAGGCCGGCATCGGGTACGTCATGCAGGGCGAACGCCTGTTCGCCCAGGGGTTCCAGGCGGGCGAAGGTGTGCGCATCACCCGGGTCCTGCAGGCGCCGGTCGAAAAACAGCTGCGTGGACGCCAGCACCACGCTGCCGTACACATCGTGCTGGCGCTGCACCCAGGCCAGGTTGCCGCGTCGCACCGGGCCCATGCCACGGTAGCCGGACAGGCTGGGTACTTCGTCCTCGTCCAGCTTGGCTTCGAAGCCGATGCCATACAGCGGCTGCAGCGTGCCGTCGGTGGTGGCCAGGTTGAAGATGTAGCCGAGGAACTGCTCCATCGTGCGTGTTGCGCCGAGGCGGTTCAGTGCGCGCACCACGAACGCGGCATCACGCAGCCAGCAGTAACGGTAGTCCCAGTTGCGCACGCTGCCCGGGGCTTCCGGAATGGAGGTGGTCATTGCCGCGATGATCGCGCCGCTGTCCTCGTACTGGCACAGCTTCAGGGTGATCGCACTGCGGATCACCGCGTCCTGCCATTCCAGCGGAATGGACAGGTAACGCACCCATTCGCGCCAGTAGTCGCGGGTGCGTTGGAAGGCTTCCTGCACATAGCCACTGATCGAGCGGTTGAGCGATTCATCCACGCCCAGGATCAGGTGGATGGGATGGTTGAGTACGAACGGCAGACCGTCGCGCACGAAGCGCACCGGTACATCGGTGGTCAGCCGCAGCACATGCTCGGGCAGGATCCAGCGCACATGGTTGCTGCCCCAGGTGGACTCCGGCACGCGCGCGCCCCAGTCCGCCAGTGGTCGCGCACGCACGGTGATGCGCGGACTGCCGGCCAGCGGACGCACCTGGCGGATCAGGCTGACCGGGCGGTAGAAACGGTCGTTCTGGCGCCAGCGCGGGGCGAAATCGAGGATTTCCAGTTCGCCACCGTGCGCGTCGCGCAGGACGGTGCGCAGGATCGCGGTGTTGGTCAGGTATTCCTGCTCGCTGCTCGCGAAGTCCTCCAACTCGATGGCGAAGTCGCCACCGGTCTGCTGGTTGGGACCGAGCAGGGCACAGAAGGTGGGGTCGCCGTCGAAGGTGGGCAGGCAGCTCCAGACAACGCGGGCACGTTTGTCGACCAGGGCGCCGAAGCTGCCGTTGCCGACCACGCCCAGATCAAGATCGGGTTGGGTCATCACGCGGTACATCTCGGTTGCGGCCGTGGGGTGGCCGGGTCAATAGGCATTCTCACGCAGCCAGGCGTGCACGCTGCGTATGTCGGGCAGCGCGAACACCGCCTTGCTCGGTTCCCGCTCGCCCACCAGCACGCTCCAGCCATGCTGGACGTTGGCGGCGTCGAAGCCGAATTCATCGGTGAGGTCGTCACCGAGGAACACCGGCAGGCGGCCGCGGAAGGGCAGGTACTGCATCATCCGGCGCACGGCACGGCCCTTGTCGGTGCCGACAGGCACGAACTCGACCACATGGTCGCCAGGTTGCAGGCGGTAGCTGGCACGGCCACGCACGTGGCGGTCGGCGAAGGCGCGGACATCGCTGGCGGCATGCGGCGCGCCGCGCCAGTGCAGGGCCAGGCCGACGCCCTTGTCTTCCACCAGTACGCCGGGATGGCCGTGGGCGAAGCGCATCGCCTGCTGGTGCAGTGCGTGCAGCCACTCGGCGGTGTCGTCATCGTGTTCGTCACGCAGCACACGACCATCCTGGCCACGCAGTTCATGGCCGTGCAGGCCAGCGGCAGGCAGTTGCAGGGGAGCGAACAGTTGATCCAGCTGTTCAAGCGGGCGGCCACTGACCAGTGCCACGGCACCTTCCAGGCGGTCGCTGATGCGGCCGATGGCTTCACGCACATCCGGCAGCAGCTGCACGGCATCCGGGCGCGCAGCGAATTCGATCAGGGTGCCGTCGACATCGAGGAACAACGCGCAGGCGTCGTCCAGCAATGGCGGTGGCGGACGCAGGGGGAGCGGTTCAGCCATGACGCCCAGCTTGCCAGCGTGGGCGTGTACGTGGGGTCGAGGGCAGGCTACGCCCTTGCTTCGGTGGGTGCCGACCGTGGGTCGGCACAAAGGGTCAGCCTGCATTGAACCCAGACAGTGCGGACCAACGGTCCGCACCCATCCAAGGCAATTACACCCAGAGCAATCAGAAGGTATAGCGAACGCGGCCGTAGTAGTAGGCGCCGTTGCTGCCGATCGGCGACAGCACGTCGTACGGCAGGTTGCCGAAGTAGTGGATATCGCTGTTGGATCGATCCGGGTAGTTGTCGGTCAGGTTCTGCCCGCCGATGGCCACGCTCCAGCGCGGAGTGATGCGGTACTCGACTTCCGCATCCAGCTGCCACTCGGCCTGGTAGGTCTGGCGCGGGATGTAGCCGTCACCGAAGTTGAACACGCGGGTGGCGCTGCCATAGCGGTTCACGCGGCTGCTCAGCGACCAGTGGTCGTTGCTCCAGGCTGCCGAGAAACTACCGCGCGTGCGCGGCGTGGCGTCGGTGAGCGTGTTGGTTTCTTCGATGCCGAACAGCACGTAGTCCGGGTTCAGCGCACGCAGCTGTGCCGGCGTGGCCAGCACGTTCTTCAGCGTGGTCTTGGTATACGCATAGGTGCCGGTCAGCAGCAGCTGGCCATCGCCCAGCGACTGGCGCCAGTTGGTCACCAGCTCGGCGCCACGGGTGCGGGTGTCGGCGGCGTTGACGAAGAAGCTGGCGCTCTGCAGGCCGGTGACGCCGTAGTTGGCCGCCACGTAGTCGGTCAGCGCATCACCGGTGATGCTCTCCGACAGCGCGATGCGATCGTCGATGTCGATCTGGAAGAAGTCCAGCGACAGGTCGAAGTGCTCGCCGATGCGGCTGGTGAAGCCCAGCGAGGTGTTGATCGACTTCTCCGGCTTCAGGTTCCGCGCACCCAGGCCACGCGCGATCGGATTGTTGACCGACAGCAAACGGCCCTGCACCAGCTGGCCGCCAGCGTTGTAGCCGGTGGAGGTGGACTCGTAGCCGATCTGTGCCAGCGACGGCGCACGGAAGTTGTTGGAGATGGCGCCACGCAACGCGAACGCCGGGGTGAATTCGTAGCGCAGGCCGAGCTTGCCGGTCAGTTCACCGCCGAAATCGTCGTTGTGCTCGTAGCGCGCGGCCAGATCGGTGGAGAACTTTTCGCCGAACTGGCTGGACAGGCTGGCATAGGCGCTGGCCACATCACGCGACAGGGCGGCTGCATCCTGCGGGGTCAGGCCGCCACCGGCCTGCGAACCGGTCGGGCGGTCGGTGAACGGGCCGGCCGCGTAGCTGGCCGGGTCACCGGGGCGGGTCTGGTAGCGCTCGTGGCGCGCTTCCACACCCAGGCCCAGGGTGTGGCTGATGCTCTCGCTCTGGGTGAACACGCGGCTCAGGTCGAGGTTGCCCACGGTCTGTGCGTACTCGTAATCGGCGGTCTTGAAGCGGGTCGGGCTGGTCGGGCCCAGCGAGGCGTTGAGCGAATCGCGCAGGCGGTAGGTGAAGTCGTTCTGGCCATAATCCAGGCTGCCGTCGTAGCTCCACTCGCCCCACTGCCCACGCACGCCGGCCACGGTCTGCACGTCGCGGTTCTCGCCTTCGGAGATCGGCCGGTAACCGTTCGGATAGATCTCCTTCCAGTTGGCATCGCCATCGGGGTAGCGGAAGTAGTTCGCGCCTTCGGTATCCCGCTGGTTGAAGGTACCGAACGCGTAGAACGTCGAGGTCTGGCCCACCGGGATCTCGGTGTTCAGCCACAGATTGATGTCCTTGCTCTTGCCATCGCCCAGCACGTAGTTGCGCTTGCCCTGCAGCGCCAGGTTGCCCGGGGTCTGGTCCCAGGGCGGAATCTGGTCGAAGCCAGCGCGGTTGGTGCCGTTGCGGTGCTTGTATTCCAGGCCGACGCGCAGGAAGCCACCGTCTTCGCCCAGCGAGGTGCCGACCTTGGCGCTGATGTTGCCGGTCTGGCCGTCGGTGAGAGTGCGGCCGATCGGCTTGAGGTCGGTGTGGTTGGCGCCGTAGCTGGCCTCGATCTCCCCGCCGTCACCGCCGTTGTCGAGGATTACGTTGATCACACCGGCCACCGCATCCGAGCCGTACAGCGCGCCGGCGCCGTCGCGCAGCACTTCGATGCGCTTGATCGCACTGACCGGAATCGAGTTGAAGTCGACCGGGGTGGTGCCCTTGCCGATCTTGCTGTCGGTGTTGACCAGCGCGGTGTGGTGGCGGCGCTTGCCGTTCACCAGCACCAGCACCTGGTCCGGCGACAGGCCACGCAGCTGTGCCGCGCGCACGTGGTCGGCGCCACCGGAGTTGGACTGGCGCGGGAAGTTGAACGACGGCAGCAGCGCCTGCAGCGCACTGCCCAGCTCGCCGTTGACCACGCCGGCCTTGCGGATGTCCTCGGCGGTGAGCACGTCCACCGGCGAGGTGGATTCGAGTACGGTGCGGTCGGCGGCACGGGTGCCGGTGACGATCACCGTGTCCAGGTTGGTGGCGTCCTGGGCCAGGGCCGGGACGGCGGCGGAGGAAAGCGAGAGGGCGATGGCGAGGCCGAGCGGCGACGCGGGCAGGCGGGCGGACATGGGGGCTCCAGCAACAACGACGACGGGGAAGGGGGAGATAGTTTCACTTACATCCATCCGGATGAAGCGATATATTATCTTCGCGTGATGGCCGGTGCCGATGCAAGCCCCTGCCAGTCCGGCATGAGCTGATGCCCTGCTGGCATCAGCACGCCGGGCCGGTGGCGCTGTACGCTGCCGGCTCGCCTTGTCCCCCTTCCCCGGAGCTGTACCGATGAAACACCTTGGCCTCGTCTTCGCCGTGCTGCTGGCCACCAGCGGCTGTGCCAGCCTCTCTTCGCAGGCGCCCAGCGCCTATGCCACGGCCACCACCGCCGAACTGAAGGGTGACGCCGCACGCCCGTCCGCCGGCCATGGCTGGGTGCGCAGCGAGCTGTACTTCGGCGTGGGCGAGGAGCAGGGCGCCGGCAACCGCCCGCAGGCCGACACCATCAGCGAGGCGCAGTGGCGCACGTTCCTGGACAAGGAAGTGACCCCGCGCTTCCCGGATGGCCTGACCGTGTTCGATGCCTACGGCCAGTGGCTGTTCCGCGGTGATGCCGCGCCCAACCGCCTGCGCACGAAGGTGCTGGTGGTGCTGCACGAGGACACCCCGCAGCGCCGCGCCGATATCGAAGCGATCCGCCTGGCGTGGAAGCAGCAGACCAAGCATCAATCGGTGTTGTGGTCGCGGCAGCCGGTCGAGGTATCGTTCTGAGTTGAAGGCACCACCGCGGTGCCGCAGGGAGCGATGATGAAACACAGGGAATGCGTGCTGGGCCTGGTGCTGGCGGGATTGCTGGCACCGTCGGCGCAGGCCAGTGGCGACGACGTCGAAACACTGCGGTTCCAGGTGGCCGCGCACGTGCAGGCGCACGCCGATCCCCAGCAGAATGGCAGCATCGCCGTGCAGCTGTCGCCGTCGGGAAAGCGCCAGACGCTGGCGGGCGCGGCCGATGCCGACGGCAATTCGCGCTGGGGTCTGGAGGACGTCGATTTCGATGGCTACCCGGAACTGGTCGCACGCGCCTCGGTGGGCATGGTCAATGAAGCGGTGACGGTGTACCGCTTCGATCCAGCCAGTGCTTCGTATCGCGTGCTGCAGGCCGACACCCACGGCAAGGACAGTTGCGGTGACCTGATGGGGCTGAGCGTGGACGTTGCCACCCGCACCCTTACCAGCAGTTGCCGCAGCGGGCCGATGTGGTACACCGACCAGTACCGGTTCGCGGGTGCGAAGCTCTACCTGTACCGCGCCGAGAGCGTGTTGATGCTGGGCGACACATTGAACGCCGCGCTGCAGTGGGAACAGACCGACGAGCAGGGCCCGTTGGCGGTCTGGCGCACCTATGACCCCGCCGGCCGTGTGCTGGAGAGCGCCATTGCCGATGGCCTGGGTGCACCACCGGATGGGCCGTTGCGTGGTCAGCAGGCCACCGTGGTACCTGCGCGCCTGTTCCTGTTCGACCGGCCCGGTGCGTCCAGCACCAAGCGTTACCTCGTGCAGGGCGACCGCGTGGAAATGCTGGATGAACAGGACGGCTGGGTGAAGCTGCGCTACCGCAACCCGAAGCAGGGCGCGGTACTGGGCTGGATCAACGTCAATGATTGACGAGACCTCTGCCCGCAGTTTGCACATCGAGGCGACGGGCGACGTGCCCACGGGGGCATCACTTCATCAGGTCTAGCCTCGGGCGTTCCCCCGTTCGAGGATGTATCCGATGAGCAAGCGCGTGGCCGAAATCGTGGTGGACGCCCTGCAGCAGGCCGGTGTCCGCCGTTGCTACGGCATCGTGGGCGATACGCTCAACCATGTGACCGATGCGATGCATGGCAGCGGGATCGCCTGGGTGCACGTGCGCCATGAAGAAGTGGCAGCGTTCGCTGCCGGCGCCGATTCGCTGGTGAGTGGCGAACTGACCGCCTGCGCAGGCTCCTGCGGCCCCGGCAGCCTGCACTTCATCAACGGCGTGTTCGAGAGCAACCGAAACCGCGCGCCGATGGTGCTGATCGCCAGCCAGGTGGTGACCAGCGAACTGGGCATGGAATTCCCGCAGGAAGTGGACTTCAAGGCGGTGTACGCCAGTTGTTCGGTGTTCTGCGAACAGGTACACAGCGCCGAACAGGCACGCCGCGTGGTCACGTTGGCCTGCCAAGCGGCGATCAGCCGCCGCGGCGTGGCGGTGGTGATCCTCCCGGCCGATATCAGCCAGGCCGAGGTGAAGCACGATGTGCCGTTCTCGGTGCACTACACCCAGCCGGTATTGCGTCCTTCCGACGCCGAACTGCAGCGTATCGCCGAGCTGCTGGGGCAGGGCAGGCGCATCGGCATCTACGCGGGTGCCGGTTGCCAGGGCGCGCACGCGCAGTTGCTGGAACTGGCCCGACGCCTGCAGGCGCCGATCGCGCACACCTCGCGCGCCAAGGACTTCGTTGAGCCGGACAACCCGTACAACATGGGCATGACCGGCATCTTCGGCATCGAGTCCGGCTTCCACACATTGATGGCGTGCGACACGCTGCTGCTGCTCGGCGCCGACTTCGCCTGGGGCCAGTTCTACCCGGACAAGGCCACGATCATCCAGGTCGACCGCGATGGCAGTCATCTGGGTCGCCGCCACCCGGTGAACCTGGGCGTGGTCGGTGATATCGCGCCGACGCTGGATGCCTTGCTGCCGATGCTGCCGCCGCGCGAGGACAGCAGTTTCCTGGACGAGTGCATCGAGCGTCGCGACAAGGCGCTGAAGAAGCGTGAACAGGAAGAACAGCCGGGTGAAGGCGAGCTGATCCACCCGCAGCACCTGACCGCGTTGTTGTCGAAGTATGCGACCGACGATGCGCTGTTCACCGCCGACGGCGGCTCGCCGATGGTCTGGGTGCTGCGGCATATCCGGGTGAATGGCCGCCGCCGCACGCTGACCAGCCTGCTGCACGGCACGATGGCCAACGCGATGCCGCAGGCGCTGGGCCTGCAGAAGGCGTTCCCGGGCCGCCAGGTGATATCGCTGTCCGGCGACGGAGGCCTGGCAATGCTGCTGGGCGACCTGCTGACGGCAGTGCAGGAAAACCTGCCGATCAAAGTGGTGGTGTTCAACAATGGCTCGCTGAACTTCGTCGAGCTGGAACAGAAGGTGGAAGGCCTGCTGGACAACTACACCGACCTGAAGAACCCGGACTTCGGTCGCCTGGCCGAGGTGATCGGCTTCCACGGCCGCACCGTGACCCGCAGCGAGGATCTGGAGGAAGCGGTGCAGGACTTCCTGTCGCAGCGTGGCCCGGCATTGCTGGACGTACACACCAGCCGCGCCGAGCTGGTGATGCCGCCACAGATCGAAGCCAAGCAGGTGGCCGGTACCGCGCTGTATGCGGCCAAGGCGGTGTTGAACGGCCGCTTCGACGACGTGAAGCATCTGCTGGTGGACAACTTCCTGAAGAAGTAGGGGTTGGTCGATGCAGGGCGGCGCCCTGCACCTGCGGAGGCGAAGGTCGAAGCAACAGCAACAGCAACAGCAACAGCTGGGTATCCGTGGGATGGCGGGGTGGGTCCGGTTGCGGGGGGCGCTGCAAGTACGTCCATGTAAGCTCGGTCGCCGCATCCATGCGGCTCACGCCCCCGCAACCGGACCCACCCCGCCTTCGACAGTTTCCCGCGATCTGTCGGAACCTGCTGCTGATGGTGGGTGCCGACCGTTGGTCGGCACGGGGTCAGAGCCCGTTGCTGCGCAACGGGCTCTGACCCCACTGTTTGATGATTTGGG
>NZ_LLXT01000034.1 GCF_001431625.1 Stenotrophomonas geniculata ATCC 19374 = JCM 13324
CCCCCTTCTTGTTTCCGTTCGACCCACCGCTTCTGAATCCAGTCGAGCAAGCGCGACGCCACGAAGCACGTCCATCCGTCACCGGGAAACTGTCGAAGGCGGGTCGGGAGGGGCAGGCAGGACCGTTGGCGCCATGGATGGCGCCATCGAGCCCCCAGGATGGGTTTACGGCGTGTCCTGCCTGCCCCTCCCGCCCCGCCCAGCATGTAGAAACCCAGAGCCATGAACCAAGCTGTTGCCGTTGCTTTTGCTGGTGCCCTGGCTTGAAACGGGTGCCGGGCAGCGCCCGGCCGGGTATCCTTTCCCTCTGATGTCCGACCTTGTCCATGCCAGCCGCGAAGCCCTCAGCGACGGCGGCGCGCTCGCCTCGCACCTGGATGCATTCGTCCCGCGTCCGGCACAGCTGCACCTGACCGAAGCCATCGCCGATGCGCTGCAGCAGCGTGACCTGCTGCTGGCCGAGGCCGGTACCGGCACCGGCAAGACGTTCGCCTACCTGGTGCCGGTGCTGCTGTCCGGGTTGCGCACCATCATCTCCACCGGTACCCGCGCGCTGCAGGACCAGCTCTACCACCGCGATCTGCCACGGGTGCGCCAGGCGCTCGGTGTTGGCCTGCGCAGTGCGCTGCTGAAGGGACGCGCGAACTACCTGTGCCGCTATCGCCTGCAGCAGGCGCGTGGCGAGCCGCGTTTTTCCAGCCCCGAACAGGCTGCGCAGTTCCAGCGGATCCTGGCCTGGTCCGGTCGTTCGGAGTTCGGTGACATCGCCGAACTGGAAGGCCTGGCCGATGATTCGCCGCTGCTGCCGATGGTCACCTCCACTGTCGACAACTGCCTGGGGACCGACTGCCCGTTCTGGGATGACTGCTTCGTGGTGCGCGCGCGGCAACGCGCGCAGGCCGCCGATGTGGTGGTAGTCAACCACCATCTGCTGTTGGCCGACCTGGCACTGAAGCAGGACGGCTTTGGCGAGTTGTTACCTGGGGCGCAGGCCTTCGTCATCGACGAGGCGCACCAGTTGCCCGAACTGGCCGCGCAGTTCTTCGGCGAAGGTTTTGGCATGCGTCCGTGGCAGGAACTGGGCCGCGACTGCCTGGCCGAAGCGCGCGGCGTCGGGGGCGCGCAGTCGGCGCTGCAGGAACCGGTCGACCAGTTGCAGCAAGCGCTGTTGGCGCTGCGCTCGGCAATGGAAGGGCTGCCAGCGCGTGGCACGCAATGGCGTGCACTGGCGATGCCGCAGGTGCGTGATGGCTTCGATACGGTGATGGCTGGCCTGGTGACGCTGGAGCAGGCGCTGCAGCCGCTGCGCGAAGCGGCTGCCGGCCTCGATGCCTGCCATGCGCGTGCGCGCGAAGCGGTTTCGCGGCTCAGCCGCTGGCTGGGGGATGACGAACCCACCCTCGATTTCGATACCGATCCGGAGGAGACCGCCAGCGCCGCCGATGTGCTCTGGTACGAGCTCACGCCGCGTGGTTTCCGCTGCCAGCGCACGCCGATGGATGTGTCCGGCCCGTTGCGCGAGCATCGCGAACGCAGTCGCGCCGCATGGATCTTCACCTCGGCGACGCTGACCGTCGGCGGCGGATTCGATCACATCGCCACGCGCCTGGGCCTGGACGATCCACATACGCTGGTCCAGCCCAGCCCGTTCAACTGGCCGGAGCAGGCGTTGTGCTATCTGCCCGAGGGCCTGCCTGATCCGGCCGCGCGTGGTTTCGGAACCGCGCTGATCCAGACCCTGCGGCCGGTGCTGCAGGCCTCGCAGGGCAGGGCGTTCCTGCTGTTCGCTTCGCATCGCGCCCTGCGTGAGGCTGCCGAGGCACTGCGTGATGGGCCATGGCCGTTGTTCGTGCAGGGCGAGGCGCCGCGCGCGACGCTGCTGCAACGCTTCCGCGAATCGGGCAATGGCGTGCTGCTGGGCTCGGCCAGTTTCCGCGAGGGCGTGGACGTGGTGGGTGAGGCGCTGAGCGTGGTGATGATCGACAAGCTGCCGTTCGCGGCACCGGACGATCCGGTGTACGAGGCGCGTCTGGAGGCGATCCGCAGCCAGGGCGGCAACCCGTTCCGCGATGAGCAGCTGCCACAGGCGGTGATTGCGCTGAAACAGGGCGTCGGCCGCCTGATCCGCAGCGAGAGCGACCGTGGCGTGCTGGTGTTGTGCGACCCGCGCCTGCTCAACCGCGGCTACGGCCGGGTCTTCCTCGATTCGCTGCCGCCGTTCCGCCGTACCCGCAACCTGACCGATGTGCAGGCCTTCTTTACGCCACAATGGGCGCCCGTGGCCGATGATGCGGCTGCCCCGGCCGCTGTTGCGACCGGCCCCGAGCCGGCGCCCGGTGCCACGTTTCCCCTGTTCTGACCCGATCCGATGAAACTGCTCGCCTTTGAAACCGCCACCGAAGCCTGTTCCGTTGCCCTGCATGTCGATGGGCAGGTACTGGAACGCTTCGAGATCGCCCCACGCCGGCATGCCGAACTGAGCCTGCCGTGGGCCGAGGCGCTGCTGGCCGAAGCCGGCATCAGCCGCCGCCAGCTGGACGGCATCGCCCTCAGCCGCGGTCCTGGTGCTTTCACCGGTGTGCGCCTGGCGATCGCGATTGCCCAGGGCATCGCACTGGCGCTGGACCGTCCGCTGCTGCCGGTATCGACGCTGCAGGTGCTGGCGCTGCGGGCACCGGCAGAAGAAACGCAGATCCTGTCGGCGATCGACGCACGGATGGGGGAGTTGTACGTTGCGCGCTTCGAGCGTGTTGACGGCCTGCCGGTCGCGCGCGATGGCGAGCGTGTGTGCGCACCGGATGCAGTGGCGTTGCCGGAAGGTTTGTCGGCCTATGGCGTGGGCACCGGCTTCGGCGCGGCCGACGGCGCGCTGGTGGCGCAGTTGGGCAGTGGCCTTCGGGGATTCGATGCGACAGCACTGCCGCGGGCATCGGATGTGCTGGCACTGGCGGTGCCGGCGTTCGCGCGTGGCGAGGCGATTGCGCCGGAGAAGGTCGAGCCCGCGTACCTGCGTGACAACGTGGCGCTGACCCTGGTCGAGCAGCAGGCCGCGCGTGAGGCGAAGGCGAAGGCCAACGGCTGAGCCCCTCGTGGCGGAGCGCGAAAGCACAAGCCGTGGTTTGGCCGGGCGGGTGGGCTGCGCAGGGGGCGCTGCAAGTACGTCCATGTAAGCTCGGTCGCCGCATCCATGCGGCTCACGCCCCTGCGCAACCGCACCCACCCCGCCACCGACAGTTTCCTGCGACCTGTCG
>NZ_LLXT01000035.1 GCF_001431625.1 Stenotrophomonas geniculata ATCC 19374 = JCM 13324
GGGTGGGTCCGGTTGAGGGGGACGGCGCAAGTACGTCCCTGTAGCCTTGGCCACGGCATCCATGCCGCGGACACCCCCGCAACCGGACCCACCCCGCCAACCCACGGAAAGCCAGCTTTTGACGTTGACGTTGCTCCGGCTTGTAGCGGGTGCAGGGCTGCAAAGCCCTGCAACAAAACCCTCCTTGACCGTAGCCCGTCCGCCACGGAGAATTCCGCGACTAATTCTCATTTGCTGTTGCGCAGGATGCGGGCGGCAGCCTTCCTGGCCCTCCTCCTTCGATGTTCAAGAACGTCCTGTTCCAACTGCACTGGCTGCTGGGCATCACCGCCGGCGCCGTACTGGCCGTGATGGGCCTCAGCGGCGCCGTGCTGTCCTTCGAGGATGAACTGCTGCGGGCGGCCAATCCCGGTTTCGCCGAGATTGCCGAGCACCATGCCGACGGTCAGCTTCCGCTTGAACTGAGCGAGCTGGTGCCGCTGCTGCAGGCCGACAGTAATCGCCCCCTGCAGCGCCTGCGCGTGGATGCCACCGGGCTGCGGCCCTCGGTGGCACGCTTCGCCGGTGGCAAGGAACACTGGGTCTACTTCGATCCGTACAGCGGCGAGCGATTCAGCGCCCTGCGCGGGCAGGCGTTCTTCGATTTCGTCGAGGACCTGCATCGCCACCTCGCCGCCGGCGAGCGCGGCAAATGGATCACCGGCAGCTGTGCGATCGCCCTGCTGTTCTTCACCCTGTCCGGCCTCTATCTGCGCTGGCCGCGGCGCTGGTGGCACTGGCGCAGCTGGTTGGCGGTGGAATGGAAGCGCAGCGGCCGTGGCTTCCTGTGGAGCCTGCACTCGGTGGTCGGCACGTGGGTGCTGCTGATCTACCTGATGAGTGCGCTGACCGGCCTGTGGTGGTCCTTCGACTGGTATCGCAGCGCCGCCAACACCCTGCTTGGCGTCGCACCGGCCGCCAAGCACAAGATCGCCACCGGCGCCGCCCTGAACCTGGAACGCGTCGAAGCCACGCTGTACGCACTGCCCGGCGTGCGCACCGGCTACATCGACCTGCGCCTGCCGGAGAAGCCCGGGCAGGCACTGAATGTACGCGTGATGGCCGGTGATCCGTCGCAGCGCGGCGGCCAGCATGACCGCGCGCATGATCTGCTGCAGCTCGACCCAGGCACGGGTGCCACGCTCGATGCCCGCCCCTATGCACGCCAGGGCGTCGGCGCGCAGCTGGCCACCAGCGTGTTCGCGCTCCACTCGGGCAGCTACTTCGGCGTGCCCGGGCGTGTCGTGGTGATGCTCAGCAGTTTGGGCATGAGCCTGTTCTTCATCAGCGGCTGGATGCTCTATCTGGACCGCCGACGCAGCCAGCGCGCTGCGCGTGGCCTGCGCCAGTCGCTGCCAGCAACGCCTGCCGATGGCGGTGGCACGCCGTGGCTGGTGGTGCATGCCAGCCAGAGCGGACTGGGCGAACAACTCGCATGGCGCGCAGCCGCGCAGCTGCAGGCATCCGGTCATGCGGTGCAGGTGCTGCCGCTGGCCCGCGTCGATGCCGTGCAGCTGGCATGCACCGCGCAGGCGCTGTTGGTACTGAGCACCTTCGGCGATGGCGAACCACCGGATGCGGCGCGAGGTGCTGCACGACGGCTGATGGCACAGACACTCGACCTGTCAGGCCTGCAGTTTGGACTGCTGGCGCTGGGTGATCGACAGTACCCGCACTACTGCGGCTTCGGCCGCCAGGTTGATGGCTGGCTGCTCGGCAACGGCGCGCGCCCGTTGTTCGACCGCATCGAAGTCGATGCCGCCTCGGTCGCGGCGCTGCGCCAATGGCAGCTGCAGCTGGGCGCGCTGACCGGCATCGCCACCGATGACAGCGTGCTGCCGGCGGCCACGCAGATGCATGAGTGGCGGCTGCTCGGCCGCGACCGGCTCAACCCGGGCAGCGTGGGCGGCGCCATCTGGCGCATCTGTCTTGCGCCACCGGCCGAGGTGCAGTGGCAGGCGGGCGACATCCTGCATATCGCGCCCCGGCACAACGCGCGGCATGCCAGCGCGGTGTTGAAGGCACAGGGGCTGGATCCGCTACAGCCGCTGCTGGTGGACGGCCACCCACGCACCCTGCTGGCGCTGGCCAGTGAACGCGAGCTGCCCGAGGCCGACGCCGCGCTGGCGGTGCAGGATCCGTGCCTATGGCTGGCCGGCCTGCCGATGCTGCCCGGACGCGAATATTCAATCGCCTCGTGCACCGAGGATGGCGCGGTGGAACTGGTGGTACGACTGGTGCACGACGACACGGGCCGCGCCGGGCTCGGCTCGGGCTGGCTGTCGCTGCATGCACCGATCGGTGCCAGTCTCGTCGCCCGCGTGCACCGCAATCCCGGGTTCCACCGCGTCGCCGGTGCACCGATGGTGCTGATCGGCAACGGCACCGGCATCGCGGGCCTGCGCAGCCTGTTGCGCGAAGCCGCGCATGCAGGCGAGGACGGGCACTGGCTGCTGTTCGGCGAACGCCAGCGCGCGCATGACTTCCTGTTCGCCGACGAGATCGAGGCCTGGCAGGCCAATGGTCATCTTGCGCGGGTGGACCTGGCGTTCTCGCGCGATGGCGACGGTGGCTATGTACAGGATCGCCTGCGTGCGGCGGCCGATGCCCTGCGCAACTGGATGCAGCGTGGTGCAGTCATCCACGTGTGCGGTTCGCTGCAGGGCATGGCCGAAGGCGTGGACCAGGTGCTGCGTGAAGCACTCGGTGATGAGGCGGTGGAAACACTGCTGGAGAACGGCCGCTACCGTCGCGACGTGTATTGATTCCTGCCAGCGCGCATTGGCCTGAGCCGAGCATGGGCTCGGCTCTACAGTGTGCCTGCAGCCGATGTAGAGCCGAGCCGACGCTCGGCTGATTCCCGGCCAGCCGACAAGGAACCGCAGGCTAGGCCGCCGCAGCGCGCGCCTGTGGCATCGACTGCAGACGGAACGCGCCCACCGCTTCCGCCAGCGCATGCACCTGCGCCTGCATCTGCGCTGTCGAAGCACCCGCCTCTTCCACCAGGCTGGCGTTGCGCTGGGTACTGGCTTCCATCTGCACGATGGTCTGGTTCACCTGGGCGATGCCGGCATGCTGGTCCTGCGACGCGCTGCGGATACCGGCCAGCAGATCCGCCAGTTGCTGCACGCTGCCGACAATCTCGCCCATCGTGGTGCCGGCCTGTTCGGCCTGCTGGTTGCCCTGGCCCACACGCGCCACCGAATCCTCGATCAGGCCCTTGATCTGTTTGGCCGCCTCCGCGCTGCGTTGTGCCAGCAGGCGCACTTCTGCGGCCACCACGGCGAAGCTGCGGCCCTGCTCACCCGCGCGCGCGGCTTCCACCGCAGCATTCAACGCGAGGATGTTGGTCTGGAAAGCGATGCCATCGATCAGCTGGGTGATGTCGCCGATCCGTCGCGAGGCCTCGCTGATGCCCTGCATGGTCGCGGCCACCTGGCCAACGGCCTCGCCACCGCGCTGGGCCACTGCCGCCGCGCCCTTGACCAGCACGTCGGCACGGCCCGCGGCATCAGCATTGCGGCCAACGGTATCGGTCAGCTCGTGCATCGACGCTGCCGTCTCTTCCAGGTTGGCCGCCTGCTGTTCGGTACGCTGCGACAGGTCATGGTGACCGGCAACGATCCCGCCAACGCCGGCATCCAGGCTGGACGTGGCGTGCTGGATGCGGGTGACGATGCGGCCCAGTTGCGCGACGGTGGCGTTGGCATCGTCGCGCATGCGTGCGAACACGCCCTGCAGCTCACCTTCCATGCGCACGCTGAGGTCGCCGCGGGCCAGCGCGGCCAGAAGCGCCTGCAGATCGCCGAGGTTGGTCTCGAAGGTGGTCAACAGGCGATTGATGCTGGTCGACAACGTACGCACAAAGCCCTGCTTTCCCTCCAGCGCGATGCGCCCGTGCAGGTCGCCGTGCGCGGCGGCGTCGACCAGTGCGGCCACTTCGGTTTCCAACAGGGTTTCCAGCGCACGGCTGCGCCACTCCACCGCCACACCAAGGAACTGACCTTCGTCGATGATGGCGTTGGCAATCAGCTGGTAGCGCACCCCTGCATGGCCGATCTCGCGCTCCTCGCGCTGGCGCACACCGGCCAGGCTGGCCAGTGCCGGATGCAGGCGTACCGCATCGCTCGCCACCAGATCTTCAACCTGGAGGTCAAGCTGCTCCAGCAGCGCCGGATTGGCGTAGGCGACCTGCCCTTCCGCATCAATCACCATCAGCCCGGTCTGCGCGCTGTCCAATGCCTGGCGCACCCGGGTATTGCCGCGCGCCACGGCACGCTCGGTCTCGATGCGCGCACGCAGGCGCTGCTGCATGTCGACCAGGCGCTGGGCCAGCTGGCCGATCTCATCATTGGCGTTGTAGACGCGCAGGGTGGTGTCGAGGCGGTCGTCAGCGATATCGCTGGCGAAGCGCAGGGTGTCCTGGATCGGCTGGCGCACCGCACGCAGCACCAGCATCAGGCTGGTGATCAGCACGCCGGCCACCAGCAGCAGGGTCAGTGCGAACAGCACGCTCATCGTGCGTGCACCGGCCTGCTGGCGCGCCTGCGCCGTGGCCAGCGCCGCCACCTGCGCCTGCTGGAAGGCGGCCAGCGCCGGTGCTACGCCCGCGGCGGTATCCAGCAGCGACTGCGCTTCCACATCCAGGCCGACGCGGGCAGCGGTATACCCCAGCAATGCGGCCTGATACGCCTCCATCCCGGTGCGCAGGGTGTCCTGCGCATCTGCGGGAAGGCCCGCCAGCGCGAGGTCGAACGGCAGCTTTTCCTCGCTGGCGCGGTCGGCGTGAGTGGAGTCACCGTCGAGCAGCAGCAGTGCCTCCTGCCTTCGCATCTTCTGCAGTGACAACGCCAACGACGGCCGCTGCAGCGCATCCACCTGTACCTGCAGGGTATCGGCGGCCTGCTGCAGCTGCGCGGCGAGGCCGGCATCACCACGACCCATCTCGTCGACACGTTCGAACAGGGCGGCCACACCCTGCGAGAACGCGTCGGCGGCTTCGGTCAGCGCCTGCAGGGCCTTGCGCCGGCCAGTATCCATCGGCGTCGCGCGCAGCGCCTGCAGATCGGCCTGCAGTGCCTTCTGCGTGGCCAGCAGCTGCGCGCGGTCGGCATCATCGAAACTGCGTGCATACTGGGTCTGCAGGCGACGCGCTTCGGCCACCCGCGTAGACAGGCTGGCGGCCAGATCGCTGCCGCGCTGGTAGCTGGCCTGGCTGCGCGCAGCCAGTGCGTTGGCATGGCCGGTCCAGGCGTAGACAGCGGCGATCGCGACCAGGCCCAGGCCACAGACCCACAGGGTCGCCTTGAGCTTGTTGGCCACGCTGAGCCGATGCGGCTGCAGCCAGCGCAGCAGGCCGGGGGACGCCGAGTGCAACGCGGCAAGGCGCGTGCGCAGGGACCGGAGGTGGGGGACAACGGCCGACATGACAGACTCCAGGCGGAAAGACGCACCTGTATCGGCCGGATTCAGGGCAACTTTAGCGCCTTCTTCGTCCGGGTCCCCCCGTCGCGGGTGGACGCGGCCTTTGTACAGGGTGCAAGCGACGGGGGCATGACACGGGCGCCGCGCTTGACCTCAACCCCGGTTGGGGGAGCACAGTGGACGTTCCTCCCCGCCCGGTGCCTCCATGACGACGCTCGATGTCCCCCGCTACCTGCAACGCCTGCAGCTGGATGCGCCGCCACCGCGGACCCTGGCTGGCCTGACCCTGCTGCAGCAGCGCCACAACGCACTGCTGCCCTTCGAGACCCTCAGCTGCCTGCTGCGCGACGCGGTGCCGATCGACCTGGACAGCGTGCAACGCAAGCTGCTTGACGACCGCCGCGGTGGGTACTGCTTCGAACTCAATGGCGGCCTGCTGGCCCTGCTGCAGGCACTGGGCTTTGATGCGCAGCCGCTGAGTGCGCGCGTGCTGCTGGCAGCGCATGACGGCGAACTGACCGCGCGTACCCATCTGCTGCTGCGCGTGCATGTGGATGGGGACGACTGGCTGGTGGATGCCGGTTTCGGCAGCCTGACCCCGACCGTGCCGCTGCGGCTGCACGATGCGCAGCCGCAGGCCACGCCGCATGAGCGCTATCTGCTGCAGCGTCTGCCTGACGAGGGCGACTTCGTGCTGTCAGCCGAATCCAGCGACGGCTGGCGGGCGATGTACCGCTTCGATCTGCAGGCGCCTGCACCGATCGACAACGTGGTGGGCAACTGGTACGTATGCACCCACCCCGATTCCAGCTTCCCGGGCCAGCTACGCGTGTCGCTGACCGGACCGGACTGGCGCCGCACCATCGGCAGCGGCAACTACACCGAGTACCGCCCCGGGCAGGCGCCGGACAAGCGCCCGCTGCATGGTGTGGGTGATGTGCGTGACGTGCTGCAGCAGCGCTTCGGCATGCAGCTGCCGGACGACCCGCGACTGGACCCGGCCATCAATGACTGGCTGCAGCGCTCGCGCGCCGCGACCTTGTAGGGCCGAGCCCATGCTCGGCTGAGCTGGAGCGGCTGGGCCAACAGCAGCCGAGCGTGGGCGGGCTCTACAGAGCTGCGCGTGCCTGCAGCGCAATGCGGTTGCCTTCGCTGTCGCGGATCTCGGCCACACGCCAGTCACCCGCGTCGGCCGGGCCGAAGCGCAGCTCAGCTCCCGATTGCAGTGCACGGTCGAGGCTCGCATCCAGGTCATCGACGCCGATGTAGATGCGGGCGCCCTGCTCGGAGGGCCGGTAGTCCGCGCCGTGCACCAGCGCAATGCTGGCACCGGCGGCGTCATCGGAGAACGGCAGGTAAGCCATCCGGCAGTCGTGCAGCACGATAGGTTCGTCCACCGCGACCTGCAGCCACCGCTGGTAGAACGTGATGGCCCGGTCCAGGTCACTGGCCGGGATTTCCACATGCAGGATCGGGTTCACTGGCACGCCTTGCTCGGTCCACTCAGATGATGCGCAGGGTAATCGCCTTCAGCACTGCACGGGTGCGATCGCGGGTGCCCAGCTTGTCGAGTATGGCCGACACGTAGTTCTTCACCGTGCCTTCGGCCAGGAACAGGCTGCGCGCGATTTCCTTGTTGCTGTATCCACCAGCCAGCAGGCGCAGGATCGCCACTTCGCGTTCCCCGAAGGTATCGGTGGGCGGTGCTTCGTCGTGGAAGCGGTAACGGGCGCGCACCGGCTCGGTGCTGACCGGCAACAGCAGGGTTTCCCCCGCGGCGACGCGCTCGATCGCTTCACGCAGGTCTGCGGGCACGGCGTCCTTGAGCAGGAAGCCCTGTGCGCCGGCCTCGCTGGCACGCAGCAGCAGATCACTTTCATCGAAGGTGGTCAGCAGCAGGCACGGCGTGGCATCACCGCGCGCGCGCAGCTGGCGCAGTGCCTCGATGCCGTCCATCCCGGGCATGCGGATGTCACTGAGCACCACATCCACGCGCTGGGCAGCCAACGCGTCCAGCAGCGCCTGGCCCTCTTCGGCCTCCAGCACCACGTCTACCCCCAGGCCCTGCAGCAGCGCGCGCAGACCCGCACGCACCAGCGCCTGGTCATCGGCCAAGGCAACGCGGATCGCGGCGCCACTCATGCCGGCAACCATGCGGTCAGGTGCATGCCGCCCTGTGCGGTTCGCGCCAGCTCCAAACGCCCCTGTACGGCCGCCAGGCGCTCGCGCATGCCGGCGATGCCATTGCCCTCGCGGATGCGTTCGGCGCGCTGGCCGTCATCGCGGATATCGATACGCAACCGGGAATCCTCTTCACTGATCGTCAGCCAGACGGTGTCTGCATTGCCGTGGCGGGCGGCGTTGGTCAGGGCTTCCTGCACCAGCCGCAGCACGGTCTCGGCCATCAACGGGTCAGCCACGCGCACCCCGTCGCCGATCTGCAGCTGCAGCTTTGGTCGTGGGAAGGGTGCGGCCAGCGCATGCAGTGCGGTGGCCAGATCGAGGCCGCGATCATCGCGCATCGATTGCACCACCTGGCGGATGTCGGCCAGCAACTCGCCGGACAACCGTTCCGCCAGCACCAGTCCCTCGCGGCCGGCCAGTGCTGGGTCAGCGGCCAGGGCGCGCAGGTTGAGCCGCATCGCGGTGAGCTTGTGCCCAGCCACATCGTGCAGCTCACGCGCCAGGCGCAGGCGCTCGGCATCGCGTGCGCTGTCGGCCAGCAGCGCGCGGGTAGCCAGCAGGTCGGCGTTGACCCGGGCCAGGTCATCGCGGGCCAGCGCCGTGCTGCGGGCATAGTGGGCGGTCAGTGCGGCGAAGGCCTGGAAGCCGCCATAGAGCAGCACGACCAGCAGCGGCTGGCTGAAGCCGCTGTGGCGCAGCGCGGCATACACCGCCAGGTTGGCCAGCAGCGCAACGCCCAGCACGAAGCGCGGCGGCCAGTGCTCGGCCAGCTGTGCGACCAGCACCACCAGCAGCACCGGAGCAGTTCCGGTACGCGGCTGCAGCGCAACCAGCGCAACCGCCAGCAGCGCCTGCAACACCGCAGCGACGGCGCGCACGCGGGATGGCATCGACGCCCAGCCGTGCACCACGAACAGCAACAGGAACACGGCAAGCAGCAGCAGGCTCAGCCCGGCACCGTTGCGCTGTACAGCGAACGACAGGCCCACCGCCAGCACGGTAACCAGGCCGGCAAGGCTGAGAGGACGCAAGAGATGGCGGAACAGGCTGGGCATGGCCAGATGCTGACCGCCGCACACGCCGGCGGCAATGGGTCCAGCGCAGAAAGTGACTTCTGGCACGTCGAATCGATGACCACTGGCCCTGAACCCCGTGCACCGCGCCACCCAGACTGGCGCCACACCGCCACACACACTTCCGGAGCCACTGCCATGATCCGCACCGCCCTGCTCAGCACCGCCCTGACTGCACTGGCCCTGGCCGACAGTGCCCACGCCGCCGACCTGGCCGTGACCGTGCACGACGTCCACGCGCAGAGCGGCACCCTGCGCGTTGCGCTGGTCGACAGCGGTGCCGCCTGGGACGGCAAGGCCAAGCCCGTGCAGGCCCAGCAGGCGGCGCCCAGCGGCGACAGCGCTCACTTCACGTTCAAGGGTATACCGGCCGGCAGCTATGCCGTGCTGCTCACCCACGACGAGAACGACAACGGCAAGCTCGACATCAACCTGGTCGGCATGCCGGTGGAAGGCTACGGCTTCAGCAACAACCCGCAGGTGATGCGCAAGCCGACCTTCGACGAAGCACGCGTCAACGTGCCAGCCGCTGGCGCCGCCATCGACATCACCCTGCGCTGATTCCGCATCCAGACCCGAGGCCACCATGGACCGTCGCCACTTCCTTCGTACCTTGCTCAGCAGCAGTGCCTGCCTGGCCCTGGGCGCCACCGCGCTGCGCAGCGCTCCCGCCTTCGCCGGCGACCCGGCGCGGTTCGCGCAGGGTATGCAGGAACACCCCTGGCTGCTCGGCTGGCGCAGCGTCGGCAGCGAAAGCCTCGGCCCGGCCACCGTGCAGCTGCAGGGAAAGCTGCCGTCAGGCCTGGCCGGTACGCTGTACCGCAACGGCCCGGCGTGGACCGAGCGCGATGGCTTCCGCTACGACCACTGGTTCGACGGCGACGGCATGGTGCATGGCTGGCGTTTCAATAGTGATGGCAGCCTGACCCATCACGGGCGCATGGTCGCCACGCCGAAATTCACCCGTGAACAGAAGGCCGGCCGCTTCCAGTATCCGGCTGCCGGCACCAGCGTTCCCGGTGCGCTGGCGGTACGCAACAACGATGATGCCAACGTGGCCAACACCTCGGTGACGATGATCAATGGCCGCCTGTTCGCGCTGTGCGAATCCGGTTCTGCGTTCGAAGTGGACCCCGATTCGCTGCAGACGCTCGGCCCGGTCACCTGGCGCCCGGACCTGGCCGCGCTGCCGTTCTCGGCGCACCCGCTGACCGATCGCGACGGCAGCCTCTGGAACTTCGGCTCGATCAGCCTGATGGGGGGCCATGGCCTGCTGGTCTGGCACATCGGTGCGGACGGCCAGCTGCGCAGCGCCAATGTGATCGAAACACCCGAGCATGGCTACCTGCATGCCTTCGCGATGACCGACCAGCACCTGGTGTTCGTGATGATGCCGTTCGATTTCACCGGCGCAGGTGGCAGCTTCTTCGAGCGCATGCAGTTCGCACCGCAGCGTCCTGTGCGTATCGCGGTGGTCGCCAAGGATGCGCCGGACAAGGCGCAATGGTTCGATGCCCCG
Organism: Stenotrophomonas geniculata ATCC 19374 = JCM 13324; assembly: GCF_001431625.1. Lineage (GTDB taxonomy): Bacteria > Pseudomonadota > Gammaproteobacteria > Xanthomonadales > Xanthomonadaceae > Stenotrophomonas > Stenotrophomonas geniculata. The sequence continues at coordinate 10,240 of NZ_LLXT01000035.1, forward strand.
TTCGCGGCGATCTATCACTTCGGCGACGCGTTCACCCGCGATGGCGGCATCGTGCTGCGCGCAGTACGCCATGACGACATCAACGAGGCGCGCTCGCCGATGAAGGAAGCGATGGCCGGTGACGGTGCACATGCGGCCAACAGTGGCGCCAGCCTGGTCGAGCTGCATCTGGACCTGCGTTGTGGACAGGCCCGCTGGGAGACGTTGGGCATCAGCGCGGTGGAGTTCCCGTTGTTCGACCCGCGCTCGACGAACACACGTGGCGCACGGCTGTATGCGCCGACCATCGACGGCCCGGCCACCGCACCGTACTTCAACGCCGTGGCTGCGTTCGACATCGATCGCGGGCGCCGCCAGCGGTGGAACTACGGGCCGGACATCATGGCCGAAGAGCATGTGTTCGTACCGCGCCCGGGCAGCCGCGACGCTGATGATGGCTGGCTGATCGGCACCCTGCTTGACCCGGTCAACAAGCGCAGTGGCCTGGCGGTGCTGGATGCGCGCCATGTGGATGACGGCCCGCTGGCACAGGCCTGGCTGCCGTATGCGGTGCCACTGGGCTTCCACGGCACTTTCGCCGCGCACGGCTGAGTCCACGCTACGCGGACACCGTTGTTGGCATGCTGGGTCTCCCCTGCCCCGTGGAGTCCTGCATGTCCTTGGCCGACCATCGAAGTACGCTGGCACCGCACGGTTTCCTGCGCGTGGCGATCAACCTGGGCAACCCGGTGCTGGCACAGGGCGATGCGCGCTCACCGCGCGGCCCCTCGCTGGAACTGGCTACCGCATTGGCGCAACGGATGGGGGTGCAGGCACGCTTCACCTGCCACGATGCCGCAGCCTCGGTGGTTGCCGCAGCGGGCGAAGACGGCTGGGACCTGGCTTTCCTGGCCATCGATCCGGCACGCACCGACCGCATCGCCTTCAGTGCCCCGTACGTGGAGATCGAAGGCACCTATCTGGTTCGCGAGGGCTGCGCATCGCGGTGGGGCGTGGCGCGGCCTATGACCTGTTCCTGAGCCGTGAACTGCGCAACGCCACGATCGAGCGGGCGGAGACCTCGGCGGCGGCCATCACCCTGTTCGATCAGCAGCGTCTGGATGCCGCCGCCGGCGTGCGCCAGCCGCTGGTGGCCTGGGCACAGGCGCATCCCGGCCATCGCGTGCTGGCCGACCGTTTCACCGCGATCCAGCAGGCCGTGGCGGCGCCAGCGTCGCGCCCAGCCGAGGCACTGCAGACGCTGTTCGACGAGGTGGAAGCGATCAAGACCGGTCCCTTGCTGGGCGAAGCGTTCGCGCGTGCCGGGCAGGCAGTCACGCTGGTGCGGTGACTGTAGAGTCGGGCCATGCTCGCCTGCTTCTTCGAAAGACCAGTCGAGCATGGTTCGACTCTACAGATGCAAGATCGAGCACCGCGCCACGCTACAGATGCGCGTCTGCCATGTGCCGCACGTGCTCGGCGGCCTGCGCATGCAGCCAGTCGCGGAACGCGAGGAAGCCACGATGGCTGGCCGAGCGCTGCGGGTACACCAGCCAATGTGGCCAGTCGGTCTTCAGGCGCTGGCTGGACAGCGCGACCAACTGGCCCGAATCCAGCAGCAGCCGCGCCCGCGTCACCCGCCCGAGGGCCACGCCCACGCCATCCAGAGCGGCGCGATGGTGTGCCTCCGAATCATCCAGCACCGCCACGAAGCGCGACGGCGGGCTCTGCCCACTCAACGCGAACCAGGCGCCCCATGCCCCGTCCGGATCACCCAGCAGCGGCCACTGGGTCAACGGCACACGGTCGACGCCTCCCATGCGTTCGATCAGCGCCGGGCTCGCCATTGGCAGCAGCCATTCGTCGAACAGCGGCTCCACCACCAGACCTGGCCATTGCCCGCTGCCCAGCCGCAGCGCGGCGTCGAACTGGCGCTGCCGCTCGAAATCAATCAGGCGTTCACTCGACTGCAGGTTGATCTCGATCTGTGGGTGCTCTGCCACGAAGTGACCCAGGCGCGGCACCAGCCAGGCCGACGCCATCGACGGTACTGCGCTGATCGTCAGCACGTGCTCGGCACGTGCGGCATAGGGCTGGAAGGCTTCGTTGATCGCATCCAGATGCGGACCCACCTGGTCGAGCAGGCGCTGGCCCTCCAGGGTGAGGGTGACACCACGCGGCTGGCGGATCAGCAGCGGCTGCCCGAGCCGTTCTTCCAGCTGCCGCATCTGATGGCTGAGCGCGCTGACGGTCAGGTTCATCGACGCCGCCGCGCGCGACAGGTTGCCGAGCCGGGCGGCGGCCACGAAACCCTGCAGGGCATGGAGCGGTGGGCGGGACATCAGGCTTGAATTCCTCTCAAGGCACGCTTGCGGAAATGTCGCTTTTTTCCCCGTCCATGCTGCCCGTATCGTGCAATCCACTCAAGTGGAGGCACGCTCATGAACATCTTCGGCGGCTTGTTGTTCCTGCAGGGCCACGTGGCCAGCACCGAGCTGGCACGCCAGCTGGCCAGCCCTACCACACCTGCCCCGCAGTGCGCGCAGCAACCGGCTGCGCCTGTTCAGCCGCCGAGAACCCGTTGAACGCTCCTCACCCTGCGTACCAGCGTTGGACGTGTTCAGGCAGCCACGGGATCGGATCGATATCCAATGCCCGACAACCGTCGAGGGTGTCACGCAGCGCGCGCTCGCCGGGGCCACTGGGCAGCCGCAGGCCTTCCTCCTCCGGAAGTTGCACCGCAGCCCAGTCGTGCAGCTGGTCCATGCGCAGGCACAGGGCGGCCCGCAGCCACGCCTTCAGTGGATAGCAGCGATAGCCTTGTTCGCCCAACGCGAGAATTGCATGCGACAAGGCCTGGTTGGCACCACGTACCCATTCGGTGCGACCTCCAGCCTTGTCCTGGACCGTCATCGGCGCCGGCGCGCGGTGCGCCTTGAACGGCGAACGCAGCTGCAGCTCCAGATCTCGCGCATCGCGCTCGCTTTCCGCTTCCACCAGTGCACCGGCGTCGAGGTCGAAGAACTCGAACCAACGCCGGTGCAATGCGCTGATGCGTCCGAGCGGATCACGTGAGAAACCGATCTTCGCGTAGTCTTCCCACGCACAGGGGAAGACGTAGGCGAAGACACGACCGTCGATGCGGATATCCGACTGCATGTGCGCAGGCTGCCTCGACAACAGCCCGGGTGCAACCGGGCGTTACCGTGGACGCTGCAGCGCCTCCTGCACCGCCGCAGCCACGTCGGTGTTGTCGATGTAACTGCCGTCGTTCCAGCGCACGTGCTGACGGTAGCCGGCATCAACGCCGCGCACGCGCTTGCCCAGCAGTTCCGACCCCGCGCCCTTGGCCCACAATGGCACCAGTGCATTGGAATGGTTGCCGGTGGGACGGAAACTGATCCCGGGCATGCGGCCGCGGCCGTTGTTGCGTACCGGAGAGAAGGCAACGGCCTGTGCATCCGGGCCCATCGGCATGCTGTTGTCGTGGTCGGTGGTAACGATCAGCAGGTTGCGCTCCCAGCCACCGTTACGCTCGATCCAGTCGACCACCGCCGTCACCGCGTTATTGAACTCCATGGTCTCTTCGATCAACCGGCCATACTGCGGCTGATCGCTGCACTGGCCGTAATGCCATTCGGTGCCGCAGGCACTGGTGTGTGCGGCCCAGTCGGTGGCGCCACCTTCCACCATCAGGTACAGCCCCTTGGACGAGCGCTGCTGCAGGAACTGCAGCGCGCCGCGGGTCATGGTCGCCAGATCGGGGACGCTGTCGATCTTCCTCACTCCCGAAGGCGTGGCTGCATCCTTGCCCAGCACCTGCAGGCGGCGCGCCTGCTGCAGGGTGTTGGCCACGCGCGGTACACCGATCAGCGGCCTGTCGGCCGGCAACCGTCCCTGCGCCAGCGCGGCGAACGCTTCCTTGCTGCGGATCAGGCGCCACGGTCCCGCCGGATTGCCGGCGATGGTGCTGCCCGCTTCCAGCTGCTGCCAATCCTGCTGCGACACCCACTCCCATGGATTCGCGCAGCCCTCTGCGTTTGCGGCGTCCGTGCCTTCGTTGCAGGCGCGGCCGTCGACGCTGTAGCCCGGGCCTCCGGTGCCCATCACCAGGTCCATGTGGCCCTGCGCCAGCATCTGGTGCGCAATGGCGTGATAGCTGCTACGCGATTCGTTCTGCGCTGCGAATGCGGCCGGTGTGGCGTGCGCGAACGGTACCGAAGTCACTACACCGGTCGCCATGCCCAGGCGCTTGGCGCGCAGCGTATTGAACTCGACCGGCTGGCCATCGTTGTTGTAGTTGATGGCGTTGTTGTAGGTCTTGATGCCCGAGGACAACGCGGTGCCCGCCGCCGCACTGTCGGTAGCCACCGCGGCCAGGTACTGGTAGCCGGCAAACGGCAGGTCCTGCGCAGGAACCGGCGTGTCATCCCAGGCCTTGCCCGGGTCGTAGCCAAGCGTCTGTGCGTTGTCGCGGGTCGGCTGGCTGCTGGCATTCAACGGGAAGGTGGTTACCGCCAGGCGCAGCGGGAAATCCGCATAGGGTGCGCCTTCGCGGCGGCCATACTGCCAGTAGGCCGCCGCGTCCCAGGTACCCCAGCCGGCACCGTCGTTGATCATCACGATCACATTGAGCGGACCGGCTTCGGCGGAGGAAACAGCCTCGGTGCGCAGGTTGGGCTGGCAGCCGCCAAGTGCGGCCAGCGCGAGCAGCAACGAAGAATGAAGCCAGCGGCGTGGAATGCGTGCAGTCATCGGATGTCCCGTCGGCCATCGGCGGCCCGCAATGATGTTACGTTATATCGTTGCAATATTTCAGCTTCGTGCAGCCGCCGCACACTATCCTCCAGGGCCCCCACTGTCATCGTCGTTTCCATGCCGCTTCCTGCTCCTGCGCGTGCACCGCTGTCGTCCATCACCCTCGATGCGGCAACCTTCGCAGTGATTCACCAGCACAACGCGGACATCGCCAGGCAACCGGCCTCGCTGACCAAGCTGATGACCGCCTACGCGGCTTACGAGTGTGTCGAGGAGCGCGGGCGCTCGTGGGAGGACGAAGTCACCATCGCCGCCGACGACGTGCATGCGGTCGCCGACGATGAAACGCGCATGGGCCTGGTGCCCGGCGAAACGGTCACGCTCGCGCGCCTGCTGGAAGGCTTGATGATCGTCTCCGGCAATGACGCGGCGCTGGCGGTCGCGCGCCACCTGGACGGATCGCAGCCTGCGTTCCTGGAGCGCATGAACCGGCACGCGCGCCAGCTCGGCCTGCGCAGCACTTGGTTCGCCAGCGTCTCCGGCATCACCACGCCGCATCATGCGTCCAGCGCGCGCGACATGGCGGTGCTGGCCGCGTGCCTGTTGAACGATCATCCGCAGATCCTGGCGGTCACCGCGCAGCGCGCGTTCGCGCACGGCAGCTTCAGCCGCAACAACCAGAACGCCCTGCTTGGCGATGACGGCGTGGATGGCTTGAAGACCGGCTACACCCAGGCCGCAGGCTTCTGCCTGGCCGCCACCGCATGCCGGGTGGTACACGGGCGGGACGAGCCGGTACGCCTGATCACCGTGGTATTGGGCTCTGAGAGCCGCGACGCGCGCGACGCATGGGTGCGCGATCAGCTGGCGGCAGGATTCGCCACGCTGGCCGGCAGTACCGCCGGGGCCTGACCTTCGAAGCGGCTCAGCGACGCTTGACCGTCGCCACGATCAGCCGCTGCAGCTCGGCCTCGGCGTCGGTCTTGTCCAGCGCGCCCGCGGCCACACCCTCGGACAGGGTTTCAGCCGCACCCAGGATCGCCCAGCGTCCCGCCAGCGGCACCGAGCCGTCGCTGGCGAACGGGCCCAGCCAGGCGTCGCAGTTGTCGATGAAGTCCTGCTGGTAACGCCGCCGCACCTCGTGCAGTTCCGGCGCACCCACCAGCGCGGCGAGGATGCCCTGCACTTCACTGCCCTGGCTGAGGATGCAGTCGATGTAGCCGGAGGCGATGGCTGCCGCACGGTCGGCCAGCTGCGCCCGGGCGCGGCCGATACGCTCGTGGAAGACCACCGTCTGCCGCCCGTCATAGTCATCGTAGAGCGCGGCCAGCAGGCCGTTGCGGGTCACGAAGTGATCGTACGCCACCGGCTTGGTCACGCCCGCCGCCTCGGCCAGCCGTCCCAGCGTCAACGCGTCGGTGCCCTCTTCGCCAACCAGCGCCCAGGCCACGTCCAGCAACTGGCGGGCGCGTTGCTCGCGGGTCAATCGGCGGCGCGTGGGAGCGGCGTTGGCAGGCATCGGCGGAACACGGTGATCAACTCATCGGAGTACCGATTTTACGGCCGATTTCCATGGCGGTCTGCAGATGCGCCTGCGCGGCACCGCTGTCGGCGTCGAGCAGCAGTTCGGACGACAGCACGCGCGCGCCACAGTAGTCGAAGATGCCCATGTCGATCTGGGTCTTCATCGCCGTGCCATAGCCGCGCCGTTCGATCATTTCCGCGCCCGCACCGCCAACGCCGACCAGATGCACGCGCAGGCGCTGCAGCTTCTTCTGCACCTTGCCATCGGCACCGTCCTGGTACGCCCAGCCCTGGGTGAACACGCGATCGATCCATCCCTTCAGCAAGGCAGGGAACGACCACCAGTACAGCGGGTAGACCAGCACCAGCGTATCGATGGCGTCCAGCCGCGCATGCTCGGCCGCCACATCGGGCGGAACCGGGCCGGTCCCGCGGAACAGAGCCTGGTCATCGCGGTTGAAGCGCGGATCGAAGCCTTCGGCGACCAGGTCGGCGTGGGTTACGGTGTTGCCGGCGCCGATGGCCCGGATGGCGTCGCCTATGCGCTGGGCGATGGCATGGGTGAGCGATCCGGTTTCCGGGTGGGTGGTGACGATGAGACTGTGCATGGGTAAATCTCCAGGAATCATTACCTACCAATAGTAAGTAATGATTTCAGGATCACCAGCGCCACCGATGGGACGCTGTTTTTGCGTTCACCGTATAGTGCGCCGCATCCCGTGGAGGTCCCCGACGATGCACCGACGCCTGCTTGCTCCCCTGCTGTTCCTGCTGCTGGCCACGATGGCGCCGACGGCCGTAGCCGGCGAGCTCACCCCATCCGAATCGGCCGCCCTGCGCCAGGACGTGCAGGGGATGCTGGCCGCGTTCGCCCGCGGCGATGCCGAGCTGATCATCGCCCGCACGCATCCCAGCCTGAAACGCCTGGCCGGCGGTGATGAGGTATACGCCCGATCAACCCGCGACACGGTCAAGGCGCTGCACGAGGCCGGCGTCACCATCATCAGCGACGAAGCTGGGGTACCGACCCGTACCTATGCCGCCGGCGACGAGGAGGTCTGCTTCGTCCCGCGCTACTCGTTGCTGCGCGTACGTGAATCCCCGATCCGCAGCACCTCGTTCATGGTCGCCGTGCGCCGCGTCGGCGCCGCGCAATGGAGCTATCTGGATGGCGCGGGGTTGCTCGACAACCCTGAGCTGCTCTGGCAACTGCTGCCAGCGCTGGAGCCTGGCGTGACGCTGCCCAGGGGTGGAGTGGAAACGCTGTAGCGCGATTGCTGGGCGTCGGTACGCTCCGGCGCATCCATCTACGCATGGCATGGATCTACCGGCTGTCCGTTAGCGGAACAACGCGTTCAACGCGGCCCCGGAAGCCGCCTGCTGCAGCCCATCGAAACGCCCCTCCTGCACGATCGGCTGTGTGGCCTGTATCAGCCCACCCCATGCCGCACGCGCAAGCGCACCGCCCAGGCTGACCCGGCGAACACCAAGTGCTGCGATGTCCTGCAGGTTCAGCGGTGTCGGTCCACCAACCAGCAGGCTCACCGGTTTTGACCCTGCAGTGGCAACCACCGCGCTGATCTGCTCGCGCGTGCTGATGCCAGGCGCATACAGCACATCGGCACCGGCCTCGGCATAGGCCCGCAGGCGCTGCAGGGTGTCCTGCAGATCCGGCACGCCGACGAAGAAATTCTCCGCACGCCCGACCAGCAGCACGTCACCGCCTGCGCGGTCGATGGCTGCACGGGCAGCGCGCAGGCGCTCGACCGCCTCGTCGATCGAACGCAGCGGTGCATCGGTGACGCCGCTGGCATCCTCGATCGACAACGCCGCGATGCCGGTGTCGATCGCTGCAGCCACCGCCTCCTCCACCGCCTGCGGCGTCGCGCCGAAGCCATCACCGAAGTCGGCATTCAACGGCAACGGGGTCGCCGCCGCCATCAGGCGCAGATGCGCCAGCGTGGCCGGCAACGAAACCGCGCCATCCGGCCGCCCTTCGCTCCAGGCGCAGCCGGCACTGGTGGTGGCCAACGCCAGGAAGCCTTGCCGCTGCAGGTAGCGCGCACTGCCCACGTCCCACGGGTTGGGCAGCACGAAGCACCCCTGCGCGTGCAGTTGGCGGAAAGACGCGCGCTTGTGCTGTGTGTCGGCATCGGGCGAGGTCATGGCAGGGCTCCGGGGCGGCAGACCTGCACCCTAGCCCGCCGTGCGGTCGCGCTCAATGGCATCGAAGCCGGCCATGCATGAAGTGATGCCCCCTGCTTATTGGACGCCACCGGCAGCCCTGCCCGAGCGTACGTGGTTGTCCACACCAGTGCCGCCACGGAGCCCTTCATGCAGCCTGACCCGCAGCCCCTCATCGACGCCGGCGATGATGACGCCCACTGGGCCGACCTGCTCTCGCCGGCGCGGCGCCGCCTGATCGCTTCGGCGGGTCTGGCCGCCGGTGGCCTGGCCAGTGCGTCGACCGGCACCGCAGCACCGCGCGGCAACGACGCGGTGAATACCACCGAGCCTGGCCGCCCCGGCTTCCGTGTCATCGTGCCGCCAGCGCCGGAAGGGCGCAGCCCCTGGGGCCAGGCCACAGCCAGCGAACCGACCCTGCGCCCGGCCAGCGTGCGTCCCGGCGAAGCCACCCTGCCCGCGACCCCACGCGCCTACACCGACATCAAGAGCTATCACGCGCATATCTACTTCGACGAGGACAGCTTCGAGAAGGCTGCGCTGCTGCGACGCTGGGCGGCCGAGCGCTTCCCGGTGGAGCTGGGCAACTGGAACCTGGAGCCACGCGGACCACACGTCACCCCGTCGTTCTATTTCGGCTTCACCAACGACCTGCTGCCGGTGCTGGTGCCCTGGCTGCAGCTCAACAGCCTGGGCCTGACCATCCTGATCCACCCCAATACCGGTGATGGCCGTGCCGACCACCTGTATTACGCCTTGTGGGTGAACCGCGCGCAGCCGGTGAACGCCTACAACTGGCCGGCACCGAAGCCGGGGGAACGGGAGCCGCTGGAGGAGGTGTTCCCGAACGTGGTACCGACGGTGCCGCTGGAGACCTGACCCGCCTTTCCGGTGGGTGCGTAGCTTGCTGCGCATCTTGGGACGCCCTTCGGTGGGTGCGTAGCTTGCTGCGCACCTTGAGCCCCCCTCCGGTGGGTGCGTAGCTTGCTGCGCACCGAACTTCCTTCTTCCACGCGTGGCGCGGCTCCCCCGGCAAGGCTCTTGCCGCCATCGTCGCCCTACGTGCACGCATCCCCCGCCCGCACGGCGTTCAGCGCGCCTTGATCCGCCGCCCCGCGTAGGGCCGCAAGCGCTTCGGCAGGTTTCAAACAAACGATTGAAACGCAGCAAACTTCGCCGAACTGGACAGCATCCGCCGGTTCCGCCAGACTGCCGCCCTTTCCCGTCTTCCGGATCCCATGGCGAAGCTGCTGGTCCTGCACGGCCCCAACCTCAACCTGCTCGGCACCCGCGAGCCGGAGGTCTACGGCCACACCACGCTGGCCGACATCGACCAGGCGCTGGCGGCCCAGGCCTCGGCCGCCGGGCACGCGATGGAGAGCCTGCAGTCCAATGCCGAGCACGTACTGGTGGACCGCGTGCAGGCCGCGCGCGACGACGGAACCGCTTTCATCCTGATCAACCCCGCCGCCTTCACCCATACCTCGGTGGCCCTGCGCGATGCGCTGGCGGCGGTGGCGGTGCCGTTCATCGAGATCCACCTGTCCAATCCGCATACCCGCGAACCGTTCCGCCAGCACAGCTACTTCAGTGACAAGGCCGTGGGCGTGGTCTGCGGCTTCGGCGCCGACAGCTACCGCTACGCGATGGACGCGGCGCTGCTGCGCGTGCAGGCGGCCCGCGCGTGAACGTGCTGCCGCGCGTGCTTGCCGGCGTTCTGGCGTGGGCCGGTCTCTGCGGTGCGGCCACGGCGTTCGACCGCAAGGACGAAGGCATCGACTGCGCACGTCCGACCACCACGATGGAGAGCGACCTGTGCGCCTCGGACGTGGCCGCAGCCGCTGATGTCGAACTCAATGCGGTGTATGCACAAGCCCGGCGCCAGCTGCGCACACCCGCCAACGGTGGCGGCTGCAGCTATTGCGGCGATGCCGAGCAGCAGCTGGTCCTGGCCCAGCGTGCCTGGATGCAGCTGCGCGACCACGACTGCAACGCCGTCTATGCCCTCAATTCCGATGGCACGGCGCGCAACGGCGCACAGATGCGCTGCCTGATCACCCTCGCGCGCGACCGCACACGGCAGCTGCGCGAGTTCTACGAACTGCTTTGACCCGAGCGCGATGCGCTTCCCACCACACTGACATCAAGAGCAAAGAGGCCACCATGGATCTCCGCAAAATCAAGAAGCTGATCGACCTGCTGGAAGAGTCGAACCTGGCTGAAATCGAAATCAAGGAAGGCGAAGAGTCGGTGCGCCTGTCGCGCGCCCCGGTGGCCGGCTATGCCGCCCCGGTCGCCGCCCCGGTGTATGCCGCTCCGGCTGCTCCGGCGCCGCAGGCGATGCCGATGCAGTCGCCGACCGAAGCTTCCACCGGCGGCACCGCCAAGCCGGGCCCGGCACTGCCGGAAGGCCACGTGCTGCGCTCGCCGATGGTCGGCACCTTCTACGCCTCGTCCGCTCCGGACAAGCCGGCCTTCGTCAGCGTGGGCCAGCAGGTCAAGGAAGGCGAGACCCTGGCCATCATCGAAGCGATGAAGATGTTCAACCCGATCGAAGCCGACAAGTCCGGCACCATCGTCGCCATCCTCGGCGAGAACGGCCAGCCGGTGGAATTCGACCAGCCGCTGTTCGTGATCGGCTGAGGGGCACGCCATGCTCGACAAAGTCGTCATCGCCAACCGAGGGGAAATCGCGCTGCGCATCCTGCGCGCGTGCCACACCCTCGGCATCCGCACGGTGGCCGTGCACTCCACGGTCGACCGCAACCTCAAGCACGTGGCCATGGCCGACGAGTCGGTCTGCATCGGCCCGGCGCCGTCGCCGCAGAGCTACCTCAACATCCCGGCACTGATCGCCGCAGCGGAAGTCACCGACGCCCAGGCCATCCACCCGGGCTACGGCTTCCTGTCGGAGAACGCCGACTTCGCCGAGCGGGTGGAAGAGTCCGGCTTCATCTTCATCGGCCCCAAGGCCGACACCATCCGCATGATGGGTGACAAGGTCGAAGCCATCCGCGCGATGAAGTCTGCCGGCGTGCCGTGCGTGCCCGGCTCGGGCGGCCCGCTGGGCGAGGACATCGTCGCCAACACCAAGATCGCCCGTGAGATCGGCTACCCGGTCATCATCAAGGCAGCCGGTGGCGGCGGTGGCCGCGGCATGCGCGTGGTGCACGCCGAAGCCTCGCTGAAGACCTCGATCGAAACCACCAAGAGCGAGGCCAAGGCCGCGTTCGGCAATGGCGAGGTCTACATGGAGAAGTTCCTGGAGAATCCGCGCCACGTGGAGATCCAGGTGCTGGCCGACGGCCAGGGCAACGCCATCCACCTGGGTGAGCGCGACTGCTCGATGCAGCGCCGCCACCAGAAGGTGGTGGAAGAAGCGCCGGCCCCGGGCATCACCGCCGAGCAGCGCGAGCAGATCGGCAAGGTGTGCGTGGAAGCCTGCATCCGCATTGGTTATCGCGGCGCCGGCACTTTCGAGTTCCTGTACGAGGACGGCCGCTTCTACTTCATCGAAATGAACACCCGCATCCAGGTGGAACATCCGGTCACCGAAATGGTCACCGGCATCGACCTGGTGGCCGAGCAGCTGAAGATCGCCGCCGGCCAGAAGCTGTCGATCAAGCAGAGTGACGTGGTGCTGACCGGCCATGCCATCGAATGCCGCATCAACGCCGAAGATGCAGAAACGTTCGTGCCGAGCCCGGGCACCATCACCGGCTTCCATCCGCCGGGCGGCCCCGGCGTGCGCGTGGACACCCACATCTACAGTGGCTACCGCGTGCCGTCGAACTACGACTCGATGATCGGCAAGCTGATCGTGCACGGCCCGGACCGCGAAACCGCCATTGCCCGCATGCGCGTGGCACTGAGCGAAATGGTGGTCGATGGCATCAAGACCAACGTCGCCCTGCAGCAGCGGATCATGCGCGACAAGGGCTTCCAGGCCGGTGGCCAGAACATCCACTACCTGGAAAAGCGTTTGGCCGAACGCAAGAACAAGCCGATCGCGCTGACCTGATCGGTGCCCGGTGCTGGACATGAAAAGGGCGGGGATATTCCCGCCCTTTTCTGTTGCTGCAGGGCCGAGTCCCTGCCCGGCTTGCCAGAAGCCCGGCCGAGCGTGGGCTCGGCTCTACAGCAGGCGCATCAGCGCTTGTCGGCCGCTTCGGCCGGAATCTGCGAGTTCGCCAGCGGACGCACGCCATTGGGCGAGGTCGGGTCGACGATCACCATGGTCTCGGTCGAACCATCCGGCCACACCACCTGGAAGGTGCTGCCCGCCGGCAGCGACGCGAACGGCATGCCGCTCTGCGCGCGATAGACCGCGGCCACCTGGCTGGCACCGGCACGGCGCACGTCTTCCTGCGCCTTCACCGTGGTCAGTTCCACCTTCGACAGATGCCGGTAGCGATCTTCATAGGTATCGATCATCAACAGGCCAACCGCGCCGGCCGAGTAGGCCACGAACAGGGCCACCCAGAACCAGAACTTGGCCCCGTGCAGGAATCGGCGGTAGTTCATTGCTCGTTCCTCTTTCCAACCAATCGCTTGATCCATTCCTTCATCTTCCCAGCGCCCTGCCGCGATACCGCAGCGTCATACACGAAATCCCGGAAATCCTGCGTACCATCCTGCGAACAGATCCCTCCGTTCGCACAAAAACTGTTGACCAGCACACTGTCTGCCCCACACGGTAGACCGAGTTCGCAGGCCGCAAGCCGCCAAGCGAGTTCACTGAGCTGCTCGCCCGCCACCAGGCCGTTGAGCGCACGGTCACCCGAGGCGCGCACGCCCATGCCCGGTGCGATCGCCATGAAGGCCTCCGGGTCGCGCGAGGTGCGCACCCGTTCAACCAGGTCACGGCGGTACTCGGGGCTGTCCTGCAGCGGCTCTCCCTCGGCGAACAACGCAGCCTCTGCAGCCAGATTGCCTTGTGCGGCCGCCTTGCGACGTTCGGACAGCACCAGGGCCGTGCCCAGCTTGTCGCCCGGCACGAAACCACCACAACGCTGCGCGACGCGTTCGCGCGCCTGCACCATCGCCGGCGCGGCGGTCAGGCCCAGCCCGGCCAGCACGTTGTTGTCCAGGCGGTAGCCACCCGGATCGACCGCGTACTGCGCGCAATAGTCATAGACACGGCTGAGCATCCAGCGCGCCTCGTGGTTGCCTTCGTCCGCCTGCACACGCAACCGCTGTGCATAGGCATACAGGTCGGTGGCGTCTTCGATATCGGCGCGGAGATCCAGGGGCAGCCCGGACGGCAATGCATTGCCACGCTCGAAGGGTGCCAGGCGGCGCGCGAGCGCCTCCGGCATCACCGGCAGCGGCGCCGCACTGTCAGTGGCTGCCACCCCACCTGCCAGATCCGCCGACGCCAGCGAAGAGGTCGCGGCATGGCCGCTGGCCCGATAACCGGCCACGCCCAGCACGGCCACGGCCGGCAGTACGAGCAACCAGGTTTTCAGGGTCGGAGCGAAGGCCATCGGCGGCGGTGAGCGATGCGGCGGACAGGAAAGCACGAAGTTTAGCAAGGCCCGACGGGCCTGTCTGAACGGGCTTCGTTCATCTCGGAGCGGCATCTCAGGCGATACGGAGACGCCCCGATGGTCTAGCATGGCCCCCTTTCCCGCGATTGCCCCCACCGCCATGCCGTTTCTGGAACTGACCCTGCGTTGCACCGAAGCTACCCAGCCCCGCTATGAGAATGCGCTGGAGGACGTCGGCGCACTGGCCGTCACGCTGCTTGATGCCGAGGCCGATACCAGCAACGAACAGGCCATCCTCGAGCCGGGCGTGGGCGAGACCCCGCTGTGGGACACGCTGGTGCTGAGCGCGCTGTTCCCCGCCGACAGCAACGCGCTGTTGCTGCTGGCCGCACTGGAATCCTTCGATCCGGAACTGGACTGGAGCAGCGGCAGCTTCCGCGCGGTCGAGGATGAAGACTGGGAACGCGCCTGGATCGACCAGTTCCAGCCGATGGACTTCGGCAGCCGTACCTGGATCGTGCCGTGGAACCATGAACTGCCCGATGCCGCACAGGCCGCCGATGCCGCCGTGGTGCGGCTGGACCCGGGCCTGGCGTTCGGTTCGGGCACCCACCCGACCACCGCACTGTGCCTGCGCTGGCTGGACCAGTTGGCAGGCGATGGCCTGCTGCAGGGCCAGCGCGTGCTCGACTTCGGTTGCGGCTCGGGCATCCTCGCACTGGCCGCGCTGAAGCTGGGCGCCGCTGAAGCCATCGGCGTGGACAACGATCCGCAGGCCCTGGTCGCCACCGCCGACAATGCCGAACGCAACGGCGAACAGGCCCGCATGCACGTGTACCTGCCGCAGGACGAACCGGTCGCGACCTATCCGATCGTGGTCGCCAACATCCTCGCCTCGGCGCTGGATGCGCTGGCCGAACTGCTGGCCGCGCGCGTCGCTGCCGGTGGCCGCATCGCCCTGTCCGGCATCCTGCATGGCCAGGAAGGTGAACTGCTGCAGCGCTATGCGGCCTGGTTCGACGATCTGCAGGCCACCCAGGATGGCGACTGGATGCGCATCACCGGCGTGCGCCGCGCCTGATCGTGGTTGAATGACCGCTGGATCCGAGCCCGCGCCCTGAGCATGTCCGAGCCGAACCCACCGCGCCGTCCCCTGGCCACCTTCCTGCGCACCGCGCCGGAAGGTGAGCCCGCGCCTGCGACCGATGCGCGCATGCAGGACGAAGCCGGGCACACAGCGCCTGTGGAGCAGATTCCCGTCGAGCCCATCGACCTGGCAGGCCCACCGGCGACAGAAAGGCGACACGACGATGACGTTGTCATCGTTGATGAAGCAGCGGCCATCGAACCGGCGCCGCTCGCGGTGCAGGCAGCAGCGGCCGCCAGTGATGCCCCCAGCTTCCTGGGCAGCACGCGCGCACGCACGCTGCCAGCACCCCGCTGGCACTGGCTGCTGGTCGCCGGGCTGGCATTGCTGCTGGTACTGCAGAGCGTGCTGGCCGACCGCGCGCGGTTGGCCGCCGACGCCGGCAACCGCGCGTGGCTGGGCACGCTGTGCGGCGTCCTGCACTGCAGCCTGCCGGCCTGGCACGAACCCACGGCGTTCACCATGACCAGCCGCGAGATCCGGCCGCTGCCCGGGCAGGCCGGTGTGCTGCAGGTGCAGGCCAGCATCCGCAACGACGCACGTTGGGCACAAGCGTGGCCAGACCTGCGCCTGTCACTGTCCGATGCCGATGGCCGGGTGATCGGCAGCGGCGTGTTCACGCCCGCGCAGTACCTGGGTGAGAACCCCGGCGCAGCCCTGCTGGAACCGGGCCAGAGCGCACGCGTCGCGTTCCGGGTACAGGAGCCCGCCGCATCCACCGTCGCATTCACCTTCGACTTCCTCTGACCGGGAGAGGCGACCAGCCGTGGCAGGCCGGGCACGCTCGCGCTAGACTGGCCGCCACCACCTCGTCCGGCCGCGCGCTCCGCGCGCACGGGCCAACCGAATCGGGAACCCCCTTGAACGCTGTCCTTTCTCGTCCTGACAACAGTCGTGGCGCTCCCCGGCCACCGCTGCGTGAACACGTCGCCCAGTCCGTGCGCCGCTACCTGCGTGACCTTGATGGCTGCGATGCGGACGATGTCTACGAGATCGTGCTGCGCGAGATGGAGATCCCGCTGTTCGTGGAAGTGCTCAACCACTGCGAAGGCAACCAGAGCCGCGCCGCGGCGATGCTGGGCATCCACCGTGCCACCCTGCGCAAGAAGCTGAAGGAATACGGCATCAGCGCCTGAGCGCACCGATGTGTAGAGTCGAGCCATGCTCGACTGCTCCTGCGCCGGGCAACACGTGAAAGGCAGTCGAGCATGGCTCGACGCTACAGAAGCGGGGCAATGCCGTTCCAGTAGAGCCACGCCATGCGTGGGTGGACGCCCGGCGGAATCAGCCACCCCCGCCCGCCTTCCAGTAATACCGCACCACGTGGAAGAACACCGGCGCGGCGAAGCACACCGAATCCAGCCGGTCGAGCATGCCACCATGGCCCTCGATCATGTGGCCCCAGTCCTTGATGCCACGATCACGCTTGATCGCCGACATCACCAGGCCGCCCCAGAACCCCATCAGGTTGATCAGCAGCGACAGGCCGAACGCCTGCAGCGGCGTGAACGGGGTGATCCACCACAGCGCCGCACCCAGCGCGCTGGCACTCAGCACGCCGCCCACGAAGCCCTCCACCGTCTTCGACGGCGACAGCTTCGGCGCGATCAGGTGCTTGCCCAGCAGCTTGCCCCAGATGTACTGCAGCACGTCCGAGGACTGCACCACGATCACCAGGAAGGCGAACAGCAACACGTTGCGCGACGGATCATGGCCGGGCACGTGCAGGTTCAGCAGCAGCGGCACATGCGAGATGCAGAACACGCAGATCATCAGCCCCCACTGGACCTTCGCGGTCCGCTCCAGGTAGTGCGTGGTATCACCACCGATGGTCGACAGGATCGGCAGGAACAGGAACGCATAGACCGGAATCAGCAGCGTGTACATGCCGTACCAGTCGATCCACACCAGGTAGTACTGCCACGGCAGGACGATGTAGAACGCGGCCAGCAGCGCGTAGTAGTCGCCCGAGCGGGTCGGCGCCAGGGTGATGAACTCGCGCAACGCGAACAGCGAGATGATCGCGAACAGCACGATCACCCCGGCACGTCCGAAGAACAGCGCCAGCCCGACCACGATCGCCATCACCCACCAGGCGCGGATGCGTGACACCAGGTTGGCGATGACTGCACTGGGCTGGCCGCGCTGGCGCCAGCGCAGGGTCTCGGCCACCAGCGTGGCCAGCACCAGCACCGCGCCGACACCAGCAAACAGCAGGCCAGTCTGCTGGCCGACACTCTGCGTTGCCAGATCGCCAGATACATCCAACACGAAACTCATGCACGACCTCCATTCGGCGCCAGGTCCAGCAGCGCCTGCCGGCTGCGGGCCAGGAAGGCGGCCTTGTCCTCGTCGGCCTGCAGTCGCAGCGGCGTACCGAAGGTAGCCGTGCACAACAAGGGCAGCGGCAGGAAGCGGCCCTTGGGCATCACCCGCTTCAGGTTGTCGATCCACACCGGCACGAACTCCAGTTCCGGCCGCTGCCGCGCCAGATGGTAGATGCCGCTCTTGAACGGCAGCAGCGGCTCGTCGCCGACATTGCGCGTGCCTTCCGGGAACAGGATCAGCGAACAGCCTTCATCGACCGCTTCGCGCAGCACCTGCAACGGGTCCTGCTGGCGATGCCCGGCCTCGCGCTCGACCAGCACGCCGTTGAACACCGCGTCGATCAGGTAGCGGCGCAGGCCGTCGCGCTGCCAGTACTCCGCCGCCGCCACCGGACGCACCTGGCGGCGCAGGGCCAGTGGCATCGACGACCAGATCAGCACGAAGTCACCGTGGCTGGCGTGGTTGCCGTAGTAGACGCGGTGCTCGCTGGACGGCGCGCAGCCGATCCACAGCGCGCGCGCGCCGGTCACCACATGGATCGCGCCACTGCAGGCGCGGGCAATCAGTTCGGCGAACATCCATCCCTCCCGTTCACGTCTGCGGCCACAGCACCGCCAGCAGCACCAGCACCAGCTGCACCGCCGTCAGCAGGTACTGACGCAGCAGCAGGCGGCGCATGCCGGCCCATCGCAGATCCCATCCCCGCGACGGTTCCGCTCCCGGTGTGCGGCGCAGGCCACTGTCATGCAGCAGCCGGTCGATGCGTTGCGCCGCGGCCTCATCATTCAAGCCTTCATCGCGCAGCAGCTGCAGCAGGCTGGCATCGAGTGCCACCCGCCACGCGTGATAGGCCTGGGCGACGCCTGCCACCACGCTGAGCAGCATCAGTCCGGCGGCAAGCATCGCCAGCCCGGGCTCGATGCCGAGCAGCAGCAACGCCACCAGCAGCAGCCCCAGCGACAGGCCTGCCGGCCAACGCCCCTGCCGCAGCAGCAGCTGCATGGTCGGAATATCAGGCGTGGTGCTCATGCAGGGTCTCCGGCGGCAACGGTGATCGCACGCAGGTGCGCCTTGCCCAGCACGATGCCCGGACGCGCGGCACGCACGATCGCCACCGCCGCATCGGCACCCGCCGCACGACCGCTGCGCAGCAGCCAGGTCGCCACGCTGGCCGCACTGCGCGAGTAACCCAGCGCGCAGCACACCAGCACCGGCCCGTGCGTGCGAAGGCGCTCGATGGCCTCGGCTGCCTCGCGCAGCTGCTCCGGTTCTGGCACCACCAGGTCCAGCATCGGCACACCGGCGTACGCCGCACCCGGCGCGCAGCAGGACAGCTCGGCACAGGCATCGACCACGCCCACCAAAGGTGTCGGCAATGCCGTGCAGGGAATCCGGCCCAGCCACACGCCGTCCAGCACCGGCAACGGCTGCGGCACGCGTCGCGTCCACAACCGCGAATTGATCCAGGCCGCGCCCAGGTACGGCGCCAGCAGCCAGCGTGCCGCCATGGTCAGGCGACCATCGGCACGCTTCTGGAACACCGCCGTACCCAGCCCGGCATAGGCCAGCGCCACCAGCAGCAACGACACCCCCGGCCACAGCAGCCACAACGCCGCGCCACGCAGAAGCACCACCGGCACCAGCAATACGGCGGCCGCCAGCAGGTACAGCGCGGCCAATCGCCAACGTTTGGCATCACCCGCAGTACGCCAGGCGCGCAGCGGCGGCGTGCCCTGCTCCGGCCACAGCCATACGCACAGCCAGCCGGCCAGCAGCCCGGTCGGGATGTCGATGAAATGGTGCTGGAACGTGGTCAGCACCGAGACACCGATCAGCAGTGCCCACACATGCAGCACCCAACGCCACACGCCGTGCAGGTACTGCGCGAACTTCACCCACAGCACGATCAGCAGCACGATGTGCAGCGATGGCGCCTGGTTGAACGGCTTGTCGAAGCCCAGCAGCACATCGAACAGCCAACCGAACACGCCGCCAATCTCCGGCCGCTCGAAACTGAAGCGCAGCGGCCACAGCAGGAAGCAAGTGACCGCGATCAGCTGTGCACTGAACAGCCGCAGCGCATGCCGGTCCAGTTCCAGACGTTGCCGGCACAGGAAGAAGGAGACCGCGTAGAACAGGTCGATCGACCAGTACGGCACGATCGTCCACGGCACGAAGGGAATGCGCGTCTCCCAGGCGAACGCCATCACCGGCAGTTCGGGATGGCGACCAGCCATCCAGTTGGCGAAGCCGTAGCTGGCGAAGAAGAACGGACCCAGCAGAGCCAGCCACAGCAGGGCGCGCCGCCAAGGGCGCCCTTCCGCGGCCAGTGGGGTTGCGGCCAGCGTCGCCATCACGCGGTCCGGCGCGCCAGCGACACGGTGAAGATGCCGAAGTCATCGATGCGCTGCGCCACCTTCTCGAACCCGGCCAGGCGCACCAGCTCATCCATCTCCTGCTGGGTACGGCGGCGCATCACCCACGCGGCGCCGCCTCGATGGCTGGTCAGCGCGCGGGCGATGAATTCCAGCTGCGGGTGCCAGGGCTGGCCGGTGTAGGCCAGGTAGCCGCCCACCGGTACGGTTGCGGCGATGCCCTGCAGCGAGCGCAGCACGGCGTCGTTGTCGGGGAATAGTTCGTACAGGCCCGATACCACCGCCAGCGTAGGCGCCGGGTCCACCGCCGCCAGTTGCGCCGGATCGAACGCATCGCCCTGCTCGAAGTGGGCGATGTCGGCTGCACCGAGGCGCTCGATCAAGGCCTGGCCCTGGGTCACGTTCAGATCGCTGAAATCACGCAGCACGATGCGGTCGGCGCGCTGTTCGCCCTGGCCCAGCGCTTCCAGCACATAGCGGCCATGGCCGGCGGCCACGTCCAGCACGCGCACCGGCGTGCCCCGCCCGCGCAGTCGCTGCGCAGCATCGCGCAGCAGTTCCTGCAGGTGCTGGCCGCGCACACGGATGCCGCGCCAGCCGATTGCATCCAGATAGTTGCGGTCGACCATGCGGCCCAGCGGGCCCTTGCCACGCGCTTGGTCGCGATAGATGTAGTCCAGCGTGCTGCCGGAATCGAAACCGGTCTGCAGGCCCAGCGCGATGCCTTCGGACAACGTGCCACCGAAACGCAGGCCGCCACGCACCACGCGCCAGCGCAGGTCGGCCAGGCTGTTGCGTTCCGGTGGCCAGGCCAGGATCTCCGATTCCTCGAAGGTCGGACCATGCCGGTGTGCGTCACGACGCGACAACTCGCGCAGCGGTTCGGCGAAGCGCGCCTGGATGAAACTGCGGATGCGCGCCAGTGCCGACGCCCGATCGCGCTCGCCCAACGTGTCGTGGAAGAAGCCCGGCAGGTGCACGCGCTCCTTGATCGGGCTGGACAGGCGCTCGTAGAAGCGGTCCTGCGGGCCACGATGCACGACGAAGTCCGAGCCGGACACCAGCAGCTGCACCGGCACGCTGATCGCCTGCGCATCGGCGACGATGCGGTCGGCCGCTTCGTACAGGCCCAGCAGCACGCGCACCGAGATCGGGCGGGTGATCAGCGGATCGGTACGATAGCTTTCCACCCGTGCCGGGTCGTGGGTCAGCCACTGCGGCTTGACGTAGCTGTTGACGAAGAAATTGCCGCGCAGCTTCTGCATCAGCGCCAACCCAGCGCGTGCGAACGGCACGTACAGCTTCACCTTGAAGGCGGGCGAAGCCATCACCAGCGCACGCAGGCGCGGCGCGTAATCGTGCACCCAGGTCGCGGCGACCACCGCCCCCACGCTCTGCGCGATCACCACGATGTCTTCCACCGCGATACCGTGCTCGGCGCCGATGTGGGCAATGAAGCTGTCCAGGTCACGCACCAGCGCCGGGAAGCCCGGTGCATCGCCACGTGCGCCCGGCGAACGGCCATTGCCGCGCGCATCCCAGGCGAAGAAGGCGGTGTCGGGCAGGTCCAGCTCATCGACCAGGTGGGTGACCCGGCCGGAGTGCTCGTGGCCGCGGTGCAGCAGCACGATGGCCTTGGTGGCCGGGGTTGCGGTGGTGCCCGCCCAGTACCGGTAGAACAGCGGTACCTGGTCGAAGCTGTGGAATTCCCGTTCCTGCGCCTGACGCATGCAATCTCCTGATTGTCTTTTTGTATCTGCTTGATTAATTCGGCGAAACCGCCGCTTCCCGCAGTCCGCGACGGACGCGGTTGATCATCGTCAGCACGCACAACACTGCCATGGCTGCAGCCACGCCGCTGACCGTCAGTGCACCGCCCCAGCCGAAGGCCAGCAGCAAGCCCAGCGCACCGATCACGAAGGCGCGGTCGCTCTTGCCCATCGGGCCGTCATAGCGGCGGCTGGCACCGACCATCAGCCCCAGCACGCCGGCGTACTCGCTCAGCGCCGCCGTCCAGGCCAGCAGCCACAGCGCCTCCGGGCGCACGCCGGGTACGCTGAGCAGGCTCAGGTACAGCGCCGCATCGGCGATCACATCGCACAATTCGTTCAGATAGGCGCCCAGCCGCGATTGCTGGCCGAATTCGCGCGCCAGCATGCCGTCCACCGCGTTGAGCGCCATGCGCAGCAGCATCCACAACGGCAGCAGCAGATACAGCAGAGGCTGGGCAGGCGCGCAGCACCACACGGCCGCGGCCACCAGCAGCGAGACCACGGCAGCGGCCACGGTCACCGTATTGGCAGTGATCCCCATGCGGAACAGACCGCGTACGGCTGGACGCAACAGGTCCTGGAAACGTCCCTTCAATGCATAGATCGACATGATCCGTACCCGCTGATCCTTGGCAGTGCGGGCACAGCCTACCCCATCGTTGGCAGATTCCGACAACCCGGCTCTGGTCCGCAGACCAGACTCCGGATCGGGCCGGATCGGTGTGCCCGACCCGGCCTTAAGCCGATTGCCACGGCAAATTACCCCTTCCAGCGCCCGCCACGGGCCCCCACCGCCTACAATATCGGCCCCGCTCCGCTGCCGATTCTGTCCCATGACTGCTGATCTGTTGCCCGTCCGCCGGGCCCTCCTCTCCGTTTCCGACAAGACCGGTCTGGTCGAGCTGGCCACTGCGCTGGCGGCACGCGGCGTGGAGCTGCTGTCCACCGGCGGCACCGCCAAGGCGATCCGCGATGCGGGCCTGGCCGTGAAGGACGTGGCCGAGGTCACCGGTTTCCCGGAAATGATGGACGGCCGCGTCAAGACCCTGCACCCGATGGTGCACGGTGGCCTGCTGGGCCGTTCGGGCCTGGATGATGCGGTGATGGCCGAGCATGGCATCGGTGCCATCGACCTGCTGGTGCTGAACCTGTACCCGTTCGAGTCGGTCACCGCCAAGGCCAACTGCACCCTGGCCGACGCGGTCGAGAACATCGACATCGGCGGCCCGGCCATGCTGCGCTCGGCGGCCAAGAACTTCGCCCGCGTGGCGGTGGCCACCGATCCGTCGCAGTACGCCGAACTGCTGGCCTCGCTGGCGGCCAACGACGGCCAGCTGTCGGCCGCCACCCGCTTCGCGTTCTCGGTGGCCGCGTTCAACCGCGTCGCCCAGTACGACGCGGCGATCAGCAACTACCTGTCGGCGGTCACCGCCACCGACGCCGCCGTGCCGGCCCGTGCCGAGTACCCGGCGCAGATGAACTCCACCTTCGTCAAGGTGATGGACCTGCGCTACGGCGAGAACCCGCACCAGAGCGGCGCGTTCTACCGAGACCTGTACCCGGTGCCGGGCACCCTGGCCACGTTCCAGCAGCTGCAGGGCAAGGAACTGAGCTACAACAACCTGGCCGATGCCGATGCGGCGTGGGAGTGCGTGCGCCAGTTCGACGCGCCGGCCTGCGTCATCGTCAAGCACGCCAACCCGTGCGGCGTGGCCGTCGGTGCCGGCAACGGCGATGCCTACGAGCTGGCCTACGCCACCGACCCGACCAGCGCCTTCGGCGGCATCATCGCCTTCAACAAGCCGCTGGACGCTGCCACCGCCAAGGTCATCCTGGACCGCCAGTTCGTGGAAGTGCTGATCGCCCCGGATTACGAGCCGGCCGCGCTGGAATACGCGCAGAAGAAGGCCAACGTGCGCGTGCTGCGCATCCCGCACGGCGACGGCCTGAACAACTTCGACAGCAAGCGCGTCGGCTCGGGCCTCCTGCTGCAGTCCTCGGACAACCGCGGCATGACCCGCGACGAACTGAAGGTGGTCAGCAAGCTGGCGCCGACCGACAAGCAGTTCATCGACCTGCTGTTCGCCTGGAAGGTGGCCAAGTTCGTGAAGTCCAACGCGATTGTGTACGCCAAGGACAACCGCACGATTGGCGTGGGCGCCGGGCAGATGAGCCGCGTGTACTCCGCGCGTATCGCCGGCATCAAGGCGGCCGATGCGAACCTGGTAGTCGAGGGTTCGGTGATGGCCTCCGACGCGTTCTTCCCGTTCCGCGACGGCATCGATGCCGCTGCTGCCGCCGGCATCAAGGCGGTCATCCAGCCGGGCGGTTCGATGCGCGATGCCGAAGTGATCGCCGCCGCCGACGAACACGGCCTGGCCATGGTGTTCACCGGCGTGCGCCACTTCCGCCACTGATCCTGGAGCGACACGGATGTCCGCAGTTTCGATGAAACCGCTGGCCGTGCTCGCCCTCACGGGCGCGGCCGTGCTGGCCGGGTGCAAGCCTGCTGCCGAGCCCAGCATGGCGCCGAAGGTGGATGCGCCTGCGGTGGCACCCACCGCGCCAGAACAGCATGTCAGCCGCACCGCGCGGCTGCAGGCCTTCCTGGTCCAGCGCTACGGCAAGAACGCCAGGCTCTCCGGGCAATGGCACGGCAGCTGGAACGACGACGGCGAAACCCGCCCGATGGAC
The DNA here is from genome assembly GCF_001431625.1 of Stenotrophomonas geniculata ATCC 19374 = JCM 13324. Lineage (GTDB taxonomy): Bacteria > Pseudomonadota > Gammaproteobacteria > Xanthomonadales > Xanthomonadaceae > Stenotrophomonas > Stenotrophomonas geniculata. The sequence continues at coordinate 34,490 of NZ_LLXT01000035.1, forward strand.
TGGCACGTCTGCGCCGAGCAACCGGTGGTGAGTGGCGACAGCTGGCAGCAGTTGCTGGCGGTCTGCGGCGCACTGTCCGAGGGCGCGCACATCGACGCAGGAACGATCGACTTCTTCGTGCTGCGCCCGAAGGGCGATGGCTTCGAGGTGACCAGCGAACTGACCGGCGAGCGCTTCGGCAGCGGCGGCCAGCCCGGCACCGTCAGCGTCATCCGCGCCGGCAGCGACTTCTATGGCTTCCGGGTCGAGGACGGCTGGTTCGGGCAGGGCTTCTCGCTGCTCTCGCAGTCGCTGATCCTACCAGGCCCCAAGGGCCTGGTTGCCAGTGGCAGCGTGCGCAGCCATATCGACAATGACGCCCAGTACGAGTGCGACAACCTGGGGGCCAGCAGCGACCCGGACACCGTCGAGGACTGCCGCACCCGCCGTTTCAGCATCGATTTCGCACTGCGTTTCGACGACAGCGATCGCAGCGCGCGCGTCTGGCCGCTGCTGATCGAGGAAACCGGCACCACCTGCGGCGGCAAGCAGGTCCGGCAGCAGCACCGCTTTACCCTGGACCCGAAGACCTGGGCCTATTCCTTCCCCGAATCGCTGCGACGCGAAGGCTGCGAGTGAAGCACCTGCGCCGCCGGGGACATCGACTTTCCCCTCCCACGCAATCTGGAATCTCGTGATGAACGTACTTGTCATCGGCTCTGGCGGCCGCGAACACGCCCTGGCATGGAAGCTGGCCCAGTCCTCCCGTGTCACCGAAGTGATCGTGGCGCCCGGCAACGCCGGCACCGCCAGCGAAGACAAGTGCCGCAACGTGGCGGTGAAAGTGACCGACATCGACGGCCTGCTGGCGCTGGCCCAGGCTGAAGGCGTGGCGCTGACCGTGGTCGGCCCGGAGGTACCGCTGGTGGCCGGCGTGGTCGACCGCTTCCGTGCCGCCGGCCTGCGCATCTTCGGGCCGACCGCCGCCGCCGCGCAGCTGGAAGGCAGCAAGGCCTACGCCAAGGATTTCCTGGCCCGCCACAACATCCCCACCGCGTTCTACGCCGTGCACACCGACGTGGACGCCGCCCTGTCCTACATCCGCGAGAAGGGCGCACCGATCGTGGTCAAGGCCGATGGCCTGGCCGCCGGCAAGGGCGTGATCGTGGCAATGACCCTGGCCGAAGCCGAGGACGCGGTGCGTGACATGCTGTCGGGCAACGCCTTCGGCGACGCCGGTGCGCGCGTGGTGATCGAAGAGTTCCTCGACGGCGAGGAAGCCAGCTTCATTTCGATGGTGGACGGTGTGCATGCACTGCCGATGGCCACCTCGCAGGACCACAAGCGCGTCGGCGACGGCGACACCGGCCCGAATACCGGCGGCATGGGCGCGTATTCGCCGGCGCCGGTGGTAACCCCGGAGGTGCACGCCCGCGTGATGCGCGAGGTGGTGAACCCGACCGTGCAGGGCATGATCGCCGACGGTATCCCGTTCACCGGTTTCCTCTACGCCGGCCTGATGATCGACGCCAGCGGCGCACCGAAGGTGATCGAGTTCAACGTGCGCTTCGGCGACCCGGAAACCCAGCCGGTGATGCTGCGCCTGCAGTCGGATCTGGTCGAACTGGTGGAAGCCGCCATCGACGGTCGTCTGGACCAGATCGACGCACAGTGGGATCCGCGGCCGTCGCTGGGCGTGGTGCTGGCGGCGAAGCCGTACCCGGAAGCGCCGATCACCGGCGACGTGATTTCCGGCCTGGACGACGTGCCGGCCAGTGCCAAGGTGTTCCATGCCGGTACGGCATTGGATGCACAGGGCCAGGTGCTCAGTGCCGGCGGCCGCGTGCTGTGCGTGGCTGCACTGGGTGACAGCGTGCGCGACGCGCAGGCGAACGCCTATGCCGGCGTGGCCAAGGTGACCTGGGCCAACGAATTCCACCGCAACGACATCGGTTGGCGCGCGATCGCACGCGAGGGGTGAGACCTGGTAGATCCACTACACAGCTTCCTGCATGGAACCAGATCACGGATTCTGGGAGTCTTCACCGTCCTCGGCATGGAAGCCGGGACGGTGCGCTTCGGGAAGAAGCGACGCACGTCAAGCGAAGGAAATTACGCTGAGTGAATCTGCTACTTCGCCGAGTCAAGATAACGCTTCCAGTTCTCGAAGAGCCGCGCAACATTCTGCTCATGTGAGTGCGCAGCCGGATCATACCCATCAGAAGCTGGCATGTACCTGACAAAGCTCTCCAGAGACTCCGGGTAATCAAAATCAGCGTAGATCCTCTCAACCTCTCCGAGCGGATCAGCAATCTCATCGCGCTTAGCGTAAGCGTCCGCGAGAAATGCAACCAGCCATCTTCTGAAAATCTCATCCTCGTTTGAGTTCTTGTCGAATGCCGCCAACTGCGCAGCTACGCTATTACGCTCATCGGGAAAAGCCCCTTCAAGTCTTTCAATCAAGGAGTTCAGATTGAACTTCTCTTCCAGTCCCTTCTGCTCCGACGCGCAGTGCTTCGCAACCTCAAAGTCAATCAGATGGCGCCCCAGTGCCCACGCCACCTCGGTCTGACTCCAGGGCCCATAGGGTTGAATACAGTCATACGTTCTCATGTAGACACTCACTTCTTGTTTGGTATTCCGTTCATGCTGCCACCTTCCACAAATCTTTGATGGGTCAAGTCGCCAGCCTTGTCGACTATGTATTCAAACCGACCAGCCTTTCCATTGAGTTCACCGGGTAGCTGAGTCAGAGTGCGAACCACGCCGTCGCCTCCTGTCAATGGAGTATGAACACCTGCTTCTGCAGCGGTCTCTCGCATAAAGGTCGCTGAATTGTGCCCAGCGTCCGCTTTGAGTGCACTTCCAACAGGCCGGGAATTCAAAAGTGCCCGACCTTCTGCACTCAGAGCTTTGGATGCCGCAACACCTGCTCCACCGGCACCTGTAACTCCTGCGATATCAGCAGCGATACTGGTAGCTGCCGATACGACACTTGGATTGGCCATCGCAACCATGCCAGCTTCGATCAGCACTGGGGCAGCCATTGCCGCTGTAACGGCGATTGCGGCCGGTCTCATCGGCTCGTATACGGCGCCATTTCCGGCAGCAATATCTCTCCGATGCTGCTCAACGAATCGCTCTGCGGCCTGCCTTCCATCCGCATCGACGAACCTGTACGGATTCCCGTTCGCGTACCGATACCGATTGAACTGCTCAACTGGCATTTGGTGAGCGGTGACTGGGTCTACCGACAGAAACACGCCCAATTGTGGATCCATGTAGCGCTGTTGCATGTAGCTCAGCCCTGTAGCCGAGTCGCTCACATGTCCGGCGTACCCAGGTCCATCCGTGACCTGACCGCCTACCACGGCCCCGTAGGGTTCGTAGTCATATCGCTTGATGACGTTGCCGTTGGCATCGCTTTCCGCCACAACCGAGCCGAGGGCATCAGTGTGAATGTATGTGATCGTTGTCTGGGCGATTGCGGATGGTGACAGGCCAAGGCCCATCAGCAGCACGCAGCACAGCCAGACGCCTATGGCACCCAGCTTGCGAGTTCGATCTTCAAATCCCCCGAGGCGGGTCGACACACCGCCTGCAGTTCCCCCGAACCTGCGCATCATTCCAATCCATGAAAGAGCCTTGAAGCAAGGCTTGGCATTCATAGCACAGGAAGGCAGTCATCGGAGTCCAACTCCAGGACTGAGGCCAGAGGGACCATTCTGAATTGGACCAGGCCCTTGGCTATAAACCTCTCGAGGGATTGAACGGCTACCGGAAGCGCATGACTGCCCGCCATGGGCTGGTACTACTGAAGCAGCCGATCAGCGGCCCGCATTACCAACAGCCATGCCGGTCAAACGAAAAGCCCCGACCAACGCCGGGGCTTTTCATCAGAACGGGGCCGGAAACAGGAACCGAACCAAAGATCTATGCCTTACGCGGTGAACAGCGCCTTCATCTTCTTCAGCGCGTTCGCTTCAACCTGGCGGATACGCTCAGCCGACACGCCGTACTCGTCGGCCAGTTCCTGCAGCGTCACCTTGCTGTCGGCATCCAGCCAGCGGCGGCGGATGATGTCGCGCGAACGCGCATCCAGCTCGGCCAGGCCTTCGCGCAGCAGCTGCATCTGGTTGTCTTCGCTGTCGGCACGTTCGTAGGCCATCGACGGATCTTCGTCGTTGGCAACCAGGAACGCGGCCGGCGACGGCGGCGCGTGTTCGTTGTCCTCGTCGGTCGGTGCATCGAAACCGATATCGCGACCGGACAGGCGCGATTCCATTTCCATGACCTCGCGCTCGGACACGTTCAGGTCCTTGGCGACGGCGCTGACTTCCGCCGCGTTCATCCAGCCCAGGCGCGTCTTCGACTTGCGCAGGTTGAAGAACAGCTTGCGCTGCGCCTTGGTGGTGGCGACCTTCACGATGCGCCAGTTCTTCAGGATGAACTCGTGCATCTCGGCACGGATCCAGTGCACGGCGAAGGAGACCAGGCGCACGCCCATGTCCGGGTCGAAGCGCTTGACCGCCTTCATCAGGCCGATGTTGCCTTCCTGGATCAGGTCGCCCAGTGCAAGACCGTAGCCGTTGTAGCCGCGGGCCACGTGCACCACGAAGCGCAGGTGCGAATGCACCAGCTCGCGGGCGGCGTCCAGATCGTTGCCGTCGCGGAAGCGACGGGCCAGGTCCTGTTCGTCATCGACCGACAGCACCGGGATCTGGTGCACGGCACCGATGTAGGCGTCCAGCGAACCGAGCGCACTGGGAATCGGGAGATTGTTTGCCACAAGGGCAGTAGAGGTGTTCTGGCTCATAGGCACCCATCTTAGCAGTCCGGGATTTGGACTGCTAAAGGAGGAAAAAGTTCCAGCATCCTATTGATGCAACACTGGTCCCAAACAGAGCCCTACCGTAGCGCGATTTGATGACAGTGGCGAGCGCGCTTTTCGGGATTCACAATCCCTTGGAATTCAATCAATTACCTGCCGGAAACCGGCCGATTCCGGTCAAGGTTAGCTGAACAGGCCGTCCCCGGACGCCCATTCAGGGCCGGAAACGTTGCCCGGCGTTCAGCCCCGGACCGGCACCGCCGCTCAGAGCGCCGAACGCGGCGGCAGCGACCAGTCGACCGGGGCCTGGCCGCGACGCTGCAGGTACTCGTTGGCCATCGAGAAATGCCGGCATCCCAGGAAGCCACGGTGGGCCGACAACGGCGACGGGTGCGGCGACTTCAGCACGCGATGGCGACGGGTATCGATGACCTTGCCCTTCTGCTGCGCATAGGCGCCCCAGAGCATGAACACCAGGCCTTCGCGCTCGCGGTTGAGCACGTCCACCACGTGGTCGGTGAAGCCCTCCCAGCCACGGCCCTGGTGCGCACCGGCCTTGCCCTCTTCCACGGTCAGCACGGCATTGAGCAGCAGCACGCCGCGCTGCGCCCACGGGATCAGGCAGCCGTGGTCCGGGCGCGGGATACCGAGATCGCTCTCGATTTCCTTGTAGATGTTCAGCAGCGACGGCGGCACCGGCACGCCCGGCGGCACCGAGAAACTCAGGCCATGCGCCTGGCCACGGCCGTGGTACGGGTCCTGGCCGAGGATCACCACCTTCACCTGCTCGAATGGCGTGGCATCGAACGCGGCGAAGATCTGCGGACCGGGCGGGAACACCGCCGCACCACTGGCCTTGCGCTGGCGCAGGAAGCTGGACAGCTCACGCATCTGCGGCTGCATCAGGTAATCGCCGACATGCTGTTTCCAGCTCGGTTCCAGCTGGATCGTCGGGGTGCCGGCTACTTCATCCATCATCGAATCAGGGGTCCATCGTTCAATCGGGCCAGGCGCAGCTGGAACAGCACCTTGGTGACCAGCAGCCGTTCTTCAATCGGCTTGAGCACCAGGTCGTTGGCGCCGGACTGCAGCAGCCCGGTCTGGTTGTGCGGGTTGCCATCGCCGGTCATCACCAGCACCGGCAGGCGGCGCTTGCCGTAGCCGAAGTCCACGCGCACGCGCTGCACCACGTCGCGGCCGCTCAGCTCGCCCTTCAGGGTGACGTCGGTCAGCACCAGGTCGATGCGATGGCGGCTGCGGCCCAGCGACTCGGCGGTGAGCAGGGTGAACGCCTCTTCGGCGCTGACCACGTGCAGCACGTTCAACTGCTGTCGCTCAAGCATGCGCTTGGTGGCCTCGGCGACCACGCGGCTGTCCTCGATATAGAGGATGGTGGCGCCGGGAATGGTCTGCGGCTGCACATAGCCACGGACGAAGGTCGCCAGTGCCTCGTGGCCCAGCGCCTTGTCGAAATAGTCGGTGACGTACTCGGTGAAGCGGCGCTGCTCCAGGTGCTGCTGGGCATCGCCGGAGACCACGATCACCGGCACATAGGCCTGGCCCGCCGCTTCGCGCACCATCCGCGCCAGCGCCAGGCCGTCGCCATCGCGCAGGGTCAGCGAGGTCGTCACCAGGTCGACCGGGCCCTGCGCCAGCGCCTGCTGCGCGTCTTCGATGCTGTCGCAGCCGATCACCTCCACGCCAGGCAGGTCACGCTGCAGGACGTCGGCGATCAGCTTGCGGACCAGCTTCGACCCGTCGACCACCATCACCCGCGTCGCGGGCCCTTCAAGGTGCTTCAGCGCTTGCGGTTGCATGCCGGTCTCAGGTGTCGGTCGGGCGGGTCTGGCGCAGGAAATGGCCGGTCACCAGCCACGCGCCCAGCCAACCCAGCAGCAGCGTGCCGAGCAGGACCAGGCTGCCATGCAGCAGGTCCAGGCCATGCAGCACGAACGGGCTGCCATAGCTGCGCGAGAGTTCGGCCAGCGGCACGCGCAGGGCGGCGCCGGCCGCAGCAATCAGGGCCAGCGCCACCGCGCCGGCACCCAGTCCATACCACGCGCCCAGGTACAGGAACGGGCGGCGAATGAAGCCATCACTGGCGCCGAGCAGCTGCAGCACGCCGATCTCTTCGCGACGCGCCTGGATATCCAGGCGCACGGTGTTGCCGACCACCAGCGCGGCGCCCACGCCGAGCAGTACCGACAGCACCTGCACCAGCCGTGCGCCGAACGCCAGCCAGGCATCCAGACGCTGGCGCCACAGTGCGTCGTGCTGCACCAGGTCGGCCTCGGGCAGGCTCTCCAGCGCGCGCGCCAGGCGTGCGTCGTCCTTGCCCTGGCCCGGGGTGATCACCAGCAGCGAGGGCAATGGATTGTCGTTGAGTGCGTCGATCGCCTCACCGAGGCCGGCATCGCGCAGTTCCTGCAGGCCCTGCTCGGGCGTGCGCACGTTCACTTCGGCCACGTCGTCGCGGTCGCGCAGCTGGCCGGCCAGGCGCAGTGCGCCGGGACCATCGACGTTGCCCTTCAGGAACACGTTGATGTCGCGCGACTGCTGCACGCTGCCGGCGAACTGCTTGAGGTTGTCCAGCGCGATCGACAGGCCAAGCGGCAGGGCCAGTGCCAGCGCCATGACCATCACCGTCAGCAGGGTCGCCCACGGCTTGCGGCAGGCGCGGCCAAGGCTGAACACCACGCTGTGCACGTGGTGCTGGAACCAGACGCCCACGCGCGAGGGCGCGGCGGCTTCGCTGTTTTCGTTCTTCGCCATGCGTTACTCCGCCAGGTCCTGCGGCGAGATGTCATCCACCAGCCGGCCGTGGTCGAGGATCAGCACGCGCTTGCGCATGCGACGCAGCAGCGGCAGATCGTGGCTGACCACCAGCACGCTGGTGCCGCGCGAGGGCAGCTCGGCGAACAGGGCCATGATCTCCGCGGCCAGGGTCGGGTCGAGGTTGCCGGTCGGCTCATCGGCCACCAGCAGCTTGGGTTCGCCGACGATGGCGCGGGCGATGCCGACGCGCTGCTGCTCGCCGGCCGACAGCTGCGAGGGCAGCGCCTTCTCGCGATGGCCCAGGCCCATCCGCTCCAGCACCGAGCGCACGCGCTTGTTGATGTCGCCACGGCGGGTGCCGCGCAGGATCAGCGGCAACGCCACGTTCTCGGCGATCGAGCGGTCCATCAGCAGGCGATGGTCCTGGTAGACCGCACCCACCGCGCGACGGTGGCGGGGCACGTCGCCGCCACGCACCTTCAGCAGGTTGCGCTCGTCGAACACCACCGCACCGCGGCTGGGCCGCTCGTCCAGGTGGATCAACTTGAGCAGGGTGCTTTTGCCCGCACCGGAATGGCCGGTGACGAACAGCATCTCGCCCGGCGCGACCTCGAAGCTGACATCGGTCAGTGCCTCGTGGCCACCGGCGTACTGTTTGCTGACATTGTCGAAGCGCAGGACACTCATGCCCCGATTATGCAGGACCGGCGCGACGTCGTGGAGATGGTGGCGCGATTGGTGATAGCCGCGGGAGCAGCCGAGCGTAGGCTCGGCTCTACAGGGCGGCATGGGGGCTGTAGAGCCGAGCCCATGCTCGGCTCAGTGCGGACCAAGGTCCGCACCCACCATCGGCGGCTTAGTTGCCCGACAGCATCCGGCGGATCTTGCGGCCAATGCGGGTCAGGAACGAATCACCGGTATCAGCGGCGGTACGCACCGGCTTGGCCACCACCTGCACCGGGGTGACCGGGCTGGCGCCATTGCCGGCAGCGCTCTGCACGCCCTCGGCACCTTCGACCGGACGGCCGTGGCGACGACGACGGCGCTTGCGCGGCTTGTGCTCGCCGTCCACCGCACCTTCCGGTGCGCCTTCGGCGCGCGGCGGGCGCGGCGGACGCGGGGCCTGGGCAACGGCGCCTTCGGCACCGGCGGCCGGGGCGGCAGCGCCTTGTTCGCCCTCCACGCGCGGCTTGCGCGGGCCACGCGAGCGGCGCTCGCCGCTGCGCTCACCGTCGCGACCACCACGGCCACCACCGCCTGAACGGCCGCCACTACGGCCACCGCCCCGACGCTCTTCCTCGGCGGCGCGGGCTTCGCGCGCTTCGCGGAAGATCTGGCCGACGCTTTCGTTGTCCTCGCCTTCCTCGCCTGCTGCGGGGGCCGGGCGTTCCGGGCGCGGCAGCGGGGTCAACAGTTCCTTGGTCACCGGCTCGGACGGAATCTTCTGCTCGATATAGGCCTCGATGTCCGGCAGGCCCATTGCATAGCGCTCACAGGCGAAGCTGATCGCGTCTCCCTCTTCACCCAGGCGCGCGGTACGACCGATGCGGTGCACGTAGTCTTCGGCATCGAACGGCAGGTCGTAGTTGTAGACGTACTTGATGCCGTCGATGTGCAGGCCGCGCGCAGCCACGTCGGTGGCCACCAGGATTTCCAGCTGGCCCTTCTGGAAGCGGTTGAGCAGGCTCTCACGCTTCTTCTGCGGCACGTCGCCGGACAGCACGCCCACGCGGTAGCCGGCCTTTTCCAGCGAACGCGCCACACGCTCGACGAACACCTTGGTGTTGACGAAGACCATGGTGCGCGCGCCTTCGCTGCGCGACAGCAGGCCCAGCAGCAGCGGGATCTTCTCGTCGTCGGCCGGGAAGTAGATGCGCTGGCGCACGCGCGCGGCGGTGATGGTCTCGGCTTCGACCACCAGCTTCTGCGGCTCGTTCATGTGCTCGTAGGCCAGCTCCAGCACGCGATGGCTGAGGGTGGCACTGAACAGCAGGGTCTGGCGGGTGGTGCGCTCGGGCATGCGGCGCAGCAGGAAGCGGATGTCCTTGATGAAGCCCAGGTCGAACATGCGGTCGGCTTCGTCCAGCACGCAGATCTCGCAGGCGTGCAGCGACACCACCTTGTGCTGTTTCACGTAGTCGATCAGGCGGCCCGGGGTGGCGATGATCACGTCCACGCCCTGCTGCAGCAGTTCGCGCTGCTTGTCGTAATCCACGCCGCCGTAGACCAGCGCGAAACGCAGGCCCAGATCGGAACCGAACTTGACCGCATCCTTGTGGATCTGGATGGCCAGTTCGCGGGTCGGGGCGAGGATCAGCGCGCGCGGATCTTCCGGCTTGCGGTCGGCCAGGGCCGGACGCGTCAGCAGGCGGTTCACGACAGCGACCAGGAAGGCCAGGGTCTTGCCGGTGCCGGTCTGAGCCTGGCCGGCAACATCACCACCGGGCAGCGCGACGGGCAGGGTCAGCGCCTGGATCGGGGTGCAACGGGTGAATCCGGCTCCTTCAAGACCGGCCTGCAGGGCCGGGTGCAGCTCGAAGGAGGAAAAGGTCAAATCGGTCAGCGGTTTGTCGCTCATGAGTCCGTCTTGGTATGGCCGCCGGCCCGTGGGGCGGCTGGCACTTCAGCGTCTAGGGGCACCGTCGCAAACTGCGGCCCCTGCGGCGGGTTGGCAGGCTGGGACCACCCGGTCCGTGCGCCGCACAATGCCCCAGTTTAACGCACTCGGGCCAGCAAACCGGAATGACCTGTCTCATAAAGTCAAGAGACGGCGCCCTTCACCCAGCCACACCGGACTTGAACGGCCCTGCCAGGCCCGCTGGTGTCGCCCACTGCCAGCCCCATGTACAGGAAGACAGTGAAATCCGACACATACCCGGTATCGAAGCGATCACGATACGCTGGGTTCCAGCCGGCGCCTGTCCCTGCCCTGCGATAGGGGTACACTGCCGGCCGTGAGCGTCCAGGCATCCCGCCGAACGCACCGCGGCAGTGCGCCGCGAGGCAACGACGAGGGTCGCGCCACCGGGCATGGCCCAGTTCACCCACCTCCGGCATGGCCGGGTGCAATCCAAGACGAGAAACCAAGATGAGCGACAAGGTTGTACATGTCGGCGACGCCGACTTTGATAGTGCAGTGCTGAATTCCAAGGAACCGGTGCTGGTCGATTTCTGGGCCGAGTGGTGTGGCCCGTGCAAGATGATCGCCCCGGCGCTGGACGAGCTGGCCGACGCCTACCAGGGCCGCGCCAAGATCGCCAAGGTCAACGTCGACCACAACCGTGCGCTGGCCGCCAAGTACCACGTGCGTTCGATTCCGTACCTGGTCGTGTTCAAGGACGGCGAGAAGGTTGGCGAGCAGATCGGTGCGGTGGGCAAGGCCCAGCTGGCCGGCCTGCTGGACAAGGCCCTGGCCTGATTCCTGCTGTTCTCCGGCAGCCGCCGACCGCGGCTGCCGGCGGGCGCCCCGCGCCCATGATGAATGCTGTTCCCGGCAGCCCTTGCACGGCGCCGCAGGCCGATGATAGTGTCGGCATATCCGGCCGCGTTCGCGTGCCGCACCCTCTGGACGCAGTTTCCTCCAGACCCATTCCCAACGTTCGCCGCCCCAGCCGGGCGCTCGCACCTTCAAGCGAGGAATAACGCTCTTGTCCGATAACACTTCCGAAACCGGCAGCGCCGATGCGCCCGCCGAAAAGCGCGTGCGCAAGCCCCGCGTGAGCAAGGCCGCCGCCCCGGCAGCCGCCGAAACCAGCGCCGCTCCGGCGCAGCCGACCCTGCCGCTGGCCGCCGCGCCCGAGGCACCGGCTGCTGCCCCCGCACCGAGCGCGCCCGCCGCCGAGGCCCCTGCCAGCAGTGGCGGCGGCGAAGGCGGTGAGGGTCGCGAATCCGGCCAGCCGCGCCAGCAGAACCACCAGGGGGGCGGCCAGAACCAGGGCCAGAACCCGTACAACCAGAACGGCCAGCAGGGCCAGGGGCAAGGCCAGGGCAACCGCCGCGACCGCTTCCGCAACCGCCGCGACCGTGACCGCAACAACCGCTTCCGCGACGATGGCCTGCCCAACGACGGAGGCGAGCAGCAGCCGTTCGTGCCGCGCCCGCACGCCAACGTGCCCGAGGGCTTCCCGGTCTACTCGCTGAGCGACCTCAAGCGCATGCCGGCACAGAAGCTGCTGGAAATCGCCGAGCAGCTGCAGATCTCCGAAGGCGTGGCCCGCGCCCGCAAGCAGGATGTGATCTTCGCCCTGCTGAAGGTGCTGACCCGCCACGGTGACGGCGTCGCCGCCGACGGCGTGCTGGAAATCCTGCCGGACGGCTTCGGCTTCCTGCGCGCGGCCGAAGCCAGCTACCTGGCCGGCCCGGACGACACCTACATCTCGCCCAGCCAGATCCGCCGCTTCAACCTGCGCACCGGCGACCACATCTCCGGCCGCATCCGCTTCCCGAAGGACGGCGAGCGCTACTTCGCGCTGAACATCGTCGACACCATCAACGGTGAGCCGATCGAAGCGTCGAAGAACAAGGTGCTGTTCGAGAACCTGACCGCCCTGTTCCCGCGCCGCCGCTTCACCCTGGAGCGTGGCAACGGTTCGTCGGAAGACATCACCGGCCGCATCCTCGACCTGATGGCCCCGCAGGGCAAGGGCCAGCGCTCGCTCATCGTGTCGCAGCCGAAGGCCGGCAAGACCATGATGATGCAGCAGGTCGCTACTGCCATCACCACCAACCACCCGGACGTGCACCTGATCGTGCTGCTGATCGACGAGCGCCCGGAAGAAGTGACCGAAATGCAGCGCACCGTGCGCGGCGAGGTCATCAGCTCGACCTTCGACGAGCCGGCCGCGCGCCACGTGCAGGTGGCCGAAATGGTCATCGAGCGCGCCAAGCGCCTGGTCGAGCACAAGAAGGACGTGGTGATCCTGCTCGACTCGATCACCCGCCTGGCCCGTGCCTACAACAACGTGGTGCCGAGCTCGGGCAAGGTGCTGACCGGTGGCGTGGACGCCAACGCCCTGCACCGCCCGAAGCGCTTCTTCGGTGCCGCGCGCAACGTGGAAGAAGGCGGCAGCCTGACCATCATCGCCACCGCGCTGGTCGACACCGGCTCGAAGATGGACGAGGTGATCTACGAAGAGTTCAAGGGCACCGGCAACAGCGAAGTGCACCTGAGCCGCCGTATCGCTGAAAAGCGCGTGTTCCCGGCCATCGACATCAACCGTTCGGGCACCCGCCGCGAAGACCTGCTGATCGAGCCGGAACTGCTGCAGAAGATCTGGATCCTGCGCAAGCTGCTGCATCCGATGGATGAAATGGCCGCGATGGAGTTCCTGCTCGACAAGATGAAGAACACCAAGTCCAACGACGAGTTCTTCGGTTCGATGAAGCGCTGATCCACGGCGCTGCATCGGAAGAAACCTGCCGCTCGCTGCGGCAGGTTTTCTTTTGCCTGCAGGGCGACGCACTTCACTTCGCCGCCGCCCACTTTTGGCGATAATCCGCCGGCCCCTGCCCGGCCCTGACGGCCTGGCCACCGATTCCCGCTGTCGCCCCTTCCGGAGAACCGGTCGGGTCCAGCCTCCTGCCGGATCCGTCGACGCATGCGAACGCCGTCTCCCCGCCTCAACCTGGGCAAGCTGATCCTCGCCCTGGCCCTGCTCAGTGCCATCATCGCCCTGGCCAACACCCTGCTGGCCAGCTACCGGGTGCAGCGCGACCAGCTGGTCGGCAACACCCTGGAAGCCAACCGCGTCTATGCCACCAAGCTGGCCGAGACCACCCAGAACTTCCTGCTGGCTGCGCAGCAGCAGCTGGCCTATGCCGCGACCCGCCTGGGCGAGCACGACCTCGATCCGAAGCAGGCCCAGGATGAAGCCAGCCGCCTGCAACTGCAGTCCAGCAGCTTCAACTCCTCGCTGGTGGTGGACGCCGACGGCCTGGTGATCGCCACCTCGCCGCAGACCCTGCAGCTGCAGGGTGAGGTGCTGCACAGTGTCGGCAACAACGCGGCACTGGCGGCGCGCCAGCCGATGATCAGCGATCCCTACCAGTCGGCTACGGGCAAGCTGCTGGTGTCGCTGTCGCACCCGATCTTCGACCGCCAGGGTCGCTATCGCGGCTATGTAAGCGGCACCCTGTACCTGCGCCAGCGCAGCGCACTGCACACGCTGCTGGGCAAGCACTACTACCGCGACGGCTCCTACCTGTACGTGGTGGACCGCAATGGCCGCCTGCTGTACCACGCCGATGGCAAGCGGGTGGGTGACTACGTGGTCGGCAACCCGGCGGTGAAGGCCGTGGTGCGCGGGGAGCGTGGCGCACAGCAGGTACGCAACAACCGTGGTGTGTCGATGCTGGCCGGCTATGCGCCGGTGGCGGCCACTGGCTGGGGCATCATTGCCCAGCGCCCGACCGAGGCCACCCTGCAGCCGCTGTCACGGTTGATGACCGCGGTGATCTGGAATGCGATTCCGCTCGGCCTGCTGTCGCTGCTGGTTACCTGGTGGTTCGCGCGCCGCATTTCGATGCCGCTGTGGCAGCTGGCGCGCAATGTGCAGGGCGGCGAGGACACCGGCAATGCGATCAACCATGTCAGCGGCATCCGCGCCTGGTACTTCGAGGTCGCCCAGCTCAAGCAGGCCGTGCTGCACAGCTTCAATGCCCTGCAGGATCGTATCGGCACGCTCAACCGTGCCAGCCGCACCGACCCGCTGACCGGCCTGCTCAACCGCCGCGGGCTGCAGCAGGCGCTGGACGCGCTGCAGGTGCAGGGCATTCCGTTTGCGATCCTGGCGCTGGACATCGATCGCTTCAAGTCGATCAACGACAGTTACGGGCATGACGTCGGCGACAACGCCATCGTCCACATCGCCGACCAGATGCGCCGCTACTCGCGCGACAGCGATATCCTCTGCCGCGCTGGTGGCGAGGAATTCCTGCTGCTGCTGCCGGGCATCAGTACTGAATCGGCCCGTCAGGCCGGTGAACGCCTGCGCCAGCACATCGCCGACCATCGGTTCGAACCGGTCGGCACCATCACCGTATCGCTGGGCGTGGCCCACTTCCCCAGCTTCCATGTCGACGCCGAGCAGGCATTGCGGCTGGCCGACAAGGCGCTGTACATGGCCAAGGAACAGGGCCGCAACCGGGTGGTGGTCTACCCGTACGCCGACTGACGCGGAGCCGGGCTGCCCGGCTCCGCAGCGGGTCTCAGCTCTGTTGCAGCGGGGTCAGCAGGCGCAGGCCGCGCTTGGCGCCGTCCACCATGTAGACGCCGCCTTCCGGCAGCAGATCGCTGCCGGCCTGCTCGACCGGGTCGGCCTCGTGCCACGGCACGCTCTGCCGCGGCCCCGGAATGAAAGCGCGCCAGCGGCCATAGCGTTCCGCCTCTGCATTGGGATCATGGTTCAGGGCGAAGTTCACCGGGATGCGAACCGTCCAGCTGTCCCGGGTGCTGTCCTCGCCGGTGGTCGGTGGCTTGAAGGTCCAGGTGCGGGCGGTGCTGACGCTGGCTCTGGCCAGGATGTCGCGCATCTTGGCCAGGGTCCGCTCGGACGCGACCACAGCCATGTTCACCTGCTCGGCGGCCACGTCGGCCACTGTTCCGTCACGCGCCACCTTGACCAGCAGCAGCACCTCACCCTGGCCACCGTTACGGTAGGCCGCCTCCGGGTAGCGCGGCGGTGTCATGTGCAGCGGGGTCACCGAACCAGTGGCCTCAGGATCGTACTCGCTGAAGTCGACACTGGTCATGCTGATTTCATAACCGCCGTCGGCCGCAGCCTTGCCGCGCAGGCGAACGCGCAAAGGGGCCCTCGTGGCCACCGCCTGGCCATCACGCAGCGTGGGCTCGAAGCGCCAGCCACCGATGGTGCCTTCGACGAAGGAGGCGATGCTCGGGGCGACCATGGCTTTCTGGTCCAGCACCAGCGAACTGACCGCGCCCTCCGGCGTGACCTCGATATGACCGGACAGCACCATGCTCATTTCCGCAGTCGCACGTACAGCGCGTGCGGTCTGCGCAGTGGCGTCACCTGCAAGCAGGGGGGCGCCGGCACCGACGGCCAGCGCGAGGGCGAGAAACAGTGGAGAACGCATCATTGCCGGATCCTTGGTGATGAACAGCGAGCGTACCTCAGTCCCAATACCCATGACAGCCGGCTCAGGCCAGCCGGTGTGCACCCGCATAGGGCGGCGTATCCGGATAGTCCCCTCGTGCGAAGCGTTCCTGCAGGCCCTGCCACCAGCCCGGGTCGAACAGGTGCCGGTAGTGCTCGCGCACGGCTGCCAGCTCCGTAGCCGGCAGGCCCATGAATGGACCGAAGCGCTCGGGAAACACATCGCGCGGGCCAACATGGAACCAGGGCTCGTCGGCCATGGCCTCCTCCGGCGTACGCGGCTGCGGCCACGCACGGAACACGCAGTCGCTGACCAGGCACAGCTCGTCATAGTCGTAGAACACGGCCCGGCCGTGCCGTGATACACCGAAGTTCTTCGGCAGCATGTCACCGGGGAAGATGTTGTTGCGCGCCATGTCGGTGATCGCCTGCGCGTAGTCGAGCACCGCTGCACGTACCGCCTCCCCGCCCTGCTCGCGCAGGTACAGGTTCAATGGACGGAAACGGCGCTGCACGTAGCACAGTGCGATCTCCACCTCATCGCCATCAACGCGTACGCTCTGCGCGCACTGCTGCAGCAGTTCGTCCAGCAGGGCCGGCGCGAAACGCGCGCGCGGAAAGCGCAGATGACGATAGGGCTGCGCATCGAGCAGGCGGCCGACACGATCGAGATTGAACACCAGCGCGTACTTCTCTTCCACCTGCTGCCGCGACATCGCCTTGGGCCACGCGAAACGGTCGCGGATCAGCTTGAACACCAGCGGATAGCTGGGCAGGGTGAACACCGCCATGACCATGCCCGGCGTGCCTTCGGCATGCACCAGCCGCTCCTGCGGGTGCTCGTTGAAGTGGCGGAAGAACGTGCGGTAGCGCTCGGTCTTGCCCTGCTTGGCACGTCCCAGCACCGTGTAGATCTCATCGATGGGCTTGCCCGGCAGCAGGCTGCGCAGGAACACCACGGCATCGCCCACCGTACCCAGATCGGCCTGGAAGTAGCTGCGCGACACGCCAAACAGATGGGCAACATCACGGCGCCGGGTCAGCACCGCATCGGCACGCAGGCCGCGCGCGTCGTTGACCAGGGCAATCACGCAGGGTGAGAAGCGGTGCTCGCCGAATACACGTCCAACCAGATAGGCGCGGCGCTCGCGGTAGAACACGGTGTCGAGCAGTTCGATGCTGCGTACCGGCGTGTCCCCCCAATGGGCGAGGTCGTCCTGCAGGCGAACGGCGATGGCCGCCGCGCAGCGCAGCTGGTGCACGTACGGAATGTCGAAACGATAATCGGCCAATACGCGTTGCAGGGCCTCCACCGGCCGCGTCGGCGAGACGGCATAGGTATGGCGCGCGACGGGATGGGTGATTGCATCGGAAGGCTCGACGTCGAAAGCAATGAATTCCAGCGCCGGGTCCACGCCGCGGGTAGCGAACAGGCGCCGCGACAGCGTGTTGTAGAAGGTCTTGTACAGCTCGGCGTCGATCAGGCCCTGCAACAGCGCGCTGTAGCCAGCGTGCACCTGCAGCCACAGCGCGCGCTCGCCGATCGCGTCACCGGCGAGGCGGCGCAACGCATCCATCTGCTCGGCGATGCACAGGTCGTAGAGGGCGATGCGCTCGACTGCATCCTGTCGCGCACCGGCCCAGTCGCGCTGCTCGAAGCGCTGCCGCGCCCGCGCGGTGATCGCCGCGAAGCGGGCATGGTACTGCTCGAAACCATCGCGGATGGCACCGGCGATACGCGGCGCCAGCTCGGTAGCGATGTCAGGCTTGGACATGCATGGCTCACCCGGGAGGACCGGCTTTACCATACGCTGGCGTGGGGTTGCTTGTGTAGAGTCGAGCCATGCTCGGCTGATCCAGGCAGAAGCAGCCGAGCATGGCTCGGCTCTACAGTTGCAAAGAGCAGTCGGGCGGGCTCGACTCTACCGAAGCCAATGGCTCAGATCGCCAGTTCGGCCTCCACGTCCTGCACCTTGCGCCGGGCCAGCGCCAGGTTGGACTTGGTACGGTCCAGCACGATGTAGAAGAACAAGCCCTTCTTCTTCGCCACCGGGCGCATGATGTGGTACGCCTTGCCCAGCGAGATCAGGATGTCCTCGATGCTGTCGTTGAGGTTCAGCGACGCGGCGGTCTTCATCTTGGCGCGGATCACTTCGGTGTTGCCGGCGGCGGCCACTTCCATGTCCATGCCGGCACCGGCCTCGCCCAGCAGCATGCCGCTTTCGTAGTCGACCAGCGCCACTGCCTGCGCGCCGTCGATGCCCATCAGTGCGTTCAACGATTCATTCAATCCAGCCACGTCGCACCCCTTGTCGATGTTGGTTCGAGCCCCTCGTTCCCCTGCGGCCGGGCTCACGATCCGCCGAGTTCGGCCAGGATCGCCTGGCCACATTCCCTGCTCTGCCACAGCACCTGGCCGATCACGCTGCGCTGGTCGCAGGCTGCCATCAGCAGCAGCGGTGCACGTCCCTCGGCCTGGATCGCCAGCATCAGCACCTTGCCGCCGGCCGCCTCCAGCATCAGCGTCTGCAGATCCCCCAGCAGCAGTTCGCGCCCGACCGCCGCGGCCAGCGCCAGCATCGCGCTGGTCATTGCCGCCAGCCGTTCGCCGCGCCCTTCGGCACCAGCGCTGACCAGGGCAAAGCCATCGACACTGGCCAGCACTACCGTGCGCACGCCTTCCACCCGCTGCTGCAGGTCCTGCAGCAGCGGCTGCAGGCGCGCACGCTGGCCGGCATCGGGCAGCACCGCCATCTGCCCGTCAGCCATGCGCGGCCACCAGTGCGTGCGCTTCCATTTCGCTCATCAGTACATCCATCAGCAGCAATCCCTGTTCGCGGTCGCGGGCATCCACCGCCAGCAAAGGCAGCGGTTGATCATCCAGGCTGGCGCGTGCAGCCCAGTCGTCCAGCGCAGCGTGCGGCGCCTGGTCGAGATGGGTGACCGCCACCACCAGCGCCAATGACGCTGCGAACGGCTGCAGCACCTGCAGGTAGTCCTCCAGCTCGCCGGCCAACCCGGCACGGCGCGCGTCCAGCAGCAGCACCGCACCACGTGCCCCCTGCAGCAGGATCGGCCACAGGAAATCAAAGCGCTGCTGGCCGGGTGTCCCGTAGAGCCGCAGGCGTTCGCCGTTGGGCAGGTCGATGTCTGCGTAGTCCAGCGCGACGGTGGTGGAGGCCTTGTCGGCGCCGAGGCGATCACTGTTGGCCACATCGGTGTCGATCACCGCCCCGGCCGCGATGCTGCGCACGAGTGTCGACTTGCCGCTGCCCATGCCACCGAGCACGACCACCTTGTGCTCACGCATTGCGCTCGCTCCCACGCAGGTGGCGCCACAGGCGAGCAAGCAGGCCGTTGTCGGTGCCATTGCCGCGTAGTGCCGTCATCGGTGCCGCCGGGGCGCTCTGCAACTGTGCGTAACCGCAGAGATAGGCGGCATGGATGAAATCACGCACCGCCGCAGCCGGCAACTCGAGCAGCATCGCGCATTCTTCAACCGTGCACGCGCGCTTGAGCAGCAGCGAACACAGGCGGAAGCCATCGTGGTCGTGACCCAGCACGCGGAAATCCGGCCAGCGCAGCAGCTTCACCGAGGCGCCACGCAGGCGTTCGTCCAGTGCCTGCCAATGGCGGCTGCATTGCGCCCACTGCCACAGCAGCGGCCGCAGTGGTTGGCGTGGCCGCTCGCCGGCCAGGGCCTGCAAGCGAGCCGGCGTGAGCGCATCCAGCTGCAGGCGTTCGAAGGCATCGGCCAAACGCTCCACCAGCACGCTCGCGGGCTCCTGCAGCAGCACGGCCTGGTCATGCTCGAGGTCCATCAGCAGGACGGGATCACCCGCGTCACTCAGCAGTGCCTGCCCCTGGCGCAGGGGCAGCCGCTCGCGCAGCAGGCGGGTGATGGCGTGCGCACCATCGGCAAGACGGATCGGTGCGGGTGCGTGCATGGTCAGGGGCTCCACTGCCAACTGCATCCCGCGCAGGGCGCGGCCGATGGCACCGTCATCAAGTATGTCCTGATGGCCATCGCCGTCGCGCAGCTGGCCCCTCAGATCCTCGATCCAGCACTGCAGTCGCGGGCGTTGCTGGCGCATGCGCAGGGCCGCGTTGCGCAGCGCCGGCGTATCGCGGATGACCAGCAGGTCGCAATCGTCCAGATCCTGGCTGCGGCGGATCTGGCCGTCCGGCAGCGCCGATGCTACGCGTAGCCGCTGCAGCAGGGCCTGCTCGCCCTGGATGTCGGTTCCCACTACCAGCACGCGTGCCATCCGTGTTCCCCGTGCGGCCACCTCCCCGGTGGCCTCGCGTCGCCAAGGCTAGGACATCGCCAGCGGCAGCCGTCGTGATCGACTGCTCAGATCGGAAGCGGTTGCAGACGGTGTCCGATCGGTTCTGCGACAGCCATCGCGGGCAAGTTTCATGCCGCTTTGACGGCATTCCGACCGCCAACGGATGTCACGGTTCTGGACGCGGGTCGAATGGGGCCGCCCAAAAAGAAACCCGCGCCGAAGCGCGGGTTCCGGGGTCACGACCGAACGGCGACGGATCAGCCGCGCAGCTGCTCCAGCGCGGCGTTGAGGGTCGCGCTCGGGCGCATCGCCTTGCTGGCCTTGGCCACGTCCGGGCGGTAGTAGCCGCCGATGTCCACGGCCTTGCCCTGCACCGCGATCAGCTCTTCAACGATTTTCTGCTCGTTGTCGGTCAGTGCCTTGGCCAGCGGAGCGAAGCGCGCCTTCAGTGCAGCATCTTCGTCCTGCGCGGCCAGGGCCTGGGCCCAGTACAGCGCGATGTAGAAGTGGCTGCCACGGTTGTCGATGCCACCCAGCTTGCGCGACGGCGACTTGTCGTTGTCCAGGAACTGGCCGTTGGCTTCGTCCAGGGCCTTGGCCAGCACACGGGCGGCAGCGTTGTCGTAGCGGCTGCCCAGGTGTTCCAGCGAGGCGGCCAGGGCCAGGAACTCACCCAGCGAATCCCAGCGCAGGTAGTCCTCTTCGACGAACTGCTGCACGTGCTTCGGCGCCGAACCACCGGCACCGGTCTCGAACAGGCCACCACCGGCCATCAGCGGCACGATCGACAGCATCTTGGCGCTGGTGCCCAGCTCCATGATCGGGAACAGGTCGGTGAGGTAGTCGCGCAGCACGTTGCCCGTCACCGAGATGGTGTCCTCGCCCTTGCGGATGCGGGCCAGCGAGAACGAGGTCGCTTCCACCGGTGGCAGAATGCGGATGTCCAGGCCGTTGGTGTCGTGGTTCTTCAGGTACTGCTCGACCTTGGCGATGACCTGCGCGTCGTGGGCGCGGGCGGCATCCAGCCAGAACACGGCCGGGGTGCTGCTCAGGCGGGCGCGCTCGACGGCCAGCTTGACCCAGTCCTGGATCGGCGCGTCCTTGGTCTGGCACATGCGCCAGATGTCACCGGCTTCCACAGCGTGCTCGAACACCACGGTGCCAGCGTC
This sequence comes from Stenotrophomonas geniculata ATCC 19374 = JCM 13324, assembly GCF_001431625.1. Classification (GTDB taxonomy): domain Bacteria; phylum Pseudomonadota; class Gammaproteobacteria; order Xanthomonadales; family Xanthomonadaceae; genus Stenotrophomonas; species Stenotrophomonas geniculata. The sequence continues at coordinate 55,647 of NZ_LLXT01000035.1, forward strand.
GTCGGTGACCTTGACCACGCCATCGGCGGCGATCTGGAAGGTCTTGTCGTGCGAGCCGTACTCTTCGGCCTTCTGCGCCATCAGGCCGACGTTCGGCACCGAGCCCATGGTGGCCGGGTCGAAGGCCCCGTGCGCCTTGCAGTCGTCGATGACGGCCTGGTACACGCCGGCATAGCAGCGGTCCGGAATGACGGCCTTGGTGTCCTGCAGCTTGCCTTCGGCATTCCACATCTTGCCGGAGTCGCGGATCATCGCCGGCATCGAGGCGTCGACGATCACGTCGCTCGGCACGTGCAGGTTGGTGATGCCCTTGTCCGAGTTGACCATGGCCACGCCCGGACGCTGTGCGTACTCGGCAGCCAGGTCGGCTTCGATCGCAGCGCGGGTGGCTTCGGGCAGCGACGGCAGGCGCGCAGCCAGGTCACCGATGCCGTTGTTGGCATCGAAACCGGCCTGCTTCAGCACGTCGGCATGCTTGGCCAGCACGTCCTTGTAGAACTCGTTGACCGCCACGCCGAACATGATCGGGTCGGAGACCTTCATCATGGTCGCCTTCAGGTGCAGCGAGAACAGCACGCCCTGGGCCTTGGCATCGGCGATCTGCTCAGCGATGAACGCGGCCAGCGCCTTGCGGCTCATCACCGCGGCATCAACGATCTCGCCGGCCTTGACCGCGGTCTTTTCCTTCAGCACGACGGTGCTGCCGTCCTTGCCGTGGAAAGTGATCTTCAGCGCACCGGCGCTGGCCAGGGTGGCCGACTTCTCGCTGCCGTAGAAATCACCGGCGGCCATGTGCGCGACGTGCGACTTCGAATCCGACGCCCAGGCGCCCATGCGGTGCGGATGCTTGCGCGCGTAGTTCTTCACCGACAGCGGTGCGCGGCGGTCGGAGTTGCCTTCGCGCAGCACCGGGTTCACCGCACTGCCCTTGACCTTGTCGTAGCGCGCCTTGTAGTCGCGCTGCTGGTCGTCGGCCGGGGTTTCCGGGTAATCCGGCAGCGGATAGCCCTGGTCCTGCAGTTCCTTGATGGCCGCCTTCAGCTGCGGCACCGAGGCGGAGATGTTCGGCAGCTTGATGATGTTGGCGTCCGGGGTGGTCGCCAGCTGGCCCAGCTCGGCCAGGTCGTCGCTGACCTTCTGCGCGTCACTGAGCAGTTCCGGGAACAGCGACAGGATGCGGCCGGACAGCGAGATGTCACGGGTTTCCACCACGATGCCTGCGGTGGCGGTGTAGGCGCCGACGATCGGCAGCAGCGACTGGGTGGCCAGGAACGGGGCTTCGTCGGTCAGCGTGTAGAGGATCTTGGACATGGGGGACTTGGACTCTGTAGCAATGCTCAGGGGAAGGCCGGCGCCAGCGCCGGGCCACGTGCAACCGTGTCGCTTTCCCCCGTCGCCGTCAGGGTGGGCGCGCGGCGGGGAAACCCCTGCATTGTCGCGTTTTCAGCCGCGCGGGGCAAAGCCACGCCATACGCAGTGGTACTGCATGCCGGCAACGCTGTGATCCATCCGCACATCGTGCGGGTGAAGCGCGGCCCGGTTGTCAGTAGCTCCACGCCATGCGTGGATGGGGCCAATCGTCGCCCAATAAAAAAGGACGCAGCCTCGCGGCTGCGTCCATCGTGAGCCCTGCCGGGAGAGAGTCGGCAGGACTTACTTGACCTCGAACTCCTGCGGCGTTCCGGCCGCCTTGCCATCGACGGTGACCTCGGCGCGGTACTTGCCGGCCGGCCAGCCCTTTGCATTCTTGAACGTGACGTTGGTGGTTTCCGCACCGCTGGTGTTCAGCGTGGCGTTCTGTTCGCCGGCCACCTGGCCGTCCTGGTAGGTCAGCTTCGCGCCAACGGTGACGTTGTTGGCGGCACCGTCGGTCTTGACCGAGACGATGACGTCGTCCTTCGGTGCGAACAATGCCGTGGTCGCAACCGACTTGTCGGCGGCTGCGGTCTTGCCGACGGTGACCGCCGAGACGCTCACTGCAGCAGCTTCGGCCATCGGCGGCGGCGCACCGGTCATCGGTGCGGGTGCTGCCGGTTCGGCCGGAGCGGTCGCTGCCGGAGCGGCGTTGCTGTCGGTCGACTCTTCTTTCTTCTTGCAACCGACCAAGGCGACGCTGCCCAGCAGGGCGGCGATCAGGGCGGTCTGGAGCGGGGTGGTCTTGATCATTCGGGGTTCCTCCCAGGGATTGTCGGACGGCGTTCGATGGCCGGCTTACTTCGGCGGCAGCTTCAGGGTCTGGCCCGGGAAGATCTTGTCCGGGTCATCAAGCACATCGCGGTTGGCTTCGAAGATCTTTTTCCAGGCGTTGGCGTCGCCCAGATGCTGCTTGGCGATCTTCGACAGCGAGTCACCCTTCTGCACGGTATAGGTGCCGCCGCTGACAACGTCTGCGGTGCTGTCCACCGAGGCGCTGACGCCGGAGAAGTCCGCCTTCGGCACCTGCTCGGCGGTACTGTCGACGCTGCCACTGACGCCGGAGAAATCGGCTTTCTTCTCGGTACTCATCCACAACTCCCGTCTGCATGACTACGTGGTTCGCACGGTGCCATGGAGGTTGTTAAATGGGGATGGTGCAGATGTGAAGCCGCCCCCGGGGGCGGCTGAACAATCGGGGCGGAAGGTGGCCGCTGCGCTCGCCGGGCGTGGCCCGGCGCTACCCGTAACCGCCTGCGACGGTTACTGGCGCAGTTCGCGGTAGGTCGCAGCCGGGGCGGCGATGCCGGGACTGGCGCGCCAGGGATTGATGTCCAGGCCACCACGGCGGGTATAACGGGCCTCCACTTCCAGCCACTGCGGCTGGCAGCGCGAAGTCACCTCGCTGAAGATCCGCTCAACGCACTGCTCGTGGAACTCGGCGTGCTCGCGGTAGCTGACCAGATAGCGCAGCAGGCCGGCACGGTCGATCTTCGGCCCGCGGTAACGCAGGCTGACCGTGGCCCAGTCCGGCTGGCCGGTGACCGGGCAGTTGGACTTCAGCAGCGACGAGACCAGGGTCTCTTCCACCACCTCGCCCGCATCGGCGGCGAGGAAGTCCGCCTGCGGCGGACCGTAGCAGTCGATCTCCACGTCCAGCCCGTCGATGGATTCACCGAGCGGCGTCTCACGCAGGCCCGGCAGGCCGAACTCGACCTGGACCGGCGCACCGGCGCAGGCCGACAGATCCGCCACGATGCGCGCGCGCAGAGCCTCGGCGCTGTCGATGCGGGTGCTGTTGAGGGAGTTGAGGTACAGCTTGAACGACTTCGATTCGATCAGCCGCGGCGAGGTGCATGGCACCTGCACGGTGGCGACGGCGACCTGCGGCTTGCCACGCGGGTCGAGCCAGCTCAGCTCGAAGGCGTGCCAGCGGTCGTGGCCGACGAACGGCAGCGCGGCGTCATCGAGGCCGATCTCGGCGCGGGCGCCGCTGCGGGGGATGGGGAACAGCAGGCCGGGATCGTACTGCGACGGGTAACTGACCTCGCGACCGAGGCTGGAATCCTGTGGGGTGTTCATGGGCGTCATTGTATCGCGCGGACGGCGGGCCTTCGGCCGGGCCGGCCAACGGCGGAGCCCCTCCGTGGTGGTTCAGGACAGGATCTCGGGGTCGGCCGGGAGGGTGGGTTGGCTGGGGGCCGCTGCAAGTACGTCCATGTAAGCTCGGTCGCCGCATCCATGCGGCTCACGCCCCTGCAGCCGGACCCACCCCGCCTTCGACGGTTTTCCGCGATCTGTCGGA
>NZ_LLXT01000036.1 GCF_001431625.1 Stenotrophomonas geniculata ATCC 19374 = JCM 13324
GGGGGGGGTCCGGGTGGGGGGGGGGGGGCCCCCATGGATGGCCACCCCGAGGCTACAGTGGACGTACTGCCGCCCCCCCCCGCAACCGGACCCACCCCGCCACCCCACAGGAACCCAGCTTTTGCTTCTGCTGTTGCATTGGCCGTTGCCTCTGCGGGTGCCGGGCGCACTCTCACCGCCCGTGCGGATCCGGCCGGTGATGCACGTACTCGACCACCGTGCCATCGGGATGCACCGCATTGAACGCCGCCCCGGTCGGCACCACCTGCAGCGGGAAGATGATCTCGGCACCGGCCGCGACCAGTTTGTCGTGATAGGGCCGAACGTCATCGACCAGCAGCGTCCCCGTGGTCGAAGTGAATGGCGCCAGCGCCTCATCGCAACCTTCGATCAGCAGGAATGCACCGACCATCGCCAGGCGTAGGCCGGCATCGGGAAACGGGAAGCCCGCATCGGCCACCACACCCTGCAACTGCTCGTAGAACGCCACGCTGCGCTCCAGTTCGCCAGGGGCAACGAATACCCGGATCAGCACGCGTGGGCTGCGCTGGGTGGAGGTATCACAGCGGTCACGCCAGAGATGATCGAAGTCGCGGTGTATGTTCATGGGCGGGGGCCAGGGCCGGTGACACCTCATTATCGGCAGCCCCACGCGGCCTGCTGATGACCGCCGGTGATGGCCTGATAACCGCTGGCCGGGTTGCCTCTGTGACTTAGGTCCTGTTGACAGGTGTGAACGCCCTCGCACAATCTTCACAGGATTGGGTCGCCCTGCGCGGCCCGGACAGGCAGGTTGTCACGCCGGGAGGAGGGTCCCAGGCGCAGACCGGCCCGTCCTTCGGCCTGCGGGAGGTTGCCTGGCAATTCCTGCGCGGCATGAACGCTGCACCCTTCGGCGGCACTTTCCCTGGACCGATTGCCTTGGCAACGGAATTACGCCTGCCGATGAAAACGTTTACAAAGCCGCTTGCACTGTCCCTGGCCCTGTCTGTCGCACTGGCCGCCCCGGCCTGGGCCGACCCCGCCGCGTTCACTGTGCTGACCCTGGAACAGGCCCCGACCGCCGAGACGATGCCGGCCTTGGCCGCCCAGCTGAAGACCCTGCAGGTGGACGCGGTGAGCGTGCGCCAGGTGCAGCGCGGCATTGGCCAGGTCGATCCGCTGCAGGTGCTGGCCGATGGCCTGGGCTACGAGTACCGCTTCATCGCCGCCGGCAGGGACGATGGCCAGATCCAGCGCGGCCAGGCCGTGCTGACCCGGCTGCCGATCGCCGCTGAATCCGGCCCGGACCAGCCGGGCCTGAGCTACCTGCGCCTGGACGATGGCCGCCACACGGTGGCGGTCTATACCGATGCCGGTGCAGGTGCCGCCCGGCTGCCAGCGCTGGTCACCCGTTCGCGGCTGGGTGCACCGGCGGTGCTGCTCGGTGCGGTGGCCGGTGAATCGGCCAAGGCCGCCGGCTTCGATCCGGCGCGTGTCGCCCTGGAAGCCGATGCCAGCTATTTCAGCGATGGTTTCCAGGCCGCCAGCAGTGCGCCGTTCAAGCTGGAAGGCAACACCCTGCGCGCCACCCTGCTGACCCTGGCCTATGCCGCCGACAAACATGGCGACAGGCCGTGGATGGACACCACCCTCAACGCCGATGCGCGCGCTGCGCTGCTGCTGAAGGCGATGACCGAGGACGAGAAGTTCCAGATGCTGCACAGCTACTTCGGGCTGGGCAAGGACGGTGGCCCGCTGCCGGAAGGCGCGGTCGGTTCGGCCGGTTACGTGCCGGGCGTGGCGCGGCTGGGCATTCCGTCGCAGCAGTCGGCCGATGCCGGCGTCGGCGTGACCAATCCGGGCGGCATCCGCCCGGGTGATTTCGCCACGGCGATGCCATCGGGCCCATCCACCGCATCGAGCTGGAACCGGCAGGTCGCCTTCGCGGGTGGCGCGACCATGGGCCGCGAGGCATGGCAGCAGCGCTTCAACATCCTGCTGTCGGGCAGCGTCAACCTGCAACGTGATCCGCGCAATGGCCGCAACTTCGAATATGCCGGTGAAGATCCGCTGCTGGCCGGTTCGATGGTCGGCGCGCTGATCCAGGGCGTGCAGAGCCAGCATGTGATCTCCTCGATGAAGCACTTCGCGCTGAACGACATGGAGACCCGCCGCAACTTCCACGACGTGCGCATTGGCGAACAGGCCATGCACGAGTCGGACCTCCTGGCCTTCGAGATCGCGCTGGAAGCCGGCCGCCCGGGCGTGGCGATGTGCTCGTACAACAAGATCAACGGCACCTACGGCTGCGAGAACGGCTACCTGATGAACCAGGTGCTGAAGCAGGAATGGAAGTTCCCCGGTTTCGTGATGTCCGACTGGGGTGGCGTGCACAGCGGTTCGAAGGCGGCGCTGGCCGGCCTGGACCAGCAGTCGGCCGGCGAAGTGTTCGACGCGGCGGTGTTCTTCGATGAGCCGCTGCGCTTGGCCGTGCATGGCGGCGTGGTGCCGCAGGCGCGCCTGAATGACATGGTCGCGCGCATCCTGCGCACGATGTTCCTGCATGGCAACTTCGACAACCCGCCGCAGCACCAGAAGGTCGATGCCGAGGCCGGCTTCGCCGTCGCCCAGCGCACGGTGGAAGAGGGCAGCGTGCTGCTGCGCAATGAAGGCAACCTGCTGCCGCTGGCCGACACGGTGAAGCGCATCGTCATCATCGGTGGCCACGCCGACAAGGGCGTGATTGGTGGCGGCGGTTCGTCGATGGTGGGCGTGACCGCCAAGGGCACCAATGCAGTGCCGGGCGTGCTGCCGACCACCTGGCCGGGCCCGGTGATCTTCCACCCGTCCTCGCCGCTGGAATCGCTGCGCGCAGCGCGTCCGGACGCGACCATCGAGTACGTGGACGGCACCAACGCCGCCGCCGCGGCCAGGGCTGCCGCGCAGGCCGACGTCGCCATCGTGTTCGCCACCCAGTGGGCCGCCGAATCGGTGGATCTGCCGGACATGCAGTTGCCGGACAACCAGGACGCGCTGATCTCGGCGGTGGCCAAGGCCAACCCGAAGACGGTGCTGGTGCTGGAAACCAATGGGCCGGTGCGCACGCCATGGCTGGCGCAGGTGCCGGCGATGCTGCAGGCCTGGTACCCGGGCATCCGCGGTGGCGAAGGCATTGCCGCGCTGTTGACCGGCCAGGTCAATCCGTCCGGCCGCCTGCCGGTGACCTGGGTGGTGGACGAATCGCAGCTGCCGCGCCCGCACATCGACGGCCTCGGCTTCAAGCCGGCCAAGCCGTTCGGTGATGTGTTCGATTTCGATATCGAAGGTGCCAACGTCGGTTACAAGTGGATGGCGGCCAAGGGCCTGAAGCCCACCTTCGCGTTCGGTCATGGCCTGTCCTACACCTCGTTCGCCTATGAAAACGTCAAGGTGAGTGTGGAAGGCTCGCGCCTGGTCGCCAGCGTGGACATTCGCAACACCGGCAAGCGCGCCGGTGCCGACGTGGCCCAGCTGTACCTGAAGCTGCCGGCCGGCAGCACCACGCCGATCCGCCTGATCGGCTATGACAAGGTGACCCTGCAGCCGGGCGAACAGCGCCGCATCCGCATCGAAGCCGAGCCGAAGACCCTGGCCCACTACGATGCACAGGCGCGCCAGTGGAAGATCGACGGTGGCACCTACCAGGTCCAGCTGTCGCGCAATGCCGCCGAGCCGCTGCAGACGGTGGACGTGCAGCTGGTGGAGCAGGTGCTGCGCTGATGCCTTGAAGACACGGCCCCGGAAGGGGCCGTGTTTGTTTGAGGTGTTTCTGTAGAGTCGAGCCCACGCTCGGCTGATGAACGGCCAAGGCCGAGCCGACACGCAGCCGAGCATGGGCTCGGCTCTACACAGGCGCGCTGCCAAACCACCCGCGCAGGAAATCGATCAGCTGCCGCACCTTCGGTGAGGGCTGCGTGCTGTGCGGGTAGACCGCGTACACGCTCTGCTGCGGGAAGCGGTGCTGGCGCAGCACCGGGCGCAGCCGGTCCTGGGCCAGGTCGTCCTCGATCAGCCAGCGTGGCAGCACGGTGACCCCGGCGCCGGCCACGGCGAAGGCACGCAGGCTGCTGGCACCATCTACGCGCACCACCGCATTGCCCGGGCTGGTGGCAAACAGGGCGTCGCTGCCATCCGGCGCCACCACCGGCACGTCGGCCAGGCGCGGGTAGCCGAGGCGGGGCAGGGTGCCCAGCTGCACGGGGTCGTCGGCAGCATCGGCAGAGGGCAGGCGTGCCAGCAGGGACGGAGCCGCCACGGGGCACAGTGGGTGGCGTTCCAATTCGCTGGCGTGCAGGCCCGAATCCGGCAGACGGCCGAGGCGGATCGCCAGATCGAAGCGTTCGGGAATCAGGTCCGCCGGCGCGGGAGACGTGGACAGGTGCAGCTGCAGGGCCGGGTGCCGCGCACGGAACGCCTCCAGCGCAGGAATCAAGCGTAGCTGGGCGTACTCCGGCGTGGTGGTCAGGCGCAGCACGCCCTGAAGCTGGTGCTGGTCGCGGCGCGCGGCATCGATCGCTGCCTGTGCGGCGTCCAACGCCTGCACGCAGTGCTGCAGGAACTGTTCGCCGGCCTCGGTCAGGGCCAGGTGGCGGGTACTGCGCAACAGCAGGGTCACGCCTAGCTCCTGCTCCAGCCGCTTCAGGTTGAAGCTGACCACCGCGCGGCTGAGGCCGAGCCGATCGGCTGCTGCGGTCAGGCTGCCGGCCTCGACCACGGCGCGGAAGATATCGAAGCGATCGAGGCTGACCATGGCAATTCATTGTCAAAGTGGATTTGACAGTGTTGCAGTTGCTGTCGTGTTTTTCCAACAAGGCCCGCACGGCATGCTGGCCGCTTCCCTGCTGGAGCGCCGCCGATGCCGTCCCCCCGCCTGCGCCATGAGGCGATCTTCCTGCTGGTGTTCGCCCTGGATCTGGTCAACATGTTCATCGCCACGGTGGCCTATCCGGCCTTGGTGGCGGAACTGCACGCTGATATCAACACCCTGGCCTGGGTCGGCACCGCCTACATGCTGGGCCTGAGCGTGGTGATTCCGTTGGCGCCCTGGCTGGCTGCGCGCTGCGGCGAGCGTCGCTTGCTGCTGGTGGCGTTGCTGTTGTTCGCGGTTGCCGCTGTGCTGGCTGGCGCAGCGCCGGGTATCGGCTGGCTGCTCGGCTGGCGCCTGCTGCAGGGGCTGGCCGGTGGCCTGCTGATTCCGGTCGCGCAGGCCGCGGCGTACCGGCAATGCACGGCGGATCAGCGAGGTGCACTGACCCGGCGCATCCTGCTGGTGGCGTTGCTGGTACCGGCACTGGCGCCCGCGTTGGGCGGGTTGTTGGTGCAGTGGTTGGCCTGGCGCGGCGTGCTCTGGGCCAGCCTGCCCTTGGCGGTGGTGGCGATCGCGCTTGTGCTGGCATGGATGCCGGCCGATGGCGTGCGCAGTGCGCCGCGGCTGCAGGCCTATGCGCTGTCCACCGCGATGCTGGCGCTGGGCGCGCTGCTGCTGGCGCTGACCTGGCTGGGTGAGTCCGGACACCGCGGCGCAGGTGCCGTGTTGTTGCTGGTCGCACTGCTGCTGGCGGTGGCCCACCTGCGGCATGCGCGTCGGCAGGCGCAGCCCCTCCTGCGCTGGTCGTTGTTGTCGCATCGTGGGCTGCGGCTGGCGATGCTGATCTATCTGGCCGTACCCGGTGTATTCATCGGCAGCCAGCTGGTCAGTACCCTGCAGCTCCACCAGGCCGGTTACAGCGCGGCACGCATCGGCGCGCTGATGCTGCCGTGGGCGCTGGCCTCGGCCACTGCGATCACGGCCAGCAAGCGCCTGCTGGCTCGCTTCGGCCCGGCCGCGGTACTGCGTACGGGCATGCTGCTGCAGGCCAGCGGCCTGCTGTTGATGGCGCTGCTGCCGCAGCCGGCCTTCGCGTTGGCCGCGCTGTTGTTCGCGCTGATGGGGGCGGGCGGCAGCCTGTGCAGCAGCACGGCGCAGACGCTGGCCTTCCATGGCGTGGAGGGTGAAGCGCTGGGCGATGCCAGTGCCCTCTGGAACCTCAACCGTCAGCTCAGCTTCTGCCTCGGTACCGCCGCCATTGCGCTGCTGCTGGCATTGGCCATGCAATGGCTGCCGGCAAACGCCACGCGCGTGGCGCTGGGGCTGGCCGCCCTACTGACTCTGCTGCCGATGGTATTGCTGCGTCGGCCGCAATCGATCCCTCTTTCCCAACCCGAGACAATGCAATGACGATGACCGCAGAGAACGAGTTCCATGATCTGATCGCCAAGCTGCAGGCCTGGTTCCGTGCGGAAGCAGCCGCCAGTACGCTGGATGCGCTGATGGATCATTTCTGCACCGACTTCAGCATGGTCGGTATTGCCGGGCAGCGCCTGGACCGCGAAGCCCTGGCCGGCATGTTCGCTGGCGGCCATGGTGCCCGCCCGGGCTTGCGTATCGAAATCGATGCCCTGCAGTTCATTGCGGTGCCGGCACCGTTGGCGATGCTGCGCTACCGTGAAGGGCAGGGCGTTGCTGAAGGTGGGATGGCCTGGCGTGAAGCACTGGCCGTGCTGCGGCAGGAAGACGGCCGTTGGCGTTGGCTGGCGTTGCATGAAGTAACGGCAGCCTGATGTTGTAGAGCCGAGCCCAGGCTCGGCTGCTCTTCGGGGAGGTTGCGGTGGCCCCAGCCGAGCGTGGGCTCGGCTCTACAACGGCCAGATGGATGCGTGCCCGTCGGGCAGCACATGTGCCATCAGTCCTGCCTGCATCCACCGCAGAATGCAAAGCCCGCACACACTTCACGGCTCGGGGCAGGAGTAGGCTTGAGGCTTTCCTGCCGGGAGGGGTTGTCCATGCGTGTGCGTGCCGTCGCTGTAGCCATTGCCCTTTGCCTGTCCAGCACCGTGCTGGCCGCCGATACCCCGCCGATGACCCCGGACATCAGCGACAAGCCCTTCGTTGCCCCTGATGTCGGTCGCGACTACGACAAGCGCGTGGTGATGGTGCCGATGCGTGACGGCACCAAGCTGTATACGGTGATCGTGGTGCCCAAGGGCGCCCGCAACGCGCCGATCCTGCTGACCCGCACACCTTACGATGCCGCTGGCCGCGCCAGCCGCAGTGATTCGCCACGCATGCGCGACCTGCTGCCGCAGGGCGACGAGGTGTTCGTCGACGGCGGTTACATCCGCGTGTTCCAGGACATCCGCGGCAAGTACGGCTCCGAAGGTGATTACGTGATGACCCGGCCGCTGCGCGGGCCGTTGAACAACACCAAGGTGGACCACTCCACCGATGCCTGGGACACCATCGACTGGCTGGTGAAGAACGTACCGGAGAGCAATGGCAAGGTCGGCATGCTCGGCTCGTCGTACGAGGGCTTCACCGTGGTGATGGCGCTGACCGACCCGCATCCGGCACTGAAGGTGGCTGCGCCGCAGAGCCCGATGGTCGATGGCTGGATGGGCGACGACTGGCTCAACTACGGTGCGTTCCGCCAGGTCAACTTCAACTATTTCGCGATGCAGACCGAGAAGCGCGGCAAGGGCACGCCGCTGCCCAGCCTCGGCTACGACGACTACAGCACCTTCCTGCGCATCGGTTCGGCCGGCGACTACGCGCGCTTCACCGGTGTGGACCAGCTGACCTGGTGGAAGAAGCTGGTTGAGCATCCTGCCTATGACGGGTTCTGGCAGGGCCAGGCGCTGGATGCGGTGATGGCGAAAACACCGCTGAAGGTGCCGACCATGTGGCTGCAGGGCCTGTGGGACCAGGAGGACATGTGGGGTGCCAACCATGCCTACCAGGCAATGGAAGGGCGCGACAGCGGCAACAACCGCAATTACCTGGTGATGGGGCCGTGGCGGCACAGCCAGGTGAACTACAGCGGCAGCGAACTGGGCGCGCTGAAGTTCGATGGCGATACCGCGCTGCAGTTCCGCCGTGATGTACTCAAGCCGTTCTTCGACCAGTACCTGGTGGACGGTGCGCCGAAGGCGGACACGCCGCCGGTGCTGATCTACAACACCGGTGAGAACCACTGGGATCGCCTGAAGGGTTGGCCGCGCAGCTGCGACAAGGGCTGTGCCGCCAGCAGCAAGCCGCTGTTCCTGCGCGCCGGCGGCAAGCTGGCGTTCCAGGCGCCGGCGGCGGGCGAGGGCGACTTCGAGGAGTATGTGTCCGATCCGGCCAAGCCAGTGCCGTTCGTGCCGCGCCCGGTACGTTTCGGTGACCGCGACATGTGGACCACCTGGCTGGTCAAGGACCAGCGCTTCGTCGATGGTCGCCCGGACGTGCTGACCTTCATCACCGAACCGCTGGCCGCGCCGCTGCGCATCGGCGGCGCACCGGTGGTGCATCTGCAGGCCTCGACCAGTGGCACCGACAGCGACTGGGTGGTGAAGTTGATCGATGTGTATCCGGACCAGGAAGCGTCCACGCCGGAGATGGGGGGCTATGAGTTGCCGGTGTCGCTGGCGATCTTCCGTGGCCGCTACCGCGAGAGCTTCAGTGATCCGAAGCCGCTGGCGGCCAACGAAGTGCTGCCGTACCGCTTCGATCTGCCCAACGCCAACCACACCTTCCAGAAGGGGCACCGGGTGATGGTGCAGGTGCAGTCCAGCCTGTTCCCGCTGTACGACCGCAACCCGCAGACCTACGTGCCGAACATCTACCTGGCCAAGCCGGGCGATTACCAGAAGGCCACGCAGCGGGTCTGGCACAGCGCGGCACAGGCGAGCTACATCGATCTGCCGGTGTATTGAAGCGGCCAGGGTGACGCCGGGCATGGCCCGGCGCTACCCGGGGATGTGCGGTGTCGGTAGCGCCGGGCCATGCCCGGCGGCGTTGATGGTGCCGGCCGCTGGCCGGCCTCCGCGATGGCACGGGAGCGTGTCGACCAAGGTCGACACCTGCCAGGGCTGGGCCATGGCATGCCGATCGACCAAGGTCGGCACCTATCAGGGCACCAGCCTTCAGCCCACCTTCGAGGGGCCCGTGCGCCAGCGGCTGGGTACCAGGCCGAAACGTTTGCGGAATGCAGCGGCGAAATTGCTGGGGTGGCGGTAACCACTGGCGGCGGCGGCCTGCTCAACCGTCCATCCGTCTTCGCGCAGCCCCTGTTCGGCGTGGCGCATGCGCTGCTCGTGCAGGTAGTCGAATACCGAGCAGCCGTACTGCTGGGCGAAATGACGGCGCAGCGAGCTCGGGCTCATGCAGGCCAACTGGGCCAGTTCGATCAGACTGTGGGCATGGCTGGGATCGTCGTGCAGGTAGGCGCGCACACGCTCCAGCCGCTCGCGCTGGCCCGCGCGCAGCGTTCGTACATGGTCGGTCTGCAGATCCTCGGCCTTCAGGCCAACGGCCAGCAGCTGCAGTGCGACGCCTTCCCGCCACAAGGCGTCGATGCCGTCCTCCCATGGGCTGTCGAACAGCTGGCCCAGCACTGGCAGCAGGGTATGCGGAATGGCCCAGTGGCGGCATTCCAGGTGGGTGTTGAGCGCGGTTTCCAGCTGCGGCAGATGGAACAGGTCCGGGTCGATCTGGCCGGGCACCATCACGCTGACGCCGCGCATGCGCGTTTCGCCGGGATGCGCACCCGTCATCTCGACCTGTTCGCGGTGGTGCGCGGTCATTGCCGTGCCAGCGCGCAGGGTGAAACCAGCGCGTCGCGGAATGCGCACATCGACCTGGCCCTGCAGCATCACGCGGATGGCCAGGCCGGGACTCTGATGGGCGGTCGCCACATAAGGAAAGCGATTATGGACGTCGGAGGCGATCAGGCTCATGCCGCCGCGCAGGAACTGCTCGTTGACCTCGCCATGGCCGGCCCACTGGTCGTCGCGCAGGTGTTCCGGGTCGGCGCGGTAATCGAAGCCATGGCGGTGGCCGAAGCGGCGGTAATCAGCAAAAGTGAAATATCGGGACATCGCTCGGCACGTGCTTTGGAGGTGGACGCTGGCATTACCTCGCCCACGCACTCTGCAACACAGATGCAGATCCGGTCGTTACCCGTGAGACATGCTGGGAAGCAGTGGCATGGGCACTCTGGAGGGTGGGGGGAACACCAGGTTGAATTGAATGTGTCGGAGAAAATGGAAACGTTTCCCATTGTCGCCTCGATTCGCGCGCTTTTGATTTAAATATGGTCAAAACGATTGACGATTACGGCCAAAGTGAAAATGCCGCCGAACATACGCCAGCGTTTTGCATGCATATCCGTACGCAATTCCATACATCAACTTGAGTTGAGGTTTCATGGCTGGAACGATCCGCCATGGACGCGATGTCAGCCAGGCCATCACGGGCGCACGCGTAGGGTGGGGCGGTTGGCTGTTGCAGGCCACTTCGATACCCCCACTGATGGAGAACGCAGATGATTGACTACCAGCTCACCGGCAAGACCGCGATCGTGACCGGCGGCGTGTCCGGTATAGGCCTGGCTGTGGCGCAGACCCTGGCGGCGTCCGGCGCGCGGATCTCGGTCTGGGATCTGAAGCAGGATGCGGTCGATGCCACCGTGGCGCAGTTGCGGGATGCGGGTGCACAGGCCATCGGCATCGCGCTGGACGTCACCGACGACGCTGCGGTGGAGGCGGCAGTACAGCGCACGATCAAGGAACTCGACGGCCTGCATGTGGCGGTCAACAACGCCGGTATCGGCGGGCCGGCTGCCAGCAGCGGTGACTATCCGATCGATGGCTGGCAGCGGGTTATCGACGTCAACCTCACCAGCGTGTTCCTGTGCCAGCGTGCGCAGATCCAGGCGATGCGAGCCGCTGGAACCGGCGGCAGCATCATCAACATGGCCTCGATCCTGGGCCAGGTGGGCTATGCCGGTTCCACTGCGTACGTGGCGGCCAAGCACGGCGTGGTTGGGCTGACCCAGACCGCCGCCTGGGAACATGCGGCCGACGGCATCCGTGTCAACGCGGTCGGCCCGGGCTTCATCAGCACACCGCTGCTGGAGAAGATGGACCCGAAGGTGCGCGCCACGCTGGAAGGCCGCCATGCATTGAAGCGGCTGGGCACGGCCGAGGAAGTTGCGGCGCTGGTGGCCTGGCTGGCCAGCGACGATGCCTCGTTCGCGACCGGCGCGTACTACGCCATCGATGGTGGCTATCTGGCGCAATGATGCGGTAATCGCAGGCGACGGTGATGCCGGGCAGGGCCCGGCGCTGCCGGGTGAACGGGCTGTGGTGCGGCCTTCACCGTTGTGCCACGGCTGCCGCGCGACGCTCCGGGAAAATCCCGGAGCCTCTCCCATGGAACTCACCCAGGATGTCTCGATCCTGCTGCGCGTGGCCGCAGCCATGTTGTTCGGCGGCGTGCTCGGCGTCGAGCGCGAGATGGGCAAGCACGCGGCGGGCCTGCGCACGCACATGCTGATCGCCGGTGCCGCCGCACTGATTGTCGGCCTCGGCGACTCGGTGGCTGAGCATTTCCAGCAGGAGCGCTATCGCGACCTGCTGCAGGTCGACCCGGTCCGTCTGATCGAAGCGGTGGTGGCCTGTGTTGGCTTCGTTGCCGCTGGCACCATCCTGCGCGGCTCACGTGAAGACCAGGTCAGCGGATTGACTACCGCAAGCTCACTGATCATGGCGGCGGCCATTGGCATCGCCGTGGGCATCGGTAAATACGTGATTGCGATCGGCGTCAGCGTGCTGTGCGTGCTGGTGCTGGCGGTGATGCGGCGGTTGGAGAAACGGATCTCGTAAGGAATCTCGAGTTGCCGGCCAGTGGCCGGCATTACCATGGCGGCCTGAATGGTCGGACCAATATGACATCTAGCGCTATGGTCTAATAGGCTCTTCGTCGGAGTGGCGGTTAAATCCGCTGCAAGTGGTCTGATCGAAATCTTTATTGGTACGACCAATGTTCGACAGTCACGGCGACCCACCGCCTGCGGTGGGGCACCTTCCGCATCCAGTCGAGAGTCTTCATGCAGCCCTGGCAACACCTGTACGACCCCGCCGGCAACCTGTGGTTGTCCAGCCTGATCGCGCTGCTGCCGATCGCGTTCTTCTTCATTGCCCTGGCCGTGCTGCGCATGAAGGGCTGGCTGGCCGGCACGATCACCGTGGCCATCGCACTCGGCGTGGCCCTGCTGTTCTACGGCATGCCGCTGAGCCAGGCGCTTGGCGCGGCCGGCTTCGGCTTCGTCTATGGCCTGTGGCCGATCGCCTGGATCATCATCGGTGCCGTATTCCTCTACAAGGTCTCGGTCAAGACCGGGCAGTTCGACATCATCCGCGCCTCGATCCTCTCGGTCACCGAGGATCAGCGCCTGCAGATGCTGATGGTCGGCTTCGCCTTTGGCGCCTTCCTCGAAGGCGCGGCCGGTTTCGGTGCGCCGGTGGCGATCACCGCAGCGTTGCTGGTCGGGCTGGGCTTCAAGCCGCTGTATGCCGCCGGCCTGTGCCTGATCGTCAACACCGCGCCGGTGGCGTTCGGTGCAATGGGCATTCCGATCATCGTGGCCGGGCAGGTCACCGGCCTGGATGCATTCGAGATCGGCCAGATGGCCGGCCGCCAGCTGCCGTTCCTGACCATCATCGTGCTGTTCTGGATCATGGCGATCATGGATGGCTGGCGCGGCATCAGGGAAACGTGGCCGGCGGTGCTGGTTGCGGGTGGCTCGTTCGCCATCGCGCAGTACCTGACCTCCAATTTCATCGGCCCGGAACTGCCGGACATCACCGCGTCGCTGGCGTCGCTGGTGTGCCTGACCCTGTTCCTGCGCCGCTGGAAGCCGGTGCGGATCTTCCGCTTCGATACCGAAACCAGCGCCGAGGCGGCCGCACAGGCACTGGAAGCGCCCCGCTACAGCGTTGGCCAGATCGCCAAGGCGTGGTCGCCGTTCCTGATCCTCACCGCGATGGTCACGCTGTGGAGCATCAAGCCGTTCAAGTCGCTGTTCGCGGCGGGTGGCCCGCTGGAAAGCTGGGTGCTCAAGATCCCGGTGCCGGGCCTGGACCAGATGGTGCAGAAGATGCCGCCGATCGTGGATGCACCGTTGAGCTACGAAGCCGTCTACAAGTTCGACTGGTTCTCGGCCACCGGTACCTCGATCATCCTCGCTGCGGTGATCGCGATCATCGCGCTGCGCATGCCGGCCCGTTCGGCGCTGCGCACCTTCGGCGAAACCGTGCGCGAGCTGCGCATGCCGATCTACTCGATCGGCATGGTGCTCGCCTTCGCCTTCATCGCCAACTATTCGGGCCTGTCGGCGACGCTGGCGCTGGCATTGGCGCACACCGGCGACGCGTTCCCGTTCTTCTCGCCATTCCTGGGCTGGCTGGGCGTGTTCCTGACCGGTTCGGATACCTCGTCCAATGCGCTGTTCTCGGCCCTGCAGGCAACCACCGCGCAGCAGATCGGCGTGTCCGACGTGCTGCTGGTGGCGGCCAACACCACTGGCGGTGTCACCGGCAAGATGATCTCGCCGCAGTCGATCGCCATTGCCTGCGCAGCGGTCGGCCTGGCCGGCAAGGAATCGGACCTGTTCCGTTTCACGGTCAAGCACAGCCTGATCTTCACCACGATGGTCGGCCTGATCACCCTGGCCCAGGCCTACTGGCTGACCTGGATGATTCCCTGAGCCATGCACGCTTGGCCGACCACCCGCTGCGCGCTTCGGGCCACAATGGCGCCATGAGCACGCAACGTATTTCGGACAAGGTGGCCGCACAGCTGCGCGGCCTGGTGCAGGAACAACAGCTGCAGCCCGGTGACCGGCTGCCGGCCGAGCGCACCCTGGCGGTGCAGCTGGGGGTCTCGCGCACGGCGTTGCGCGAAGCCATCGCGCAGCTGGCCAGCCAGGGCCTGCTGACCGCACGCGTCGGTGGCGGCACCTATGTAGCCGAACCTGCGGCGCGCGCGCGGCAGGCGCTGGATGAACCGCTGGCGCCGTACCTGCCGCTGTTCCAGGGCGACCCGGAATACCGCTTCGACGTGCTGGAGATCCGCCACGCGCTGGAAGGTGCCACCGCCTGGCATGCCGCATTGCGCGCTACCGACGAGGACCGCACGCGCATCGCGCAGGCCTTCCAGACCATGATGGACGCGCACGGCAAGGACGACCCCACCGGCGAAGCGGAGGCCGACGCGGCTTTTCATCTGTCCATCGCCGAGGCCTCGCACAACCTGGTGCTGCTGCAGGTGATGCGTGGCCTGTTCGAGCTGCTGCAGACCAACATCTCGCAGAGCCGCGAAAAGCTCTACACCTCGGCGAGGACCTTCTCGCCGCTGTCCGACCAGCACCGCGAGATGATGGACGCGGTGCTGGCAGGCGACCCCGAACGCGCGCGCGCCGCCGCGCATGCCCACCTCGAGTTCGTGCACACCACGCTGCGCACCCTCGATGACAACGAAGCCCGGCGTGCGCGGGCCTCGCGTCTACCTTCCCCACACGGTTGACCCCATGATCATCTCCGCCTCCACCGATTACCGTGCCGCAGCGCAACGCCGGCTGCCGCCGTTCCTGTTCCACTACATCGATGGCGGCGCGTATGCCGAGCACACGCTGAAGCGCAACGTTTCCGACCTGTCCGACATCGCGCTGCGCCAGCGCATCCTGCGCAACATGTCCGACCTGAGCCTGGAAACCGAGCTGTTCGGCGAAAAGCTGGCAATGCCGGTGGCGCTGGCGCCGGTCGGCCTGACCGGCATGTATGCCCGGCGCGGTGAGGTACAGGCGGCGCGCGCGGCCGACAGCCGCGGCATCCCGTTCACCCTGTCCACCGTATCGGTGTGCCCGATCGAGGAAGTGGCACCGGCCATCCAGCGGCCGATGTGGTTCCAGCTGTATGTGCTGCGCGACCGCGGCTTCATGCGCAATGCGCTGGAGCGGGCACAGGCCGCGGGCGTGACCACGCTGGTGTTCACCGTGGACATGCCGGTGCCGGGTGCGCGCTACCGCGATGCACACTCCGGCATGAGCGGCCCGAACGCCTCGCTGCGCCGCATCGGCCAGGCCATCACCCATCCGCACTGGGCGTGGGACGTGGGCCTGTTCGGCCGCCCGCATGATCTGGGCAACATTTCCACCTACCGCGGCAACCCGACCGGGCTCGAGGACTACATCGGCTGGCTGGGCAGCAACTTCGATCCGTCCATTTCATGGAAGGACCTGGAATGGATCCGCGAGTTCTGGAAGGGCCCGATGGTGATCAAGGGCATCCTCGACCCGGATGATGCGCGTGACGCGGTGAAGTTCGGTGCCGATGGCATCGTGGTCTCCAACCACGGTGGCCGCCAGCTGGACGGCGTGCTGTCCACCGCGCGCGCACTGCGGGCGATTGCCGATGCCGTGCAGGGTGATCTGAAGATCCTCGCCGATTCGGGCGTCCGCACCGGCCTGGACGTGGTGCGCATGCTGGCATTGGGCGCCGACACCGTGCTGCTGGGCCGTGCCTTCGTCTATGCGCTGGCCGCCCAAGGCGAGGCCGGCGTGGCCAACCTGCTGGACCTGATCGCCAAGGAAATGCGCGTGGCGATGACACTGACCGGCGCGCGCCGCATCGCCGACATCGGCCGCGATTCGCTGGTCAGCCTGCCGTGAGTGGCCACGATGCCGTGCTGGCGCAGTTGCGCGACGCGGTCGGCAACCGCCATGTACTGACCGGCGACAAGGCCACGCGCCGCTTCCGCCGTGGCTATCGTTTCGGCGACGGCCCGGTGCTGGCCGTAGTGCGCCCGGGTACGCTGCTGGAACTGTGGCGCGTGCTGCAGGCAGCGGTGCAGGGTGGGGCGGCGATCATCCTGCAGGCGGCCAATACCGGCCTGACCGGTGGCTCGACCCCGGATGGCAACGACTACGGGCGGCCGATCGTGCTGGTCAGCACGCTGCGCCTGACCGGTATCCAGCTGTTGAACGAAGGCCGCCAGGTGCTGTGCCTGCCCGGCGCCACGCTGGACCGGCTGGAGCAGACGCTGGCACCGCTCGGCCGCGAACCACATTCGGTGATCGGCTCGTCCTGCATCGGTGCGTCGGTGCTGGGCGGCATCTGCAACAACTCCGGCGGCGCGCTGGTGCGCCGTGGCCCGGCCTATACCGAGCTGGCGCTGTATGCGCAGGTCGATGCGGATGGCCAGCTGCAACTGGTCAACCATCTGGGCATCGCGCTGGGTGATACGCCCGAGCAGATCCTGCAGCGCCTGCAGGTGGGCGACTACAGCGCGGCGGATGTTGGCGATGGCAACGGCCGCGCGGCCTCCGATCCCCGCTATGCCGAGGAAGTGCGCAAGGTCGATGCCGATACGCCGGCGCGTTTCAACGCCGACCCCAGCCGCCACTTCGAAGCGGCCGGTTCGGCCGGCAAGCTGGCGGTGTTCGCGGTGCGCCTGGACACCTTCGAAAAAGAGGCTGCCGAGGTCTTCTATATCGGCAGCAATCGCACCGACAGCCTCACCGCGATCCGTCGCCAGCTGCTGACCGGCTTCGAGCGCCTGCCGATCGCGGGCGAGTACATTCACCGCGATGCCTATGACATCGGCGAGCGCTACGGCAAGGACAGCTTCCTGCTGATTGATCGCCTCGGCACCTCCCGTGTGCCCGCGGCGTTCGCATTGAAGAGCCGCGTCGATGGCTGGTTCGAACGGCTGGGCCTGCGCGGGGTGACCGACCGGGTGATGCAGGTGCTGACCGGCCTGCTGCCCTCGCACCTGCCAAAGCGCATGGGCGAGTTCCGGCAACGCTACGAGCATCACCTGTTGCTGAAGGTCTCTGCCCAGGACGCTGCGGAAACCGAGGCCTGGTTGCGCAGGTTCTTCGCCGGCCACGAAGGCGGCTATTTCCACTGCACGGCCGAGGAGGGACGCAAGGCGTTCCTGCATCGCTTTGCCGTGGCCGGTGCCGCAGTGCGCTACCGTGAAGTGCATCGTGACCAGGTGCAGGACATCGTCGCGCTGGACATCGCGCTGCGACGTGACGACGCCGACTGGTTCGAACAGCTACCGGCGGATATCGACGGCCGCCTGCTGCACAAGCTGTATTACGGGCACTTCCTCTGCCACGTGTTCCACCAGGACTACATCGCCCGCAAAGGTGAAGACCCGATGGCGATCGAGCATGCGATGTGGGCATTGCTGGACCAGCGGGGCGCCGAGTATCCGGCCGAGCACAATGTCGGCCACCTGTATCCGGCCAAGCCGGCGCTGGCGGGCTTCTACAGGCAGCTGGACCCGAGCAATACGTTCAATCCCGGTATCGGCCAGACCTCGAAGGCCAAGGGGTGGGGTGGCTGCGACTGCGGATGATGTAGAGCCGAGCCGGCGCTTGGCTGGTGTTTGTGGTGAGAAGCAGTCGAGCAGGGCTCGACGCGCCCGGGCAACGGTTACCATCGGAAGCCCAACCGCAGGAGCCGTCCATGCCCACCGCTGCCGCTCGCGCCACCCTGTGCACTGCATTGCTGGCGATCCCGCTGCTGGCGCTGGCCCAGAGCGCGATCCTGCCGCAGCAGCGCGATGCCGCCGGCAACGTGATGGAGCCGCTGGGACAGGTACTGATCGCGAGTGAGACTGGACCGTCGGGGCTTTATGACTGCACGCGGGACAGCAACTGGTGCGTGCGCGTGCAGCCGGTGGCCGAGGAGGGGGACCGGCCCACCCTGCTTGAAGTGCTTGAGAAGGGGCCGGGCCAGGGCAAGCCGCACACCTACCACGTCAGCATCGACGTGCCGCAGGAAAGCGAGCTGTCGCTGTGGCCGTGGATCGTGCGCCTGGCCCCGGGCGTGGGCAGCGATGAAACAGTGACCGACCCGCAGCAGCGCACCCGCCAGAATGTGCTGGTGGGCGGCATCGTCACGTTCAGCACCATGTACTCCGGTGGCGGTGCCGATGCGTCCACGCTGCAGTTGGCACGCGTGCGCCACCTGCAGGACGACATCCAGGTGGACGACGACGTGCTGACCGTGCCATGGCTGGGCAATGCGATGATCCGCGCCTGTTTCAGCGAGCAGGACAGCAAGCAGCGTGCAGGCGCCTGCCACGACGAATACAGCTTTTCGGCGAAGCTGGCGCTGGATCCAGCAGGGCAGGGCATGCCCGTGCTGCGCTACCAGACCGTGGCGACCCGGTTCCCGGCCGGTGTTTCGCGCTTCGAGGATTCGCTGGCCAAGGGGCCGCTGAAGAAGAAAGACCTGCGCACCGAGCAGGATCCGGCGTGCACCTATACGCGGTTGTTCCACTTCCGCGAGGGCATGTTCCACCCGGACCAGGCGCTGCCGGACTGCGCCGGCTATACCGAACCCTGAAGTGTAGAGTCGAGATCCTATG
>NZ_LLXT01000037.1 GCF_001431625.1 Stenotrophomonas geniculata ATCC 19374 = JCM 13324
CCCCGCCATCCCTCAGGAAACCAGCTGTTGCTGTTGCTGTTGCTTCGGCCATAGCTGTTGCTTCGGCGGGTGCAGGGCGCAGCCCTGCCAAACCCCTACCCCCTGGCCATTGCCTGCCACCACTGCGACAGCAGCTCCGGCCTGCGCAGGCGCTCGCGCCACCAGCGCAACGCGGCGCCGTCCTCGCCGGTGCGCCAGGCCAGCCAGAAGGTTTCTTCCGGCTTGTGCTCCTCCACCTCACGGATCACCAGCTGGCCGCGCGCGACCGCGGCGCGCGCGCACGGCTCGGGCAGGAAACCGAAGCCCACGCCTTCGCATTGCAGCTTCAGCTTGCTGGCCATGTCCGGCACCGTCAGCATCTCCTGCCCCATCAACAGGCCCACCGTGCGCGGCAGCAGCCGTCGCGCCGAATCCGAGACCGCGATCGCGCAGTGCTCGACCAGGTGCTCGCGACCCAGCACACCCGGCACTGCAGCCAACGGATGATCGGGCGCGACCGCGAACACGAACTCCACCGTGCCCAGCGGCTCGACCACGTAGCCACCGCCGCTGGGGCCCTCGCCCGGCGCGCCGACCAGCAGGTCGGCACGGCGGTCCAGCAGAGCCTCCCAGGTGCCGGACAGGGCCTCGCCGATCAACCGCAGCCGGGTCGGTGCCTCGGCCTCACGAAACGCGGCGATGTCCGGGCCGAGCAGCCAGGTCGGAAACACCGAGTCCACCGCCAGGGTCAGCTCGGTCTCCCAGCCCGACGCCACCCGGCGCACCCGCAGCTCCAGCTCGCGCGCCGCGCGCAGCAGATGCCGGCCCTCGTCCAGCAGAGCGCGGCCGGCCTCGGTCGGCTCGGCACGCGGGCCGACCCGGTCGAACAGCTGTACGCCCAGATCCTCCTCCAGCTTGGCCACGGTGTAGGAGATGGTCGAGGGCACCTTGTGCAGGGCCTTGCCGGCGCCGGCAAAGGAGCCACGGCGGTCGATGGCATCCAGGATCTGCAGGGCATCGAGGCTGAGCTTGAGCATTCGGATTTTTCGATGATGGCTGTCAAAACTATCCGTTTTTCAAACCCAGGGCGCAAGCGGATACTTCTCTCCAACGGGGAAACACAGCGGCTACCGGCCCACCCCGCCCCATCGAAACCATCGAACAAGGAGATTCCATCATGCTGCAGATCCGCAAGAGCGCTACCCGTGGCCTGGCCGAGCATGGCTGGCTGTCCTCGCGCCATACCTTCTCCTTCGCCAACTACTACGACCCGCGCTACGTCAGCTTCGGCCCGCTGCGGGTGATCAACGAAGACAAGGTGATCGGCGGCCAGGGCTTCGGCACCCACGGCCACAGCAACATGGAGATCATCTCCTACGTGCTGGGCGGTGCGCTGGAACACAAGGACTCGATGGGCACCGGTTCGGTGCTGCGCTATGGCGACGTGCAGCGCATGAGCGCCGGCAGCGGCGTCACCCACAGCGAATTCAACCACTCGGCCGACGAGACCGTGCACTTCCTGCAGATCTGGATCTTCCCGGACACCGAGAACATCACGCCGTCCTACGAGGAGACCCACTTCGCGCCGGAGACCAAGCGCGGCCAGCTGCGCCTGATCGCCTCGCCGGACGGTGCCGACGGTTCGCTGCGCATCCACCAGGATGCCCGCATCTTCGCCACCATCCTCGATGGCAGCCAGAAGCTGCACCATGCGCTCGGCAACGGCCGTGGCGCCTATGTGCAGGTGGCGCGTGGCCAGCTGCAGGTCAACGGCATCACCCTGGAAGCCGGCGATGCACTGCAGGTCAGCGACGAAGCCCAATTGACGCTGGAAAACGGCAATGATGCCGAAGTGCTGGTGTTCGACCTGCCGCTGTAACGACGACGCCCGCGATGCCATCCAGCATCGCGAGCGTACTTGTAGAGGCGAGCCCACGC
>NZ_LLXT01000038.1 GCF_001431625.1 Stenotrophomonas geniculata ATCC 19374 = JCM 13324
CAGCCACGAGGGGCTCAGCCGTTGGCCGAATCCAGTAAAATCGCCGGCATGAACGCCCCCACCTTCCCGTACGACACCGCGCGCCTGAGCGAACTGGCCCAGCTGCTGATCGACAACGTCCGCGAACTGGCCCACGCCGGCTGGACCCCGGCCACAAGCAGCAATTTCTCCCACCGCCTGGACGACCGCCACGCTGCGATCACCGTCTCGGGCAAGGACAAGGGCCGCCTGATCGAGGACGACATCATGGTGGTGGACTTCGACGGCCAGGCCGTCGGCCGCCCGCTGCGCCCGTCCGCCGAAACCCTGCTGCACACCCAGCTGTACCGCCGCTTCCCCGAAGTGGGTTGCGTGCTGCACACCCATTCGCCGGTGCAGACCATCGCCTCGCGCCTGTACGCGCCGCAGGGCCATATCCGCCTGGAAGGCTACGAGCTGCTGAAGGCCTTCGCCGGCAACAGCACCCACGAGATGGCCATCGACGTACCGGTGTTCGCCAACACCCAGGACATGAACGTGCTTTCAAAGCAGGTCGATGACCTGCTCGACCAGAAGAACCTGTGGGGCTACCTGATCGATGGCCACGGCCTGTATGCCTGGGGTTGCGACATGGCCGAGGCGCGTCGCCACCTGGAAGCGTTCGAGTTCCTGTTCCACTGCGAGCTGGAACTGCGCAGGCTGCGCGGCTGAACCGGCGCGCAGGTGCAGATGCCGATCCGGAATCTGCGCCTCGCCCCCACCCTGCTACCCTGTCTTCCCCCCGAGACGTTCAAGCTGCCGCCATGAGCCGACTGCGCATCTACGACGACACCCGCCCCGAATCGCCGCTGCTGGACACCCAGGACGGCGCGCTCATCGCTGCCGAACTGCAGAAGATCGGCGTCACCTTCGAACGCTGGCAGGCCACCGCACCGGTCGCGCCCGGTGCCAGCCAGGAGGAAGTGTTCGCGGCATACCGCGCCGACATCGACCGCCTGGTCGCCGAGAACGGCTTCAAGAGCGTGGACGTGGCCTCGATCGCCCCCGACAACCCGAACCGCGCCGAGCTGCGCAAGAAGTTTCTCGACGAGCACTTCCACAAGGAAGACGAGGTGCGCTTCTTCGTCGCCGGGTCCGGCCTGTTCACCCTGCACGTGGAAGACAAGGTCTACGAGATCGAGTGCGTGAAGGACGACCTGATCGCCGTGCCCGATGGCACCACCCACTGGTTCGACATGGGTGAGGAGCCGAGCTTCGTGGCGATCCGCTTCTTCACCGAGCCGGATGGCTGGGTCGGTCACTTCACCGGTACCGACATCGCGCAGAAATTCCCCCGTTACGTACCTACCCAGGCGTCCTGATCCATGCAGCCCCGCGTCATCCTGACCGACATCGAAGGCACCACCAGCAGCATCTCGTTCGTCAAGAACGTGCTGTTCCCCTATGCCCGCAAGGCCTTGCCGGCGTTCGTCGCCGAACATGGCCAGCAGCCGGAGGTCCGCCGCTGGCTGGATGCGGTGGCTACCGAGATCGGCGGTGCCTGCCAGGACAGCCTGGTGGCCGAGACGCTGCAGGGCTGGATCGACCAGGACCGCAAGCACACCGCACTGAAGGCGCTGCAGGGCCTGATCTGGGACGAGGGCTACCGTCGCGGCGATTACACCGCGCACTTCTACCCGGAAGTGGCGCCGGTGCTGAAGGGCTGGCACGCCTCCGGCCTGCCGCTGTACGTGTACTCCTCCGGTTCGGTGCCGGCGCAGAAGCTGTTCTTCGGCTTCAGCGACGCCGGTGACCTCAGCCCGCTGGTGTCGGGCTGGTTCGATACCGAGATCGGCGGCAAGCGTGAGGCCGACAGCTATCGCCGCATCGTGCAGGCCATTGGCGTGCAGGCCGGCGAGATCCTGTTCCTGTCCGATGTGGTGGAAGAACTGGATGCCGCCCGCGAAGCTGGACTGCAGACCCGCCTGATCGACCGCTTGGACGATTACCCGCTGCCGCGTACCGGCCAGGCCGCCAACGGCCACGAGCGGGTCGAGAATTTCCAGCAGATCCAGCTGTAAGGGTGTGCGGACCTACGGTCCGCACCCACCTCAACGGTCCACACCCACGCCGGGCATGGCCCGGCGCTACCGTGGTCCATGAATGGTAGCGCCGGGCCATGCCCGGCGGATGCCCTCAACGATCGTTGAGGGTTTTCACCTTCAGCGCTTCGCGCAGCGTCGTCAGATCCACCGGGCCGCGCACCGCAATGTCGCGGGTTTCGCCCGGCAGCAGGTCCAGCAGGTTGTCTTCGACCTGCACATCCAACGCACCGAAATCAATCCACGCCGCGCGCACGTACGCCGCACTTTCCAGCCGTAGTCGATAGTGGTCGCCTTCGATGGACAAGGTGGCCTTGAGCTTCTGCCGCGGCAACACCTGGTCCTTGGCTTCGACGAATCCGACCACCTGCCGCGCGCTCACCGCCCCATTCTGCACCAGCTCGAACACGGCCACCGTGCGCTTCGGGTCGGCACCGGCCAGCAGCTCCGCGTCGCGGAAATCACCGATCGAGGTGACGCCTGACGCCGTCAACGTCACCGCGTCCTCGCGTCGACGCAGCACCTTGCCGTCCATGTCCATCACCCGCAGCCGCCAACGCGCATCCTGCGCGGCGCCATCATTGATCAGGCGCACCCGCGTGCTGCCCTCGTCACGCAGCGCCGCCACCGCCACCGGCGCGAAGAAGCGCCGCGCGGCGAAATGCAGTGCCTTCCAGCGGCCAAAATAGTCCACGCTGGACCAGGAAGCGCCCGGCCAGACGTCGTTGAGCTGCCAGTACAGCGAGCCCATCGTGTACGGCCGCGAGGCGCGGTGATGCAATGCCGCCAGCGCGATGCCATCGGCCTGCATCACCTGGCTCAGGTAGACGAAGTCCTCGAAGTCCTTCGGCGTGCCGTAACCCAGTTCGATGTAGTGCAGCAGGCGGCTGTTGCCCTCGCCCGCCATGAACTTCTGGTGCGCGCGAATCACCGGGCTGTCGATGCGCTGCTCGGCGCGGGTGGCGACTTGGTCCACCGTCGCCACCGACGGCCACGCCTGCAGCCCGTACTCGGACATGAAGCGCGGCGTCTCGCGCAGGTAGGCCTGCACCGGCAGCGCCGGATTGCCCCAGACCTGCCAGTAGTGCTTGTCGCCACGGTTGGAATCGTTGGCTTTCTCATCCAGGTCGTTGCTGGGCGAGCTGGACCAGTACGGCACGCCCAACCCCTCCTCACCTACTACCTGGCGCAGATCATTGCCGAACAGGTCGACATAGCCCTGCCACACCTTCGCTGCAAACGCCGGGTCGGCCGCCTTCAGGTCGCGACCGTGGCCCCAGTCCTTCCAGGCGGTCTCTTCCTCGTTGTTGCCACACCACAGTACGATGCTGGGGTGGTGCCGCAGGCGCCGCACGTTGTCGCGCGCCTCGGCCACCACGCTGGCACGGAAGGCCGGATCGTAGCCCGGCTGCATGCCACCACCGAACATGAAGTCCTGCCAGACCAGCAGGCCCAGCTCATCGGCGATGTCGAAGAACGCATCATCCTCGTAGTAGCCGCCGCCCCAGTTGCGCAGCATGTTCATGTTGGCATCGCGCGCGGCGGTCAGCACCTGGCGCAGGCGTGCGGCATCGACGCGTGCGGGGAAGGCATCGAACGGAATCACGTTGGCGCCCTTGGCGAAGATCGGCACGCCGTTGATGACGAGGGCGAAGCCCTGCCCGCCCTTGCCGTCCTCTTCGCGGCGCAGCTCAACCGTGCGCAGGCCGATGCGCTGCTCGCGCGCCCGCGTTGCATCGGCGCCATCATCCAGGCGGGCCTGCACGGTGTAGCGGTCCTGTGCACCGTGGCCGACCGGCCACCAGCGCTGCGGCTTGACCAGTTCGACCGGTACTTCGACGGCGTTCTGGCCGGGCTTCAGCAGCACCGTGCGCTTCACCCGGGCCACGCTGCGGCCCTGCGGATCCTGCACATCCACATTCACCAAGGCCGAGCCCGCCGCCGCGCCCTGCTCCACCTGCAGCAGCACCGTCAGCTTCGCCTGCTGCGCGCTCAATGCATCAGTGCGCACCGCCAGATCAGCCAATCGATGCGTATCCCAGGCCTGCAGGTCGACACCGCGCCAAACGCCGGCGGTGACATAGCGCGGGCCCCAGTCCCAGCCGAAGTGGTAAGCCGGCTTGCGCGCGAAGTTGCCGACCATCGCGTCCTTCGGCTCGTCGCCATACGGCGAAGGATAGTTGCCGGCGATCTTGTGCGGCATCGCCTGTACGCCCGGAAGCAGCGTGCGGATCGGCGAACGGAACACGATCTGCAGTTCATTGCCGTTCGCGCGCAGGCGCCCATCCACGCGCGCACGCCACGTGCGGTGCGCGTTGTCCGCACGCAGCAGCGGCTTGCCGTTGAGGCTGACTTCGGCATAAGTGTCCAGCCCGTCGAAGCGCAGTTCGGCATTGGGCTTGGCCAGCGTCGCCGCATCCACGTCGAAGCGCGCGCGGTACTCCCAGGCCGCCAGGCCGATCCATTGCAGCTCGGCTTCGGGCGCACCCACGTACGGGTCGCGGATCAGCGCATGCGCCAGCAGGTCGGTGTGCACGCTGCCCGGCACCGTGGCCGCACGCCATTGCTGCAGACCCGGGTGGGCGGCGCCCTGCGCGTCGCCCGGCAACATGCGGAACTCCCACTGTGCCTGCAGAGGCACTGCAGTTGCCGGGAAGGCCGACGTTGCGACCAGCAGCAGGAGCAGACGGACAACGAGGGAAAGACGATGCACGGGATGCTCCTGTTTTTCCGCCGGGCATGGCCCGGCGCTACCAATTCAACACGCCACGGTAGCGCCGGACCACGTCCGGCGAGCGCGCAGCGCGGCAGACCTCAACGCACGACGTTCAACACTTCGTAGCACGCGCCCATGGTGTGGTAATCCACCTTGCCGGCCGGGCTCTTCTCGTCGCTGTACTTGCGGTTGTCGGCATCGAGGATGCGGAACCAGGCGCCGTACTGATGGTCGACGAAGTGCTCCCACGCGTACGCCCAGATGCGCTCGTACCACTGCCAGTAGCGGTCATCACCGGTGCGCTTGGCCATCAGTGCGGCGGTGGCCAGCGTTTCGGCCTGCACCCAGAAGTACTTGTCGTCGTCGCAGACGAAGCTGTCGCCACCGATCGGGGCGCCCTCCATGCCCGGCTGCCGGCGCGATTCCGGTGCGAAGCCGTAGTACAGGCCGCCTCGCGCGTCGTCCCAGCTGCGCGCCACGGCCACGTCGAACAGATGCTGCGCGGTCGGCACCAGCCAGTCGGCCTGCACGTGGCGATCGAGGATCAGCAACAGCTTGGCCCACTCGGTCTGATGGCCGGGCTGGAAGCCCCACGGGCGGAACAGGTGCTTGGGGTCGTCCAGGTTGTAGTCCCAGTCGATCTCCCAGTTCACATCGTAGTGTTCCCAGACCAGGCCACCAGCCTTGGCCGCCTGGCGGCGGGTCATGTTGTCGGCCAGCTGCAGCGCACGCTCGACGTAACGCGGTTCGCCGCTGGCCTCGAACGCCGCCAGCATCGCCTCGCACATGTGCATGTTGGCGTTCTGGCCGCGATAGCCGGTGAAGTTCCACTGGCCGTCGGCCTCGTCCTTGTACAGGCCGTGCTGCGGCTCCCAGAAGCGCGCTTCCAGCAGTTGCCAGGTCTCGTCCATCCAGGCGCGCGCCTGCTCGATGCCGGCCTTCAGCGCACAGCTGTAGGCCAGCAGCACGAACGCCACGCCATAGCAGTGGTTCATGTCGTCCTCGACCTTGCCGTCGCGCAGGGTCCAGGCGTAGCCACCGGTGGCCGGATTGCGATGCACCTCGCGCAGATAGCGCACGCCATGCTCGACTGCGTCGCGGTATTCGGCGTTGCCGAACTCGCGGTATGCCATCGCGTAGTTGAAGACGAAACGGGTGCTGCTCACCAGGTGGCGGTGGCTGGCGTCGTAGATGCTGCCGTCATCACGGAAGTAGTGGAAGAAGCCGCCGTTCGGATCGATGCAGCGCGGGTGGTAGAACGCCATCGTGTCGGCGATATGCGCACGCAGGAACGCGGGTGAACGGAAATCGGGCGAGGTGCTCATGCGGTAATGTCCTGGGCCTGCAGCAGCTGCTGCACTTCATCGAGCGAGGGCATCGCGGCGAACGCGCCCTTGCGGGTAACAGCCAGAGCGCCGACCGCGGCACCGAAGCGCAGCGTGGCGGCGATCGCCTCCGGGTCCTGGCAGAACGCTGCAAAGCCTGCACCGGCCCCGCCACGCTCCAGCAGTCCGACCAGCACGCCACCGACGAAGGCATCGCCGGCGGCCGTGGTATCGACGGTGGTCACACGGAAGCTGGTGACCGTGCCGTGGCCGTCGCGCGTATACCAGTGCAGCGTGGCCGCACCATCGGTAACGATTACCCAGCGCGCCTGCGCGGCCAGCAGGCGCTTCAGCACCACGGCCTCGCCATCGGCACCCAGCGGTGCCGCCAGGTAATCCAGCTCCTCGCGCGACAGCTTGACCAGGTCGGCACGTTCCAGCGCCTGCCACAGGCGCGGCGTCGGGTCCTCGTTGGCCGGCCACAGCGCCGGGCGCAGATTAAGGTCCAGGCTGACCACCGCACCGGCGTCACGGGCCCGCTCCATGCCGGCGAAGGTCGCCTCGGCAATGGCCGGCTCGGTCAGGCTGTTGGAGCAGACATGGAAGCACTGCGCGCTGTCGAAGCACGCGGCCTGGAAGTCGCTGTCACGGAACAGCAGGTCGGCCGCCGGCGGGCGGTAGAAACTGAAGCTGCGCTCGCCGCTGGCATCCAGCGCGACGAAGGCCAGTGCGGTCTTGGCCGCATCGGTGCGCACGATGTAATCCGTGCCGACGCCGTGTTCGACCAGGCTTTCGGCCAGGAAGTCACCGAACATGTCGCGGCCCAGCATGCCGACGAACTGGGTCTTCGCACCAAGGCGCGCTGCCGCCACCGCAACATTGGCCGGCGCGCCGCCGGCGTACTGCAGGAACGCGCGCGGGGTGTCGGTCGAAGCCGGCGGCTGCGCTAGTAGATCGATCAAAATTTCGCCGAAGCAAACGATGGAACCCATTCCGGACTCAGCCTCCCTGCGTTGCGGAAGCCGGCGTACGTGCGCCGACCAGTCCGTAGAAGATGATGTAGCCGTAGCACAGCAGCGGCAGGATGAAGCTGGCCTGCACGCCGATGTGGTCGGCCAGCACGCCCTGCAGGTACGGCACCACGGCGCCACCGACGATGGCCATGATCAGCAGGCTGGAGCCCTTGTTGGTCAGCGGGCCCAAGCGCTCGATGCTCAGTGCGAAGATGGTCGGGAACATGATCGAATTGAACAGGCCGATCGCCACCACCGAGTACAGCGCGATGTTGCCGGAGCTCAGCATGGTCGTGACCAGCAGGGCCACGTTGACCAGCGCGAAGATCGCCAGCAGGCGGCTCGGCGAGAAGCGCGCCAGCAGCGCGGAGCCCGCGAAGCGGCCGATCATCGCCATCGTCCAGTAGGCCGACACGTAATGGGTGGCCTCCTGTTCGCTGAAGCCACCGATGTTCGGCATCGACAGGTAATTGACCAGGAAGCTGCCGATCGATACTTCGGCACCGACGTAGAAGAAGATGCCGAGCACGCCCAGCAGCAGGTGGCGCCTGCGCAGCGCATCCAGGTAGCTGTGATGGTGGCCCTGGTCGGCCTGCTCGGTGGCGTCGCTCAGCGCCGGCAGGCGGAACAGGAACACGAACAACGCCAGCAGCACCAGCGCAACCGCCAGGCCCACGTACGGGCCCTGCACCGCCTGCGCCTCGGCGGCGCGGTAGGCCAGCTGTTCGGCGGCCGGCAGCGCCGCGATGTCGTCAGCGCTCTTGACCGTGTTGGACAGGATCAGCATGCCGCCGAAGATCGGGGCGATGGCCGTGCCCAGCGAGTTCAGTGCCTGGGCCAGGGTCAGGCGGCTGGAACTGGTCTGCTCCGGGCCCAGCAGCGCGACGTAGGGATTGGCAGCGACCTGCAGCACGGTGATGCCGGTAGCCAGCACGAACAGCGCACCAAGGAAGGCGCCGTACACGCGCAGCTCGGCCGCGGGCCAGAAGCCCAGCGCACCGATACCGGCGATCACCAGGCCGGCCACGATGCCCTTCTTGTAGCCCAGCGCCGCCACCAGGCGACCCGCCGGCAGCGACATCAGGAAATAGGTGCCGAAGAAGGTGAACTGCACCAGCATCGCCTTGGCGTAGTTCAGCTCGAACACCGCCTTCAGGTGCGGGATCAGGATGTCATTGAGGCAGGTCAGGAAGCCCCACATGAAGAAGATCGTGGTGACGACAGCCAGCGCCTTGCCGTTGGTGACGGCGGGTGCGTTGCCCGAAGATCCCGTTGGACGGGGCGTTGCGGAGATCGGCATGCGGTACGCGCCTCGATGCGCGGAAGGTCGTTGTTGCGTGGAAGGGATATATGGAAGAAATCAGTTCGGTCGTGCGGCGCTGCTTTCGCGGATGCGCAGCTGCACCGGCGCGACCGTGCGCCGTGGCGGCGCGTCCGGTTCGTCCAATCGTTGCAGCAGCAGCGCGGCAGCTTGCCGACCCCGCTCGCGCGGATCGGCGGTGAGCGTGGTCAGTGGCGGTACCGCGACCGACGCCTCGGAAATATCATCGAAACCGGTAACGGCAAAATCACCGCCCGGACGGATGCCACGTGAATTCAAGCCCAGCATCAGGCCCAGCGCGACGGTGTCGTTGTAGCAGACCGCCGCACTCGGGCGATGGCCGTCGGCAAACAATTCATCGGTACGCGCCGCGGCTTCCAGGCGGTTCGGCGCCGACTCGATCATCCAACCCGGCGGCAGTGACAGGCCCGCTTCGGCCAGCGCCTGCTGGAAACCGGCGCGGCGCTGGTGGCACGAGCTCGATGCAGCATGGCCGCCGAAGAAGGCAATCTGGCGATGGCCGCGCTCGATCAGGTGGCGCGTGGCCAGATAGGCACCGTGCTGGTTGTCCAAGGTCAGGAAGTCCCAGTCGGCGCCGTCCAGTTCACGATTGAACAGCAGCACGTTGGCATTGGCACCCAACGCCTGCCGCAACTGCGCGGTATCGCTGCCCTCGGCCGGCGACAGGATCAAGCCGGCCGGGGTGTGTTCCATCAGCGTGGACAGCACCGCCTGCTGGCGCTCCGGCGATTCACCGGTACTGCCCAGCAGGGTCACGTAGCCGCGCCCGCCCAACGCCTCGTCCACGCCGGAGGCGAATTCGGCGAAGAACGGGTTGGACAGATCGTTGATCACCAGCGCGATGCTTGACGAGGTACGACGACGCAGGTTGGCCGCCGCGCGGTTGTAGACATAGCGCTGGCGACGCAGTTCGGCCTCGACCTTGGCGCGGGTATCGACGTTGACCAGTGGGCTGCCACGCAGCACCAGCGACACGGTCGCCCGTGACACGCCGATGGCACGCGCGATGTCGGTCACCGTCACCGCCTTGCCGGCGCGCTTGCTGGGACTGCTGCCGTTGTCGTTCATCGTCTTCCCGGACTCCGCTGGAGGCTCAAGCCTAATGGATCAGGGCCGTGTCGTGCCGTGCCGTTCGCTGGGTGACCGCGAACGGCACAGTCCGGCTCAGCGCAGCTGGCTGCCCGGTGCCGCGCACCAGGACACCGGCAGGTCCTTCACCGCCGTACCCCAGCCCTGCTCCGGCGCCTTCGCGTCGAGCGCGAAGTGCAGGCGCGGGCCCTGCTGCAGGCGGTTCCAGTCCAGCCATACCGGTGCATGCGCCTGGCCGTCGACCTGGACGCCCTGCACATACTGCAGGCGGCGGCCATCGGCGCCCGGCGCGTCGATGCGCAGGGTGCGGCCGTTGCCCATGTCCACTTCCACCTTGCTGAAGCGCGGGGTGTGCAGCAGGAACTGGCCGCTGCCGGGCACCGCCGGATACACGCCGATGGCACTGAACAGGTACCAGGCCGACATCGTGCCGAGGTCATCGTTGCCGGTCACGCCGTTCGGGGCGTTGGTGAACAGCTGCTGCGCAGCGCGCACCACGGCAGCGGTCTTCCACGGCTGGCCGATCAGCGTGTACAGCCACGGCGAGTGCAGGTCGGGCTCGTTGTTCGGGTTGTAGCGGAACTGGTTGTAATAGCTGTACGGCCCGACCACCCACTCTTTGCGGGCGGCATTGAGCGGGTCGGCCTGCAGCGCGTCCATCGCGAAGAAGGCATCGAGGCGGCGGCCGGCCTGTTCGCGGCCGTCCATCGCCTCGACCAGGCCCGGCACGTCCTGCTGCGCCAGCCACTGGTACTGCCACGCTGTGCCTTCATGGAAACCGTGATGCGAGCGCGGGCTGTAGTGGCCATCGGCCGGCGTGTACCACTGGCCATCTTCGGTGCGCGGACGCGGAAAACCGGTGAAGCCGGTCTCGGCGTCACGCACCTGCGGGTCCCACACCTTGCGCCAGTTGCGGCCGCGCTCACGCAGCGTCGCCGCGTCCTGCGCGTGGCCGAGGCCATCGGCCATCTGCGAAAGCGCACAGTCGGCCAGCGCGTATTCCAAGGTGGCCGAACCGCCATGGTGCGGATCGACGTCCATGCCCTTGGACGGGAACGCGCGGTCGTAGACCACGTAGCCCTTGTCCAGATAGGTCGGGTTGCCGGAACGGCCGGCCATGCGCGAGTTCAACGGCGGCGTGCCGAAGGCGTTGCGGCGCAGCGCATCCCAGGCCTGCGATTCACGGCCCTTGAGCGCGCCGAAGCGCCACAGGTCGACCATGAACGGGGTGACCGGGTCGCCGGTCATGATGTTGGTCTCGAGGTTGGCATAGCCCCAGCGCGGCAGCCAACCACCCTGCTCGTCGATCGCCAGCAGGGTACGGCCGATATCGCGTGCCACGTCCGGGCGGGTCAGCGCCAGCCACTGGTTCTGCGCGCGGTAGGTATCCCACAGCGAGAAGTACTCGTAGTAGGTCCAGCCGTCGGCACGGTGGATACCATCGTCATAGCCGCGGTAGCGCCCGTCGGCGTCGTTGCCGGTCATCGGCTGCAGCAGCGCGTGGTAGACCGCGCTGTAGAACACCGCGCGGTCGTCGGCGTTGCCACCCTGCACGCGCACCCGGCCCAGCTGCTCGCGCCAGGATTGCTGGGACAACGCACGCATGCGGTCGAAACTGAGCAGCGCCCCATCCTGCATGCCGTCCGCGCGCAGGTTGATGCGCGCGCCTTCGGCATCCACGTGCGAGATCGCGCTGACCGCCGTCACCGACTGGCCCTTGGCCAGATCAAAGCTGAGCCAGGCCCCATTCGGCTTCTGTTCGCCTTCCATGCTGTGGCGTGCGCCCGGCAGGCCGCCACCCTCGCCCCAAGTGCCATGCGCCTTGAACGGGCGATCGAACTCGATGCGGAACCAGGTGGTGTACTGGTGGCCGCCACAGAAACTCTTGGTGACCAGCTTGCCTTCCACCACGCGGTCGCCGACCACATCGACCACGCTGCCGATCACCGAATGGCGCTCGTTGGCCTGGCCGACATTGACCAGCACGTGGCCATCGCCCTGGCGCTGGCTGAAGGTGTAGCGCTCGGCTGCGGCGCGCGTACGTGCGGTCGATTCTGCGTCGATGCCGCCGTAGCCGGTCAGCCGCACTTTGTAATAGCCGGCCTGGCCGACCTCGCCGTCATGGGTGTACGACGAGGCATACGCCTTGTGGTCAAACTGCTTGGTGTTGCCGGTATCGAAATCGCCGCCCGGGCCGATCGAACCGGTCACCGGCAGCACCGACACCTGGCCGCCCTGCTCCCAGCAACCTGCGCCGGAGATGAAGGAGTGGCCGAAACCGCGGATCTTCTCGTCGTCATAGCGCCAGCCCGAGTAGTGGCTGCCGATCGGGCTGACCTGGATCAGGCCGAACGGTGCCGACGCGCCCGGGAACGTGTTGCCGTCGTCCTTGCTGCCGATGAAGGTGTTGACCTCGCGCTCCAGTGCAGCCGGCGCGGCCTGCAGCAGCATCGGCGACGCCGACAGTGCGAGCAGGCAGGCCAGCCGCGCCAGCGGGCGCGAAGACAATGGGACGGCGGGAGCGGACGGCACTGGACGCATGTCGGGTTCCTGTAGTCGATGACACGGAGGCAGACGGCCGGGGCCGTCCTGCACCGTTCCGCTGAGCTCCGCCACAACTGGCAGAAAGCTCCCCCTGGAATGACGCCCGACCCGTGCGACCGTGAATTTAGATCGATTCAAGTAGAGCATGCAGGTTCAGCCGAATGCATTCTGCGGCGCAGCATGAGAGGGGGGTGTTCGGCAGGGCTGCGCCCTGCACCTGCTACGAGCTGGAGCAACAGCAACAGCAACAGCAACAGCAACAGCAGAAGCTGGTTTCCTGTGGGGAGTCGGGCTGGGTCCGGTTGCGGGGGACGCTGCA
>NZ_LLXT01000039.1 GCF_001431625.1 Stenotrophomonas geniculata ATCC 19374 = JCM 13324
GGCCTCTGCGGGTGCAGGGTGCAACCCTGCAAAAGAAACACCACCCTACGGCAGCGTCGGTTGTGCATTCGGCCCCCGCGCACTACGATCCTGCGGTTCGCGCGCGCATGCGCGCACCCATATTCCTGCTGAGCGCCCCGCGCGCCGCATCTGCCAACCCGAGGTATCCATGGTCATCAAACCGCGCGTCCGCGGCTTCATCTGCGTCACCACCCACCCGACCGGCTGCGACGCCGCGGTCAAGCAGCAGATCGACTACATCCGCGCGCGCCCGCCGATCCAGAACGGCCCCAAGCGCGTGCTGGTGATCGGCGCCTCCACCGGCTACGGCCTCGCTGCGCGCATCACCGCTGCCTTCGGCAGTGGCGCCGCGACCCTGGGCATCTTCTTCGAACGCCCGGGCAGCGAGACCAAGCCGGGTACCGCGGGCTGGTACAACTCGGCCGCATTCCACAAGTACGCCGACGAAGCCGGCCTGTACGCCAAGAGCATCAACGGCGATGCCTTCTCCGATGAAGTGAAGGCCAGGGCCATCGAGATGATCAAGGCCGATCTCGGCCAGGTCGATCAGGTCGTCTACAGCCTGGCAGCGCCGCGCCGCAAGCACCCGAAGACCGGTGAAATCATCAGCTCTACGCTGAAGCCGATCGGCGAGCCGATCACGCTGCGTGGCCTGGATACCGACAAGGAAGTGCTGACCGAGACCCATCTGCAGCCGGCCACCCCGGAAGAAATCGCCGGTACCGTCGCGGTGATGGGCGGTGAGGACTGGCAGATGTGGATCGACGCGCTGGCCGATGCCGGCGTGCTGGCCAACGGCTGCACCACCACCGCCTTCACCTATGTGGGCGAAGAGATCACCCAGGCGATTTACTGGAACGGCTCGATCGGTGCCGCCAAGAAGGACCTGGACACCAAGGTGCTGGGCCTGCGCGAGAAGTTGGCCAAGATTGGTGGTGATGCACGCGTATCGGTGCTGAAGGCGGTGGTGACCCAGGCCAGCTCGGCGATTCCGACCATGCCGCTGTACCTGTCGCTGCTGTTCAAGGTGATGAAGGAAAAGGGCACCCACGAAGGCTGCATCGAGCAGTTGGATGTGCTGTACGACATCCTCTACGGCGGCAAGGCCGACGGCGTGGCGATCGATCGCCTGCGCCACGACCTGGTCGATGGCGAGGGCCATACCGTTGCGCTGGTCGATGAGGAAGGCCGCCTGCGTGCCGACTACAAGGAAATGGCGGCGGACGTGCAGGGCAAGGTGGTTGCGCTGTGGCCGCAGGTGACCAACGAGAACCTGTACGAGATCAGCGATCTGGCCGGTTACAAGGCCGACTTCCTGCGCCTGTTCGGCTTTGGCGTGGAGGGCGTCGACTACGAGGCCGACGTCAACCCGGACGTGAAGATCGACAATCTGGTCGACATGACCTGATCCATGAAAAGGCCGGCGAAAGCCGGCCTTCTCTTTGTGTAGAGCCGAGCCATGCTCGGCTGCTCTTCGCTTGAGTCTCGCAGCCGCGCATCGCTCGGCTCTACAGAGAGGCGTCAACCAAACTCGAACCCCATCTCCGGCAACGCCGGACCGACGAAGTCGCCCTGCACGTAATCCACGCCGGCACTGAACAGCAGGGTCATCGAGTTGGCATCGCTGACGAACTCGGCGATGGTGCGGATGCCGGCTTCCTGCGCACGCGCAGTGATCTGGCTGATGCGGTCGATGTTTTCCCGGGTGGCGGCCAGATCGCTGGTGAAACCGCGGTCCAGCTTGAGGAACTGCGGCTGGAAGTGGGCCAGCAGCTGGAACGAATCCAGCCCCGATCCGAACTGCTCCAGGCCGATGCGGCAGCCCAGCGGCGCCACTTCGGCAAGGAACTGCTGCGCACTGCGCAGATGGGTGAACACCTTTGCTTCCGGCGCATGCAGCCACAGCCGTTCGCCGGGCACGCCCTGTGCCTGCAGTTCCCGACGCAGGGTGGCGATCATCTGCGGGTCGTCGAACGACTCTGGCGTCACCTTCACCAGCATCTGCGTGGCATGGCCTTCGCGTGCACGTTGGCCCAGCACAGCGATCGCCCGTGACACCACCCAGCGGTTGATGTCGGCCAGCAGGCCGTGTTCCTCCGCGATGCCCAGGAACGCAGTCGGGCTCAGCAGTTCACCATTGTGCTCAAGGCGCAGGTAGGCCTCATACAGCTCCAGCGACTCCCCCTGCAGGTTCAGCACCGGCTGGTAGTGCAGCTGGAAGCCATCACCGGCCAGTGCTTCACGGATTCGGGTGACCCAGCGCAGCACGCGTTCTTCCTCCACGCGGTCGGCAGCGGCCGGGTCGAAGATGCGGCAGGTGTTGCCCAGTTCGGCGGCGGCCTGCGTGCATTCGCTGGCGCGTGCCAGCACCTGGCCGATGCTGGCGATCTTCTCGCCCACCTGCACGCCACCGATGCTGACCGTTACCGTGGCCGAACGCGCGCCGATGCTGAAGACGTGTGCGGCGTAGGCTTCGCGGATGCGCTCGGCCAGTGCCACGGTCTGCGCGTAGGGCCCGGCCTGCAGCACGGCGAAATTGTGTTCGCCGAAAC
This sequence comes from Stenotrophomonas geniculata ATCC 19374 = JCM 13324, assembly GCF_001431625.1. GTDB lineage: Bacteria > Pseudomonadota > Gammaproteobacteria > Xanthomonadales > Xanthomonadaceae > Stenotrophomonas > Stenotrophomonas geniculata. Next base: position 2,574 of record NZ_LLXT01000039.1, read on the forward strand.
GGGCCAGCTGCGCGTCCTCGCCAACCACCTCGGCCAGCAGAGCGGCGAGGGCGCCGATCAGGATGTCGGCCGAGGCCAGGCCGATATCCGGCAGCAGGCGCGCGTAGTGGTCCGGCTCGATCAGCAGCAGGCCGAACTGGCCTTCGCTGCGCCCGGCCTGGGCCACCGCGCTTTCCAGCTGCAGCATGAAGGTCGGTCGGTTGAGCAGGCCGGTGACCTGGTCGCGCTGGCGCAGGTCCTCGACCTCGCGCGCCAGTTCCGGGTCGAATTCCATGCGGCGGCGGAGTACCACCTGCAGGCAGGATTCGCCCTCGTAGGTGGCGGGGGTGAATTCCATCGTTGCCGGGAACGCGCTGCCATCCTCGTGGCGCGCGTCAAGCTGGTACTGCGGCGGCGGCGCCTCGCCACGGCTGAGGCCCTTCAGCAGCTGCTTGAAGCCTTCCACATGCTGGGCGGCGACCATGTCCAGCAGCGAGATGCCTTCGATATCGTCGAAATGCTCGTAGCCGAACATCTCCAGATAGGCGTCGTTGGCGCGGATGTGCATGCCTTCATGCACGTAGGCGATGGGGTCGCGCGAGGAAGCGATCAGGGCATCGCAGCGGCGCTCGGTCTCGCGCATCTGCGCCTCGATGCGGCGCAGGCCACGACGCGCCTGCAGGTCCACCCACTGATCACGGACCACGGCGAGCAGGTGCTCGGAACGCTGGCGCAGGGCGAGGGCACGGATGCCGTGGCTGCTGGCTTGTACCAGCTCGTCCTCGTCGATGCGTTCGGCCAGCAGCACCAGCGGAATGTCCTTGCCGCTGGCAGCAATATGCTGGGCCACCAGTGGCAGCGGGATCCCCTGCGAGGGCGAAGCCAGCACCAGGTCGATGGCCTGGCTGGCCAGCACCTGGGACAGCTCGGCAGCATCCTGCGGGCGCCACGGACGCACCGCGATGCCGCTGTTGCGCAGGGTGCTGACGATGGCCTCGGCGTTCTCGCCGCTGTCATCGACGATCAGCAGGCGGATGGTGATGTCGTTCGCGTTCTGCATGCACTGCTCCCCAATCTGCAAATCTAGATACACGATGCGCGCCGAACCGTCCATGCGCGCACCCCTTGCACGCATCGAACGGCGATGTGGTTCACACCACGCCACCGGCCGCGTGGCCGCTGGCCCAGGCCCACTGGAAGTTGTAGCCGCCCAGCCAGCCGGTCACATCCAGCACCTCGCCGACGAAATGCAGGCCGGGTACGCGCTTGGATTCCATCGTCGAAGACGAGACCTCGGCGGTGTCCACGCCGCCGAGCGTGACCTCAGCGGTACGGTAGCCCTCGGTGCCACTGGCCACCAGCGGGAACGCGCCCAGCAGCTGCGCGGCCTGGCGCAGCACCGGCTCGTCCAACTGGCGCACGGGCCGGTCGGGCAGCCAGTGTTCGCACAGCCGCTGTGCCAGCCGCTTCGGCAGTACTTCGCCCAGCACCGTGCGCAGTTCGGCGGCGGGTCGTTCGCGCTTCATCTGGCGCAACCACTCGCCGGCATCCTGGCCGGGCAGCAGGTCCAGCTCCAGCGCATCGCCGGGTTGCCAGAACGAGGAGATCTGCAGGATCGCCGGGCCACTCACGCCGCGATGGGTCAGCAGCATGAAGTTCTGGAAGCTCTTTCCGTTGCAGCGCGCCTCGATCGGCAGGGCGACACCACTCAGATCGGCCAGCCGTTCCTGGTGCTTGCCGCTGAGCGTCAGCGGTACCAGCCCGGCGCGGGTCGGCAGCACCTGGTGGCCGAACTGTCGGGCCACTTCATAACCAAAGCCGGTGGCACCCATGCTGGGAATGGACAGGCCGCCGGTGGCAACCACCAGCGAGGCGCAATGGAACAGGCCATGGGTGGTATGCACGCGGAAGCCATCGCTGCCGTGCTCGATGCGCTGCACGCTGCACTCGGTGCGCACCTGCACGCCGGCCGCCTGGCATTCGTCCACCAGCATCTTCACGATCTGCTTGGACGAGACATCGCAGAACAGCTGGCCCAGCTCTTTTTCGTGATAGGCGATGCCGTGCTTGTGCACCAGCTCGATGAAGTGCCAGGGCGTGTAGCGCGCCAGCGCCGACTTGCAGAAGTGCGGGTTGGCCGACAGGAAGTTGGCCGGGGTGGTGCCGGTGTTGGTGAAGTTGCAACGGCCACCGCCGGACATCAGGATCTTCTTGCCGACCTTGTTGGCATGGTCGATCACCTGCACCTGGCGGCCGCGCTGGCCAGCCGTGATTGCGGTCATCAGCCCGGCCGCGCCGGCGCCGATGACCACCACATCGCAACGGATGGTGCTCATGCCTTGGCGCGCTTGCGCCAGTTCGGGATCACGTCGAGCTGGATCTGGTCGTTGAGCAGCTGCACTTCGCCGTCCTGGATCAGCACGCTCCAGCGCATGGCGCGCTGGATCTGCTGGCCCCACAGTTCGACGAAGGCACCATCGAGGTTGACCACCGACAGGTTGTCGAAGCGCGCCAGGCCCTTGCTCTGCTTGCTCCACCAGATGTCCGAAGCGTTGCCGCCGTAGTTCACCACCTGCACCTGGCGGCTGCGGTTGCTGGCCTTGCGGATGCGCGATTCGTCTGGATGGCCCAGGTCGATCCATTGCAGGATGTCGCCGGTGTAGTCGTGCTCCCACAGGTCCGGCTCGTCATCGGTACTCAGGCCGCGGCCGAATTCCAGGCGGTCGCCGGCGTTCAGCGCGAAGGCGAGCAGGCGCACCATCAGGCGATCGTCGGTCTCGGACGGGTGCTGGGCCAGGGTCAGGTTGTGGGTCACGTAGTAGCCGCGATCCATGTCGCTGATCTGCAGTTCGGCCTTGCGGATGGTGGCGGTGAGAGCCATGGGGGGTCCGTGGACTAAAGACGACAATGATAGAGGTTTGCTCCAGGGGTGTCCGTGGCCGGGCTGTCTGTGGCGCGTCAACGTGGCACCCTTTCACTCTTTCCTGCCGCAGGAGTGCCACCGATGACCCTGCCCAGCCGCCTGCAGCTGCCGCCCGGCCACTGGAGCAGCCTGCTCGATGGCCTGTGTGCACGTTTCCCACGCATCGACCGTGCGCAGTGGCAGGACCGCTTCGCACGAGGCCGTGTGCAGGATGCGCAGGGCAGGGCACTGGCGCCGGACATGCCCTGGCAGGTGGGGCTGGAAATCCAGTACTTCCGCGAGGTGGCCGACGAGCCGGTGATTCCCTTCGCCGAGACCATCCTGCATCTGGATGCGCACCTGCTGGTGGCGGACAAGCCGCACTTCCTGCCGGTGACGCCGGCCGGTGGCTATGTGCGCGAAACCCTGCTGGCGCGCCTGGTCGCACGCACCGGCAACACCGAACTGGCGCCGTTGCACCGCTTGGACCGGCTGACCGCCGGCCTGGTGCTGTTCTCGACCCAGGCAGCCACGCGTGATGCCTATCAACGGCTGTTCCGCGAACGGCGCATCGAGAAGACCTATGAGGCGCTGGCACCGGCGCTGCCCGGGCTGGCGTTTCCGTTGCAGCGGGACAGCCGCCTGGTGCCGGGCGAACCGTTCTTCCGCATGGCCGAAGTGCCGGGCGAGCCCAATGCGCGCAGCCGGATCGAGCTGATCGAGGCCGAAGGGCCGGTCTGGCGCTACCGGCTGCTGCCGGAAACCGGCCGCAAGCACCAGCTGCGCGTGCACATGGCGGCGCTGGGCGCGCCGATCGAGGGCGATGACCTGTATCCGCTGCTGAGGCCGCGCCCGGATGAAACGGTCGAGTCGCCCCTGCAGCTGCTGGCGCAGGGGCTGGCCTTCGATGACCCATTGAGCGGGGAGCCCCGGCGGTTCAGCAGCCGGCGCCGCCTGTGCCTGCCCGGCCAGGGCGGGTAGGGCCGTTCAGCGAACCGGGCGTCGGGCCAACCAGCGGTCCAGCTCGGCAGCGAACAGCTGCCGGTCGCGCGGACCCAGCGGCGGCGGGCCACCGGTCTGCACCCCGGCGCCGCGCAGCTCTTCCATGAAATTGCGCATCGACAGCCGCTCGGCCATGTTGTTCGGGGTGTACAGCTGGCCGCGCGGGTTCAGCGCCACGGCCTTCTTCTCCAGCACCAGGGCGGCCAACGGGATGTCCTGGGTGACCACCAGGTCTCCGGCGGCGACCCGCTCGACGATGGCGCTGTCGGCCACGTCCAGGCCCTGCGGCACCTGGATCGAGCGCAGCCAGCGCGATGGCGGGGTGCGGATCCACTGGTTGGCGACCAGGGTCAGCTCGATCCCAACGCGTTCAGCGGCACGGAACAGGATGTCGCGAATGACGGTGGGGCAGGCATCCGCGTCCACCCAGATGCGGGGCAGGGCGGGTTCAGCTTGGGTTTCAGCTTCAGTCATTTACCCAGTGTAGGGTAGGAAAAACCTGAATGGGGACTCGGAGTTAGGCTTGATCGGCTGCCAAGCCTTGTCACGCCTAGCGGGCAGGGTTTGCCCATGAACGTCCGGGCTATCGCTTTTTGCAGAAAACACGCGTATCGTTCGACCCACTGTGTTTGCTAGGGTCACCGTGAATCGTGGCCTGGTGCAGTTGATCTCACGATCCGCTCATCGATCCGCTTTACCAACGCCTGCAACTCAGTCTCGGCCCCGATACCCGGTGGCTGCGATTTTTTTCAACATGTGTTTCAGGAGTTAGTCAAATGTCTGATCGTCAGACCGGCACCGTCAAGTGGTTCAACGACGCCAAGGGCTTCGGCTTCATCACCCCGGAAAGCGGCCCGGACCTGTTCGTGCACTTCCGTGCCATCCAGGGCACCGGCTTCAAGACCCTGCAGGAAGGCCAGAAGGTTACCTTCATCGCCGTCCAGGGCCAGAAGGGTATGCAGGCTGACCAGGTGCAGGCGGTCTAATCCGTCTGCTACCGTTTGGTAGCCAGAACGCCGGAAGCGAAAGCTTCCGGCGTTTTTTGTTGCCTGCTGTTCTGTAGCGTCGAGCCATGCTCGACTGCTTTCCAAAGGCAGTCGAGCATGGCTCGACACTACATGGGGCATGCACTGCTCGCGGTACGATGCGGGCCTCCCCAAGGATCATCCCCATGCGCATCGTCCATCACCTGGAAAACTCCCGTTCCCTGCGTGTGCTGTGGATGCTGGAGGAGCTGGGGCTGGACTACGAACTGCGCCGCTATCCGCGCGATCCGAAGACGCTGCTGGCGCCGCCGGAGCTGCGCAACGTGCATCCGCTGGGCAAGTCGCCGGTACTGCAGGATGGCGAGCTGGTACTGGCCGAGTCCGGTGCCATCCTCGACTACCTCGCGGATCGCTATGACACCCAACGCCAGCTGTCGCCGTCACCGATGCCGGCCGATGGCGCCGAGCGCATCGCCTACCGTTATTGGCTGCACTACGCCGAAGGCTCGGCGATGCCGCCGCTGCTGCTGACCCTGGTGATGGGCCGCATCCGCAACGCGCCGATGCCGTTCTTCGCCCGTCCGATCGCGCGCAGTATCGCCGACAAGGCCGAACGTGGCTTCATCGGCCCACAGCGGCGCCTGCACCTGGACTGGATGGAGCGCCGCCTGGCCGAAAGCCCGTGGTTTGCCGGTGAACGCTTCAGCGCGGCCGACATCCAGATGAGCTTCCCGATCCAGGCTGCGGCCGCGCGCGGCGGTGGTCTCGACGACAAGCCGGCACTGCGTGGCTTCCTCAAGCGTATCGGTGAGCGACCCGCCTACCAGCGTGCCGAGGCCCACGGCGGCCACCTGCAGGCGCTCAGCGGCAATTGAGGAGGGCGGCCGTCGCCCCCATCTTCAGCACCATGGATACCGACAGCCCCCGTTTCGACAACCGCCTGCTGCAGACCCTGCCGGGCGATCCCGAATCCGGCCCGCGCCGGCGCGAAGTGCTGGGTGCGGCCTGGTCGCCGGTGATGCCGACCCCGGTGACGGCGCCCACGTTGCTGGCCTGGTCGCCGGATGTTGCCGCGATGCTTGGTTTCGATACCGCTGAAGTCGAAAGCGAAAGCTTCGCGCAGGTGTTTGGCGGAAACGCGCTGTACGCCGGCATGCAGCCTTGGGCGGCCAACTACGGCGGCCATCAGTTTGGTCACTGGGCCGGCCAGCTCGGCGACGGTCGCGCGATCTCGCTGGGTGAACTGGTCGCGCCCGATGGCCGTCATTGGGAGCTGCAGCTGAAGGGGGCGGGGCCGACGCCGTACTCGCGCGGCGCCGATGGTCGCGCGGTACTGCGCTCGTCGATCCGCGAGTTCCTGTGCAGTGAAGCGATGCACCACCTTGGCGTGCCGACCACGCGTGCGCTGTCGCTGGTTGGTACCGGCGACGACGTGGTGCGCGACATGTTCTACGACGGTCATCCGCGTGCCGAGCCCGGCGCCATCGTATGCCGCGTGTCGCCGTCGTTCCTGCGCTTTGGTTCCTTCGAGCTTCCGGCATCGCGCGGGGAAACCGCACTGCTGCAGCATCTGGTTGATGCCTGCATCGCCCGCGACTTCCCCGAACTGCATGGGCAGGGTGAGGCGCTGTATGGCGACTGGTTCGCGCGATCGCGGTGCGCACCGCCGAGATGATCGCGCACTGGATGCGCGTCGGCTTCGTGCATGGCGTGATGAATACCGACAACCTGTCCGTTCTTGGTCTTACGCTCGACTACGGTCCCTATGGCTGGGTCGAGGATTTCGATCCGGACTGGACGCCGAACACCACCGATGCCCAAGGCCGGCGCTATCGTTTCGGCACCCAGCCGCAGGTGGCGTACTGGAACCTGAGCCGATTGGCACAGGCATTGTCACCGTTGTTTGCCGATGTCGAACCGTTGCAGGCTGGATTGGCTGCATACCAGTCCACCTTCGTGGCCTGCACGCGCCGCGATGCCGCAGCCAAACTCGGCCTGGCTGCGGCCGACGATGACGACCTGCAGCTCTACCTGCGCTGGCAGCAGTTGATGCAGGACGGGGGAATGGACATGACCCTGGCCTGGCGTGCGCTGATGCGTATCGATCCCGCGGCACCGGATGTGGCGCTGCTGGATGCGGTGTACTACGACGAGGCGCGCCAGCAGGCGGTGCAGGCGCCGTTGCAGCAGTGGCTGCAGGACTATGCGGTGCGGTTGCAGGCCGATCCGCTGTCGGCCAGCGAACGCCTGGCGAAGATGACAGCGGCCAACCCGCTGTACGTGCTGCGCAACTGGCTGGCCCAGGAAGCCATCGATCGCGCGGAGCAGGGCGACCTCGGCGGTGTTCATGCGTTGCAGGACGTACTGCGCAATCCATACACCGAGCGTGCCGGTCTGGAACACTTCGCCAGCAAGCGCCCGGCGTGGGCCGACAATCGCGCCGGCTGCTCGATGCTGTCCTGCAGTTCCTGAGGGTGGGTTTCGGCAGGGCTGCGCCCTGCACCTGCAGAGGCAAGGGCCGAATCCAAAGCCAGAGCCAAAGCCAGAGCCAAAGCCAGAGCCAAAGCGGCTCTGGATTGTCGATGGTCTGGCGGGGCGGTGTGGGGCTGCAGGACACGCCGTAAACCGATCCTTGGGGGCTCGATGGCGCCATCCATGGCGC
>NZ_LLXT01000040.1 GCF_001431625.1 Stenotrophomonas geniculata ATCC 19374 = JCM 13324
TATCGTTCAACGGTGGACCCGCGGTTGAATTACGAGCAGTCGCTGGAGATCGCGATGGCGATCGTCCGCAAGCAGGAGCAAGTGCGGTAAGGGTTTTTCGGCAGGGCTTGCAGCCCTGCACCTGCCCAGAATCCGAAGCAACAGCAAAAGCAACAGCAGAAGCGGCATTCCGTGGGATGGCGGGGCGGTGTGGGTGGTCAGGACACGCCGTAAACCTGTGGTGGTCAAGTATTTTTGGACACTCCCAAAGGGAGTTCAGGCCACCTGCTCTTCACAAAGCGCAGGTGGCACAAGGCCGTTGGCACTGTGCGGCCGACGGTGGTTGTACCAGTCCACGAATTGCTCGATGTCTGCTGCAGCCTCCTGTCGAGTGGGGTATTTGGAGTAAAGCCATTCCCCTTTGAGGGTGGCGAAAACCCGTTCCACCACCGCGTTGTCCCAGCAGTTGCCCTTCCTGCTCATGCTTTGGGTGATGCCGTTGTCACGCAGAATTTCGGCCATGGCATGGCTGGTGTACTGCCGACCTTGATCCGAGTGGAAAAGTAGTCGCCCGTTGGGACGACGCTGTTTCAGAGCCCCACGCAGGGCTCTGACGGCCAGCCAGGCATCCCCTTCGTGAGAGTGGGCCCAGCCCACGATCCGTCGGGCAAACAGATCCACCACGATGGCCAGATAGAGCCAGCCTTGCTGGGTCGGGATGTAGGTGATATCCCCTGCCCAGACTTGGTCGGGTGCCTCCGGGTTGAATTGGCGTTCCAACACGTTGGGCGCGGTCAGTGCCTGCGGCCCCAGACTGTGGTACTTGTGCCGCCGGTGCTGCCGCGCCCTGACGCCGGCCCGGCGCATCAGCGTCCGGGCGCGGTAGCGACCCACTGGCAGGCCGCGATTGGTCAGCTCCCTGGCCATCTTGCGAGAGCCACAGCTCCCCCGGTGGGACTGATGAATGCGACGAACCAGATCAACCTGGGCCAGCAGTTCCCGGTCAATCCGGGGCTCCCGGTGCAGCCAGGCGTAGTAGCTGCTACGGGGATAGTCCATCAACTGACACACCAACCGGATCGGAGCGACCTTCCCCAATTCCTGGATCACCTGTTCCGGTGATCGCTGTCCCGAATGAAGAAGGCGATGGATTTTTTTAGTAGGTCGCGCTCCTCCTTGAGCCTGCGATTCTGGGCCTCCAGCTCGGCGATTCTGACCTGGGCATCTACGGGCGGTGCCTCGGCCTGCGGGTCATGTTTTCGACGCCATTGCTCGATCCAGCGCCTCAGCGCCGTCGGGCCGACATCCATCAGCTGGCAGACGTCCCTGACTGTCTGCCCCTCCACAACCACAAGGCGAACCGCCTCGTCCCTCATGCCCTGAGTGATCTGCTTTGCCATGGGTCTACCTCGATGCTTGAAATTGATCCTATCGAGTGTCCAAGTTGATTAGACCACCACAACCC
>NZ_LLXT01000041.1 GCF_001431625.1 Stenotrophomonas geniculata ATCC 19374 = JCM 13324
CCCCCGCCTTCGACAGTTTCCTGCGAACTGTCGGAATTGCTCTTGGGGTCAGATCCGTTTTCCTGCGGAAAACGGATCTGACCTCGGATTCAATTCGATATCTGACAGATTTCATCCACCCATGGCGTGGATCTACTGGCCACCAGCCAACTGTCGAAGGCGGGGCACTGTGGGTTTGCGGGGTGTGAGCCGCATGGATGCGGCGACCAAGCCCCCATGGACGGGTTTACGGCGTCTCCCGCCACCGGACCCACCCCGCCAACCCTCAGGAAACCCGCTTCTGCTGTTGCTTCAGCCGTTGCGGTTGACGTTGCCTCTGCAGGTGCAGGGCTGCAAGCCCTGCCAAACCACCCTCAACCTTCGCAGTTGGCGAACACGTCGCGATCGCGCTCGTACAGCGCCGTCTTCACCTGCATCAGGCCCAGCACCGACGGGAACAGGTTGTCGTGGTCGGTATAGGCCGCCGAACGCCTGCGCACGCATTGCAGGTCCAGCCCGCGGCTGCTGGCGAAGCCCGGCGAGAACCACATCGTCATCGGCACCCGGGTCTGCTCGGCCGGGGCGATGGCGTAAGGCACGCCGTGCAGGAACAGGCCCTTCTCGCCCAGCGACTCGCCGTGGTCGGACAGGTAGATCATCGCCGTGTCGTAGTCCTGCATGCCCTGCAGCGTGCCGATGGTCTTGCTCAGGAAGTGATCGGTGTACAGCACGGCGTTGTCGTAGCTGTTGGTGATCTCTTCGCGCGAGCAGCGGCCGATGTCACGGGTATCGCAGGTTGGCTTGAAGCGGGCGAAGGCGGCCGGATAGCGCTCGAAATAGGCCGGGCCATGGTTGCCCAGCTGGTGCAGCACCACCACGCGGTCGCCGGGCTTGGCACGCACCTGGGTGGCCATGTCCTGCAGCAGGATCTCGTCCATGCAGCGGCCGTCGGCGCACAGGCCCGGGGTGGTCGCATCGGACAGCGACTGGAACTCCAGGCCTTCGCACACGCCCTTGCATCCGGACTGGTTGTCACGCCACAACGGTGCGATGCCGGCACGGTTCAATACGTGCAGCAGCGACTGGTGTGCACGGATCTTCTTCTCGTCGTAGTCGTGACGGCCCCATGGCGAGAACAGGCACGGCAGCGAAACCTCGGTGCTGGTGCCGCACGAATGCATATCCGGGAAATTGACCACACTGGCCTGGGCCAGTTCCGGGGTGGTGTTGCGGCCACCGTTGAGGCCCCAGTTCTGTGCGCGCACGGTTTCGCCCATGACGATCACCAGCAGGCGCGGCTTGCTGGCAGGTGCACGCGGGGTGGCCTTGGCATCGGTACCGATCGGCAGCTTCGGCGCGCGCTGCACCGGGTTGTCGCCACGCAGTGCGCGCGGCATGCCCAGCAGCACGTTGGCCGGGGTGGCGAGGTAACGCACTTCGCGCTGGTTGCGCATCAGTGCCGAGATATCCTGGAACGAGATCAATGCGCCGCCTACCGCGGTCACTGCCGCCACCACCAGGAAGCCGACGCGCCAGCGCAGGCTGCGACCCCAGCTGCGGCGGCGCAGCTGCACGCGCCACAGCACGATCATCGGCAACACCGCCAGCAACAGCACCGGCCACACCAGCGACACGGTCATCAGCTCGCGGCTTTCCTTGGGATCGGTCGCCAGCACGTTGCGCAACATGTCCGCATCCAGGTAGATGTGGTAACGGCTCATGTAGTGCGCGGCGAATGCGGTCACCAGCAGCAACAGGCTGATCACCACCCTGGCGTTCCAGCGCCAGACCAGGATCCCCAGCAGCACGCCGTGCGCACCCAGCAGCAACAGCAGCAGCGACAGCGCGTAGCGCAGGCTGCCCGGATGGCTGGCCATCGCGCTGTGCCAGAACAGGCCGTTGCCGGCCACCGCGAAGAACAGGCTGGTCAGTGCGATCAGTGCTTCGGTGGACAGCTGCGGCCGCCAACGGCGAAGGTTCGCCAACGCGGGAAGGCGGGCGGGGCGTTGGACCGATGCACTCATGCGTTTGCCTCCTGGCGGTGGGGACGGTCCAGCTGACGACGTGCCAGGACGCGTTTGACGATCAGATACAGGCCCAGCGAAAGCAGCCAGCAGATCAAAGCAGTAGCAACGTCATGCGAAAGGAAATGCGCACCCCGCAGCTGCTGGCTGATGCCGAACACCAAGCCGGTGGCAAGGCCGATCCACAACCCGGCCCAGCGCCATGAAGGGCGCCACAGCGAGGCAAAAAAGTACAGGGACAACCATGCATAACCCGCGCTGGCGTGGCCCGCCGGGAAGCAGGCCTGCGCGGCCATGCCCGCGGGGCGCGCCGTGAAAAGCCCGATGAAAGGCTGGTGGCCGCCGTAGCGCAGCAGATCCCAGGGGCATTCCATCGGCACCAGCGACTTCAGCAGGGAGATCACACCCGTGCCCAGAGCCATGGCAATTACGACATAAAGCAGCGCCCACCGCAGGGTGCGATCGCGACCCTTCCGCCAGTGGTGGAAGCACAGCAGGATCGCCACGAGGGCAGCAGCCGTGCTCAGCCACTTGCCAGCCTTGTGCACAAGCGTGCGGGTGACCCAGGCGTCCTGAAGCGCCCAGTGGCCCCCCTCAAGGCGGAACAGGTGATCGGCCACCCATTGGTCGCCGCCGAACCCCATCAGCAGCGTAAACAAGGGCAGACCGATTGCGACAGGCAGCCAGAGGTGAGTTACGGCAAATCGTGACGCCAGTGGCGATGTCGCAAGCGGCGCTACCGCATCAAGGGGACGGACGGGCATGCTGGGAAAGGGCGGGTCGGGAATCCGCGGTCATGCTCGTCACCTGGATGTCGGAGAAGGGTCGGACGCTCGTTCGTGCCGGGTTAATGCTTGCCCAGCACGTGCCGACGTTCAGTCTTCTTCGGCGGTCGACCCGGCCCGCTCGGCGTGGCATTGCGGGTTCCATGCGGTACCGGGAAGCAGTTGCCAACGGTTCCTGTTGGCAACACCGATATCGATCACCTTGCTCGGGTCCACGCACGGGCTCATCGCATCATCCAGTACCAGCAGCCAGCGCTTGTCCGGCGCCTCGGCCAGCCACGGGCCGGCGTCGTGCCACTGCTCGGCCCAGGGCCGCTTGAAGCCGAACTCGCGCACCGGCCGGTCGGCCTGCAGCAGGTTCTGTTCGCGCCAGGCCACCAGCGCCAGTTCGGCGTCGGGACCGATCCGCGCGCCGACCCGGCGCATCAGCGCCGACGCCGATGCGTACGGGTCCAGCGCCGGGATCAGTACCAGGCCGTAGAGCATCCACAGCATGCCGTGGGTCAGCAGCACCAGCGTCGCGGCACGACGTACCCGCAGCCACACGATCAGCGTGGCCAGGGCAATGGCGAAGGTCAGCAGGCCATCGCCCAGCACCGGCAGCAGCGTATCTGGCATGGCGCGGCGTTCCAGTTGCGCCAACGCCCACGGGTGCTCGGTCATCAGCATCACGCCGAGCACGCCGGTGGCCAGCATCAGCACCACGCTGTAGCCGAACAGGTAGCGGCGCACGCACAGGCGGCGCAGCAGGCCGGGCAGCAATGGCGCCACGGCCAAGGCCATGGCCGGCAGCATCGGCAGCAGGTACACCTCGCGCTTGCCCGGGCTGGCACTGAAGAACACCAGTACCAGCACCGCCCAGCCCAGCAGCAGCCATTGGCGACGGTCGCCACGGCGGATACGGCGCGACCAGGGCTTGAACAGCATCGGCAGCAGCAGGCTGCCCGGCAGCCATAGGGTCAGGATCACCTGCAGGTAGTACCAGGCCGGCTGCCGGTGGTGCCAGGCATTGGCGTAACGGGTACCGGTCTGCTTGAACAGCAGCTCATGCGCGTAGGCCTGCAGTTCGGCGCTGGGCGTGTGCAGCAGGGCCCAGCCCAGCGGCGCCAGCCACACGCCCACGCCCAGCAGGAACGCCGGGATCAGCCACAGCAGCGTTGCCGGGTGCGGACCCTCCACGCGGTACCCGCGACGGCGCTGGTACAGCCACCAGCCGAACCAGGGCAGCACCATCAGCAACGGCAGGAAACCCACGCCCTTGGTCACCGTGCCGACGCCTGCGGCGAAACCGGCCAGCCACAGCGCGGGCAGGTTACGACGTTCGCACAGGTGCCGCATCAAGCCCCACACGGCGACGGTGGTCATCCCCACCAGCACCATGTCGATCTGCGCACGCTTGGCCATCAGCCCGAACTGCAGGGTGCAGAACAGCGCCGCGAGGGCATAGATGGAATGCCGCGGCGACCACAGCCGCCGTGCCAGATCCGACACCAGCCACAGGCTCAGCAGGGCGCCCAGCAATGACGGCAGCAGGAACGACCACTGCCAGCTGCCGACCACCTCGTAAGCGGCCGCCTGCAGCCACATGAACACCGGTGGTTTCTCGGCATACAGCTCGCTGCCACGATGCGGCAGCAGCCATTGCCCGCTCTCGACCATGGTCCGCGCGGCCAGCACGAAGCGCGGCTCGTCCGGCGGCTGCGGCTGCCGAAGGCCGATGCCCGCTGCCAATGCAGCAATGATCAGCAGCCACAACAGGGGCAGGCGCCAACGGCGGGGCAGGGCTACGGGCACGGCAGGCTCCGGGAGCAAAACGGCCATTCTGAGGTGGCGGGGGTGGGAAAAGCG
>NZ_LLXT01000042.1 GCF_001431625.1 Stenotrophomonas geniculata ATCC 19374 = JCM 13324
GTGCGGACCAAGGTCCGCACCCACCAGGGCGGCACACCGCTTCCGAAGCCATGAACCCCCGCTTTTGACCCCGCTTTCGGGCGGTCCGGCCGCGCCCGCAGGAAACCGTCAGGGAGCGGGAAGGGCGGCAGGGCAGGACCGTGAGGCGCATGGATGCGCCGACCGAGCCCCCAGGGACGGGTTTACGGCGTGTCCTGCCCTGCCGCCCTTCCCGCTCCAAACCGGTAGCAGTCCGGCGCCGCGCGTCACCCCCGATGAACCGTCCCCACAGGACGACCCACCCCCCGGTCGGGTACGATGCTCGCCCCCCGTTCGGGACGCTGTACGCAATGAGCAAGAACAACGAAAAGGCCGCCCCGCAGGGCGACGTGACCCAGGACCAGGCCGAGGATGCCGTGCGCACCCTGCTGCGCTGGGCCGGTGAGGACCCGTCCCGTGAAGGCCTGCTGGATACCCCCCGCCGTGTCGCCGAAGCCTATGGCGACTGGTTCAGCGGTTACCGCGACGACCCGCGCGCCTACATGGAGCGGACCTTCGAGGAAGTGGCCGGCTACGACGAACTGATCGTCCTGCGGGACATCGAGTACGAAAGCCACTGCGAGCACCACATGGCGCCGATCATCGGCCGCGTGCACGTCGGCTACCTGCCGGCCGGCAAGGTGGTGGGCATCAGCAAGCTGGCCCGCGTCGTCGAAGCCTACGCCCGTCGTTTCCAGGTGCAGGAAAAGATGACCGCGCAGATCGCCCAGTGCATCCAGGATGTGCTGCAGCCGATCGGCGTCGGCGTGGTCGTCGAAGGCGCCCACGAGTGCATGACCACGCGCGGCATCCACAAGCGCGGCGTCAGCATGGTCACCTCCAAGATGCTGGGCAGCTTCCGCGACGACGCGCGCACCCGCGCCGAGTTCCTGCGCTTCATCGAAGTGGGCGGCAAGCGCTGAGCCGCTTGCCCGCACCGCGCCGGCCCCTGGCGGCCGGCATGCCCACGGCTGCCCCCGCGGCAGCCGTGCATGGCGGCTCGTCCCTGTCAGCCCTACAGACTTCTTTCGCTGCATGAAGCATCGCGAACGCATTGCCCGTTACCGCCACCTGCGCGAACAGCCCCAGTGGAAGCTGCTTGCCGCCGACCACGCCCCGGAAATCATCGGCCTGTTGCAGGGCCTGCTGATGGACGGCGAGCGCACGTTGCCTTCGTCGGTGCTCAACGAGCGCCTGCAGCGCGCGCTGGACCAGCTGGCCGGCGATGAACTCTCGCGCGAGCTGCCGCGTACCGCGCAGGCCTACATCGCGCACTGGCTGGCCCAGGGCTGGCTGGAACGCCGTTTGCCCGAAGGCGCCGACCAGGAGCAGTACGAGCTGTCCACCGCCGCACTGCAGGCGATCCGCTTCGCCGACGGCCTCGAGCAGGCCCGCGTGGCCGCCACCGAAAGCCGCCTGGCGCTGGTCATTGAACAGCTCTCGGCGCTGGCTGCGCAGACCGAAGCCGATCCTGATGCGCGCCTGTCCGCGCTGCACGACGAGCGCGACCGCATCGATGCCGAAATCGCCCGGGTCGGCACTGGCCGCGTGGTTGCGCTGGACGGCAAGCGCGCGCTGGAACGCACCCGCCAGATCATCGGCCTGGCCGACGAGCTGACCGAGGACTTCCGCCGTGTGCGCGATGACTTCGAGCAGCTCAATCGCGATTTCCGCGAACGCATCATCGACGACGAGGGCGAGCGCGGCGATGTGTTGTCGCAGCTGTTCGAAGGTGTGGACGTCATCGGCGAGAGCGATGCCGGGCGCAGTTTCCAGGCGTTCTGGCGCCTGCTCAACGACGCCGAGCAGAGCGCCCAGCTCGATGCCGCGCTGGAAGCGGTGCTGGCGCGTGGCTTTGCGCGCCGCCTGGACCGCAACGAACGCAACTTCCTGCGCAGCTTCACCAGCACCATGCTCGAACGCGGTGGCCAGGTGCATGACGTGCTGCAGAACTTCGCGCGCAGCCTGCGCGGCTTCGTGCAGAGCCGTGGCTACCTGGAACAGCGTCGCCTCAACCAGCTGCTGAAGCAGGCGCAGTCCGAAGCACTGGCTCTGCGCGACGAATTCCCCGCACAGCGTGGCATCGGCCGTGACCTGCAGTTGACCACCAGCCGCCTGCGCTCGTGGTCGCAGTGGAGGCTGCACGATCCGCGCAGTGCCCAGGTCGATGGCAATGTCGAGTACAACGACGCCGCGGCCATCAGCCTGGAAAGCGTCGGTGATCTGGTCGCTTCGTCCGAAATCGATTTCCGTACCCTGCGCCGCGACCTGCACGACCTGCTCGATGCACAGCCGCGGCTCAGCATCGCCCAGGCCCTGTCGCAGCGCGAAGCGCCGCAGGGCCTCGGCAGCGTCATCGGCTACCTGTCGCTGGGCACGCGCTTCGGCAACGTGGTTGCCGGCGAGCAGGAGCTTGCGCAATGGCGTGGTGGCGACGGCCAGATCCGTCGCGCCCGCATCCCGCTGGTTTGGTTCACTCAGGAGAGACGCCATGAGCTGGCATGAAGATCCCATCGACGCACCGCAGGCCGACGTGGCGGAAGACGCCTACGAGGCCGAGCCGGTGGCGGCCGTGGCGCAGCCCCGCCGTGGCAACGACGTGTATTACCTCGGCGATACCGGGCGCCTGCCGCTGGATGCGCGCCGCGCGCTGTGCCAGCTGCTGATCGGCCCCAGCATCGACCAGCTGCGTCACGCCAAACTGTGGCCGGCGCTGATCCGCAGCGAGGCGGCCATCCGCTCGTCGCTGGCGGACCTGTTCCTGGAACTGGTGCTCGATCGTGACAGCGGCGTGGCGTTCACCCGCCAGGCCGATACCGAAGACGTTGATGCGCCGGTGCTGCTGCGCACCTCGCCGCTGACCTTCATCGACTCGGTGCTGCTGCTGTACCTTCGCCAGCAGCTGGCCGAGGCCGATGCGCGCGGCAACCGCGCGGTGGTCGCCGATGCCGAGATGGCCGAAGCGTTGGCCATCTACGAAAAGAACCTGTCCACCGACCGCGCCGGCTTCAACCGCCGTGTCGCTTCGGCGGTGCAGAAGATGAAGGACAACCACATCCTGACCCGCCTCAGCGGCCAGGAAGACCGCCACGAAGTCTCGCCGGCGCTGAAGCTGCTGTTCTCCGCCGAAGACGTGTCCCAGCTCTCGGCGGTCTACCGCCAGCTGCGCGAAACCCCGGCCGCCGAGGCCTGAGAGACCCGACCATCGCATGGCTATCTCCAAGCACACTCCCGCCCTGTTCAACGAAGGCCTGCCGGACCCACGCCTGCAGCAGTTCCGCATGCGCCGCCTGCAGGTGCACAACTGGGGTACCTTCAACGGCCTGACCGAAGTACCGATCGCCGAGCGCGGCTTCCTGTTCGTCGGCCGTTCCGGCTCGGGCAAGTCGACCCTGCTCGATGCCATGTCCGCGCTGCTGACGCCGCCGGCCATCGTCGACTTCAACGCCGCCGCGCGTGAAGCCGAACGCAGTGGCCGCGACCGCAACCTGGTGTCCTACGTGCGTGGCGCGTGGGCCGACCAGCAGGACAGCGGCACCGGCGAAATCGCCACCCAGTACCTGCGCAAGGGCGCCACCTGGACCGCGCTGGTGCTGGAATACCGCGCCGGCGATGGCCGCGTGGTCAGCCTGGTGCGCCTGCTGTGGATCTCCGGCAACGGCACCTCGGCTGGCGATGTGCGCAAGCACTACATGATCGCCGAGCGCCCGTTCGACATCGCCAAGGATCTTGGTGGTTTCGACCTGGACCTCCGCAAGCTCAAGCAGAAGCTGTCCGACCTGCACCACTTCGACACCTTCTCCGGTTACGCCGAGCGCTTCCGCGACCTGCTCGGCATCGACAACGAGATGGCGCTGCGCCTGCTGCACAAGACGCAGTCGGCGAAGAACCTGGGCGACCTCAATGTCTTCCTGCGCGACTTCATGCTCGACACGCCGAAGACCTTCGACGCCGCCGAGCGCCTGGTCAGCGACTTTGCCGAGCTCGATGGCGCGCACCAGGCGGTGGTCACCGCGCGCCGCCAGGTGGAAACCCTGCTGCCGGCACGCGCCTACTACAACGACCTGAAGGAAATGCATCGCCAGCGTGGCGACGACGAAGCGCTGAAGCTCGGCGTCGACAGCTTCCGCGAAAGCCGCCGCCAGGCGCTGATCGAAGCGCGCCTGCGCGAGATGGACGTGCGTGACCGTGGCCTGCTTGGCGAAGAAGCCCAGCGCCGTGCTGCACTCGACAACCACACCGAGCGCCTGGCCGAGCTGGAACTGCAGCGCCGCCAGCAGGGCGGTGAGCGCATCGAGGAACTGGAACGCGAGCAGGGCCGTGCTGAAGCCGAGCGCGACCGCCGCCAGGCCAAGCGCGAGCAGGCACGCCAGGCCGCGCAGCAGCTGCAGGCTGAACTGCCGGACGACGCCCACGGCTTCGCCGAGCTGGTCGAGCGCGCGCAGAACGAACTGCAGGACCGCCAGCGTGCCTCTTCGGCGCTGGACGACGCGATCAGTGATCGCCTGGGTGGCAAGCGCGATGACGAGCGCCGCTTCGGCGAAGTCCGTGCGGAACTCGAAGCGATGCAGCGCACGCCGTCCAACATCCCGGCCCCGATGCAGAAGCTGCGCGCGCGCCTGGCCGAGGAAACCGGCATCGCCGAAGCGGCGCTGCCGTTCGTCGGCGAGCTGATCCAGGTCCGCTCGGAAGAGCAGGGCTGGCAAGGGGCCATCGAGCGCGTGCTGGGCGGCTTCGCGTTGTCGCTGCTGGTCGATGACAAGCACTACAACGACGTCGCCGAGTGGGTGAACCGTACCCACCTGGGCATGCGCTTCACCTATTACCGCGTGCGCCGCAACGACGATGCGTTTGCGCGCGAGCCGTCGGCGAAGTCGCTGCTGCACAAGCTGGAACTGCGCGAGCACGTGTTTGAAAGCTGGCTGCGCCGCGAACTCGGCAAGCGCTTCGACTACGAGTGCGTGGACGCCAAGCAGCTGCGCAACGTTGACCGCGGCATCACCCGCGAAGGCCAGGTCAAGCATCCGGGCGACCGCTTCGAGAAGGACGACCGCAGTGCGGTGGGTGACCGCCGTCGCTGGATTCTCGGCTTCAACAACCACGACAAGGTCGGCGCCTTCGAGCGTGAAGCACAGGAACTGGCCAAGCGCATCGCCGGCTGCGAGACCGACATCGCGCGCCTGCGTGGCCAGCGTGATCGCGACAACGAACGCCGCCTGGCCTGCCACGAGCTGGTCAGCATCAGCTGGAACGAGATCGATATCGCCGCCCCGCAGCAGCGCCTCAGCGATATCGAAGCGACGCTGCGCGACCTGCGCGAAGGCAATGCCGACCTCGCCAAGCTGGCCAAGCAGATCGATGCGGTGCGCGCGGACATCGAACAGTCGCGCCGCACCTATGAAGACGTGCGTGTCGAGCGCGGCCAGCTGGTCAAGGAGCGCGATCGCCTTGACCGCGCACGCCAGCAGAGCCGTGCGCTGGTGCTGCCGAGCCTGGCCCAGGAGCAGGAAGCCGGCCTCGCCGAGCGCCTTCAGGAGCAGGGCCCGCTCAGCCTGGAAACGCTGGAAGCGCACATGCGCCAGGTCAGCAACGCGCTGAACGAGCAGCTGTCTTCCTCGCAGCAGGACCTCAACCGCATCGAGAACCAGCTGATCGGCTGCTTCCGTCGCTTCATCCAGCAGTGGCCGGAGGAATCGGGCGACTTCACCGTCTCGGTGGCCTCGGCCGAGGACTTCCTCGCGCGCCTCGAGCGCCTGGAACGCGATGGCCTGCCGCAGCACGAAGAGCGCTTCTTCGACCTGCTGCAGAACCAGAGCAAGAACAACCTGCTGGCCCTGCAGCGGCACAGCGCCGAGGCCCGCAAGTCGATCGGCCAGCGCCTGGACGAAGTGAACGCCAGCCTGGAACAGGTGCCGTTCAACCGAGGCACGCTGCTGACCATCGAACTGAACGACCGACGCCTGCCGGAAGTCGGCGAGTTCCACCTGCAGCTGCGCGAAGTGCTGTCGCAGCAGCAGACCGAGCAGCGCGAGCTGGCCGAATCGCAGTTCACCGTGCTGCGCCAGCTGGTCAACCGCCTGGGCTCGCAGGAAGGCGAGGACAAGCGTTGGCGCGAGCTGGTGCTGGACGTGCGCATGCACGTGGAGTTCATCGGCGTCGAGCTGGATGCGGAAACGCGCCAGCAGGTCGAGATCTACCGCAGCGGCGCCGGCAAGTCCGGTGGCCAGCGCCAGAAGCTGGCCACGACCTGCCTGGCGGCCGCGCTGCGCTACCAGCTCGGTGGCGCCGACAGCCAGCTGCCCAGCTACGCCGCAGTGGTGCTCGACGAAGCCTTCGACAAGGCCGATAACGAGTTCACCGCGCTGGCGATGAACATCTTCGACAACTTCGGCTTCCAGATGGTGGTCGCCACACCGCTGAAGTCGGTGATGACGCTGGAACCGTTCATCGGCGGCGCCTGCTTCGTCGAGATCAGCGGCCGCCACGACTCCGGCGTGCTGCTGATCGAGTACGACGAAGAAGGCAAGCGCCTGAAGCTGCCCGAGCGCAGCCGCCAGCAGGCCAACGAACCGGAAGAAGCCGAGGCCTGAGCGCCTCGGTCCATCTACCTGTAGAGCCGAGCCATGCTCGGCTGCTCTTCGCGACCTGAAACAACGTGCCAACCAAGGTTGGCACCTGCCATTTCATAACGTCCCTCACGAACCGCGGAACGTATCCCACGCCATCCGCGCGATCAGCACCACCACCAGCCCCACGAACAGCTTGCGGATGAACGGCGTGCCGCCCTTCAGCGCCAGTCGCGTGCCCACCACCGAACCGATGATGTTGGCCGCCGCCATCGGCAGCGCGAACAGCCACAGGATGTTGCCGGTCGGCACGAAGAACGAGATCGCCGCAACATTCGTCGCCAGGTTCACCACCTTCGATGCCGCTGACGCGCGCAGGAAATCCAGGCCGAAGAAGCGCACGAACAGGAAGATCAGGAAGCTGCCGGTGCCCGGCCCGAAGAAGCCGTCGTAGAACCCGATCGCCGCACCGATCGCCAGCGCGATCGCCAGCTCGCGGCGACCGATCTCCTGCGGGCGGTGCAGCGCGCCGAAGTCCTTCTTCCACAGTGTGTAGGCCAGCATCGCGATCAGCAGCACCAGCACCAGTGGGCGCACCGCGTCCTTGTGCAGCAGGCTTACCGCCGTGGCCCCGGCGAAGGAGAAGATGAAGGCCGTGCCGGCCGCGAACAACACCGGCTTCCACGGGAAGCGCACGTTGCGCGCATAGCGCCAGGCCGCCGCACCGGTACCGAACATCGAACTGAACTTGTTGGTACCGAACAGCATGGCCGGCGTCTGCTGCGGCAGCACCGTGAACAGTCCCGGCAGCTGCACCAGGCCACCGCCACCCACGGCGGCATCCACAAGACCGGCGATGAAGGCGATCACCACCAGCCACCACAACTCGGGGGGAACCAGTTCCAGCACGGCGATCAATCAAGGTGGGGGCGCGACAGCATACGCCTGTCCTGTACCCGGCGACCTGTGCCGTGCGTGGATCAATCCGCGCAACCCGGCGACAATGCTGATATGAGCCGAAAACCTGCCGATCCCTGTCCCTGCGGCCTGCCCGCCGACTATGCCGCCTGCTGCGGCCGCTTCCACGCCGGTGAAGCCGCGCCGGATGCCGAGCGCCTGATGCGTTCGCGCTACAGCGCCTATGTGCGGGGCCTGGCCGACTACCTGCGCCAGAGCTGGCACCCGGATACGCGTCCGGCCGAGTTGTCGCTGGATGATGCGCCCGGTCAGCGCACGCATTGGCTGGGCCTGACCGTGCACGAGCACACCGTCACCGGCGCCGACAGCGCTGAGGTCCTGTTCACCGCGCGCTACCGGGTGGGCGGCGGCAGCGCGGTGAAGATGACCGAGCACAGCCGCTTCCTGCGCATCGAAGGCCGCTGGTATTACCTCGACGCGCTCTGAGTCTCAGCCACCGCGTACTGCCAGCACGCCCTGCCCGGCATAGGCGCGCACCTGGTTGCGGCCGCCGTCCTTGGCGACGTACAGCGCCTGGTCGGCAGCCTTGACCACGGCCGCCGGCCGCGGACCGACGCGGGTGTCGGCCAGACCGATGCTTACCGTTACCTGCACTACCTGTCCGCTGCCGCCGCGCCCGCGCTGCTGGCGCCCGGCGTCATCGTCGCGGCTGCGGGTGCTGCGGTCACGCAGCTGCATGCGCGTGTCCTCGATGCTCTGCCGCAAGGCTTCCACGGCATCGACACAGGCCATTGCCGGGCGGTCCAGGAACACCACCGCGAACTCCTCGCCGCCATAGCGGAACGCACGTCCACCATCACCGACCCGCGCCAGCCGCGAGGCCACCAGGCGCAGCACGTCGTCGCCGGTGTCGTGGCCGTGGGTATCGTTGAACGATTTGAAGTGGTCCACGTCCACCATCGCGATGCTGTAGGTGCCGCGTGCCCGCTGCAGGGTCTCGTTGAACGCGCGGCGCCCGGGCAGGCCGGTCAGCTCATCGCGGAAGGCCATGTGGAAGGACTCCTGCAGCATCGCACCCAGCATCAGCAGCAGGGCAGCGCTGCTCAGCGCTGGCAGCAGCACCGGCTGCAGGAATACCCGTGGCAGCATCCACCACAGGCACAGCAGGGCCAGCAGCATCGCCGTGTGCAGCGGCCGCGGATGCCGCCAGGCCTGCCAGCCCAGCGCCGCCGTGGCCAGCAGGAACAGCAGCGCCGGCAGCTGCGCCAGCGCGTTCCAGTCGGCCGGGATCCACGCCCAGTGACGGTTCGACAGCAGATCGTGCATGCCGCGCGGCTGCTGCGTGGCCAGCAGCAGGAAGATCAGCAATGCCGTACCGCTGGCGACGGAGCGCAACAGCAGGTCGTGGCGGCGACGCCCGCGCTCCGGCCACAACGACAGGCCGGCGAACAGCAATGGCAGCCACGCCGAGATGGCATGGAAGCGCAGGGGTGTCAGCGCGCCGACATGGCCGCTGCGCAGGTAGCCGCCCACGTCCTGGTGCAGCAGCGCGAACATGACCGCCACCACCAGCAGAAGGCAGAGCGGACGTACCTGGTGGTAGAGCAGGGCCAGGCCGGCACCGAGGCAGGCCAGCAGCCAGGGCAGGATGCGCTGCGCCGGGCTGGACACGTCTGCGGTATCCAATGCGGTCCATACCACTACGGCAACCAGCAGGGCGGGCAGCACGAACAGGTAGTGCGCAGGCTGGCGGAGCGGATGCAGGGGCAAGCAGGAATTCCAGCGCGGTGACGACGCGGCCGCAGCATTGCCGTTAGCGGCGTTCGGGGTGGCTTCTTGAATGCGGCAGGCTCATCCATGTGAACGAAGTGACGCTGAACCATGACATTGCACTCACCGTCCAGCGCCGATGCTGCCCACATGGACAGCGTACCCGCCGCCGTCGCTGCCCCGCAGCACGATCTCGCCCACCAGTTCGCACGGGTGCGTGCGCGCAGCATGCAACTGGCCGCGCCGCTCAGCGCCGAGGACGCCATGCTGCAGAGCATGGCCGATGCCAGCCCGAGCAAATGGCACCTGGCCCACACCACCTGGTTCTTCGAACGCTTCGTGCTGGCGGGTTTCACTGCTGCACCGGCGCATGACCCGGCCTGGGATTACCTGTTCAACAGCTACTACAAGAGCATCGGGCCGGCGCATGCCCGGCCGCAGCGTGGGCTGCTGTCGCGGCCATCGCTGCAGCAGGTGCGCGACTACCGCCAGCAGGTCGATGCACAGGTGCAATCGCGGCTGGCGGCAGGCGACCTTGATGAGCAGGCACTGCAGCATCTGCAGTTGGGCCTGCAGCACGAACAGCAGCACCAGGAACTGCTGCTCACCGACATCAAGCATGCGTTCTGGTGCAACCCGTTGCAGCCCGCCTACCGCGAGGACCTGCAGCCTGCCGCCAGCGCTGCCAGTGCGCAGGGCTGGATCGAATCACCCGAGCGCATCGTCACCGTCGGTGCCGCAGCCTGGCCGCAGCACGCCGCCTTCGCCTACGACAACGAATCGCCGGCGCATCGCGTGCTGCTCCCCGCGCATGCGCTCGCTGAGCGTCCCGTCAGCAATGCCGAGTACCGCGCCTTCATCGACGCCGGCGGCTACCGCGAGCCGCGCTGGTGGCTCAGTGAAGGCTGGGCAATGCGTGAAGCCGAGGACTGGCGGCATCCGCTGTACTGGGATGACGCCCTGCAGCGCGAGTACACCCTGGGCGGTTGGCGCGGACTGGATCCGCACGCGCCGGTCTGCCACCTCAGCTACTACGAGGCCGATGCCTTCGCTCGCTGGGCCGGCGCGCGCCTGCCCAGCGAGTTCGAGTGGGAGGCCGCTGCCGCGTCGCAGCCGCTGCGCGGCCATTTCGCCGATGATGATCGGCTGCACCCGCAGGCAGCGCAGGGCCGTGGACTGCGGCAGCTGTTCGGCGATGTATGGGAATGGACCCACAGCGCGTATGGCGCCTACCCGGGCTTCCGCCCCTTCGCCGGCAACCTCGGTGAATACAACGGCAAGTTCATGTGCGGGCAATGGGTACTGCGGGGCGGCAGCTGCGTGACGCCCCGCGGCCATGTGCGCGCCAGCTACCGCAACTTCTTCATGCCACCGGCGCGCTGGCAGTTCTCCGGGCTGCGTCTGGCCAGGGACCTCGCATGAGTACGGTGCAGGATGCGCTGCAGGCGTTGACCGATCTCACCCCCGGCCGCCAGCAGGTCCTCACCGACGTGGTGGCCGGGTTGTCGCGCACGCCCCGCCAGCTGCCGTCCAAATACTTCTACGATGCACGCGGCTCGCGCCTGTTCGAGCAGATCACGCAGACCCCCGAGTACTACCCCACGCGCACCGAGCTGGCCCTGCTGGCGCGCGTGCTGCCGGACATCGCCCGCACCGCTGGCCCGCGCCTGCACGTGGTGGAGCTGGGCAGCGGCAGCGGACGCAAGACCGCGCTGCTGCTGGCCGCGCTGCAGAACCCCGTGGCCTACACCCCGATCGAGATCTCGCGCGCCGCGCTGCTGTCCAGCATCGGCCATCTGGCACCGGCGCTGCCCGAGGTGGAGATGCTGCCGGTCTGTGCCGACTTCACCCATCCCGTGGCCGTGCCCCTGCCCGAACGCGAGGCCGCGCGACGACTGCTGTTCTTCCCCGGTTCCACGCTGGGCAACTTTGAAGGCGAAGACGCCGTCGCCCTGCTGCTGGCGATGCGCCAGACGATGGGGCGCGACGGCCTGGCCCTGGTCGGGATCGATCTGCACAAGGACCCGGCCCTGATCGAGGCGGCCTACAACGACGCGCAGGGCCTCACCGCCGCATTCACCCTCAACCTGCTGGCGCGCCTCAACCGCGAGATCGGCAGCGACTTCGATCTCGATGGCTTCCGTCATCGTGCCCGCTACAGCGTCGCGCGGCTGCGCATCGAGACCGATCTGGTCAGCCAGCGGGCACAGGACGTCCATCTGGATGGCCGGACCTTCCACTTTGTGGCCGACGAACCGATTCGTGTGGAGTACAGCCACAAGTACACCGACGACAGCTTCGAGGCGCTGCTGCAGGAGGCGGGACTGCAGGTCACGCAACGCTGGAATGCCGACAGTCCCGCCTACGGCCTGCGCCTGCTGCGTGCCATCTAGGGCGGACGGCCAGCCGGTGCCCCTTCAGGTTCAGCAGTACCGCTACCCCTAAGATGGCCGTGCAACGGCAACACGGAGGACGCCATGCCCATTCTGACCACGCTCGGCCTGGCGGCCGCTCTCGCCTCGCCCCCCGTGCTGCCTGCAGCATCCAATGCCACCGTCGATCCGGCCTTCAGCCGCTGCCTGGCGGGCTTGCAGGCCACCGCTGCGACACAGGGCATCAGTCCCGACCGTTTCAACGAGATCACCGCCGGGCTCACCCCGGACCCCAGCGTGCTCGGCCTGCTCGATGCGCAGCCCGAATTCACCACGCCGATCTGGGACTACCTGGCCGCGCTGGTCGATCGCCAGCGCGTGGCTGATGGTCGCGCCATGCTGCAGCAGCACCGCGACCTGCTCGATCGGGTCTCGGCGCAGTACGGCGTCGATCCGGCCACCATCGTCGCGGTCTGGGGCGTGGAGAGCGACTACGGCCGCGTGTTCGGCAAGCGCCCGTTGCTGCAATCACTGGCCACGCTGTCCTGCGCCGGCCGTCGCCAACCCTTCTTCCGCGGTGAACTGCTGGCGCTGCTCAAGCTGATCGACCGCGGGGACCTGCAGGCCCAGGGCCTCACCGGTTCCTGGGCCGGTGCCTTCGGGCATACGCAGTTCATGCCCAGTACCTATGCACGCATTGCCGTGGACGGTGATGGCGATGGCCGCCGCGATCTGGTCGGCAGCGTTCCCGATGCGCTGGCGTCCACCGCCAACTACCTCAAGCGCGCCGGGTGGCGCAGCGGAGAGCCGTGGGGCATGGAAGTTCGCGTTCCTGCCGGCTTCAACGCCAGCCAGGCGGGGCGCACCCAGCGTCGCGCCCTGGCCGACTGGCGTGCGCAGGGCGTGACCGCGCTGGATGGCAGCGCGTTGGCTCCGGTCAACCTGCCGGCGGATGCGCGCGCCGCCCTGCTGCTGCCGGCCGGCAACAAGGGCCCGGCATTGCTGGTGTTCCGCAACTACGACGCGATCTACAGTTACAACGCCGCCGAAAGCTATGCGCTGGCGATCGCGACGCTGGCTGAGCAATTGCGTGGCGGCAACGGTCTGGCCACCGCCTGGCCGACCGATGACCCGGGCCTGGGCCGCGATGAGCGCCGCCAGCTGCAGACCCTGCTGCTGGCCCGTGGCCACGACATCGGTGCCGCCGACGGCATGATCGGTACCGCCACGCGTCGCGCGATCCAGACCGAGCAGCAGCGCCTGGGCTGGAGTGAGGTGGACGGCCGCGCCGGCCAGCGCATCCTGCGCACGCTGCAGGAAGAGGCCGCTATCGCACCCGCTGGGCAGAAGGCCTTGCCGGCGGCACGTTGACCGCGACATCATCCCCGCGGTCTTCAAGGAGCGTCATCGCATGCAGTTGAATCCGGACATCAGCACCGGCCTGTATCACGGCCTGGAGGCCTGGCAGGTGCGAACCGCCAATGCCACGGCGGTCGTCAGTGTGTTTGGTGGCCAGCTGCTGTCGTTCATTCCCGATGGGCAGCCCGACCTGCTGTGGCTTTCGCCCACGCGCGCCGAGCTGCCTACGCCCATCCGCGGTGGCGTTCCGGTGTGCTGGCCGTGGTTCGGGCGCCAGGGCCAGAGTGCCGATGTACCGGCGCATGGCCTGGTACGTACCGCGCGCTGGGAGCTTCTGCAGGCCAGCCAGAGCGATGACGGTGAGGTCGAGCTGCAGTTGGCGCCGGCGCCCTGCACTGATCCCGGCCTGCGCCTGCAGATGCAGATGCGCATCGGCCGCCAGCTGCGCCAGCAGCTGGTCACCCAGAACACCGGAACCTCGCCGGTGACCTTCACCCAGGCCCTGCACAGCTATTTCCGGGTGGGCGATGCCAACCGGGTCGAGGTCGAGGGCCTTGATGGCCTGCAGTACCTGGACAAGTACGAGGACTATGCGCAGCTGCGCCTGCAACAGGGACCGTGGTCATTGCGCGATCCGCGTGATCCCGGTCGCAGCGATCGCATCTATACCGGTGCCGGCGGCCATTACGTACTGCGTGACCCCGTACTGCAGCGGCGGATCGAGATCCGCAGCGAAGGCAGCCAGACCCTGGTGGCCTGGAATCCCGGTGCCGAGGCCGCAGCCAGGATGTCCGATGTCGGCGATGGGTGGCACGATTACGTCTGCCTGGAAGTGGCCAACGCAGGCCCGGAGCAGATTACGCTTGCGCCGGGTGCGCGCCATCAGCTGGTGCAGACCCTGACCAGTGCCGCGCTGTAGGCGCTGGCAGCGATTTCAGTTTGTCGATGCAGGTAGCAAGGACGGAAAACATGCAGGAAGCACAATGGTGGTACGCCAATGGCAGGCAGAGCAGTGGGCCGGTGGATCTGGCCGGTCTTCGCCAGCTGCAGCAGGAAGGGACGGTTACGGCGCGCACGCTGCTCTGGTGCGAAGGCATGCCCTCATGGCGGCCGTTGTCGGAACTGGAGCAGGCGTCCACGCCCATCGAGGTGGCCCCGGCCCCGGATATCGACGCAGCCCCTGCGGTTGAGGGCATCGCGCCGAGTGTCGGCGATCCGTCCGATCCCTATCGAGCGCCGGTCGCTGTACCGGATAGGGCCGTGGCTGCCGGGCTGGAGGGCGAGATGGCCTTGTACGCCAGCGTGGTCGGCGGCAACTTCCCGATCTACCGCCAGCGCTGGCGGCTGGATCAGGGCATTGCCACGGGCAGTGGCACCTGGCACTGGCCGGCCTTCCTGCTCGGCCTGATCTGGATGATGTACCGCAGGATGTACCGCCTGGCGGCGATGTGGGCTGGCCTGCTGTTGCTGATCAGCGTGGTGGAGACCTTGCTGGACGTGCCGGATGGCCTGTCGCTGGTCATCACCTTGGCACTCAGCATCACCACCGGCATCTTTGGCAACAGCTGGTACCTGGCACACTGCCAGCGCCTGATCGCCCAGGCCCGAGCCATCACCGGCGGCGATGACGCACGGCTGCGCAGCGAGCTGACCGCGCGCGGCGGCACCAGCGTGGTCGCCACACTGATCGCCATCGTCATCGCGGTGGTACTGAGCACCGTCGGTGCCGCATTGGCGGGGTAGGGTGGGTCAGCGGCCCTGACGGGGCCGCAGCACCAGCAGGCACAGCGCACCGGCCACCAGGCCCCAGAACGCCGAGCCGATGCCGGCCAGTGAAACGCCCGAGGCGGTGACCAGGAAGGTGACCAGTGCCGCCTCGCGGTCCCGCTCCACCGCCAGCGCACTGGCCAGGCTGTTGGCGATGGTGCCGAACAGCGCAATACCGGCCACGCAGGCCACCAGCTCCTTCGGGAACGCAGCGAACAGCGCGGCCACGGTGGCACCGAACAGTCCGATGACGATGTAGAAGGCACCTGCCGCCATGGCGGCGGTATAGCGTCGTGCCGGGTCCTCATGCGCATCGCGACCCATGCAGATCGCCGCGGTGATTGCCGCCAGGTTCAGCGCGTACGCCCCGAATGGTGCCAGCAGCGTATTGACCACACCGATCCAGCCGATCAGCGGCGACACCGGGGCGTCGTAGCCGGAGGCCCGCATCACCGCCACGCCCGGAATGTTCTGCGAGGCCATGGTGACCACGAACAGGGGCAGGGCGATGCCGGCCACCGCCGTCCAGGACAAGGATGGGGTCACCCATTGCGGTACCGCCAGTTGCAGCTGTACCTGCTGTGCGTGCAGCAGGCCACGGCTGGCCGCGACCGCGATGCCGACCAGCAGGGTGGCGATGACCGCATAGCGCGGGAACAGGCGGCGTCCGGTCAGCCAGGTGGCAAACATCGCCAGCGCCAGCACCAGCTGGGTGTTCATGGCCACGAACACGTCCAGACCGAAGCGCAGCAGCACCCCGGCCAGCATGCCGGCGGCCAGCGCCATCGGCACCCGCTGCATCAACCGGGCGAAGATGCCGGAGAAGCCTGCCAGCATGCCCAGCACCGCGGCGAGCAGGAATGCACCGGTGGCTTCAGCGAGCGAGGCGCCACCGGCACCGACCACCAGCATTGCCGCGCCCGGTGTCGACCACGCGGTCACCACCGGCACGCGATAGCGCAGCGACAGCCCGATGCAGGTGACACCCATGCCCAGTCCCAGTGCCCACATCCATGAGGCGATCTGTGCCTGGTTGGCACCGACGGCTTGTGCAGCCTGGAACACGATGACGGCCGAACTGGCGAAGCCAACCAGCACAGTAATGAAGCCGGCAACGAGGGCCGGTACTGAAAGGTCGCGCCACCATGCTTGCCGCACCTGCATGTTCATTGCCGTCTCTCCTGTGTGCATCCATGCATTGATAGCGGTTGCGGCGTTGACCGCGCAACGCGCGGGCAACGCCGCAGCGATCTTCGAGCGTACGCCATGCCTGATGTCGCGGTGCTTCTGTCATCACCATGCAAAAAAGCGCTTGACGAAATCTGCAGGATCTCTAGAATTCGCTCCCTTGCTGCAGCGCACCGCTTCTTCGGAAACGGCACGCAAACAGCAACGCCACCACCGACGAACGAGATGATCGAACGAAGGTGTTGACGGACTCGAAAAGTCCGGCATAATAGGCGGCTCGCAACGACGAAAGACCCTCGGGTCCAACGACGAAGCAGCATCGGCAACAACGTCCACCCCGGTGAGACGGCCTTGAAAAAAGGTGTTGACGAAGCAGAAAAGCCGGCTATAATGGGCGGCTCGCTACGAAGGAAACTTCGCAGCACACGGGAACGGCGCTGAGGCCACTTCCCCGGATCTTTGAAAGTATGCGCAGGTATCTTGTGAAGGCGCCTGCAGGAAGGATGATTGTCCATCTTGCAGACGTTTGATCAAGCAACTATTAATTGTTTTAAAGCAAGCGATACGTTGCCAGAATCACTCATCTGCAGCTTTAAATTTTGATCTTCGGATCATGTCGTTTTAAGTGAAGAGTTTGATCCTGGCTCAGAGTGAACGCTGGCGGTAGGCCTAACACATGCAAGTCGAACGGCAGCACAGAGGAGCTTGCTCCTTGGGTGGCGAGTGGCGGACGGGTGAGGAATACATCGGAATCTACTCTGTCGTGGGGGATAACGTAGGGAAACTTACGCTAATACCGCATACGACCTACGGGTGAAAGCAGGGGACCTTCGGGCCTTGCGCGATTGAATGAGCC
>NZ_LLXT01000043.1 GCF_001431625.1 Stenotrophomonas geniculata ATCC 19374 = JCM 13324
TACGGGTGATGACCCGCGGCGACGAGACCGTGCAGCAGGCGGTGTTCGCGAGCGATACCGTCGATCTCGGCAGCGGCTGGTCGGTCCTGGCGGGCTGGCGCTACAATGACTACGAGACCAAGGGCCGCTACCACACCTACCCGGTCACACCGACCTACGCCGTGATGTTCAAGCCCAGCGAGGCGGTCACACTCTACGCCAGCTACATCGAATCGCTGGAAGCGGGCAGCCGCGTGGGCAACAGCTACGCCAACGCCGGCGACGTGCTCGACCCGACCATCAGCAAGCAGTACGAGATCGGCGCGAAGGTCGACGCGGCACGCTGGAATGCGAATCTGGCGGCGTTCCGGCTGGAACGTGGCGCCAACATCGACCAGCTGATCGCCGGCAGCCTGCCTCGCCTGGTGCAGGACGGCATCACGCTGTACGAAGGCATCGAAGCCAATGGCGACCTGCACGTGACAGACGCGCTGACGGTGGGGGGCGGCGTGACCTGGCTGGACCCGACCTACGACAAGTTGTCTCCGGGCAGCGCCTCGCAGGAAGGCAAGCGCACCGCAGGTGCTGCGCGCTGGAGCGCAGTACTGCATGCCACCTACCAGCTGCCATGGGTGGATGGGCTGGAGACCTACGCCGCCGTGCGCTATTACGGCGATGTCTGGTACGACGCCGACAACACCCTGAAGCTGCCCGACTACACGCTGGTCAATGCAGGCATCGGCTATCGCCTGCTCGCCTCCGGCCACCCGGTGACCGTGCGCGCCAGCG
>NZ_LLXT01000044.1 GCF_001431625.1 Stenotrophomonas geniculata ATCC 19374 = JCM 13324
CATCCGGCGCGCGCGACATGACGATCGGTAGTGGGGATGGTGCAAGGCTCTATCGCTCGGCGCCCGGCATCGAGCGCAGTGCTGTGAATGAAACCAGCGAGCGATCGCAGAACAAGCTGACCATCAAGATGCCGTTCCTGTTGAATCCGGCCGCTGCCGAGCTGCCGGTCACGCAGGAGTTTGGCCGCATCTTCCGGCCATACGCGCCCAGCGGCCGGGTTTCCGTTGTGTGCATGAAGGTCCACAGCAACGACCCGGACCTGCAGGCGGTGATCGAGTGGACGGGCCAGGTGGTATCACCGCGCTTCACTGACACCACTCTGACCCTGACCTGTGAGCGGAACAACGCAGGCAAGGGTTTCCGGGGCAATACGGGCCGGTTCACTCGGGGCTGCTGGAAGGCGCTGTATCGGTGCGGGGTGGCGATGCCGGATCACGCCGTGGAGGCCGTGCTGGCTTACGCCGGCGGCGCCACCTTGCGCTCAGCTGCGTTTGCCGCGTTCCCCGCTGGTCGCCTGGAAGGCGGGGTCATGGTCTGGGAGCGCAGCAACGGCCTGGCGGAGACGCGGACGATCAACTCGCACGCCGGCGACACCATCACCCTCAATTACCCCGGACCTGAACTGTCTGCGGGCCTGACGGTCACGGTCGCGCCTGGGTGTGCACACACGTTCGCCGACTGCGGCAGCTACTTCCAGAACACGCCCAACTATGGCGGCCAGCCGCAGTTGAACGTGGAGAACCCTTTTGACGGACACCGGATCTCATGGTGAACACTGATCGACAACAGCCTCGGCGCGGCCTGCACCGGCTTCTGTACGTGTACGGGTGGCGATTTCGGTACTGGTGGCATGACACGGAATCCGGCGCTCTTGCGCGTAGGGCCACCGCACTTGTTCTGGCGCTGGCCGGCCTTGCCTTCCTGGTCGACCACTTTCGTTCTCCTTTCCCGCAGGGCCAGCCACAGCAGGCCTTTGTGTGGTGGGTGCAGCTGATCATCATGATCGTGGCGATGCTGGTCAGTGCGCTGCTCGCCCGGACGAACCAGACCAAGCCGGAAGTGCAGACGCCCGATATTCCCACCACCGAGGAAGGCACCGCCGTGAAGCGCATCTATGGAACGGTGCGGATCTCCGAGCCGCAGGTGCTGGCGTGGCGGTCGGCGGGTACCGACAAGATCCGCAAGGGGGGCAAGAAGTGATCGTGACCCTTGAGCACATGCGCACGATTCCGGGCTTCGGCAACAAGCCAGGCTTCTGCTCGCGTGGCGGTCGGGATTGGTTTGCCGCGCATGGGCTGGATTGGAATGCTTTCCGCAAGGAGGGCATCGAGGCCGAGCGGCTGGTCGCTACAGGTGATGGCCTGGCCCTGGCATTGGTTGCGCACGCTCAGCGAATGGAGGCCAGCGATGGGCGGCGGAGGTAAGAAGACCGTTGGTTACTGGTACAAGCTCAAGCTGCTGTTCGGCCTGTGTCAGGGGCCGGTGGATGAGTTCGTGCAGTGGGACGTGGATGATGCAACGGCATGGGCTGGCTCCGTCACGTCCAACGGGTCGATCTGGATTCACGCCGAGAACCTGTTCGGCGGTGAGGATGAGCAAGGCGGCATCGAGGGCGAGGCTGAGATCATGTTCGGCCGCGAGGACCAGCAGCTCAATCCGTGGCTTCCGCCGAATCTCGGT